>NZ_JBIWKR010000002.1:0-465404 GCF_044765765.1 Streptomyces sp. NPDC102402
AGCCCTCCTGGCAAGTCCCATCGCCGCAGCTCAGCGGTACTCTCCGCCTATCTGATCAAGGTCCGCGCCGGCCCGCCCGTGAAAGCCCGAGGCTAGTAGGGCTTGGTCATATGCGGTCCGTGATGGCGTGTCTTCTTGAACGGTCGTGTCGTTGACCGGGTGTACTGGGTGAGGAGTTGGCTGCGGTCCGGTGTGATCTTGAGGACTTCGCGGAGATGTTCGAGCCGTTCTCGCGGGCGGATCAGCGTCGATGGGGTGGGATCTATCTGCGGGGTCTGCTGCTGGGCGGTGGGCGCAAGTCGGTGGAGCCGATGGCCGCCCGCCTGGGCGAGGACGGGAACCGGCAGGCCCTGGCCCACTTCGTCACCTCCAGCCCGTGGGACGCGGCGCATGTGCGCGCTCGGTTGGCCTGGCGCATACAGCCGGTCATCAGACCCAGCGCGCTGGCCATCGATGACACCGGGTTCCTCAAGGACGGGGACTCGTCGGCGTGCGTGACCCGGCAGTACACCGGCACTGCGGGCAAGGTCACCAACTGCCAGGCCGGCCTCTCGCTGCACCTGGCTTCCAACGGCGCCTCAGCGGCGGTCAACTGGCTTCTGTTCATGCCCGGGAGCTGGGACTCCGCCTCGCCGAAAGCCAATCCGGCCAAGGTCGCCCGCCGTGACAAGTGCGCTATCCCTGCCGAGGCGGGCCATGTCGAGAAGTGGCAGCTGGCCCTCGACATGATCGACGAGACGCGGTTCTGGGGCATCGAGGTGCCCCAGGTCGTCGCCGACGGCGGCTACGGGGACACCGCCGCCTTCCGGCTCGGCCTGGAGGAACGCGGTCTCGACTACGTGGTGGGCATCTCGACCACGACCACCGCGCAACCTGAAAACGCACAGACATGCCTCCCTGCCTACTCCGGCCGCGGCCCACATCCGGTTCCTGCCTACTCCGAGCCCGCGCAGAGGGTGAAGAGCCTGGTCATCGCGGCCGGAAAATCCTCCGCGCGGCCGGTGCGGTGGACGGAGGGATCACGGCCGGGCAGCGGCCGCAGCGGATTCAAGCGCATGTATTCGCGGTTCGTGGCCCTGCGGATCCGGCCCGCCGGACGTGAGGTCCGCAAAGCCACGGCCGCCACCGAGCTGCCGGTCCGCTGGCTGCTGGCCGAATGGCCCGCCGACCAGGACGAGCTCGTGCAGTTCTGGCTCTCCAACCTGCCCGAGACCACGCCGCTGCCCGTCCTCGTGCGCATCGCGAAGCTCCGCTGGCGCATCGAGAACGACTACCGCGAGATGAAACAAGCGCTCGGCCTGGCCCACTTCGAGGGCTGAACCTGGCCAGGCTGGCACCACCACGTCACCCTCGTCTCGGTCGCCCACGCCTTCTGCACCCTGCAGCGCCTGACCCGATCCCCAAAAGAGACGGCGCCGGCCTGAGCCTCTACCGAGTCGTTCGCAAGCTGTAGATACTCCTCGCGACCTGGACCGGCGCCTGCCCCACCTGTCACCGCGACATGCCAGACCCCGCACCAACATGACCAAGCCCTACTAGGGGCTTGACCCAGGAGACGGGGATCCCGGGCGGACTGCATAACGTGCTGTCCTTCAACGGCCTTCGTCGTCTGGGTGAGAAGCAGAGTGGCAGCACTGATGCTCTGGCTTGCGAGCCGGGCGGGCATTGGCCGGGACTACATGCGTGAGCGCTGCGTGAGCGGACGGGGCGGCACCGGATGGATCGGGCGGTACGTGTTGCGAGCGGTCCAGGTTTCCTACCTGGGGAAACGGGATTCGCAGACACCGCCCAGCATGACCCGGGATGATCTTACAGGCCCTTGTAATGCGTAGGTCGTCGGTTCGAATCCGACAGGGGGCTCCATGAAACCCCAGGTCAGGCAGTGTCTGACCTGGGGTTTCTGCTGTTCCGGGGGTGGTGTGCCGGATGGCCGGGGCGCGGCGGGAGGGCCTGCGTGAGCGGTGCCGCTCGGGGGCCCCTACTTCTTGGGCTTCTGGCGCTTGGCCTTCGCGGGCTCCTCGGCCCCGCCCTTCGCCTTGCCGTCGTTGGCCCTGTCAGCCTTCTCGGCTGCGGCCTTGCGCTGGAGGGGCCGGTGCGGGTGGTGATCGCCTGATCAGCGCGGGAGCCGGTGAGAGGCTGTGCAAGAGCCTCGGGTTCGGCGGTGGCATTCCCGCTTGAAGGTCCTTCAACGGTCGAGCGCGGGCGTCATCTGATCGTAGGAGAGTGCGGGACGGCGCTCGTCTCAGCACCAGTGCCGGGCCGGCCATGGCCGGAATCCTGCTGGCACACAGGAAAGCTAGTCGGCCGCCTCAGTCTGCGCGTGCTCGAACACGATGTCGCGCTCCGCCTCCCACTCCCAACCCGGCCGGTCCTGCCGCCGGAACGGTGACTGCTCCGCCAGGGTGAAGAACTGCTGGGACGGCCTGCTCGTCGCGTTGTTCACGACGATGGCGGTCAACATGCCCGGGGCACCCGCACGGTCTGCCTCCCGGCAGGCCGACTCCAGGAGTTCGCTCATGAGCTTCGAGAAGTAGGGAACGGCGAAGCCCTCGGCGGCGAGTTCCGCACTGAGGGTCTTGTAGTTGTCCGTTCTACGCGCAGCGGCCCACCGCATGATGATCTCCATCATGGCGTCGCGCGCCTCGTTGTACCGGTCCGAGCCCCTCGTCAGGGGCATCCGCTTCATACCGTCAGGTGTCATGGGGGCATGGCATCACGGTAGGCATGGCCGTGGCGCCGTTTTCGGCCTTCGCCTGTCTCAAGCGACGGGCAGGCCGCAGAAGCGAGAGGAAGCTCTCCATGGCTGGGTTGTCGCCTGCGGCACCGGATCCGCCCATCGAGCCGGTCATGATGTGACGTTCGAGTAGCGCGACGAACCCCTGTGAGCGGAATTGTGCCCCGCAGTCGGAAGAACCGTCCGTCCGGCGACCTGTGCGCGACGGGCGGCCGCCGAGCTGAGGGCTCTCAACACGATGATGGACTTCGTCCGGCCTTCGATGAAGTAGGCGCGGTGAGAGAGGAGTTTACGTCCTTTACCGCCGACAGGTGCAGCTTGCCGCCGGTGGCGCGTTCGATGACGTCCGTCAGCCACAGCCGGTTCGGTCCGTCGGCGATGAAGTCGCGCCTTACCCGGCCGTCGTGGAGCGGAGGGCCGGACCCGGCGTACATGCCTCGGCCTCTGCGTGTGTCGAACGCGCGCCAAGCCGTTGTCCCGGACGATCCGCCAGGCGGTCCGCGAGGAGTGCACCGCATGCCCCACCACCAGCCGACCTCCAGGGCATCTGCTTCAGTTCATGCGCCGGGTGGTTCGTCGGTGCCCGTGCCGGGGGCCTGCTCGAAGTCCTCCTCGGCCCGGCGCTGGATCTCGTCGGCGTCGGCCAGGAGGCGGTCGACCCGCTCGGGGCCGCCGGGGACGGGCGGCGGGACGTCGGTGAGGGTGTCGTACAGGTAGTCGCATGCCTCCGCCTCGGTGCCGAAGCGCGCGATCACCTCGTCCGTGCCCCGCTGGCGCAGCAGGACCGGCCAGGCGTCCCCCTCCGGGCGCAGTACGTAGTAGGCGTCCAGCTGGAGGGACACGGGGTGGACGCCCGGGATCTCGTACAGGGCGTCCGGGACCCCCTCGCGGTGGAGGCGTTCGGTGAGTTCGGTCCTGTTCATCGCCTGGGTTCCCCTCCTACGCGCCTGGGCGGGCCCCGGCTGTGCCGGGGCCCGCCCAGGGAGTGCGGTCGCGATCAGTTCAGGGCTTCGAGCTTCTCCGCGGTCACCAGGTCCGAGACCCGCTGGGCCGTCTTGTACTGGATCCCCAGGCCGGGCTGCCCGAACCACGGCCGGATGCGGCCGGCCTCCACGGTGAAGGCTTCCTCGACCCGGTACAGGTGGTAGCTGTACGGGTAGGCGTCGGTGTACCTGACGAGGTTGCTCGGCGGGATGGCGCGCTTGGCGTACGGCGTCCCGGCGGGGGCGAGGAAGTTGCCGCGGCCGCTGCCGAAGAGGTCGACCAGCTGGCCCACGCGGAGCGTCAGGGTCTTCTTCACGGGTTCGCCCGCGCGGTCGAGGACGAAGCCGTCGTTGTCCGGGTACCACCAACCGGACTCGCCGGTCTGCGGGTTGGTCTGCCAGTAGCAACCGAGGAACCAGTAGGCCGAGTACGGGCCCGTGCGGTCGTAGTCCCGAAGCATCGCCCCGATGGCGCCGGTCCTCGGCAGGACGCGCGGGCCGAGCCGCCAGTCGTCGAGGTAGTACTGCTCCAGCGCCGGGTTGGGTGCTCCGGCCGTACCGCGTGTCCGGCCCTCGGTCGGGCAGCCGGCCGCCTTGGGGCGGGCCGCGCCGACGGTGTCGGTCGTGTCGGCGTGGACGGCCGTCGGCGCCGTGCCGACGAGGAGGAGGAACGAGGCGATCGCACTGAAGGCGATGTTCCGCAGCACCCGCATAGAAGTCGGTCCCTTCTCTTTGCCCGCGCCGGCCATGAGGTGACGGGGCGTAGAGGTCGCGCGAAGGCGCCCCGTCGGTAGGGGCGCCATGGTGTGGTGACCCTCAGTCAATGGGGTGCGGGGGTGTGCGCGAAGGGAGGGATGCGCGACGTCACCCGCACGGAGTCGCGGTTTCTCCTGATTGGCCTAGGACGGACCCTGGGGCAGGCTCACGGCCGGGTCAGTGGCGTCCCGCGATGCGGTCCGCGGCCTTCGCGATCCGGTCCGTCCCGAGCCGCGGTGAGGCGGCCTCGCGGCGGTCGGCGGCGCGGTAGGCGGCGTAGAGGGTGTGGACGCCGAGCCAGCGGAAGGGCTCGGGCTCCCAGCGGCGGACCCGGTGGTTGACCCACGGGAGCGCGGTCAGGTCCGTGGGGCCGCCCTGGCCGGAGTCCTGCTGGATCAGGTCGCGCAGGGTGCGGGCCGCGAGGTTGGCGGTGGCGACGCCCGAGCCGACGTAGCCGCCGGCCCAGCCGAGGCCGGTGGAGCGGTCCAGGGTGACGGTGGCGCACCAGTCGCGGGGGACGCCGAGCACTCCGGACCAGGCGTGGTCGATGCGGGTGCCCGCGGTGGTGGGGAAGAAGCGGACGAGCAGGTCGCGCAGGGCCTCGACGGTCTCGGGCCGGGTGCGGCCGTCGTTGTCGGTTGCCGAGCCGTAGCGGTAGGGGACGCCGCGGCCGCCGAGGGCGATGCGGTCGTCGGCGGTGCGCTGCGCGTACATGTAGGCGTGGGCCATGTCGCCGAGCGTCTCGCGGCCGTCCCAGCCGATGGTGTCCCAGAGGGCCTTGGGCAGCGGTTCGGTGACGATCATGGAGGAGTTCATCGGGAGCCAGGTCCGGCGGTGGCCCTTGAGGCCCGCGGTGAAGCCCTCGGTGCACCGCAGCACGTACGGGGCGCGGACCGTGCCGTAGGGGGTGACGGCGTGCTTGGGCTTGATCTCGGTGACGGGGGTCGACTCGTGGATCGTGACGCCGAGGGCCTCGACGGCGTCGGCGAGGCCCTTGACCAGCTTGGCCGGGTGCAGGCGCGCGCCGTGCGGGGTCCAGCTGGAGCCGACGGCTCCGCTGACCCGGACGCGTTCGGCCGTCTCGCGGGCGCCGCGCAGGACGCGGTCGGTCTCGCCGAAGGCGATCTCGACGGAGTGGAAGTCCTTGAGGCGGGCGAGTTGGGAGGGCGTGTGGGCGACCTCGAGGACGCCGCCGTGGTGGATGTCGGCGTCGATGCCCTCCTCACCGGTGACGCGGATGACTTCGCCGACGGTGTCGTTCATGGCCTGCTGGAGGCGGACGGCGGCTTCGTGGCCGTGCAGCTGGGCGTAGCGGGCGCGGCCCGCGATGCCGTTGTACAGCCAGCCGCCGTTGCGGCCGGAGGCGCCGTAGCCGCAGAACTTGGCTTCCAGCACGGTGATGTTGAGGAAGGGCACGGCCTTCTTGAGGTAGTACGCCGTCCAGAGACCGGTGTAGCCGCCGCCGACGATGCAGACGTCGGCCGAGCTGTCGCCGGGCAGGGGTTCGCGTGGGGAGGGGGTGCCCTCGTGCGCGTACCAGAACGAGATGCCGCCGTTGACGGTGTTCATGTGTCCCCTGCTTGTCCGTGTGCAGCCCAGTCGCTGGAGGGACGGTACCTCTAGGCTCGCGGTGTGATCGACGTACCGGATGACCTGACGGTGAATCTGAGGACACACAGTGGTGCGGCGGGAGAGGCGTTCGCCGCCGCGTTGCCGGGGCTCGCCGGGAGGTTCCTGGAGGAGTGGGGGCTGCGGCCCGACGGGGCCTCGATGTCCGGGATGTGTGCGCTGGTGCTGCCGGTGGCGCGGGAGGCGGACGGCCGGCGGGCCGCGCTGAAGCTCCAGATGGTGGACGAGGAGACGGCGGGGGAGCCCGTCGCGCTGAGGATCTGGGGAGCGGCCGGCGCCGGGACGGTGGCGCTGCTGGAGCATGACGCGACGACCGGGGCGATGCTGCTGGAACGGCTCGACGAGCGGCGTCCGCTGAGCGGTGTCGCGGATGCCCGGGCGGCGGTGCGGGTGCTCGCGGAATCGCTGGCCCGGCTGGCAGGGGTGTCCGCTCCGGCGGGGATGCGGAGCCTGGAGGACGTGGCCGCGCGGATGCTGGAGGCGGCGCCCGGGGTGGCGGCGGAGCTGGCGGACGAGGGCGAACGGCGGTTGCTTCTGGACTGCGCGGCGGCGGTGCGGGAGGTGGCGGGGGAGCCGGGGGACCGGCTGCTGCACTGGGACCTGCACTACGGCAACCTCCTGGCGGGCCGGGCTGAGGAGGGGCGGGCGGGGGAGTGGGTGGTGCTGGACCCGAAGCCGCTGAGCGGTGACCCGGGGTTCGAGCTGTTCCCCGCCCTGGACAACAGGTTCGACGCGTCCGAGGTGCTGTGGAGGTTCGACCTGCTGTCCGGGGTGCTGGGGCTGGACCGGGAGCGGGCGCGGGCCTGGACGCTGGGCCGGGTGCTGCAGAACGGGCTGTGGGGGGCCAGGGGCGGGTGGCGGCTGGCGCCGCACCACGCGGAGATCGCCCGGCGGCTGCTGGGGCGCAATTGAGGAGCGCGGGGCCGGGGCGCCTGTCTAGGCTGCCCCCATGATTCGCGTAGCCACCCCCGAAGACGTCCCCGCCATCCGCGCCATGGTCCGAGAGCTCGCCGAGTACGAGAAGGCGCTCGACGAGGCGAACGCCACCGAGGAGCAGCTGCACGAGGCCCTGTTCGGCGAGCGGCCGGCCGCCTACGCGCACATCGCGGTGTCGGACGACGACGGTGAAGTGGTCGGGTTCGCCCTGTGGTTCCTCAACTTCTCGACGTGGCGCGGGGTGCACGGCGTGTATCTGGAGGACCTCTACGTGCGCCCGGAGCGACGCGGCGGCGGCTACGGGAAGGCGCTGCTGGCGGAGCTGGCGCGGATCTGTGTGGAGCGCGGGTACGGGCGCCTGGAGTGGTCGGTGCTGAACTGGAACGCCCCGTCCATCGCGTTCTACGAGTCGCTGGGCGCACGCCCCCAGGACGAGTGGACCGTGTACCGGCTGACGGACGGGGCCCTGGCGGAGCTCGGGGCGGCCTGAGCCGGCGCGGTCACGCGCGGTCCGGGGGCGGCGTCACGGTACGAGGACGACCCGTGCGGGCCCGGGCCGCATGGCGGGGCTCCCCGGGGGCGGTGGCGGTGAGGTGCCGGCCGGTCGCCGGCCCGCGCCCCAGGTGGTGCGGTGCGCCGGCCGGTGACCTGAGTGCCCTCAGGTGTGCTCGAGGTCGAGCCCTTCCCGCGGAGCGTGGCCGAGGAGCCCCACCGCCAGGACCGCGGCTCGGATCCCGCTGTTGAACGCGACCTCGCTGAGGAGCCCGGGTGCGGCGACCTGGTCGCCCGCGAGCAGGATCCCGTCGCCGCGGTCCACGGCGGGCCGGTCGCGCCAGGTCGTGCCGGGGCGGTCGACGGCGCCGGTGCGGCCGGAGGCGAGGGCTTCGCGGCGCCAGGTGGTGCGGTCGCGCCAGCCGGGGAAGCCCAGGTCGAGCAGGTGCTCGGCGCGACGGACGGCGTCGGCGCGGGGGGCGCCGGGGGCGAGGGGGATCTGGGCCTGGACGAGCTGCTGGCCACGCGGGGCGAGGGTCGGGTCCTGGGCGGTGAACCGTTCGACCCAGCCGGGGGCGTCGAGGTCGGAGACGATGAACGGATCGCCGCGCCGCGTCCGCAGCGCGAGGTCGAGCAGGGCGGTCCGGCCGCTGTCCCAGGTCAGGGCGGGGTCCTCCAGGAGGGCGCGGGCGGAGTCCAGATGGGTGGCCACGATCACCGGTCCGCCGCGCCGGAGGCCGGCCAGGTCGCGGGGGCCGATGCGTGCGCCGGTCTCGATGCGGACGCCGAGGTCCCAGGCCCGGGAGGCCATCCGGCCGACGAGGCGCGCCCAGCCGCCGACGGGGTAGCGGGCCTCGGGCGGCAGCGCGGTGGCGCGTCGCAGCCGTTCCTGGACGAAGGCGGCCGAGAGCGATCCGGGGTCGTGGTGGAAGAGGGCCACACCCATGTGGTGCGCCGCGGCGCGGGCGCCCTGCTCGCCCACCTGGCCGGTGGCCCAGGTGCGGAAATCGCTGTCGACGGGGGCGCGGCGGGGGCTTCGCAGGGCGAGACGCAGCAGGGCGAGGGGCGGGGTCCTGCGCAGGGCCCCGTCGCGGTGGAAGAGGAAGCGGGTGCCTTCGAGGGGCGGCACGGAGGCGAACGGGCCGAGGAGTCCCCGCCGTTCGAGCCAGGCCCAGTGCGGGCCGCGGCGGTACAGGGCGTGCGGCCCCTCGTTGGTGAGGTAGCGGCCTTCCGCGGTCCTGGCCCGCCCGCCGAGGGTGTGGTGGGCCTCGTGAAGGGTGACCTGGGCCCGGGACTCGGCGGCGGTGATGGCGGCGGTCAGCCCGGCGAGGCCGCCGCCGACGACGTGGATGCGCTGCATGGCTGGGTCTCCTCGCGGGTGGGTGCTTCTGCACGGAGGACGTTCGGCCCGCTGGTTCTGTGACATCGGGCCGGGGCGATGTCAGTGGTGTGCGTCACGATGGGGGGCATGGCACGTACAGGCAACAGGAGCGGCAGGAGCGCGGGCGCGAAGGACGGGGTGGCCCCGGCGCGGCGGCCTGAGGTCCGGCTTCCGCCGCTCGTGGAGTACGACGGCGAGGGGCTGGAGCCGGACGGGGACTACGACGGGGTGCTCTTCGGGGGGACGGACCTCGCCGACGCCTCGGGTCCCGGCGCGCGCTTCATGGACTGCGAGCTGCGCGGGTGCGCGCTGGACCGCACGGAGCTGGTGCGGGCCAGATTCATCGACTCGGTGCTGACGGGTGTGCGCGGTGTGGGCACCGATCTCGCGGGGGCGTCGTTGCGGGACGTGGAGGTCGTGGACGCGAGGCTGGGCGGGGTGCAGCTGCACGGTGCGGTGCTGGAGCGGGTCCTCGTGCGGGGCGGGAAGATCGATTACCTGAATCTCCGCAGGGCCAGGCTGAAGGACGTCGTGTTCGAGGGCTGTGTGCTCTCGGAGCCGGACTTCGGGGAGGCGCAGCTGGTCCGGGTGGAGTTCCGGGACTGTGTGCTGAAGCGGGCCGACTTCAGTTCGGTGCGGATGGAGTCCGTCGATCTGCGGACGGTGGCAGAGCTCGGCATCGCGCGAGGGGTGGAGCGCCTGGCGGGGGCGGTGATCAGCCCGTCCCAGCTGATGGAGCTGGCTCCGGCCTTCGCGGCGCAGATCGGGGTGCGGGTGGAGGCGTAGACGAGGGTTCCGGCGCCGTCAGAGACGGGGGAAGCGGGCCTGGAGGTCCCAGATGACCGGGTTGTCGGCGAGGCCCTCGTGCATGTCGGCCAGGTCTGCGATCAGGTCGTGCAGGAAATCGCGGGCCTCGCGGCGCAGCAGGGAGTGGCTGAAGGTGAGCGGGGGCTCGTCGCCGGGCATCCAGTCGGCCTCGACGTCCACCCAGCCGAAGCGGCGCTCGAAGAGCATGCGGTCGGACGATTCGGTGAAGTCGAGCTCGGCGAACTGCTGGCGGTGCGAGCGGTTCCCCCGCGGGTCGCGGTCGATCTGCTCCACGATGTCGCAGAGGGCCCAGGCGAAGTCGAGCACGGGGACCCATCCCCAGGCTGTGGACACCTCGCGGTCGGCCTTGGTGTCGGCCAGGTAGACGTCCCCGGAGAACAGGTCGTGCCGCAGGGCGTGGACGTCCGCGCGGCGGTAGTCGGTCTGCGGGGGGTCCGGGAAGCGCCGGGAGAGGGAGTAGCCGATGTCGAGCACGGTTCGATGGTGTCATGCCCGGCGAGCGCCCCGCGCCGTGCGGCGCTGAGGGCCGGGGAGGGCGGGGCTCGCGGGTCAGGGCAGCAGCCGCTGTTCGTTGGCGACGGCGACCGCTCCCGCCCGGGTGTCCACGCCGAGCTTCTCGTAGATCCGGCCCAGGTGGGTCTTGACGGTCGCCTCGCTGATGAAGAGGGCGCGCGCGATGTCACGGTTGCCGAGTCCCTGCGACAACTGGCCCAGGATGTCGAGTTCGCGGTCGGTCAGGGTGGGCCGGGGGCTGCGCATCCGGGCCATGACACGGCTGGCGACCGGCGGGGAGAGCGTGGTGCGGCCCTGCGCGGCGGCGCGGATCGCGGCGAAGAGCTCCTCCGGCCGTTCGGCCTTCAGCAGGTAGCCCGTCGCCCCGGCCTCGATCGCGCGGGTGATGTCGGCGTCGGTGTCGTACGTGGTGAGGACCAGCACGTTGGCGGTCCCTGTGGCGGCGATACGGCGGGTGGCTTCGACGCCGTCGATCCCGGGGCCCAGCTGCAGGTCCATCAGGACGACGTCGGGGCCGAGCCGGGTGGCGAGGGCCACGGCCTCCTCGCCGCTGCCGGCTTCGCCCACGACCTCGATGTCGGGCTCACCACCGAGGAGGGCGAGCAGCCCGGCGCGTACGACGGCGTGGTCGTCGCAGAGCAGGATCCGTACGGGCGGGGTCATGCGCGTTCCTCCGGGGCGGGCGGGGCGGACGGTGTGGACGGGGCGGACGGTGTGGACGGGGCGGACGGTGTGTGTGGGGTGGACGGGGCGGACGGTGTGTGGGGGGTGGACGGGGCCGACGGCGTGTGTGGGGCGGACGGTGTGTGCGGTCCGGGCGGTGTGGGCGGGGCGGCTGGGTGGGGCAGGGGGACGGCGGCGGACAGGACCGTGCCTTCGCCCGGTGCCGATTCGACGGTCAGGGTGCCGCCGAGCTGATGGACCCGGGCCCGCATCGCCGGCAGCCCGTGGCCGCGTACGCCCTCGGCCGGGCGGGGCCGGGCGGGGCCGAAGCCCCTTCCGTCGTCGGCGATGTCGAGGACGACCCGGTCGTCGAGGTGGGTGAGCGTGAGCGCGGCGACGGTCGCCTCCGCGTGCTCGGTGACGTTGGCGAGGGCACCCTGCGCGATCCGCAGCAGCGCCGACTGGACCCGGTCGGGGAGGGGAGCGGCCGGGACGCCCTCCACATGGCAGCGGACGGTGAGGCCGCCGCCCGCCTGGGCGGTCTCCCGGGCGGCCAGGGCGTGCAGCGCTGCCTCCAGCCCCCCGCCCTCCGCCAGGTCGGCCGGGGCGAGGTCATGCACAAAGCGGCGTGCCTCGGCCAGGTTCCGCTCGGCGATGCCGGTGGCGGTCAGGACATGGCGGCGGGCGGTGGCCGGGTCGGTGTCCCAGGAGCGTTCGGCCGCCTGGAGCAGCATCTGCTGGCTGGAGAGGCCCTGGGCGAGGGTGTCGTGGATCTCCATGGAGAGCCGCTGGCGTTCGGCCAGGGTGCCTTCCCGGCGCTCCGTGGCGGCCAGCTCCCGGCGGGTGCGCAGCAGGTCGTCGATCAGCTCGCGCTGACGCGCGGCCAGGTCCCGTTGGCGTACGGCCTGGCGCTGCATGTGCACGAACACCGCGGTGGCGACGGCGGCGACGGCGGGCGGGGCCAGGACGAGGTTCGGGTCGAAGCCCGTGGCGAGCCGGAGCTGCGCGGCGACGACGAACACGGTGAGCAGGGCGACGAGTGCGAGGGCCGCGCGCGGGGGCAGGATCCGCAGGCCGGTGTAGAAGAGCGGGACGGCGCACCACGCGAAGCTCGGCGCGAGGACGACCAGGACCATCCACACGACGACGAGGATGCCGAGCCAGGTCAGCCGGCGGGGGGTCGGGCGGGATCCGAGCACCGGGCCGACGAGGTACAGCAGGGCGAGGACGGCCGACAGCGCGATGATCCAGGGGGTACGGGTCTCGCCGGGGTGGCGCATCAGGAAGCGCGCGAGGGAGGCGCCGAGCAGCAGGAAGAACGCGGCGTGCATGAGGAGGGCCAGCCACCGGGCGTCCGGGTCGTCGGCCGCCCCGGGCAGACCCGTCGCCGGGTGTGGGCCCCTGCGTCCATGGGTGCCCGTGGCCCCCGGCCGGTCCGCCGGCCCCGGCCGTCCCGTGTCCGGCCCGGTTCCGTTCCGCCGCACCTCGTACCCCGCGCTCCCTCGGCCGTGACCGCCGCTGCTGCTGACCTGTGGCGCCGTACGCCGCTGCTGCTGACCTGGCGGCGCCGTACGCCGCTGCTGCTGACCTGTGTCGTCGTACGCCGCGCTGCTGACCTGCGCGGACACCCCATGGTCACCCCTCCGGGCCCCTTCCGCATCAACCGATCGGCCGACCGGGCCGTCGGCCGACGTGGCTGCCGGGTCCATCCGGTACGCCGACGCCCCGGACCCGGATCCGGCCGGAGGATCGATGGAGGAAGCCAACGGTTCGAGGCCGGACCGCAATCACCCCGAGGAGCCCACCATGAAGAAGATGTCGCTGCGCACCCGTGTCCTGACCGGTGCCGTCGCCGCCGCGGCCCTGAGTGCCGGCACCTTCGGCGCGATGTCCGCGAACGCGTCCGCCCCGGCCGCCGCGCCCGCCGCCGCGGTGAAGGCCGACGCCGCCGACCGGAATCTCCAGCAGTCCACCCACCTGACCGTCGCCGCCGCCACCAAGGCCGCGCAGGCCGTGCTGGACGCCGCGAAGAAGGAGAACCAGCGCGTCTCGGTGGCCGTCGTCGACCGCAACGGCAACACCGTCGTCACCCTGCGCGGCGACGGCGCGGGCCCGCAGTCCCCGGAGTCCGCCGTGAAGAAGGCGTACACCGCCGTCTCCTGGAACGCGCCCACGTCCGAGCTGGTCAAGCGCCTGGAGCAGGCCCCGAACCTGAAGGACATCCCCGGCACCCTGTTCCTGGCGGGCGGCTCGCCCGTGCAGGTCAAGGGCGCTCCGGTGGCCGGCATCGGCGTCGCGGGCGCCCCGAGCGGCGACCTGGACGAGAAGTTCGCCGCGGCGGGCGTCGCGGCTCTCGGCCGGTAGCGGACGGTCCGGCCCGGCGGGCGTGCGAACCGTACGGGCAGTGCCGCTCCCGGGGTCAGTCGCAGTCGAGTGCCGCCCGCGCGGCCTCGGCGAAGCGGTCCGTGACGTCGGATGCCTTGAAGAGGGTCGCCGCGGCCTTCTCCTGTGGGGTGTCGGGGGCGAAGACGTACGTGGCGCTGTCCGTCGCGAAGTAGGTCGCCTTGCCGCCGCAGACAGCATGGTCGAAGCGCTGCTTCTTCGCGGCGGCCAGCAGTTCGGGGTTGCGGATGATCGCGAGGCGGACGAAGGGCTCGCGGTCGTCGTCCCTGGGCAGGCCGGTCTCGGGCTGAGCCAGGGAGAGGTCGCAGTACCAGGCGTCGTCGCGGGAGCCCGAGGTCTGTTCCCGCAGCGGGCTGCCCGCGGGGGCCTCGGAGCCGAGGGTGAAGCCGTCCAGGCCGCACACCTCGGCCGGGTCGCTCTCGGCCGGTGCGGACGCTTCGATGAGGTCCGTGCCTGCGTTCCGCGGTGATGAGGCGGTGGGTGCGCAGTCGTGATCGGCGGCGAGCTTGCGGGCGGCCGACCGGGTCAGCCGGGCCAGTTCTTCCGGGTCGGCGTTCCCTTGATCGACGAAGACGCTCAGAACCGTGTGGTCGCCCTCGGCCCATGCGGTGCCCAGGGGGCCGCAGTCGGACGGCAAGGACACCCACCCGTTGCCGTACTGGTCGAAGGCGCCGGGCAGCTCGCCCTGCAGGATGTTCCGGGCCCCGGATGCCTTCCACTCGGACCGGCCGAAGGGGTGGTCAGGGGTGACGGCAGTGGCACTCAGGCGGATCTTCGCGTCCTCGGTGCCGGGCAGCCAGCCGGACTGCTCCACCGTGCAGGAGCCCTCGGAGTCCGAGGAGGCCGTCACCCGCCCCGAGCCGTGCAGGGCGTCAGACGCCGCACCACTGCTCAACAGGCCGTCGCACAGGTCGCCCGGACCGAAGGCGTTGGTGTTGGTCGCCACCGTCGCACCGGCCGCCACGACGGCCAGGGCTCCGACGACGGCCGTTGCCCGCCAGCTCCACCGGCGCTTGCGGGGTGTCTCCGTGTTCACTGGTACTCAGTCCCGTCCGAGGTAGACAGCGGCATCGCCGCGCGATCCGGTGTAGGACTGCTTGGCTTCGTCACGCATGGCCTGCCAA
This sequence comes from Streptomyces sp. NPDC102402, assembly GCF_044765765.1. Classification (NCBI taxonomy): domain Bacteria; kingdom Bacillati; phylum Actinomycetota; class Actinomycetes; order Kitasatosporales; family Streptomycetaceae; genus Streptomyces; species Streptomyces sp. NPDC102402. The sequence goes on from NZ_JBIWKR010000002.1 coordinate 14,443, forward strand.
GCGTCCCAGTTCGGGTCGTTCTTGCTGTTGTCGCGGTCTTCGATGTCCACGCCCCGCTCTGCGGCCCAGGCGTCGATGAGGCTGTACGTGCCGCCGACGCCCGAGCCGTAGTGCTTCGAGTTCTGCTCCTGGGCCGCCGAGTTGGCCGAGTCGATGACGTCCTTCGACCATTCGTACGTCGCCGCGTCGACCAGCCGCTGGGCTGTGTCGCCGAAGACCGGCAGGCCTGTGATCGGGGCTCCGATGGCGTGGTAGGCGTACCGGGCCTGGTCGTTGGTCTCGGCTGCCTTGTCGTCGCGCTGGTCGAGGATCACGTCGGAACCGATGGAGTTCATCGCTCCCATGACCTGGCCGAGGTCGCTGGCGGGATTGATCCAGCGCAGCTGGCCCTCGCCGCCCTGGGCCGGTGCGTTGCCCAGCTGCTCCATCGCGTAGTTCCGCTGGGTGGAGTAGAGGAGATCCGCGGTGTCGGCCTCCTCGGTGACACCGCGCATGACACGCATGAGCGAGTCCTTGCCCACGGTGATCCCCGCGTCGGACCCGTCCTGCCAGACGCCGTCCAGTCCTTCCGGGCTGCCGTACCGGCGGCTGTCGTTCTCCGCGAGGATGTTGTGGTTGTCGGCCGCGTAGTCCGCCAGGGAGTTCGCCAGGTTCTGGTGCATGTTCTTCGGTACGTCGTCGCCCGAGGCCCCGGCGTCGAGGTACTCGATGGTGTTCTGCATGATCCGTGCCTGGGCGGGACTGTGCGGGCCGGGAGCGCCGTTGGACTCGCCCTCGGCCAGCGGGGGATGGCCGGTGGTGGCGGCTTCCAGGGCGGCGCCGATACCGACGTGTGCGAACGGGTCGTCGACCTTGACCTCGGGGTACATGGAGAGCAGGAGGTCGGGCCACTCCCGGGCGCCGTCGCCGTGACCGGTGAGGTATTCCAGCCTGCCGTTCCCCTTCTCCGGGTCCGGGCCGGGATCGAGGAAGGCGGTCGCCGTGTCGGGGTCGCGGCTCATGATGCCGAGGAGGTTGTCGATCGCGTCGGCCCTGATGCCGTCGTGGCCGGCACCGATCTGGACGAAGAGGCCCTTGTCCTTCTTCTCGGCGGCGATCATGTCGTCACCCAGCGACTCCATGAAGTCCGGGTCGAACTTCTCGTCCGCCATGTTCATCACGGCGACGAACCCCGAGTAGCCCTTGACGGGGTTGTCGGACTCACCGAAGCTCTTGGTCCCGTTCTCCTTGAGGTCCTTGGTGAAGTCCTCGTAGAAGGCACGCTCCTGGGCGTTCGCCGGGTCCTTCGTGGCGCTCGCGATGGAGTTGGCGAGCTCGTGCTGCATCCCCAGCAGCTGGGTGCGGGCACCCTTGTCGCCCTCTGCCATGTCGAACATCTTGTTGCCGAGCTTGATCGTGCCGTCCGCGCCGATCTTCGTGAGGAAGGGCTGGCTGAACTCCTTGTTCCCGCTGTTGTCGCGCAGCGAGCGCTCCAGTCCCGCCAGTTCCGCGGCGGACACCTTCTCGCCCGAGTTGAGCTTCATCGCGGTCGCCGCGGCGGCCTTCGCCTCGTACCCCTCGATGTCGCCGGTGGCCTTGTGGTTGAAGCCGCCCACTGTGCCGTCCAGGGGGTCGCTGTCCTGGGTGACCGCCTTCATGGCCACGGCGAATCCCGCGTCGGCGTCGGCGACCGCCTGCACCGCCTTGGCTATGTGGTCGGTCCACGACTGCTCGGTGGCCCGCAGGTCGGGGTCGTGGTGGGCGGTGAAGCGCTCGTTCTCCGTCAGTTTGCCGAAGTCCAGGCGGCACTGCCCCTGGTCGGAGACGGTCATCTTGGCGGTGACGGCTTCGTTGGCCGCGGCCTTCACCTTGCCCCGCAGTTCGACGAACTGGGAGTGCGCGTCCCTGATCAGCGAGGCGATGGCCTTCGCCTCGGTCTGTGCCCCCGCGTACTCCTTGAGGGTGACGTCGAAGCGGCGGTTGGCGGCCTCGGCGCTCTGGCCCACCCAGGAGGGGCCGATGCTGATCCCGTGCACATCGCGCTTGTAGGCGGCTTCCTGCTTGGCCAGTTCCCCTGCCATCGACTCCCATTTGGCGGCGGCGGTGGTCAGCGCGGACAGGTCCGTCGTCATGACTTCGTGGTAACTCGGCATGGTCCGTCGCCCCCTCAGAGCCCGTTGATCTTCGAGTTGCCACCGAGCTGGGTACCGATGCCGAGATCGTCGGACCGGAACTGGAAGCGGGTCTCGCGCAAGGAGGCGCTCTCCGACGAAAGCCGGTTGCAGAGCACCCGGACCGAGCCGTCCCATGCCTTGTCCGCCGCCTTCAGGGCGCCCGCCGCGTCCCAGCCGTCGGCGTCCTTGGGCCCGAACGCCTTGACCGCCGCGCTGTTGGCCTCGTCGGCCCACCTACCCGCGGCACGCGTGTCGCCGAGGATGTGCTCGTCGATCGCGTCGGCCGCGGCCTTCTTCTCGGCGGGTGACGACGCGAAGGAGGGGGCGAAGGGGCCGTACACAGGAGGAGGACCACCCTGGTCGGCCGGAAGCTGGTTCAGCTGCATTCCGGTCGACGCGTTCTCACGGTGGGTGGATTTGATCTGTTCCCACTCGTCCCATGCCATGGAATCCGGCCCCCGTCCGCCTGGTCGTGCTTTCTTGCCGCACGTACGTGCATGCCAACATACAAGTATGAATGGCGAGGTGGGCGTCTGCTCGTGAGGCGCCTGGGGCGGGCGCCTGGACACGCCGACGCGTGGGAACCGGCCGGCCGGAGGCCGGCCGGCTCCCAGCCGATGGTGTTACTTGACGTTGACGCCCGTCCAGGCGGCCTGGACAGCCGTCAGTTCGGCGCTGTCGGCACCGAACAGGTCGGTGGCCGCCTTCTCGGTCGCGACGCGGGCTCCCGCGTAGTCGGTGCTCGACGTCATGTAGACGGAGAGCGCCTTGTACCAGATCTGGTAGGCCTTCTGGCGGCCGATGCCGGTGACCGTGGAGCCGTCGGCGGTCGGGGAGTCGTAGTCGACCCCGTCGATGGTCTTGGCACCGCTGCCCTCCGCCAGCAGGTAGAAGAAGTGGTTGGCGACGCCGGAGGAGTAGTGCACGTCGAGGTCGCCGACGCCGGCGTCCCAGTAGTCCGCCGAGCCGCCGTCCTTGCTCGGCTTGTCCATGTGACGCAGCGGGGTGCCGTCGCCGTTGATGTCGATCTTCTCGCCGATGAGGTAGTCACCGGGGTCGGTGGTGTTGTCGGCGAAGAACTCGACCGAGGTGCCGAATATGTCGCTGGTCGCCTCGTTGAGCCCGCCGGACTCGCCCGCGTAGTCGAGGTTGGCGGTGGCCGCGGTCAGGCCGTGGCTCATCTCGTGGCCGGCCACGTCGATGGCGGTGAGGGCGCTCTTGTCGTCGGCCCCGTCGCCGTAGGTCATGCAGAAGCAGCTGTCGTCCCAGAAGGCGTTGACGTATCCGGTGCCGAAGTGGACGCGGGAGTAGGCGGCCCGGCCGTCCCCGGCTATGCCGTCGCGGCCCAGCTCGGACTTGTAGAAGTCCCAGGTCGTCGCCGCGCCGTAGTGGGCGTCGACCGCCGCGGTCTGGCGGTCGTCGCCGGTTCCGTCGCCCCAGGTGTCGTCGGTGTCGGTGAGGAGGGTGCCGGTGCCGGTCTGGCCCTGGTTCAGGTCGTACGTCTTGTGGCCGCCCCGGTCGCCGTCGGTCAGTTCGAAGCCCGAACCGCCCTCGGTGGTCGACAGCGTGACCTCACCGCTGTACTGGCTGTTCCCGGTGCCCGTCTCCACGGCCTCGAAGCTGTGCAGCCGCTTGCCGGTCGTGGCGTCCGTGATCGTGTGCAGCTTGCTGGGCGTGCCGTCCTTCTGGACACCGGTCCTCACGGTCTCGAAGGCGAGGGCGGGCTTTCCACTGCCCGCCCAGACGACCGTGCGCGCGCTCGCTGCGGCCTTCCGCTTCGGCTGGGTGGACGGTACGGCGATACGGGCCGAGGTGGCCTTGTCCACGCCCTTCGGGGTTCCGTCGGCGGCGGTGTGGGTGACGAGGTCGCCGCCGAGGACGGGGAGCCCCGCGTAGGTGCGTTCGTAGCGGGTGTGCACGGTGCCGCGGGCGTCCTTGATGACGTCACGGACGATCAGCTTCTCCTGGCTGCCCAGCCCGAGGGACTCGGCGGCGGCGGGGGCGTCCGCCTGGGCGGCCCGCAGAGCTGTGGTGCGGAGGGCCGCGGTGTTCACGCCGAGGGTGGTGGCTCCGGCGGTGGAGCGGGAGGAAGAGGCGGTGTCGTCGGCGGTGTGGGGTCCCGCCGTGGCCGTGCCGGTCTGGACGCCTACGACGACCATCGCGGCAACTGCGGTCAGGGCAGCGGCGCGACGGGTGTTCATGTGGGGGGTCATGCCTTCTCCGTTGCTCGTTCCTGTGGGGGTTACGAGCGGAGAGCGTGCCACCGAATGAACGGTTTTGACGGGACGCCGACAATTGCCTCACAAGTTTTTGACCAGTTCTTGTCCGAATGGGAGGCGCCCGTGTCCGCTATGCAGGGCGAACGCACAGGAGCCCCCGGCCGACGGAGTCGGCCGGGGGCTCCTGCGGAGAAGCCGTGACGTCAGAGGTTGACGCCGAAGTCCTGCGCGATGCCGCGCAGGCCCGAGGCGTAGCCCTGGCCGACCGCGCGGAACTTCCACTCGGCGCCGTTGCGGTAGAGCTCGCCGAAGACCATGGCGGTCTCGGTGGCGGCGTCCTCGCTCAGGTCGTAGCGGGCGATCTCGGTGCCGCCGGCCTGGTTGATGATGCGGATGAAGGCGTTCCGCACCTGGCCGAAGTTCTGGCTGCGCGCCTCGGCGTCGTAGATGGAGACCGGGAAGACGATCTTGTCGATGTCTGCCGGGAGGCCCGCGAGGTTGACGTTGATCTGCTCGTCGTCGCCCTCGCCCTGGCCGGTGACGTTGTCACCGGTGTGGACGATGGTCTGGTCGGGCGTCGCCTTGTTGTTGAAGAAGACGAAGTGGCCGTCGGAGTAGACCTTGCCGGCGTTGTTGACCGCGATCGCCGAGGCGTCGAGGTCGAAGTCGGTGCCGGTGGTGGTGCGGACGTCCCAGCCGAGGCCGACCGTGACGGCGGTCAGGCCCGGGGCCTCCTTGGTGAGCGAGACGTTGCCGCCCTTGGACAGGCTTACAGCCATGGGAAGTCCCTTTCCTCGTCATGTGCGGGCTTCGTGCCATCACGAAAGCTACCGTCACCCGTCCTAACGCAGACAAGAGACCACGAGGTTCCTGCTCGCTTTACTTTCTTTGCCGAACTTCTGGCCGAACGCTCGCAAAACAAGGTGACGAACCGGCCGTACGCCAGGGAACATGGGTGTCATGTCCGGGCCCTATGTCATCCGCGGTTCGGTCTCCCTGCCGGAGGCCGAGCTGATGTGGCGTTTCTCGAGGTCCTCGGGGCCCGGTGGGCAGCACGTCAACACGAGCGACTCCCAGGTGGAGCTCCGCTTCGACCTCGCCGCGACCGACTCCCTGCCCGAGGTGTGGAAGGCCCGGGCGCTGGAGCGGCTCGGGGGCCGGCTGGTCGGTGGTGTGGTGTCCGTGCGTGCGTCGGAGCACCGGTCCCAGTGGCGCAACCGGGAGACTGCCGCCGTGCGGCTGGCGGCCCTGCTGGCGGAGGCGACGGCACCGCCGCCCAAGCCCCGTCTGAAGAAGAAGATCCCCCGCGGCATCAACGAGCGGCGCCTGCGCGAGAAGAAGCAGCGCGGCGACACGAAGCGCGGGCGCTCGGGCCGCGACTGGTAGGGAAGGGCGTCCGCGCCGCGACCGGCAGGGAAGGTGACGCGCCGCGACCGGTACGGGAGGTACCGGGCCGCGACAGGCACGGAAGGTGTCCGCGCGGCAGGCGCCGAGCCGGTCCCCGCGGTCGATGCCGAGGCCGCCCCCGGCCGGTCCCCGCGGTCGATGCCGAGGCGGCCCCCGGCCGCTCAGCCCAGCTGTCGGTACCGGCCCTTGAAGTACGTCAGCGGCTCGTCGTCCGCGCTCGGGAGTGACGCCGTCAGCACCCGGCCGATCACCAGCGTGTGGTCACCGGCCAGGACGCGCTGCTCGGTGCGGCACTCCAGGGTGGCCAGCGCGCCGCCCACCAGGGGCGCTCCCGTGATCTCGCCCCGTATGTACGGGATGTCCTCGAACAGCAGCCGGTCGCTGATCCGGCCCTTCATGGAGAACCGTCCGGCGATGTGCCGCTGGGCCCCGGTGAGGACGGACACCGCCCACAAGGGCTGCTCGGCGAGGAGGTCGTCCATCCGTGAGTCGTTGCGCAGGCTCACCATGACCAGCGGCGGGTCCAGCGAGACCGACATGAAGGCGGTCGCCGTCATCCCGGCGTCCTCGCCCCGGCCGTGCTCGTCGAGCGGTGGTTCCTGGGCGGTGACCAGCACCACTCCTGCTGCCAGTCGGGACAGGGCGGCACGGAATTCGTCGTTGCTCACCCCCTCAGCATGGGGGACGGCTTCGGGGCGCGGGGCGGGGGGAGTCTTCTGCGGCACATCGGGCACGCTAGTCCCGCGGGGCACGCCGCCGCATCGGGCCAGGGGACCAGCCGGGTCCTAGGACCCGGGAACCGGATGCCCTGATTTGCGTTCGGTAAATAACAGCGGTCCCACGAGGTGTCCCGGATGCCCTTAACCATCTGTTGTGACATGACTCACAGAGAGCAATATTTGTTGACCCTGTGTACCGGGTGCACAGCTCACTGTGATTCAGTGGCCGTGACACTGCAACAAGTACGTCGATATGAAACCTGGAGTTGCTGTCGAGGTCTCAGGGAGTGCGAGCAATGGAGGCCGAGTCGGAGCCGTACGTCCGCCTTGCGACCATGCGGCAGTTGCACCAGGCCGTCGCTGATCTCAACACGGCGCGGAGCCTGGCGGACACGCTGCAGTCCGTGGCCGACGGCATCGTCACCGGCCTCGGGTACGAACTGGGCTGCGTGAACCTCGTCCGCCCCGACGGCGATCTCGTCGTCGCCGCGTTCGCCGGCAACAGCGCCGCGGAAGCCCTGATCACCGGCCGTATCGGCTCCCGTGAGTCCTGGGAGCGCAGGCTCTCGATGGGTGAGGCGTGGGACGGACTCCGGTTCATACCCCACACCGAGGGCTGGGTGCTCCTCGACGACGACGTGCCCCAGTGGCACACCGAGGGCCCGGAGCCCCGCTTCGAGGACGAGTGGCACCCTCTGGACCGCCTCTACGCCCCCATGTACGCCTCCGGCGGAGGTCTGGACCTCCTGGGGGTCCTGTCGGTCGACAGGCCGCGCAACGGCCGCCGTCCCGGCGCCTGGGGCCGGGAGGCCCTCCAGATGTACGCCTCCCAGGCGGCCATTGCGATCAGTAACGCTCGCCTCCGTGCAAACATGCAGCGCGCACTGGTCAGGCTCGAGCGCGAACAGCAGGCGCTGCGAGCCAGCGAGGAATCCTTTCGCCAGGCCTTCGAGTACGCCCCCAGCGGCATGGCCATCGCCGAGATGGGCGGTGACCAGCACGGCAGGCTGCTGCGCACCAACGACGCGCTCTGCCGGCTCCTCGGCCGCCCCGCCTCGGTCCTGCGGCGCTACTCCTTCGCCGACCTCGTCCACCCCGAGGACATAGGCACCCTGCTCCGCACGTCCGCCGAGGGAGGCAGGGCCGAGCTGCGGCTCGGGCGCAGGGACGGCACCTACCTCTGGGTCTCGCTGCGCAACTCGGTCGTCGCCGACACCACCGACGGACCGCGCTTCCTGCTCACCCACGTCGAGGACATAGAGGAGCGCAAGCGCAACGAGCTGAACCTCGCGCACCGCGCCTCGCACGACGCGCTCACCGGTCTGCCCAACAGCGCCGAGCTGCGATCCCGGCTCGGCGCGCGCCTGTGTGAGAGGCCTCACTCCGTCACCTCCTCCGCCATCGAGGCGCTGGACGCGGCGTACGGGGACGTCGAGAGCGCGGTGCACGGCTACCGGTCGGACGTGTACGAGGCTGAGGTCGCGCCGGGGGTCGGCCCCTACGACCACCACGTGCACGTCGTGGCGCCCGACCCGGACCGCGACGACGGGACGAAGGGGCTCGCGGTGCTCTTCTGCGACCTCGACGGCTTCAAGTCCATCAACGACCGCTTCGGGCACCACGCGGGTGACGCGGTTCTCATCGAGGTCGCCAGACGGCTGACGACCTGCGTACGGGACGGTGACACGGTCGCGCGGCTCGGAGGTGACGAATTCGTCGTCCTCGCGGACGGCCTCGGGGCGGCAGATGCCGCAGATCTGGCCGTACGCTTGCGTAACGCCATCATTCCGCCCATCCGGGTGGACGGCCGGGCAGTCAGGGTCGGGGCGAGTTTCGGTATCGGCTGGGCCGAGTGCGGCATGACCGAGGAAGAGGTCCTGCACTCCGCCGACCAGCGGATGTACGTGGAAAAGCGGTCCAGGTCGAAGGTTCACCGCAGAGCCGGCTGACGTTCACGCCCTGGCTGTTCCCGTACCACGCCCGGTTTTCCGGGCGGCCGAGGGCAATTCGACGCGTGCTCCGTTCGGGGTAGGCTCGGCCGGTCGGCGACGGCTGGCGACATGGTGAGGAGTGACCCAGGGATGACGGCCGGAAACAACGGCGCGAGCAAGCCCGAGGACGACGATCCGTTCGGCTATCTGTACGCGGACGGGCAGGCGGCAGGCGCACAGCCGCCCGGGCAGGGTGGTTACGGCTACCCCGGTCCGGCAGCGCAGCCCGGCGTGCCCAGAACGTCGTACAACCAGGTGCGGACGGTCGGTGAGCGCCAGTACGGGCAGGTCCCGCCGCAGCAGGCGTACGGCCAGCAGGCTCCGCCGCAGTACGGCCAGCAGTCCCAGCAGTACGGGCAGCCGAACGCGCAGTACGCGGCGCCGGAGACCTACCCCGGCGGTGCGGTGACCGCGCAGCACGGGTCCGTGCCGGGCGGCGGCGGCAGGAATGCCGGTCCCGGCCGTGGCGGACCCAACACCAAGGCGCTGCTGATCGCGGCCGTCGCCGTGGTCGCGGTCGTGCTCGTCGGTATCGGCGCCGCCCTGATGACGGGTGACGACAGCGAGGGCAAGAAGGACGAGGCCGGTTCGTCGGCGGGTCCGGCCGACGAGGTCCAGGAGTCCCCGAAGCCGGAGAAGTCCACGAAGCCGTCCAAGGAGCCCGTCGATCTGCCGGAGCAGGACGCGGCGACGCTGTCGCTCGGTGGTACGGCGTCGCTGGACAACACGGTCAAGGGTGCCAAGAGCGCCAACGGCCAGTACATCAGCCTCAACGAGGTCGGCCGGTCGGCCACCTGGACGGTCGACGTGCCGGCGAGCGGTCCGTACACGCTGTACGTGACGTACGGCGTGCCCGGCAAGGACGCCAAGACGTCCCTCACGGTCAACGACCAGGACCCCCGCTCCATCAACATGAAGAACTTCGCGCACGCCGCCGAGGGAGACCTGGAGAAGGGCTGGACCAACACGTACGCGTACGTCCAGCTCGAGAAGGGGTCGAACACGCTGATGCTCTCGTGCAACGAGGGCGACTCGTGCGACGCCAACCTCGACCAGTTGTCGCTGAAGTCGGGTCACGTCAAGAACTGACGGCGCCCAGCGGTCCACCACCGTCGTCCCGGTCCTCGCACACCGCGAGCCGGGACGCGGTGTTTTCCGGGTTCTCCTCCGGTGGCGGCTCAGGCGGCCGGCGCGTGCTGTTCGACGGTGACGCGGTCCAGCAGGTCCTCGTAGGCCGCGCGGTCGAACTCGCCGGCCGCCGGGGCCAGCACGGTCGCCGTCGAGAGTGCCACCGCCCGTACGAGCCGGTCCTGCCAGCCCAGCCCCTCGGCGATGGCGGAGAGCAGTCCGGCCACGGCGGAGTCACCCGCACCCGTCGGGTTGCCCCGCACCGCGGACGGCGGTGCGGCCCGGAAGATGCCGTCGGGGGTCACGGCGAGGAGCCCGTCGGCGCCGAGCGACGCGACGACGCTGTGCGCGCCCCGGCGGCGGGCGTCGCGGGTGGCGCGCAGCGGCTCGCGGGCTCCGGTGAGCTGGGCGAGCTCGTCGGCGTTCGGCTTGACGAGATCGGGGCGTGCGGCGATGCCGCGGCGCAGGGGTTCGCCGCCGGTGTCCAGGAGCACGGGTACGCCGGCGGTGCGGGCGAGCCGTATGAGCTCGGCGTACGCGCCGACGTGGATGCCGGGTGGCAGGCTGCCGCAGAGGGCGACGGCCTCGGCGGCGGGGAGCAGGTCCCCGAACGTCCCCAGGAAGGCCGCCCATTCACCGGGGCCGATGTGCGGGCCCGGTTCGTTCAGCTGGGTGGTGTCGCCGGAGGAGCGGTCGACGACCGCGAGGGTGCGGCGGGTGTTCCCCGCGACGGTCACGAGGGCGTCGGCCGGGCCGTGGGGGAGTGCGCCGAGGAGTTCGCGCAGGACGGCTCCGGTGGCGCCGCCGGCGAAGCCGGTGACCACGGTGTCGTGGCCGAGCGCGGAGAGCACCCGGGCCACGTTGACGCCCTTGCCGCCGGGGCGTTCGGTCACTTCCCGGACGCGGTGGCTGGAGTGCGGGACGAGGGCGGGGACGGCGTACGTCAGGTCGAGTGCGGTGTTCAGCGTGACGGTCAGTATCACCTGTACCGGCCCCCGGTTCCTTCGTCGTCCGTTCCCGCGTGCCGTCTCCTCGCGGCGCCGCCCTCGGTGATCATGCCAAAGAGGCGGCGGCCGTCCCAGGTGCCGGGGACAACCGCCGTCTCTTCGTTACGTGTTCGATCGCCGGTTGCCCGTCAGACAGCGGCGGGCTTCACGATCCACTCGCCGCGGCGCATGACGCCCTTGAGCGCGAAGTCCGCGTCCAGGACCACCAGGTCGGCGTCCTTGCCCGGGTCCAGCGAGCCGACCCTGTCGTACAGGCCGAGGAGGCGGGCCGGGTTGGCGGAGATCGACCGGACGACGTCGTCGACGGGGATCCTGTCGATCGTCACGGCCCTGCGGAAGGCGGTGTCCAGGGTGAGGGTGGAGCCCGCGATCGACCCGCCTTCGACCAGACGGGCCACACCGTCCCTGACCTCGACGGCGAGCGGACCGAGCTCGTAGAGGCCGTCGCCCGCGCCGGCCGCGTCCATGGCGTCGGTGATCAGCGCGACCCGGTCGGCCCCCGCGTGGTGGTAGGCGAGCTCCAGGGCCGCGGGGTGCAGATGGGTGCCGTCGTTGATCAGCTCGACGGTGACCCGCTCGTCCTCCAGGAGGGCCGCGATCGGTCCCGGGGCGCGGTGCCCGATGGCGGGCATCGCGTTGTAGAGGTGGGTGGCGACGGTGGCACCGGCGTCGATCGCCTCGACGGTCTGCTCGTACGTCGCGTCCGTGTGGCCGACGGCTGCGATCACCCCGTGCTCGGCGAGCAGCCGCACGGACTCGATGCCGCCCGGGAGTTCGGTGGCCAGGGTGACCATCCTGGCGCTGCCGCGCGCCGCTTCGAGCAGCTTGCGGACCTCGGCGGGGTCCGGGTCGCGGAGCAGCTCCTCGCTGTGGGCGCCCTTGCGGCACGGTGAGATGAACGGGCCCTCGAAGTGGATCCCGGCGAGCTCGCCCTGTTCGACCAGTTCGGAGAGCAGGCCCGCCTGGCGGGCCAGGAAGTCCATCTCGCCGGTGACGGTGGAGGCGACGACGGTCGTCGTGCCGTGTTCGCGGTGCGCCCTCACCCCGGTCAGGACGTCCTCGGCGGTGCCGGTGGCGAAGGACGCGCCGCCGCCGCCGTGGTTGTGGATGTCCACGAATCCGGGGACCACCCAGTGGCCCGAGAGGTCGACGGTCCGGGCGTCCTCCGTCGTGCTGCCGGCGATCCGGGTGCCCTCGACGATCACCCGGCCGTTCTCGACGGTCCCGGTGGGAAGCACCACCCGGGCACCGGTGAGAACCGTGCTGTCTGCGCGTCCGGCCATCAGGCGGATACCTCCGTGGAGAGTAGATCCCAGGCGAGCAGCCCTGCGCCCAGGCATCCGGCGGTGTCCCCGAGGGCCGCCGGGACGATGTGAGGCAGCTTCTGGAACGTGACCCGTTCCTCGACAGCCGCACGCAGTGGTGTGAACAAGGTTTCCCCCGCCTCGGCAAGTCCGCCACCGATGATGAGCGTGCGGGGGTCCAGCAGGGTGAGGGCGGTGACCAGCCCGGCGGCGAGCGCGTCGACGGCGTCCTGCCACACGCGCAGGGCCGCCGGGTCCCCCGAGGCGACGGCCTTCGCGCAGTCGGCGGCGTCCGCGTCGGGGTCGCCGGACGCGGCGGCCCAGGCCCGGGAGACGGCGGAGGCCGAGGCGAGGGTCTCCAGGCAGCCGCGCTGTCCGCAGCCGCAGTCCGGGCCGTCCGGGCGGACCACCACATGGCCGATCTCGCCCGCGTAGCCGTGGGCGCCCGCCTCGATGGTGCCGGCGATGCCGATGGCTCCGGCGATCCCGGTGCCCAGCGGCACGAAGAGGAAGCGGTCCGCGCCGCGGCCGGCACCGATCCGCCCCTCGGCGAGCCCGCCCGTCCTGACGTCGTGTCCGAGCGCGACCGGTATGCCGCCGAGGCGTTCGCCGATCAGTTTCCGCAGGGGCACGTCGCGCCAGCCCAGATTGGCGGCGTAGACGGCGATCCCGCGGTCCGCGTCGACGATGCCGGGCACGGCGACGCCGGCCGCCACCGCGCCCTCGCCGAGGTGCTCCTCGCCGTAGGCGTACAGATCCGCGGCGAAGCCCAGGATCGTCTGGACGACGGCCTCGGCACCGCGGTCCCTGCCGGTGGCCCGGCGCGCCTCGTGGAGGAGGGTGCCGTCGGCCCCGACCAGAGCGGCCTTCATTCCTGTGCCGCCCACATCGAGGGCGATGACGTGTCTCACGGGAGACAGTTTCGCCCGACGACCCCCAAAAGGTCTAGTCCACTATCGAGGTTTGTTGAGCACCCATACAAAACGGTCCTGCTAGATTGCCGGATCGATGCACCGGTGGTGTAGACCTCCGTGCGGAGGTGAGGGCAGGATCGCGGGGTCGTCGCCGGAGCGATGACTTCCGCGTCGACCAATGTAGGGGTGGACAGGGCTGTGCAGCGGCGCTTTGTGGGTCTGACCGCGGCGGTGGCCGCACTCGGTATGACAATGGCGTTGTCGGGGTGTGGTTCGGACACCGGAGGCGGCGGCGACGTCACCCTGCGGCTGGTCGCGGCCGACTACGGCACCGGTGCGGAGAACAGCTCGCAGAAGTACTGGGACGACGTCGCCGGGAAGTTCGAGAAGGACAACCCCGGGATCACGGTCGAGGTCAGCGTCTACTCCTGGAAGGACGTCGACCGCAAGGTCGCCGAGATGGTGAAGGCCGGCAAGGCCCCCGACATCGCGCAGATCGGGGCGTACGCCGACTACGCCGAGGCGGGCAAGCTCTACACGGCCGACGAGATGATAGCCATCCGCACCGGCTCCAACTTCCTGCCCTCGCTCACCGACGCGGGCAAGGTCGACGGCAATCTCTACGGCCTGCCCTTCGTGGCCAGCACCCGGCTGCTCTTCTACAACAAGGGCCTCTTCGACAAGGCGGGCATCGGCGCCCCGCAGACCTGGGACGACATCCAGGCCGACGCCACCGCGCTGAAGCAGCGCGGTGTGACGTACCCCTTCGCCCTGCCGCTGGGCCAGGAGGAGTCCCAGGCCGAGACCCTGATGTGGCTGCTCAGCGGGGGCGGCGGCTACACGGACGACGTCGGCAACTACGCCATCGACTCCCCGGCCAACATCGCGACCTTCCAGTGGCTCAGGAACAACCTCGTCGGCAAGGGCCTCACCGGACCCGTGGCGCCCGGGAAGCTCGACCGGGCGAAGGCCTTCGACGCGTTCACCGACGGCAAGGTGGGCATGCTGAACGGCCACCCGACGCTGATGCAGGAGGCCGAGAAGAAGGGCGTCGACGTCGGGATGGTCCCGCTGCCCGGGATCGACGGACCGACCCGGGGCTCCATGGGCGTGGCCGACTGGATGATGGGCTTCAAGCAGAACGGCCACCGGGTGGAGATAGGCAAGTTCCTCGACTTCGCCTACGACGACGACAACGTGCTGGCCTTCGCCGACCAGTACGACCTGCTGCCCGTGACCAGCAGCGCCTCCGCCGAGATGGCGGAGGACAGCAAGCACAAGTCGCTGCACGAGTTCCTCACGGCACTGCCGAACTCCACGCTGCCCCCGTTCGGCAAGACGTCATGGGCCCAGGTCAGCGAGACGGTCAAGGAAGGGATCGGCGCCGCGGTCGAGCCGGGCGGCAGCCCGGAGGGCGTGCTGGTGGACATCGCGTCCAAGGCCCGGCAGGCGGAGAGCGCGGAGTAGGTAGGTTGGTTGATATGACCGCCCGCCCCCCGGATCCCGACGGCTCCGCCGCCCCGCTCTCCGACCAGGACCGCGCGGTCCTGGCCCTGGAGCGGCGCTCCTGGCCGGGCCCCGGGGCCAAGGAACGGGCGATCCGCGAGGAGCTGGGGATCGCACCGGTCCGCTATTACCAGCTGCTCAACGCGCTGCTGGACGACCGCCGCGCGCTGGAGGAGGACCCGGTCACGGTCAACCGCCTGCGCCGGGTCCGGGAGGCTCGGCGCGGGCGGCGCTGAGGCGCGTTCCACACCGTCCGCGGAGTTTCCTCGTCGTACCCCTGCTGTTGACCACGCCTGGCTACTCTCCCCTCGCCCGGTCGGTCACAGGAGAGGTACGCCCATGAGCACTCCGGTCCACCGCACCCCGGCACGGCAGCCCGCGGTCGTCCCGACGGCGGCCCGGCAGCGCCGGGAAGGAAGCCGGACCGGGAGCACGTCCGCGGGCGCGCCGGAGCAGGCCTTCCTCGCGATGCAGCCCCGCGCGGGCAACCGGGCCGCGACCGCAGCCGTACAGCGCGCCCGGGAGGCCGCGGGAGGGGAGACGGCTCCGGAGAACGGCGACGTGCCCGCCGAAGCGAAGAAGAAGGACTATCGGGGTCGGATCTCCGCCTTCCTCGACAGGTTCAAGAAGAATCTCGAGCCCATCGACACCTTCATCAAGGGATTCCAGACCCCCGCCAACGCGGGCTTCACCCAGCAGGCCGCGTCCACGGCCAACGAGGGCCTCAAGCACTCCACCGCCGCCTCGGGGACATCCGCCGCGGCGGGGAACCTCCTCACCGAGCTCCCCGGCACCGTGGTCAGCGGTATGGACGCGTACAAGAACATGAAGGACGCCAAGAAGCACGAGAGCGGGGCCAAGCACCACACGGCGAACAAGAAGGCCAAGGTCAAGGGGACCGACACGGCCGTCAGCGCCGTCAGCGTCGGAGCCTACGGCGCCGGCATCGCCAAGGAGACGACCAAGCTCCAGAAGGTGGCGGAGGCCGCGGTGGCGTCCGAGGCGAGTGGTGCTCTCAGCGCTTCCGCCGGTCTGGCGAAGGGCGGACGGGCCGTGGTCCGCATAGCGAAGACGGGCCGCAAGTACAAGAACGTGAAGGATCTCAGAGATCCCCACCTCGTCCTCACGGAGTCGGTGGACCGGCTGCACCGGTCGGTGGAGCAGACCGGCAGGGCCGTGGAGGACGCGGACGTCGCGTTGAGCGCCGCCTGGGACCAGGATGACGCCGAGGGCCGGATGGAGGCCGTGTCCGAGGCCTTCGACGGTGTCTGGCAGGCGGCGGGCGCGGCCCGTACCGCCGCCGAGAACCTCCAGCACACGGAGAGTCTCGGGGAGGACGAGGCGGAGAGGCTGAGCGCGGCTCAGAAGTACGCGAAGAAGAAGCAGCTCACCAAGATCGGCAAGGAAGCGGTCGGCGGTGCGGTCGGAGAGTCCACCAAGGCCGCGGCGGGCATCGTCACGGCGGTAGCGGCGGGAACAGGTGCGCTGGCGAGCAACCCGGTCGGCTGGGGCCTCGCCGGGGCCGGAGCCGGCCTCGTCCTGGGCGTCACCCTGTACAAGGCGCTCCGCGCCGCCACGAAGCGCTACGAGGAGGCCCGCCACCCCGAGCGCTGGGCGCCGGAGGGAGAGACCTCTGAGCAGGCCAAGAACCGCACGGAGTCGCTTCAGCACGCCCTGAAGTTCTGGAAGAAGGTGTCGAAGGGCGAACGCGCGGCCATGGCCCGGGAGATCTACGCTCTGGCGGCGGGGCCCGACATCTCCGGGAGCGGGGGGACGACGGCCGAGATCCGGGAGTCCGCCAGAGCCCTGCTCATCGCGCTCAAGTCCGGCCCCGCCGAGCACAAGCTGGAGCCGGAAGTGTGGGCCGAGACCCTCAACGACCCGGCCAGGACCGGTGATTGGCTCAAGGAGATCGCGGAGCAGCTGGCCTCGGGGTGAGTGCCGCGGAACAGTTCCGTCGTGGGCGCGGCGCGGACCCCGCCGCCCGCCCGGTCACCGATACGCTCGGGCGTATGGGTAACCCGGCACACCCCCTCCCGACCCCGTCCACCCAGGCCGGCCGTGACGGTCTCGCCGCGCTCCTCGCCCGGCCCGGCCGTGCGGTCGTCGCGCTGGACTTCGACGGCACGCTCGCCGACATCGTCCCCGACCCGGAGCGGTCCCGCGCCCACCCCCGGGTGGTCCCGGCCCTCTCCGCCCTCGCCCCCCGCGTCGCCGCCGTGGCCGTGATCACCGGCCGCCCGGCCGACACCGCCGTCCGGTACGGGGGCTTCGCCGGGGCGCCGGGCCTGGACCACCTCGTCGTCCTCGGGCACTACGGCGCCGAGCGCTGGGACGCCGCCACGGCCACCGTCCACGCTCCCGCCGCGGACCCGGGGGTGGAGGCCGTGCGGGCGGAGCTCCCCGCCGTGCTGGAGGAGGCGGGAGCCGGCAGCGGCACCTGGATCGAGGAGAAGGGCGGCCGGGCGGTCGCCGTCCACACCCGCCGCGCCGACGACCCGCAGGCCGCCTTCGAGGCCCTGGCCGCCCCGCTCGCCGGCCTCGCCGCACGCCACGGGCTGATCGTCGAACCGGGCCGCCTGGTCCTGGAGCTGCGCCCGCCGGGCATGGACAAGGGCGTGGCGCTGGAGGAGTACGTGAAGGAGGTCGGGGCCGAGGCGGTGCTGTACGCCGGTGACGACCTCGGCGACCTGGCCGCGTACGCCGCGGTGGAGAAGCTCCGCGCCCACGGCACCCCGGGCCTGCTGGTGTGCAGCGGCGCCGAGGTCCCCGAACTCGCCGAGCGCGCCGACCTGGTGCTGCCGGGACCGGAAGCGGTGGCGGACCTGCTCTCGGCCCTCGCCCAGCGGGTCGGACCCTGAGGCATCTCGTCGGGATCAGGCCGGGCACGCGAGCCCGGCCTGATCCGGACGGGAGACCCTAACCGCGCAGCGCCTCCAGCTGGTCCAGGAACCACTGCTGCGGCGGCAGCGCGGTCGCCGCGGCGGCCAGGCGCTTCGTACGGGCGCCCCGCTCGTCGGCGTCCATGGTCAGCGCCTCGTGCAGCGCCGCCGCCGTCGCCGACACGTCGTACGGGTTGACCACGATCGCGTCCTCGCCCAGCTCCTCGTACGCCCCCGCCTCCCGGGAGAGCACCAGCGCGCAGCCGTGGTCCGAGACGACCGGGACCTCCTTGGCGACCAGGTTCATGCCGTCGCGGATCGGGTTGACCAGTGCCACGTCCGCCAGCCGGTACGCCGCCAGGGAGCGGGCGAAGTCGTCGTCGACGTGGAGGATGACCGGGGTCCAGCCCTCCGTGCCGTACTCCGCGTTGATCGCGTCGGCGACCCGCTGGACCTCCGCCGTGTAGTCGCGGTAGACCGCGAGGTCCTGCCGGGAGGGGTAGGCGAAGGCGACGTGGACCACGCGCCCGCGCCACTCGGGGCGCTCCTCCAGAAGGGCCCGGTAGGCGTGCAGGCCGCGGACGATGTTCTTGGAGAGCTCGGTGCGGTCCACCCGCACGATCGTGCGCCGGTCCGCGCCCACCTGGTCGCGCAGGATCTCCATGCGCTCGTCCACGTCGTCCTCACGGGAGCGGCGGCGGAGGAAGTCCGCGTCGGCGCCCAGCCCGTGCACCCCGATCCGGGTGTGGCCGGTGCCGCCGAGGATCTCCGTGCAGCAGCCGATGAAGGCGTCCGACCAGCGGCGGGTCAGGAACGCGGCGCGGTCGGCGCCCAGGATGCCCTTGAGCAGCTGCTCGCCGATGTCGTCGGGCAGCAGCCGGAAGTAGTCGACGGGCGCCCAGGGAGTGTGGGAGAAGTGTCCGATGCGCAGGTCGGGGCGGAGCTCGCGCAGTATGCCGGGTACCAGCGAGAGGTGGTAGTCCTGCACCAGGACCGCGGCGCCCTCGCCCGCCTCCTCGGCGAGCGCCTCGGCGAAGGCCCGGTTGTACGTCTCGTAGGAGGCCCACTGCCGGCGGAACTCCGCGTCGAAGACGGGCTCCACCGGCGTCTGGTAGATCATGTGGTGCACGAACCAGAGCACCGAGTTCGCGATGCCGTTGTACGCGTCGGCGTGGACCCCGGCGTCGATGTCGAGCATCCGTACGCCGGGCTCGGACACGCCGCGCCGGACCGCTTCCCGGTCGCCGTCGCTGAGGGCCGCGCACACCCACAGCTTGTCGTCGACGGCGCTGAGGCCGGAGACGAGCCCGCCGCCGCCCCGCTTCGAGTCGAGCGAGCCGTCCTCCCGCCGTGTGTACGACACCGGGCCGCGATTGGACGCGACGAGGACCTGGGCAGCGTGCTCGGAGACCATGTACCCGAACCTAGCCCGTTCGGGAAGCCGCCAAACGTGAAGCGGGCGCGCAGCCTGACCGGAGGACGGGCGCGGAGCCGGGCGGAGGGAACCGTCTACGCCGCGTCGTGCGACGCGTACTCCGCGATGTCCCGCATCGGCGGCCGCTCCTCGGTGTCCACCGCATGGGTGCGCGGGACGAAGCCGTCGGGTCCCCGCTCGAACTGGGTGATCTCGGGCCGTACGAGGGGTCCCCGGGACAGCCGCAGCTGCGCCGTGCGGTAGATCGCCGCGGCCATCCGGCCGAGGGCCTGTCCGTCCTGGTGGCGGTGTCTGCGTACGCCGACGTCGACCTGGGCCAGCGCGTCCAGGCCGACCGTGTGCAGTGCGTCGACGAGCAGGCCCAGCTCCACTCCGTAACCGACGGGGAAGGGGAGCTGCTCCAGCAGGGAGCGCCGCACGGCGTATTCGCCGCCCAGCGGCTGGACGAAGCCGGCCAGTCGAGGCCAGTGCAGATTGAGTAGCGGGCGGGCCACCAGTTCGGTCACCCGGCCGCCCTGACCCGGCTTCTCGCCGAGCGGCCGGTCGTACATGGCCTTGACGAAGTGCACCGTGGGATCGGTCAGCAGCGGGCCGACGATCCCGGAGACGAAGTCCGCGGAGAAGTCCTTGAGGTCCGCGTCGACGAAGCAGACGATCTCCCCGCTGGTCACCAGGAGCGACCGCCACAGGACCTCGCCCTTGCCCGGCAGCGCGGGGATGCGGGGGAGGATCGCGTCCCGGTGCACGACGCGGGCGCCGGCCCGGCGTGCCCGTTCGGCGGTGGCGTCGGTGGATCCGGAGTCGATCACGACGAGTTCGTCGACGAGCTGGACCTTCTCCATCAGCTCGCGCCGGATCTCCGCGACGATCGCGCCGACGGTCGCCTCCTCGTTCAGCGCCGGCAGGACGACGCTCACCCGCGAGCGGCGCGGATCCCCCGCCCGGGCGGCCGTGAGGCTGTCCAGCGGGCGGTCGGCAGCGGACCAGGAACGCCTGGTCAGCCAGCGTTCCACCTCTTCCAGCACGGTCGATACTCCCTGTATGTGATCCATCTCGCGGTTCGGACGACTATCTCAACCGTCCAGTGCTTCGGTTACAGTCTTGAACAACGCGGATGACCCTCGCATGTCGGGGTCGGTCCGCGAATAAACGCCCGGATCCATGGTCCGGTGCCACAGCGCTCATCCAGAGGGACTGAGGGAACGGCCCGTTGAAGTCCCGGCAACCCTCCTGCCGACCGCGAGGTCACGGTGGGGAAGGTGCCAATTCCGTCTTGCGGCGAAATACGTCGCAGGGAAGATGAGGAGAAAGGGCCTCCGCCATCATGGCCGTGCAGACAGTTGCAGCAAACACCGATTCTTCCGCCGTGGACCTCGGTCCCGCCGCGGCGCTTTCCTGCCGCGAATGCGGCGAGCGTTTCGAACTCGGCCCCATTTTCGCCTGTGCGTCCTGTTTCGGGCCGCTCGAAGTGGCGTACGACCTGCCGAGCGGCTCCCCCGAAGAGCTGAAGAAGCGCATCGCCGAGGGTCCGAACAACATCTGGCGTTACGCGCCGCTGCTGCCGGTCCCCTCCGACGTCGCGGACAAGCCCAACATCAACCCCGGCTTCACGAAGCTGGTCAAGGCCGACAACCTCGCCCGCGAGCTGGGCGTGACCGGCGGCCTGTACGTCAAGGACGACTCCGGCAACCCGACGCACTCCTTCAAGGACCGTGTCGTCGCCATCGCCGTCGAGGCCGCCCGCGCCTTCGGATTCACCACGCTGTCCTGCTCCTCCACCGGCAACCTCGCCGGCGCCGTGGGCGCCGCCGCGGCCCGCGCCGGCTTCCGCTCCTGCGTGTTCATCCCGCACGACCTGGAGCAGGGCAAGGTCGTCATGGCCGCGGTGTACGGCGGTGAGCTGGTCGGCATCGAGGGCAATTACGACGACGTCAACCGCTTCTGCTCGGAGCTCATCGGCGACCCGCTCGGCGAGGGCTGGGGCTTCGTCAACGTCAACCTGCGCCCGTACTACGGCGAGGGCTCCAAGACCCTGGCCTACGAGATCTGCGAGCAGCTCGGCTGGCAGCTGCCCGACCAGCTGGTCATCCCGATCGCGTCCGGCTCGCAGCTCACGAAGATCGACAAGGGTCTGCAGGAGCTGATCAAGCTCGGCCTCGTCGAGGACAAGCCGTACAAGATCTTCGGTGCCCAGGCCGAGGGATGCTCCCCGGTCTCGACCGCCTTCAAGGCCGGCCACGACGTCGTGCGGCCCCAGAAGCCGAACACCATCGCCAAGTCGCTGGCGATCGGCAACCCGGCCGACGGCCCGTACGTCCTGGACATCGCCCGGCGCACCGGGGGTGCCGTCGAGGACGTCAACGACGAGCAGGTCGTCGACGCGATCAAGCTGCTGGCCCGCACCGAGGGCATCTTCGCCGAGACCGCGGGCGGGGTGACGGTCGGCGTGACGAAGAAGCTGATCGACGCCGGTCTGCTCGACCCGGCCCTCACCACCGTCGTCCTGAACACCGGCGACGGGCTGAAGACGCTCGACGCGGTCGCTCCCACGACCGGCCTGTCCGCGACGATCCGGCCCAGCCTGGACGCGTTCCGCGACGCCGGCCTCGCCGCCGCCAACTGACCACCCGAGACCGAAGGAAGGCACCCACATGAGCGTCAAGGTCCGTATCCCCACCATCCTCCGCACCTACACGGACGGTCAGGCCGAGGTCTCGGCGGAGGGGGCTGTCCTCTCCGAGGTCATCGCGTCCCTGGAGCAGAACCACCCGGGCATCGGCGCCCGTGTCCTCGACGACCAGGGCAAGCTGCGCCGCTTCGTCAACGTGTACGTCAACGACGACGACGTGCGCTTCGAGGGCGGTCTGGACGCGGCCACCCCGGACGGCGCCGGCGTCTCGATCATCCCGGCCGTCGCCGGCGGCTGACGGCTACGGGCGCGCCCGGCTGCCCGATTCCACAGAGTGAGCGATGTGGCCCCCTCCGCGAGAGAAGCGGAGGGGGCCATTCTGCATGGTTGAGCGCGGTACAGTTGGGGAAGTCCCCGCCGCTGCCCGTGCCGCCCGCATATGAGAATGCGCCCGGTCACGACAAGAAGCAGCCAATGTGCGTGCACTCCTTGTGGCATAAGTAACCTTTGTCAGGCCCGACTTGCCCCGGAATCCTATGAGTTCGGGCAATCCGTTCGTTCCCGCGCGCCCAGAATTCTCGTCCGATTGACCTGTTGCAGAGGGCAGTTGGGCAGATACATTCGGCCGCGGTCGACGCGTTCCGGCGCACGCCACCCTCTCCTGTCGGAGGGTGAGTTCTGACCCGGGCCCGCGAAGTGCGGTGCTCGTGCAAGGGCCAGTAATAGGGGAGTTAGGCATGGCTCAGGGCACCGTCAAGTGGTTCAACGCGGAGAAGGGGTACGGCTTCATCGCGGTCGACGGTGGTGCGGATGTTTTCGTCCACTACAGCGCGATCCAGATGGACGGGTACCGCACCCTCGAAGAGGGTCAGCGAGTTGAATTCGAGATCTCGCAGGGCCAGAAGGGGCCGCAGGCGGACATGGTCAAGCTCGCCGTCGGCTGAGCTCGGCGCGGTCGGCCAACGACACTACTCACGCACGCGGGGCCCGTACCTCCATCAGGGGTACGGGCCCCGCGTGCGTCTGTGTGGCGCCGTGGCCGTCCACGGTCGGAGGGTGCGTCTCTCCGTCGCCCCGTCCGTTGTCCGCGGACGGAGGGTGCGTCTCTCCGTCTCTCCGTCGCCCCGTCGCCCCGTCGCCCCGTCGCCCCGTCGCCCCGTCTCTCCGTCGCCCCGTCGGCCGTCCGCGCCGGAGCGGGGCGCTCACGCCCGCCCGGTTCGTCCACATCCCGAGCGGGTGCCCGCGCCCACCCGTCGCCCGGCGTTCCCCCAGTTCAAGGCTCTGCCCGAGCGGGGAGGCCCGTCATCCGTCCAGCGTGCCTTCGCCGAAGGCGCTTGCACTCTCTGGGGTCGAGTGCTAATCATTGGCGTTAGCACTCTCCAGGTGAGAGTGACAGAAACTTGGATCGGGCCGGTGAGGCCCGCAGGTGCAGTGGGGCAAGGAACCACTGAGCCGCAGGCCGTCCGTCGCGGGCGCCTCCCGGTCCGGAGAAATCCACCCCTGTCCGGGAGGACCACTTCACATGGCCAAGATCATCGCGTTCGACGAGGAGGCACGGCGCGGTCTCGAGCGCGGGATGAACCAGCTCGCCGACGCCGTCAAGGTCACCCTCGGCCCCAAGGGCCGTAACGTCGTCCTCGAGAAGAAGTGGGGCGCGCCCACGATCACCAACGATGGTGTTTCCATCGCCAAGGAGATCGAGCTCGAGGACCCGTACGAGAAGATCGGTGCGGAGCTGGTCAAGGAGGTCGCCAAGAAGACGGACGACGTCGCCGGCGACGGTACGACCACCGCGACCGTTCTCGCCCAGGCGCTCGTCCGCGAGGGCCTGCGCAACGTCGCCGCGGGTGCCAACCCGATGGCTCTGAAGCGTGGCATCGAGAAGGCCGTCGAGGCCGTCTCCGCCGCTCTGCTGGAGCAGGCGAAGGACGTGGAGACCAAGGAGCAGATCGCTTCGACGGCCTCCATCTCCGCTGCCGACACCGAGATCGGCGCCAAGATCGCCGAGGCGATGGACAAGGTCGGCAAGGAAGGCGTCATCACCGTCGAGGAGTCCCAGACCTTCGGTCTGGAGCTCGAGCTCACCGAGGGTATGCGCTTCGACAAGGGCTACATCTCGGCGTACTTCGCCACCGACATGGAGCGTATGGAGACGTCGTTCGACGACCCGTACATCCTGATCGTCAACTCCAAGATCAGCAACGTGAAGGACCTCCTTCCGCTGCTCGAGAAGGTCATGCAGTCGGGCAAGCCCCTGCTGATCATCGCGGAGGACGTCGAGGGCGAGGCTCTGTCGACCCTGGTCGTCAACAAGATCCGTGGCACCTTCAAGTCCGTCGCCGTCAAGGCTCCGGGCTTCGGTGACCGCCGCAAGGCCATGCTCGGCGACATCGCCATCCTCACCGGTGGCACCGTCATCTCCGAGGAGGTCGGTCTCAAGCTGGAGAACGCCGGCGTCGACCTGCTCGGCACCGCCCGCAAGGTCGTCATCACCAAGGACGAGACGACCATCGTCGACGGTGGCGGCGACAGCGACCAGGTCCAGGGTCGCGTCAAGCAGATCCGTGCCGAGATCGAGAACTCCGACTCGGACTACGACCGCGAGAAGCTCCAGGAGCGTCTCGCGAAGCTGGCCGGCGGCGTGGCCGTCATCAAGGCCGGCGCCGCCACCGAGGTGGAGCTCAAGGAGCGCAAGCACCGCATCGAGGACGCGGTGCGCAACGCCAAGGCCGCCGTCGAGGAGGGCATCGTCGCCGGTGGTGGCGTGGCTCTGCTCCAGGCCTCGGCCGTCTTCGAGAAGCTCGACCTGACCGGTGACGAGGCCACGGGCGCCAACGCCGTGAAGCTCGCGCTGGAGGCCCCGCTCAAGCAGATCGCCGTCAACGGTGGTCTCGAGGGTGGCGTCATCGTCGAGAAGGTGCGCAACCTGCCGATCGGTCACGGCCTCAACGCCGCGACCGGCGAGTACGTCGACATGATCGCCGAGGGCATCATCGACCCGGCGAAGGTCACGCGCTCCGCCCTGCAGAACGCCGCGTCCATCGCCGCGCTCTTCCTCACCACCGAGGCCGTCATCGCCGACAAGCCGGAGAAGGCCTCCGCGGCCGCTCCGGGCGGCATGCCGGGCGGTGACATGGACTTCTGATCCTCGGATCAGCAGCTCCAGGCAGTACCCGCAGTATCCGTGCGACGCCGGCCCCCGGGATTCCTTCCCGGGGGCCGGCGTCGTGTGCGCTGCGGGCGTCTCACCACGCGGGAGCGGTCAGGATGCAGAGCGGGCTCCCTTCGTCGGGGTCGCCGACGTAGGTCCAGAGCTTGAGCGTCCTGCCGTTCTGCAGCGCCTCGTACGAGGTGGTCTCGCCGGCGTCCCGGAACGACGCCGTGATCATGGTGCCGTCCGTCCCGGTCCAGCTGTCCCAGGTGCCTGATCCCGATCTGGGTTCGTCAGTGCCGTCGGTGCTGTCGTAGTCGCTGCAGACGTGGGTGGCGGTGAACGTTCCGTCCCGTTTCAGCTCCAGCGTGCCGCCCTCCTTGTCGGTCCACGTCACGGCCGCCCGGGACAGGGACAGTTCGATCGGCTTGCCGTGGGGGACCGGCGGTGGAGCGAGCCTCCCGCATCCCGCGAGAGCGAGGACGAGCGGGACGCACACCAGCAATGACCAGCGGGAACATGGCACAGGACACCTCGGGACCTCGCGCGGGGCACAGGCGCGAACGGCCCGTGCAGGCAGGAGCGTAGAACAGGGCGCGGAGCCCCGGTGGTCCGGGGGGCGGGGGCGCTCCCACCGCAGCGGGAGTGGATACTCGGCAGTTCTGGCCCCGTCGCGGAGGAGCGTTCCCGTATGACCACCGACCGCCGCACAGGGCCGCCGCTCGCGGGTGACGAGCGGGAGACTCTGCGCGCCTTCCTCGACTACCACCGGGCCACCCTCGCCATGAAGTGCGAGGGGCTCAGCGACGAACAGCTGCGCGGGCAGTCGATGCCCCCCTCGACCCTTTCCCTCCTCGGCCTGGTGCGGCACATGGCGGAGGTGGAACGGGCCTGGTTCCGGCGGGTGTTCGAGGACAACGAGGCGCCGATGGTCTGGTCGGACCGGATCGACTTCCAGGCCGCGTACGACGCGAGTGCCTCGACCCGTGCCGAAGCGTTCGCCGCCTGGGAGGCCGAGGTCGAGAACTCGCGGCGTACGGAGGAGCGGGCCGCGTCCCTCGATGTGACCGGGCTCCAGCCCCGCTGGGGTCAGGAGGTGTCCCTGCGCATGGTCATGGTGCACGTGCTGCTCGAGTACGGCCGCCACAACGGTCACGCCGACTTCCTGCGGGAGGGTGTCGACGGGACCGTGGGCGCCTGATCCGGGCGGCCCGCACAGAAGGGTGCCAGGCGGACTGCCGGGCGGCTCGGCGTCCCGGGGGCTCGGGCGTCAGACGAGGGCGGCGGCCAGCAGGGTGAAGGCGCCGATGAGGAGGGCGACACGGGCGTAGTGCCAGCGCTCCCAGCGGTTCTTCTGCTCCTTCCAGTCCTCGGGCCGGTTCTCGGAGGTCCACGTCTTGCTCCGGTTGTTGATCGGGACGAGCACCAGCACCGACATGGCCACGGTGAGGATCAGCAGTCCGGCGGCGGTGACGACGAGGCCGGTGCCGGCGTGATGGCGTCCCGCGACGGCCCAGGCCGCGGCGAGGGCGACCGAGGCGATGTACCAGACCGGCATGACGGCGCCGAGCATCCGGCCCCCGTGGGCGTGGCCCAGCTGACTGCTCTCCTCGGGGAGTGCGTCGAGGATGCGTTTCATGATGAAGGCGACGGAGAACTCAACCCCCACCATCAGGCCGACGACCACGGTGGTGATGACCTCGAGTGCGCTGAGCATGATGAACCCCTTCACGGATCTAGCGCCGCTAGCTGTTGAGTCGATGCTAGTGCTGCTGCCGCTTGGATGTCTAGCAGTGCTAGAATCTGCCCATGTCAGTACAGGAACGCAAGGAGCGCGAGCGGGCGGCCCGTGAGCGCCTCATCGTGGCGACGGCCCGCGAACTCGCCGAGCGGCAGGGCTGGGACGCGGTCACCACGCGTCGGCTCGCCGAGAGCATCGAGTACAGCCAGCCCGTCCTCTACAGCCACTTCCGCGGCAAGCGCGAGATCGTCGGCGCGGTCGCCCTCGAAGGGGCCGCCGAGTTGGCCCAGGTGGTACGCGCCGCGACCGCCGCCGCGGACGGCCCCCGCGACCGGGTCGCCGCCCTCGCCCACGGCTACCTGGACTTCGCCGCACGCAACCCGGCGGTCTACGAAGCCCTGTTCCAGCTCGACGGCGGCCTGGCGTACGCGCGGGAGGACACTCCGGAACCCCTCAAGGACGCCTTCGCCGCCTTGCTGGAGTGCCTCGGCGAGGTCGCCGGGGACGGCGTCCACCCGGGGCTGTTCACCGAGGTGTTCTGGGCGTCCCTGCACGGGATCGCGACCCTGACCAGGACGGGGCGGCTGCCGCCGGAGGACACCGGGCGGAGGGTGGAACTGCTGGTGGACCGCCTCGCCGCGCTCTGACGCCCTCTCACGACAGGGGCACGGGAGGCCGGCTCCGGGCGGGCCGGCCGCCTCCGCTCCCACCCTCTGCACCCGGAGCGTTCTCCGGGGCCCTTCGTCCCGTCAAGACTCGAATGCATGGCGACCATGCGTGACGCCCAACTACCTTGTGTGTCAGCTCTATTGACCCAGAGTTTCAAAGGTTTTACTTTCTTGGCATCTGAGAGCGCTCTCAAGAGTTCTCCGTCCCCCATGACGAGGTGCTGCCCCATGCAAGCCTCCCTCTCCAGACCCGCGGCGGCGACGATCCTGGCCGTCGCCCTGGCCGCCGTGGGCCTGGGCCCTGCCGCGTCCCCAGCGGCAGCCGCCACCATCCCCGCCGGTTCCGGCAGCTACACCGACAGCAGGCCTGCCGGTACCTCCGGTCCCACCACCAACACCGGAGCCCCCGTCACGCCCAAGCTCACCGCCGCGGCGAGGAGCAGGCCTGTCCCCACCAACGACTGGTGGTCCTCCCTCGCCTACCAGCGTTACGGCGACAACCCGTACTCCACCCCGATGTACGGGCACCCGCTGACCTACCAGGCGACCTCCGGCGGACTGGAGGTCGGCTATCCGACCACGCCCGCGATCGTCGGGGACGGCCGCCAGTACGAGTACGCGCACAAGGCGGACCTCACCGTCGGCCTGAACGGTCTGAACTCCCCGGACACCAAGGCGGACGACTGGTCCGACTGGACTGTCACCCCCTACTGGTCGGACGGCACCCGCACGCTGCGCACGACCATCGGCCACGGCATGCCCTTCGTGTACGCCAAGGGCTCCGGCGGTGACGCCCGCATCACCACGGCCTCCACCCCCACCGTCTTCGCGGACAACGGCAACGTCCTCGGCGTCACGGTCGGCGGCCACCACTACGCCCTCTTCGCCCCGACCGGCAGTGACTGGAACGTCTCCGGCACGGCGATCACCGCCGGTCTCGGAGGCAAGGACTACTTCTCGCTCGCAGTGCTGCCGTCCACGGACGCGCTCGCGACCTACCGGAAGTACGCCTTCAGCTTCGTCACCGGCTCCACGGTGGCCTGGCAGTCCACCGGCGGCACGGTCAAGGCGACCTACACCCTGACCACGGAGGCCAAGGAGGGCACCGAGCGCGGCACGCTCCAGGCGCTGTACCGCCACCAGTGGCTGCACACCACCGACGCGCTCACGCCGTACACCTACGTCTCACCGCGCGGCACCATGAAGGTGCGGGAGTCCGCGTCCTTCACCACCAGCCAGAAGAACCAGGGCGTGCTGCCCGCCCTGCCCGCGTCCGGCGGGGTCGACAAGGCGCGGCTGACCGGTTACCTGAACGAGGTGGCGAACGCCTCGGACCCGTTCTCCGGGGCGGGCGACACCTACTGGACCGGCAAGGCGCTGGGCCGCCTCGCCCAACTGGTGCCCGTCGCCGACCAGATCGGGCAGCCCGGCATCCGGGACAAGCTGCTCGGCCTGATGAAGGGCCGCCTCCAGGAGTGGTTCACGGCGGGCGGCGCGAGCGAGTTCAGCTACGACAAGGACTGGAAGACCCTCACCGGCTACCCGGCCTCGTACGGCAGCGACACCGAGCTCAACGACCACCACTTCCACTACAGCTACTACGTGTACGCGGCGGCGGTCATCGCTCAGTACGACCAGGCGTGGGCCGCCGACTCCGCCTGGGGCACCATGGTCAAGACCCTGGTCCGCGACACCGCGAACCCCAGCCGCACGGACACGGCGTACCCGTTCCTGCGTGGCTTCGACGTGTACGCGGGCCACAGCTGGGCCTCGGGCCACCAGGGCTTCGCGGCGGGCAACAACCAGGAGTCCTCGTCGGAGTCCATCAACCTCAGTGCGGGGCTCGTCCTGTGGGGTGCGGCGACGGGTGACACGGGGCTGCGCGACCTCGGCAGCTACCTGCTGACCACCGAGTCGGAAGCGATCACCCAGTACTGGTTCGACGCCGACCAGCAGGTCTTCCCCGGCTCCTTCGGGCACGACACGGTCGGCATGGTGTGGGGCAGCGGCGGCGCGTACTCCACCTGGTGGACGGCGAACCCGGAGGAGATCCACGGCATCAACGTCCTCCCCGTCACCGGTGGTTCCCTGCACCTGGCCCGGGAGAAGGCCGCCATCAAGCGGAACATCGCCGAGATGCAGCGGGAGAACGGCGGGCCGGCCGTCGAGTGGCGTGACCTCCTGTGGGAGTTCGAGGCACTGGCCGATCCGGCGGCCGCCAAGGCCAAGTGGGACGCGGGCAACGCGGGCTACACCCCGGAGCAGGGTGAGTCCAAGGCGCACACGTACCACTGGATCACCACGCTCGACAGCCTGGGCGCGCCCGACCTGACGGTCAGCGGGAGCATCCCCACGTCCGCGGTCTTCGCCAAGAACGGCGTCCGTACCTACGCCGCCCACAACTACGACTCCACCGCCCGCACCGTCACCTTCTCCGACGGCAAGACCCTTTCCGTTCAGGCCCGTTCCACGGCCACCGGCACGGGTGCCGGCGGAGGTGACCCGGACCCGGATCCCGAGGAGCCCGGTCCGTCCACCGGCAACACCTTCCGGCTGAAGTCCGGCGGCACCCTCACCACCGCCACGGACGGCGCGGCGGGGGCCGACACGCTGGCCTCGGCCGACGGCGTCAACCGGGACGGCACTCCGTACAGGCCGACGGTCTACGAGGTCAGGAAGGTCGACGGGAAACTCGCGGCAGGCGCGTCCACGACCTTCCGCCTGCGGGTCGACGCGGGCACGAAGGTGGGTCTCGCCCCGCAGGTCAGGGTCAGTTACGACCTCACCGGAGACGGCACGTTCGACCGCACGGAGACCTTCCGCTACTTCGCGACGGACCCGGTCGCGGGGTGGGAGGAGTACACCCAGGCCGTGGGCACCAAGGCGGTGACGGGGAGCCTGGGCGACCTGAAGGGCGGAACGGTCCGCCTGGAGGTCTGGAACGCGCTGGGCACCGGCACGTCCCAGGTGCAGACCGGCACGGACGCGGCGGTCGTGAAGATCCCGTTCGCCTAGGACCCGCCGTCCGGATCGGCCCGGATCGGGGGCCGGGGCGCGCGAGCCCGGCCTGATCCGGACGAGGGGCCCGGGGTTCGTCCGTCCGGGCGGGCCGGGATCGCGGAGCCACCGCGATCCCGGCCCGCCCGGTCCGGACGGAAGACCACTCCCGAACCTCTGTCATGACCCTGGTGAAACCTTCGATCCACCCGCACACTGCATGGGAGCGCTCCCATGTCCGGGGAGCGCCCTTCCTCCCGCTTCCGTCGACGAAAGGCCCTCCCGGTGAATGCCTCACCACTCTCCGCACGGCCCACGCGCCTCCGCCCCCGGCACGGGCGGCGCGCGTTCGGGATGTCGGCCGCCGCGTTACTGTGCGCGGCGGCGCTGGCGGTTCCCGGCACGGCTCTGGCCGATGACGCCGCCCCCGGCCCCGAGCAGATCACCAACGGTGACTTCGCCGCCGGCACCGCCCCCTGGTGGTGGACGGCGAACACCTCGGCAGCCGTGTCGGACGGCCGGCTGTGCACCGAGGTGCCCGCGGGCACGGCCAACGCCTGGGACGTCATCGTCGGCCAGAACGACGTCCCGATCACCGCGGGTGAGAGTTACGAGCTGTCCTACACGGCCAGTTCGACCGTGCCCCTGACCGTCCAGACCAGGATCCAGGAGGCGGCCGAGCCGTACACGACGGTGCTCGCCACCGCGGACCCGGTGGGCTCGGAGGCCACGCAGGTGACCCGGACGTTCACGGCCTCGGCGGACCAGCCGGCCGCGTCGGTGCAGCTGCAGATCGGCGGCGGTGAGCGGGCGACGACCTTCTGCCTGGACGACGTGTCGCTGCGGGGCGGGGCCGAACCGCCCGTGTACGTACCGGACACCGGGTCGCCCGTGCGCGTCAATCAGGTCGGGTACCTGCCCCGCGGCCCGAAGAGCGGCACTGTGGTGACCGACGCCGACGCGCCGCTGACCTGGACGGTGAAGGCCGGGGACGGGTCGACGGCGGCCACCGGTGAAACGGATCCGCAGGGCGAGGACCCCAGCTCGCGGCAGAGGGTCCACACCTTCGACTTCACGAGCCTCACCACGGCGGGCGACGGCTACACCGTGGAGGTCGGCGACGAGGTGAGCGAGCCGTTCTCGATCCGCGACGACCTGTACGGCGGACTGCGCTCGGACGCGCTGGCGTACTTCTACCACAACCGCAGCGGTGCCCCGATCGAGGCGGACCTCGTCGGCGAGGAGTACGCGCGCCCCGCCGGTCACCTCGGTGTCGCGCCCAACAAGGGCGACACGGACGTCCCCTGCCAGCCGGGGGTCTGCGACTACCGGCTGGACGTGTCGGGCGGCTGGTACGACGCGGGCGACCACGGCAAGTACGTGGTCAACGGCGGCATCTCGGTGGCCCAGCTGATGTCCACGTACGAGCGCACCCTGACCGCCCCGGACGCCGAGTCGGCGGAGCTCGGCGACGGTGAGCTGCGGGTGCCCGAACGCGACAACGGGGTGCCGGACATCCTGGACGAGGCGCGCTGGGAGATGGACTTCCTGATCAAGATGCAGGTCCCGGCCGGTGAGCCGCTGGCGGGGATGGCGCACCACAAGATGCACGACGCCGCGTGGACCGGACTGCCGATGAAGCCCCATCTCGACCCGCAGCAGCGCGAGTTGCATCCCCCGTCGACCGCCGCCACGCTGAACCTCGCCGCCTCGGCCGCCCAGTGCGCCCGGCTCTACGCCCCCTTCGACGAGGCCTTCTCGGACCGCTGCCTGCGGGCCGCCGAGACCGCCTGGGCCGCGGCGAAGCAGCACCCGGACGTGCTCGCGGACCCGAACGACGGCACCGGCGGCGGCGCCTACAGCGACAACGACGTCTCGGACGAGTTCTACTGGGCCGCCGCGGAGCTGTTCACCACGACGGGCAAGGACACCTACCGCCAGGCGGTGCTCTCCTCCGCCCTCCACGGCGACGTGGACAAGGTCTTCCCGGCGGGCGGCGGCATCTCCTGGGGCTCCACGGCCGGACTCGGCGCGCTCACCCTGGCCACCGTGCCCGGCGGCCTGACCGCGGACCAGCTGAGCGAGGTCCGCTCCGTGGTCACCGGGGGTGCCGACCGCTACGCCGCGCAGTCCCGTGAGCAGGCGTACGGGCTGCCCTACGCGCCGGCCGGCGAGGACTACGTCTGGGGCTCCAACAGCCAGGTCCTCAACAACATGGTGGTCCTGGCCACGGCCCACGACCTGACCGGCGAACCCGCCTATCAGGACGCCGTGCTGCGGGGTGCCGACTACCTGCTGGGCCGCAACCCACTGAACCAGTCGTACGTCACGGGCTACGGCGAGCGGGACTCCGAGAACCAGCACCACCGCTTCTGGGCGCACCAGAACGACGCCTCCCTGCCGCACCCGGCGCCCGGCTCCCTCGCGGGTGGGCCCAACCTCACCGCGATCGCCTCCGGCGACCCGGTGGCGGCCGAGAAGCTGACCGGCTGCGCCCCGGCCATGTGCTACATCGACGACATCGGCTCCTGGTCGACCAACGAGATCACCATCAACTGGAACGCGCCGCTCGCCTTCATCGCCTCCTACCTGGACGACGCGGGCGAGGGCGGGACGGCGGCCCCGGCTCGCACGTGCCGGGTCGCGTACTCCTCGCACCCGTGGAAGAGCGGCTCGACCGTGACGGTCCGCGTCGAGAACACCGGCCCGGAGCCGGTCTCCCCGTGGTCGCTCACCTGGCTGCTCCCGGGTGACCAGCGGCTGAGCCACACCTGGAGCGCGGAGTTCGACCAGGCGGGCCGCACGGTCAGTGCGAAGCCGCTGTCGTGGAACCGGACCCTGGCGCCGGGTGCCGCGGTCGACTTCGGCTTCAACACCGCGGCTGCGGCTCCGGCGCCCGACCCGGGGGCCTTCAAGCTGAACGGCCGTGCCTGCGCGACGGGTTGATCCCGCGCCGGGACGGAGTGACGTCCTGGGAACGCCGCCATGCCGGCGAAGGCGAGCAGCTGCCCGCCTTCGCCGGCATGGCTGTTCCGGCGCACTCCCCGCTCTTCCCGCCTGCCTGGGTGCGCAAAAGAATGACGTTTCCCTGCATCTTTCCATCAGGGAGGAGCAAAGTCCTCGCACACCTCTTGTGGTGGTGATTCCGCGCGCCCTACCGTCGCCTCACCTCCGAGAGAAACGGGCATGCGATGTCACGTCACATCACGGTCGCCGCGCTGACGGCCGCCGTTGTCGGACTGGGGGCGCTGACCGGCGCACCCATGGCCCAGGGCGCGGAGGCGAAGGCGGCCGCGCCGGTGGTGACGCGAGCGGGCCTGGCCCCCGCGCTGGTGGCCGGCCGCGGCGCCGACGTTCCCTTCGTCGAGCAGGAGGCGGAGAACGCCGCGACGAACGGCACGGTCATCGGCCCCGACCGCACGGCCTACACCCTCCCCGCCGAGGCTTCCGGCCGTAAGGCGGTCAGGCTGGTGCCGGGCGAGCACGTCGAGTTCACGCTGCCGGAGGCCGCGAACGCGATCACCGTGCGCTACAGCATCCCGGACGCTCCCGCGGGAGGCGGTACCACCGCCCCGCTCGATGTCGCCGTCAACGGCAAGAAGCGTTCCACGATGACGCTGACCTCGGAGTACTCCTGGCTCTACAACCAGTACCCGTTCACCAACGACCCGGGCGCCGGTCTGCTCCAGCCCGGCTGGTGGATCACCGAGTGCGCGTGCGTCCCCAGCGAGACGACACCCGCTCCCGTGATCTCCAAGCCCTTCCGGCCGAACCACTTCTACGACGAGCAGCGCCTGCTGCTGGGCAAGCGGTACCGAGCGGGTGACACCGTCCGTCTGACGGTCCCGGCGGGCAGCCGTGCCGCCTGGACCGTCATCGACGTACTCGACTCCGAGCTCGTCGGCCTTCCCCGCGTCGAGCTCAGGGCGGCGAACGTGCTGCTGTTCGGGGCCGACCCTTCGGGGCGCAGGGACTCGGCGGGCGCCCTGGACCGGGCGATCGCCCACGCCAAGCGCAAGAACCTGCCGGTGTACGTCCCGCCGGGCACCTACCAGGTCAACCGGCACATCGTCGTCGACGACGTCACGATCAGGGGCGCCGGCAGCTGGTACACGAAGTTCAAGGGCCGCGAGGTCGCGCTCGGCACCCCGGCCGCCGACGGCTCGGTCCACACGGGGGTCGGCTTCTACGGCAAGGACGCGGCCGACGGCGGCAGCAGTGGCGTCCACCTGTCCGGCTTCGCCATCGAGGGCGACGTACGCGAGCGCATCGACACCGACCAGGTGAACGGCATCGGCGGTGCGATGAGCGACTCCTCGATCGAAGGGCTGCACATCCGCCACACCAAGGTCGGCATGTGGTTCGACGGACCGATGTCGAATCTGCGGATCAAGGGCAACGTCATCGTCGACCAGATCGCCGACGCCATCAACTTCCACGGAGGGGTGACAGGTTCGGAAGTCTCGCACACCTTCGTCCGCAACTCCGGTGACGACGGCCTCGCGATGTGGTCGGAGAAGCGGGCCAACTCGGGCAACACCTTCGCACGCAACACCGTGCAGAGCCCGGTTCTCGCCAACGGCATCGCCGTCTACGGCGGCACGGACAACGAGGTGTCCGGCAACCTGGTCGCCGACCCCGTCCGGGAGGGCAGCGCCCTGCACGTCGGCGCACGCTTCGGCGCGGAGGCGTTCCGGGGGCGGCTCGACCTGACCGACAACACGACGGTGCGGGCCGGGACGTACGAGCTGAACTGGAACATCGGCCTCGGGGCCATCTGGTTCTTCGCTCTGGACCGGGACATCGACGCCGACATCCGGGTCACGGGCAACCACTTCCTCGACAACACCTACAACGCGATCATGCTGGTCACCGACTGGCCGGTGAAGGACACGTACGAGATCCGGGGCGTGCACTTCAAGGACATCAGGGTGGACGGCACGGGCACCTCCGTGGTGAGTGCGCGCGCGGAGGGCTCGGCGACCTTCGAGAACGTGGACGCCCGCAACGTCGGGGCCGTGGGGGTCAACAACTGCGGGTCCTTCCACTTCACCCCCGCCGGATCGGAGTTCTCCCTGGTCGACCTCGGTTCCAACGACGGCGGCGGCACGGCGGGCGACTGGCTGGCGCCGTGGCTGCTGCCGAACACGATCACCTGCGACGACCGGCCGCCGGTCGTGGCGCCGCCGGCGCCCGGAGCCTGGTGACCGAGCGCGACGCGCCCCCGTACGGGAGGTCCGTACGGGGGCGCGGCCCGCGCCTCACGCTTCGCTGAACGCCGCGTGTACGCACTTCCCCGCCGACAGCGGCTCCGTGAAGACCCGCGCCCCCAGGTCCTCGGCGATGTGCAGGCCCATGCCTCCGGTTCCGTCGCTCAGGTCCGGAGTCCGCGGTGCGGGCCGGACGCACGAGCAGTCGGTCACGGCGATGTCCAGGGCTTCCGCCGTGGTCGTCAGGGTCAGCGTGCTGGGGCCGGGCGCGTGCCGGACGGCGTTCGTGACCAGTTCGGAGACGATCAGCAGGAAGTCGTCGCAGCGCTCCTCGGTCAGAGAGGGCCATGACCAGTGGAGGAAGCCGACGGCCGCGCGGCGGGCGTGCGAGGGCGCCTGCGGGCCGGACGGCAGGGGGATCGAGAGCGTGCCGGCCGTGATGGGCGAGGGGGCGGGCGGGGGCTTCGGTGCGGTCATCGTGGTCATGGCTGTGTCCCGAGGTGGACGCGGCGTCGCCGGTTGGGGGCGCCGCAGGGAGGGAGCCGGCTGGCGTGACGTCGGGGATACCGGGCCTGCCGGATGCGGTTCCGATGGTGTGAGTGGCTCTACACAAGGGATTCGTAGACACCGGGGGGAAGGTTTGGGTTGATTCGCAAAAAGGCGGAGACCGGCACAGGTCGACCCCCCGGCCGGTGCTCGCGGGAGGGCCCGCCCGTGTCGTCCCCTCCGGGCGGGTGCGCGCCCGGAGGGGGTCAGGCCGTCAGCGGGACCGCGCCGAAGGGGACGGTGGTGGGCTGTGGAGAGCCCCCGGCCGGTTCGACCGACAGGGCGACCGCCGAGGCGTTGTCCAGCGTCCCCTCCAGCAGCGTCACCCGGCGCCCCGGGTCCCCGGTGAGCAGTCCGGCCGGCACGGGCGTCCCGTTCTCCATGAACCACGCGGCGTACGTCCGTCCGGCGGGCAGCGCGGGCAGGCCCGAGACGGCGAGCGTGGCCGAGCCCACGCTCCGGGAGAAGGTGACGGAAGCCGTGGCACCGTCGCTCAGCGCCTGGGTCTGCAGGCGGACGTCGGACGCCGTGAGCACCTTCGTCACGTTCTTCTGCTCCGCCTCCACCCGATGGGCGTACGCCTGCGCCTCGTGCGCCTGGGCCTCCACCTGGGCGGCCTGCGCCTCCGCCCGTTGGGCGTGGTCCTTGGCGTCCGCGGCCTCCTGGCGCTGCCATCCGGCGAGGCCGAGACAGACCAGGGCGACGGCCACCGAGGCGGCGAGCGCGAGGCGCAGGGACCGGGCCGGTCCGCGCCCGCGCACCCTGCGTACCTTCGTGCCCGTACGCGGACGAGGCTCCTGAGGCGTGTCGGCGACCTGGCGCAGGACCCGGTCCCGCAGGGCCTGCGGCGGGTGCTCCGCCGTCATCCGTCCCAGGAGCGCCGTCGTGGCCCTCAGCTCGGCCACCTCCTCCTGGCACTGCTCGCACCCCGCGAGGTGGGCCTCGAAGGCCCGGCGTTCCTCCTCGGGCAGGGCGTGCAGGACGTAGGCGCCCGAGGACTCGTGCGGGTCCGTGGTGATCACCCTTTCGCTCCCAGGCAGCGGCGGAGCCGGAGCAGGCCGTCCCGCAGGCGGGTCTTGACGGTCCCCAGCGGCAGGGACAGGGACTGGGCGATCTCCTTGTAGGTGTGTCCCCCGTAGTAGGCGAGGACGACGGCCTCGCGCTGGATGTCGGTGAGCCCGCGCACGCAGCGGCGCACCTGCTGCCACTCCATGCGGGTCTCCACCCGCTCGGTCACCTCGTCGAAGGGGGTGTCCTCGCTGAGCATGGCCGCCCTGAGCTCGCGGTCCTGGCTCGCCTGAGCGGCGCGCACCCGGTCGACGGCGCGGTGGTGCGCCAGGGTCATGATCCACGTCATCGCGCTGCCACGGTCGGGCCTGTACCGCCCGGACGTGCGCCACACCTCCAGCAGCACGTCCTGCGTGACCTCCTCCGACTGGGCGGAGTCCCGCAGGACCCGGCGTACCAGTCCCATGACGGGGCCCGCGGTCACGTCGTAGATCCCGGCGAAGGCCTCCCGGTCGCCTTCGCCGGCCGAGACCATGAGCTGGTCCAGGTCCGGTTCCCCGGGCCGTTCCCGGACGTCCCCTCCGCGGTTGTCGGCATGCACCCGGGGTCCTCGCTGACGTGTCGGCGTGCGGGCGGCCGCAGGGCGGCACGGCACGGTGCGGCGCACGGGTCATGTGGCCCGGCAGGAGCGGTGGCCACCCACCGAATATAGGCACCGGTCCCTGGGCCGGGCCTCCTGTGCGCACCCGAACAGGCTGTACCGGCGGACGGGGCGTCCGGAGGTGCTCAGCCCGCAGGGGTCGTCCGCCGAGCCCGGGCGGTCCTGTCGGCTCGTGGGACGAGGCCCGCCCTGACCTGCGCGACACGTTCCCGCACCCCATCTGTGGATACGGCGCCGGGCGGGCCCACGGGTACGGGTGAGGCCTCGCCCCGGCAGGTCGCGCACAGTCCGCCCGTCAGCGCTTCGGGGCTGCCCGGCGCACGGCACTCGCCGCATTCGAGGGCGAGCAGCACCGCCCGCCGCTCCGGTGACGGCCGGTGGGGCGGCAGCTTGTCGGTCAGCCGCCTGCGGATGAGCGAGGGCGCGTGGTGGACCGGCACCGGTAGCCCCTGGGTCAGGGCGTGCAGCAGCTCCGCCTCCGTGGCGCCCCGCTCGAACCACTCACCGGCCTGCGGTTCCAGCGCGGCGCACTCCGCCGCCGAGAGGCTCAGCGCCGGTGCCGTGCGGCCCAGAGCCGCCAGCAGGACGAACGCCCGGGAGCGGGTCGGCTGCCGGGGAGCCTCGCGCGGGGCGTCGCCCCGGATGAACGCCGCCCACCAGTCGTCGTCGCGCGCCGTCCGGGAGAAGAACGTCCGCGTCACCCAGAGCATGACCTCGTCGGTGGCCACACACTCGCTGCCCCGGCGCAGATGCCCGGCCGCCTGAAGCCTGTTGAGTGCGGTCCGCAGGGCGCACTGCCCGTACGGGAGGACCTTGGCGAGCGTCTTCACGGAGATGTCGGAGCCGTCGGGGAGCCGGTCGACGTACGACGCGATGGCCGCTTCGCGCGGCGGCAGGTGCGAGAAGTCGCGCTCGCTGCGGGGGCGTTGGTCCGGCGCGGAGCGCTTTCCGTAGCCGGGGTTCGCCATGGGGTGCGTGGCTGCCTGCGGGGCGTAGGGGGCAGCATTAAGCTGAGTGACAGCCATTTAGTTCGCCTGTTTCGATCTGAGTGGTCAGACCCCTGTCCGGTGTTCGCGCACCGACGGGGGTCGTTCTGTGTCAGTCCGCACGCTAGAGCGTCGCCACGATGCGTGGCAAGTCGGTCACCAAAAGTGAACTCTTCGAGGTGAGCGCGGTGCCGAGGAGGGTGGGTGGGTGGGGAAAGGTCCTCCTCCCGTTCCTCTGAAAGAGCGCTCGGACTCCAGGACTTGAGCCCCGGGTCGAGCGGAGACCGTCGCCGTCACGTGCAGCCGCACCGCTCGATGAACCGGTCCTGCTTCACAGGTGCGGCCGGGTGGGGATCCGGCCGAGTCCCAGGGGTGCGGGAGGCGGACTCTTGTTATCGCGCAGGGGGCTGCGACGGTCGGCCGGGCGGATTCCGGACCCCACCGAGCTGTCCGGCCAGGTCGGTCAGGTCGTCGGCATACAGGTCGAACCGGTCCGAGGGTGTGGGCGGATCACCCACAGGGCGGGCGACGTAGGCGGTGCGGAGCCCGATCGCCTGCGCACCGCGCAGGTCCCAGGCGTGGGCGGCCACCATCAGCAGCCGCTCCGGCGGCACACCGGAGGCGGTCACGGCCAGCCGGTAGACCGCCGGGTCGGGCTTGTAGGTCCTGGCCTCCTCGGCCGACAGCACCTGGTGCCAGCGCAGCCCCGCGTGGGCGTTGAGCCCCAGCAGCGCACTCCGGCTCGCGTTGGACAGGCCGATCAGCGGGAAGCGCTCGGCGAGCAGGGCGAGCCCCGCGACGGTGTCGGGCCACGGCGGCAGGCGACGGCCCGCCAGGGCCAGGGCCGCCACGGCAGCGGGGTCCTGGTCACCGGCGGCCTCGGCGACGATCCGGGCGGCCTCCTGGTCCAGGACCTCGCTGGTGGCGTAGGGCCGGCTGCCGTCGAGCACGTGACGTGATGCGCGGTCGATGTGCTCCTGCCACAGCGTCAGGAGTCCCTCGGTCGTGGCCTCGTCGAGTGACGGACCGAGCTCCCGGATTCCGGCGCGGATACCGGTGGGTTCGTCGACGAGCGTTCCCAGCACGTCGAAGACCAGGGCGTCGATCTGTAACTCGGGCATGCGGTGTGGCCTCCTGCGGCGACGGATCGGTTACGAGCGCTTGAGGTCGGCGATGAAGGCCGTCCAGGCACCGGTCCGGAACACGAGCGCCGGGCCGTCGGTGACCTTGGAGTCACGGACGGGGACGACGTCGGGGAGGTTGTCGGCGACTTCGAGGCAGTCGCCTCCGCTGCCGCCGCTGTACGTCGACTTGCGCCAGGTGGCGACCTCCAGGCAGTTGCCGCCGCTCCCGTCGCTGTAGGAGGACTTGTGCCAAGTGGCCGTGGACAGGTCATAGTCAGAGCTGCTGATCATCATGGGTGTAATCCTCCGCCACCGACTCGATCAGGGCTAGGGACACTTCTGGTGACAGGGCGCTGGCCACGACCAGATCGTAGGTCAGTTCGTACCGTTTGACCGTTGCCGGATCGTCCTGCAACTTCCCTGTGCCCAGGCCTTGGAGGTAGGCGAGTGGGGGTGCGTCCGAGAACGACATCAATTTGAGCGGGCCTTCGAGAGCCATGTGCGCCCCAGTGGAGAACGGCAGCACCTGGACGATCACGCGATGGCGACGAGCCAGTGCGGCGATGTGCCGGAGGACCTGGCCCATCACGGTCCTGCCGCCTGTGTGACGACGTAGCGCCGCTTCGTCGAGAACGACCCAAACCAGTGGTGTTGTTGGATCGACCAGCAGCTGCGCACGGGCCAGCCGTGCTGCCACCAACTCGTCGATGGTGTCCTCCGTGGCTGTTGGCTGGTACGCCCGGAACACGGCTCGCGCATAGGCCTCGGTCTGCAAGAGACCCGGAATCAGGAGAGGCGCGTACTCCTTGATGGCGATCGCTTCGCGCTCCGCCTCCGCCGCCTCCGCGAAGTGGTCGGGGTACTTGGACTTCCTCAGGGCCGCGCAGTTCCGTACGAAGAAGCCGTCCGCCGCCAGTACCTCGTCCAGCTTCTGGGCCTGGTCGAGCTGCATGCGCCGCGTTCCCGCCTCCAGTTGCCCGATGAAGGAGCCGCTGACGAACAGCGGGGCCCCCAGGTCCTCCTGCGACAGGCCCGCGGCCTCTCTCCGGTGCCGGAGTTCCGCGCCGAGGAGGGCGCGGGGCGAGGAGGAAGGATCGAGCTTCTTCGGTCCGGGCAAGGCGACTCCCAGTGGACAGGTGCGGGTGTTGGAACTGCGCCTCTTCCACGGTAGCGATGAATTGGCCACGCTGAGTAGGCATAGCCACTACTCAGCGTGGAAATGGGGAAGATCATGATGACGGCTACGGAACGGCGCAATGAGGCAGCGGGCAGAGTGCGGGCTGCGGAGGACGCGGTGGCGCGGCTGCGGGCCGGGTTCGCGGGGGTCGGCGTGAAGCTGCCGTCGCTGCGGGTCGACCTGGCATCGTGCGCGAGGAGCGAGCCCACTCCGCTCGTCGACCTCGGCCGGTGCTCGGTCGAGACGGCGCTGCGGCTGAGCGCGCTGCTCGAAGCGAAGGCCGCTCATGACAGTTGAAGGGCTGGAGCCGTGTACGCCGGAGCCCGGAACGTTCGCGGTGGACGGCCGGGACGGCCGGGTGGGCCGGGTGATGGGCCGCGTCGGCCCGTACGTACAACTACGTCCGCCGGGCGGCGGCGCGGAGTGGGAATGCCCGCCGGAGGCCATCCGGCCCGCCCCGCCGGGGCTGGTGCTCCGGGCGCGGGTTACGGAGATCAACCGGGAGGGGCGGCTGCCGTCATGAGCCGGTGGAGCCCGCCGTGAGGGCCGTCCCGGCGGTCACGCCCGCGTGCCCGCCGGTCCCGGGGGCCGCCGCCGTGTGGTCCGGGCGAGCCGCTGGTGCAGTACCGCCAGGGCGGTGTGTGCCGGCGGAAGGACCAGGGCGCCGGTGAGCAGCAGGGCGGTGGCGATCGGGGCGAGGACCCCGGCCACGTAGGCGGCGTACGTGTTGTCCGGGCCCCACCCCAGGAACAGGGTGGCCGCCCCGGCACGCGTCGGCCGGGCGACGGCCTGGAGCAGTACGTACAGCCCGACAGTGAGCCCGCCCAGCGGCAGCGCGACGGCCACGGTCCGGAGCCAGGCGGAGGCCCCGCCCCACACGAGCGACCAGGAGCGGCGCATCGCGGCCCGGGGCCCGAGGCCCTCGCCCGCGGCGGCCGCCGGGGCGAGGGTCCAGCCGAGCCGGAGCACCAGCGCGCTCGCCATGCCCAGCAGGGGCGGGCCGTAGCGCAGCACTTCGAACAGGTTGGGGTACTCCCACTTCGGGACGATCGCGGTGTACTCCCTGAACGTGGTGGTCGTGAAGTACTCCTCCACCAGGATTCCGAGCACCACCGGAGTCCACACGCACACGCCGCGCAGCACGTACACACCCAGGACCGTGCGGAGGCGCCCGCGCCCCTCGCCCACCGCCCGGGTGGCCGCGGTCTGGACGGCGGCGCAGCCCAGGTGCAGCAGCAGGATCAGGAACGGCAGGCAGGCGAGGAGGATGAGCCACATGGTGTTCACCCGGCTGCCGTCGGGGGCGTAGGAGTCCTCGTCGACACGGGCTCGCTCCGCGCCGAGGCGTATCTCGGTGAACTCGGGCCAGGCGGCGAGGAAGCCCACGGCGGTCAGCAGCAGTCCGCCCAAGGCGACCGGGCCCGTGACGAGGGCCGCCCGGCCGTAGAGCCGGCCTCCGTCACGGCGCATGACGGCGAGCGCCGTGCGGGCGGTGCCGCGTCGCGGTTCGTGAGCCTCCTCCGTCTGCCGTTCCCCGCCCGGCGCCGCTCGGTGGGCGCTGCCACCACCCGCCTGGCTGTTCGTCATGTCTACCGCCTCTCTCGGCCCCGGGGGACGCCGTCCGTGATCGAAGATCAACGTCTTGGAAGAGGGATGCGGGAGAACGGGCGGTTGGTTCCTCGGCCGGGACGAGCGTGAGGGACACCTGCGGAGAGGTCACTGCGCGCGTCACACGTTCGTGGGACGCTGATGAGAGCGGCGGACCGCCGCGCACACGTCGATCTACGCTCCCACGTACGACCACAGGAGGAGGGACCTGCGATGACCGCCGCGATGGTCGAAAGCGATCAGGACTCTGAGGGTCGCCCGTGGGACTACCTGCTGCGCACCTGGCAGGAATTGGACGTGCCCGAGGGGTGGCGCGCCGAGATCGACGAAGGGCAGATCGTCTTGGTACCGCCGCCCCATCCGCACCACAACGGCATCGCCGCGAAGGTGCAGCGAAGGCTCTACGCGAATCTGCCGCAGGAGCTGGAGATCTACCAGACGCTCGGGGTCCACGTCGCGCCCCTCGACAAGCTGTACGTCCCGGATCTCGTCGTGATGCCCGCGGAGCTGATCGAGGCCGCCGACCCGGAGTCCAGCGAC
Source organism: Streptomyces sp. NPDC102402 (assembly GCF_044765765.1). Taxonomy (NCBI): domain Bacteria; kingdom Bacillati; phylum Actinomycetota; class Actinomycetes; order Kitasatosporales; family Streptomycetaceae; genus Streptomyces; species Streptomyces sp. NPDC102402. The sequence continues at coordinate 57,154 of NZ_JBIWKR010000002.1, forward strand.
CCGCTGGACGCGGCGGAGGCGCTGCTGATCGTCGAGATCACCTCGAAGGGCAATGCCCGGGAGGACAGGACGAAGAAGTACCGCGCCTACGCCCGCGCCGGGGTCCCCATGTACCTGCTGCTGGACAGGTTCGACACCCGTGGGGCGATGGCGACGCTGTTCACCGAGCCCAACGAGGACGGGACGTACAAGCACAGCGAGGCCGTGCCCTTCGGGAAGCCGCTCCCGCTGCCCGATCCCTTCGACGTCACCCTGCTCACCGACGGCTTCCCGGTCTGAACCACGTCCGAACAGCGGGGCCGGCTCCGTGATGGGAGCTGGCCCCGCCTCTGATCAGGGTGCGCTGTGCGCCGAGGTCACATGATGCGGTAGCTGTCGTAGTAGCCGCCGACCTGGGCGTGGTAGCCCGGGTCACCCGCATGCTTGTGCTTGTCGAACTCCGGGGAGTCCTTGATCTGGTCCTTGGTCAGGTCGACGAAGATCGTCCTGTGCTCGGTGTCGATGCCCTTGACCGTGCCGGCCGGCAGGAGCACGTCCTTGCCGAAGATCCAGACCCCGGTGTCGACGACCAGGTAGGCGGAGCCCACCTCGTCCGAGTGCTTGTCGACCTTGCCGATGCTGCCGTCCGTCGCCTCGACCGAGAATCCGGTCAGGTCGGCGCCGGCGGTGTGACCGCTCGTGGGCTGGTAGCCCCACAGGTTGTCGCTCATTACTGGCTCCTTCCTCGACGGTTCATTCGACGCGGCCAATCCCCTCGTGATGAGGGTGAGTGCCGCTCATTTATTCGACTGCCCGCGCATTTCGGGTCCATGCCCGGAGTATTCGGAGAACGCGGAGAAAACGCGGGTGGCGCGGGACCCGAAGGTCTCGCGCCACCCGCGTCTGTGCTGGTAGATGCGGTCTACCAGCGGTACCAGCGGCCACGCTTGCCGCCTGTTGTGGACCGGGCGAAGAATCCGACCAGCCAGATGACCAGCACGATCACGGCGATCCACCACAGTGCCTTGAGCGCGAAACCGGCACCGAAAAGGATCAGGGCGAGAAGAAGAACGAGAAGCAGGGGAACCATTGTTATCAACCTCCGAGACATCTGGTGCCCGGCAATCAATTGCCTACACACACGTGTTCGTGCGGAAAAAAGTTCGCGGGCTTCTCGTGCTGCTCGGGGCCGGTCGGGTCCCCGCCTCGCCGCGGGCACCGCGCGTCCGGCGGCAGGACGTCCGGGCCACGCATGACGACGACGGCGTCCCCGCACATGGTGTGCGGGGACGCCGTCGTCGGAGGGTGAGGGTCAGACGCCCGCCGGCTCCTTCGCCGGGGCGTCGCCCGAGCCCGAGCCCGAGCCCGGCGCCGAGGCCCCGCCGGTGGCCGCGACCGTCGAGGAGGCCGGCTCCTGGGAGACGTTGAACTCCGCCAGCAGCGACTTGCTGAAGCCGAAGAAGTACGTGGCGACGAAGCCCGCGACGTAGCCGACGAGCAGGCCGCCCGCGTAGATCGCGATCGTGGAGCCGAGGCCGTGGTTGCCGTCCAGCAGCGGGAAGAGGGCCCAGCCGGACGGGCCGATGGCCGTGGAGCCCACCGAGTCGCCGAGCTGGTTGAACAGGCCCACGAAGCCGCCGCCGAACGCGCCGCCCACGCAGGCCGTGATGAACGGGCGGCCCAGCGGGAGCGAGACGCCGTAGATGAGGGGCTCGCCGACACCCAGCAGGCCCGCGGGCATGGCGGACCTGATGGTCTTGCGGATCGACTCGTTGTTCGGGAGGCGGAGGTAGACCGCTGCCGCGGCGCCGACCTGGCCCGCTCCGGCCATCGCGAGGATCGGCAGCAGGACCGTGAAGCCCTGCTGCTCGATCAGGGTCGTGTGGATCGGGATCAGGGCCTGGTGCAGGCCCAGCATCACCAGTGGCAGGAAGAAGCCGCCCAGCAGGAAGCCCGCGCCCGCGCCGCCCGTGGAGAGCAGCCAGTCGGCGAACGTACCGATGGCGGAGGAGACCTCACCGGCCACGTACATCAGGCCGAAGATCGTGACGAGCCCGGAGATCAGCACCGTCAGCGTCGGGGTGACCAGCACGTCAAGCGCCTCGGGCACCCAGCGGCGGCACCACTTCTCGACGTACACCGCGAGGACCGCCGCGCCGAGGGCGCCGAGGACACCGCCCTGGCCGGGGGAGAGCGTCTGGCCGAAGGCGTCGATGTTCGCGACACCCGGGAAGACGATGATCGCCGCGACCGCCCCGCCGAGGATCGGCGTGCCGCCGAACTCCTTCGCCGTGTTGTAGCCGACGAAGACCGCGATCAGCGCCATGAAGCCGGAGGCCATCGCCGCCAGTGCGGGGGTGACCGAGGGCAGCCAGCCGAGGTTCACCAGCAGGCCGTTGAGGCCGGCGATGATGCCGCAGCCGATCAGGGCGGGGATCAGCGGGACGAAGATGTTCGCGATCTTGCGCAGGAACAGCTTGAACGGGGTGGCGTTCTTCGCCTTCTGCTGCGCCTTCAGGGCCGCGCCCTTGCCTGCGAGCTCCTCCGCGGTGGGGGCGGGCTCCGGGGTCCCGGACGCCTTGCCCTCCTCGACGAGCTGCTCGAACTCCGGGGTGACCCGGGCGACGGTGCCCGGGCCGAGGACGATCTGGTAGGTGTCGTCCTCGACCACGCCCATCACCGCGGGGACGGCCTTGAGGGCCTCGTCGTCGACGAGGGAACGGTCGTGCAGGCCCAGCCGGAGCCGGGTCATGCAGTGGGCGATCGAGCTGACGTTCGCAGCGCCACCGACGAGCGGCAGGATCGCGGCGGCAGTGGCGCGGTTCTTGTCTTCAGTAGCCATGGTGCGTGGTGCCTTGCTGTGCGGGGAGTGGTGCGTCAGGTCGTACGGACGGCCGCGAGGGCGGCGCGGAGGTGGCCGTGAGCATCGGCCAGGAGCGTGGCGGCGGTGGGGCCGTCGACCCCGCCGAGGATGGTGAGGATGGCGTTCTTCACCTCGCCGTCGGTGGCGGTGAGCGCCGTCTCGATCTCCTCGTCCGAGGCGCCGGTGGCGAGGGAGACGATCCGGCGGGAGCGGGCGCGCAGCTTCTCGTTGGAAGCGCGCACGTCGACCATGAGATTCCCGTACGTCTTGCCGAGCCGGATCATCGTGATCGTCGACAGCATGTTGAGGACGAGCTTCTGTGCCGTGCCCGCCTTGAGGCGGGTGGAGCCGGTGAGCAGCTCGGGTCCGACGACGATCTCCAGGCCGTGCTCGGCCGCGGCGGCGAGCGCGGAGTCCGCGTTGCAGGAGAGGCCGATGGTGAGCGCGCCCCGCTCACGGGCGTGCTCGACGGCGCCGATCGCGTACGGGGTGCGGCCGGAGGCGGAGATCCCGACCACCGTGTCGTCGGCGGTCAGGCCCAGCTCGTCCAGATCGGCGGCGGCCAGCTCCTTGCTGTCCTCGGCGCCCTCCACCGCCTTGATCATGGCGGAGGGGCCACCCGCGATGAGGCCTATGACCTCGGACGGGTCGGTGTTGAAGGTGGGCGGGCACTCGCTGGCGTCGAGCACGCCGAGACGGCCCGCGGTGCCGGCGCCCGCGTATATCAGCCGGCCGCCGCGCGCCATGCGCTCGGCGGTGGCGTCGATCGCCGCTGCGATCAGGGGCAGGTTCTCGGCCACGGCGGCGGGGACGGTGGTGTCCTCGCCGTTCATGATGCGGGCGATCTCCTGCGTCGGCAGCTGGTCGATCTCGGCGAGCTCCGGGCGGAAGGCCTCGGTGGTGAGGGTGGCCAGCTGGGCGCGCAGTTCGCCGTAGCCGCCGGGGGTGGGGGCGTCGGCGTCGGTGGTGGAGGTCATGGACAGCGGCTCTGCTTTCTCGTTCTCGTACGGTTCTGCGGGTGCGGGTGCGGGTGCGGGTGCGGGTGCCTGCCGGGTCAGCGGCTGCGCGGGGTGTGGCGGTGGGCGAGCGCCTCGTAGGACGCGGACAGTGCGGGCGCGGCCGTCTCGTACGTCCGCTGGGCGACGCCTATGAAGAGGCAGTCGATGACGAGGAGCTGGCTTGTGCGGCTCGACATGGCGGCCGGCCGCAGTTCGCTCTCCCGGGCGGTGGACGTGGTCAGCACGTGGTCGGCGTACTGCGAGACGGGTCCGTCGGGGCGGCCGGTGATCGCGATCGTCGTCGCGCCCCGGTCGAAGGCGACCCGGAGCGGTTCGATGACGTCGACCGTCGACCCCGAGTGGGTGATGGCGATCGCCACGTCTCCCGTCCGGAGCTGCACCGCGTTGGTCACGGCGAGGTGCGGGTCCATGTTGGCGTGGGCTATCAGGCCGATGCGGAGCAGCTTCTGCGCGAGGTCCTGGCCGACGAGGGAGGAGGCGCCGACGCCGTAGATGTCGATGCGGCGGGCAGTGGCCGCGGCGGCCACGGCCGCCGTGAGCTGCACCGTGTCGAGTCCTGCGGCCGTGTCGGCGAGGGTCTGCTGCTCGTCGTAGGCGAGCTTCGCGACGACGTCCGCGATGGGGTCGTCGACCGCGATGTCGGCGGTGACGGCGGGTGCCCTGCCCGACTGCTGGTGCGCGGCGAGGCCGGCGAGCGCGAGGCGCAGGTCCCGGTAGCCGGGGTAGCCGAGGAGGCGGGCGGTGCGGACGACGGTCGCCTCGCTCGTGCCCGTGAGCTCGGCGAGACCGGTGACGGTGAGGGCGGCGCACCCGGCGGGGTCCCCCGCCACCGCTTCGGCGACCCGCTGCATGGAACGGGTCATGGACGGAGCGAGCGTCCGCACCTTCGCCGCGAGAGCGGCGGGAGCGGGCGGGGATTCCGGGTTGAAACTTTCCTTCACGTCATTGGTCACGTTTGAAAGATATTTTCAGGGACGAATCCCGTCAAGCCCCCTTTGGTCCCGACCTCTGAAGGATCACGCCCGGCCCGTCGCGGGGAGGGGGACAATGGGGCCATGGAGTTGAACAGCCTGGAACAGGAGCTGCACACCGCGCGGGCACGGGTGATGGCCGACCTCGTCGCCGGTGACGTCGCCGAGGCCGGGATCGTCTCGATGGTCGAGGACGCGGTGGCCCACCGGCGTTGGTGGGTCGAACAGTGGCCCGAGGGTGTGCCGTTCGTCACGGGGCTCGTGGCGCAGGACGTCCAGGACGCACTCCTCGAGGAGTACGGGCGGTGGCCGCTGTGCCCGGTCTGCACCGAGGAGGGACCGCACGCCCTGGACGTCGAGCCGGAGCTCGGAGCCGATCCGCACTGGGTCTGCACGAAGGCGACGGTGTCCGTCGCACGGGTGGGTTCGCTCGCCGAGGTGTTCGGCCGGTGACCGTCTACATCGATCCGCCCACCTGGCCGGGGCACGGGCGGATGTGGTCGCACCTGGTCAGCGACGTGTCGTTCGAGGAACTGCACGCCTTCGCCGCCACGATCGGCTGCCCGCCCCGTGCCTTCGAGCGCGACCACTACGACGTGCCCGAGGCGCGCTACGCGGACGCGGTGCGCGCCGGGGCGCTGGAGGTCGGGTCGAAGGAGATCGTGCGCCGGATCACCGACGCGGGGCTGAGGCGTCCGAAGGGGCGGCCTGCTCCGGGCTGACGTGCGCCGGGGTGCCGTGCTCGGGGTGGGACTGCGCCGGGATGCCCCGCTCGGGCTCGGCGTGCGCCTGGGCGCTTTGCTCAAGACCGGCGTGCGCCGGGGCGCCCGCGATCCGCCTGGACGGCGCACCGCCGCGCAGCCGCAGCGAGACCACCACGGCGGCCAGGCCCAGGACGAGCATCGAGGCGCCCGCCCAGGCGGTGGCCCGGAAGCCGAAGTCCGCGTCGATCACCGCACCGCCCAGCCACGGACCGCTCGTGTTGCCCAGGTTGAAGGCGGCCGTGGTCGTCGCCCCCGCCAGCGTCGGGGCCGCACCCGCGACGTTGAACATCCGGGCGTTGAGCGCCGGGGCCGTGTAGAACGCGGAGAGCCCGAGCAGGAACGCCAGGACGACGACGGCGACCGGGCTGGACGCGAACAGGGCGAGCGCGACCAGGAAGACCGTCGAGGCGCTGATGCCGCTGAGCAGCACACCGAAGAGGTGCGCGTCCGCGACCCGGCCGCCGATCGTCGTGCCGATCAGGGCGCCGGCACCGAACAGCGCGAGCACCCACGGCACCCAGCCCGAGCTCAGGCCGGCCACGTCCGTCAGCAGCGGGGCGAGATAGCTGAACGCGCAGAACACGCCGCCCGCGGCGAGGGCCGTGATCGCGACGGACAGCCACACCTGGCGGTCCCTGTAGATCGCGACCTCCTGCTTGAGCTGCGGCTTCTCGTCCGGCAGCGGGATGCGCGGAATGCGCGTGACGACACCGACCAGAGCGACGGCGGAGGCGGCCCCCACCGCCCAGAACGCCGATCGCCAGCCGAAGCTCTCCCCGAGGAACGCCCCCAGCGGCACACCCAGCACGTTGGCGATCGACAGTCCGCCGATCATCACGGCCATCGCCCTGGCCCGCGCGTTCACCGGCACCATCGCGATGGCGACCGCGGCCCCGACCGCCCAGAAACCGGCGCAGGCCAGCGCGCTCACCACCCGGGAGACGAAGAGCACCTCGTACGTCGGCGCCAGGGCGCCCGCGATCTGACCCAGCCCGAAGACCGAGATCAGCGCGATGAGGGTCGTACGGCGAGGCAGCCGCAGCGTGGCCACCGCCAGCAGCGGGGCGCCGACCACCATGCCGATGGCGAAGGCGGATATGAGGAGTCCGGCCTTCGGTATGGACACGTCCATGTCGTCGGCGATGGGCGGAAGCAGCCCGGACAGCATGAACTCACTGGTGCCGAGGGCGAAGACCGAGAGGCCGAGGATGTAGACCGCCATCGGCATACGGGGGCGACTGGAAGCAGAGTCGGGCATGACAGTGGCCAACAGTGCTTTCGTCCCTGTCATTCCCCTGTCTCAGTGGGTGAGCAGCTCCAGTTCCGTGGTCAGGTTCTGCCGGGCCCTTGCTTCCCATTGCGCCGCGCCGTGGGGCGTACGGAACAGCCGGGGCAGCTCCAGCAGCTGCCGCAGGACGCCGGCCCGGCCCTCGGTGAAGGCGTCGTCCGGGACGAAGCCGTACTCCTCACGCACCTGCGCCGCGTAGGCCGCGTACTCCTTGGGGGCCGACGCCAGGATCGCGAGATCGGCGTCGCACAGCACCTCGCCGTTGGTGTCACCGTCGGCAGGGTCGTGCGTGACGGTGAGCCGGACCAGCCGGGCGACCTCCGCCGTCGCCGCGCCGGGGACGCCCGCCTCGGGCAGGGCGCGCTCGGCCAGGGCGGCGCTGCGCTCCTCGTTCTCGGAGCGGTCGGGGCGGTAGACCGCGTCGTGGAACCAGACGGCGAGACGCACCAGGTCCGGGTCGGCGGCGTGCCCGGCCAGGGTGTCGACGCGGTCCAGGACCTGGGTCAGGTGCGCGGTGGTGTGGTAACGCCGCTGGGGTTCGGCCCAGCGTGCGATGAGGGCGTCGGCGTAGGGCAGAGGGTCGGGGCCCGGCCCGCCGCCCCGGGCGGCGACGAGGGCGTCCTGCCAGCGGGTGCGGAGACCGCTCGCGTCCCCGGGAAGGTGTCGGGCGCTGTCGTTCATGCCCCGACCCTAGGGCGTGTTTCCGCCTGAGGACGAGATCGCAAGGGGTGCCGGGCCGTCCTTGTCGGACGAGGCGGACAGTGGTTAGCGTGCGGTCGTGACGGAACTCGACCCGGCGAACCCGGTGGACCTCGGCACGGGCCCGGCGCGGCCGATGGACCTCAACGCGGACCTGGGTGAGGGGTTCGGCCGCTGGACCCTCACCGAGGACGAGGCGCTGCTGACCTGCGTCACCAGCGCGAACGTGGCCTGCGGCTTCCATGCGGGCGACGCCTCCGTGATGCGCCGGGTCTGCGACACCGCGGCGGAGCGCGGGGTACGCATCGGGGCGCAGGTCTCCTACCGCGACCTCGCCGGCTTCGGACGGCGCTCCATGGACGTGCCGGCCGCCGAGCTGACCGCCGAGATCGCCTACCAGATCGGCGCCCTGCGGGTCTTCGCGGAGGCGGCCGGGTCCACGGTCTCGTACGTGAAACCGCACGGCGCCCTCTACAACCGTGTCGTCCACGACGAGGAGCAGGCCGCCGCCGTCGTCGCGGGCGTGCTGCTCGCGGGCGGCCGGCCGGCCGTCCTCGGACTGCCGGGCTCCCGGCTGCTCGCCCACGCCGAGGCGGCGGGCCTGACCACCGTCGCGGAGGCCTTCGCCGATCGCGCGTACACCCCGCAGGGCACACTCGTGCCGCGGACCGAGGCGGGAGCCGTGGTGCACGACGCGGACGAGGTCGTGCGCCGCAGTGTGGGCATGGCCGTCGACGGGGCCGTGAGCGGGATCGACGGCAGCCGGATAGCCGTGGAGGCCCGGTCACTGTGCGTCCACGGGGACACCCCCGGGGCCGCGGCGCTCGCCCGGAGGGTCCGTACGGCGCTGGAAGCGGCCGGCGTCCGCGTGCGGGCCTTCACATGAGCGGCCTCCGGGTGCTGGAGGCGGGACCCCGCGCCCTGCTCGTCGAACTCGCTTCCGGCGAGGAGACGGAGGCCTTCCACGCCGAACTGCTCCGCCGCAGGGCCGCCGGTGAACTCCCCGCCGTGCGCGAGATCGTCCCCGGCGCCCGGACGGTGCTGCTGGACGGGGTCGAGGACGCCGCGCTCGCGGGGCGGCTGCGGTCGTGGACCGTACCGCCGCTGCGCCGGGGCGACGGCGAGGCCGTCGAGATACCGGTCGTCTACGACGGACCGGACCTCGCCGATGTGGCCGAGGCGTGGGGCGTCGCCGTCGACGAGGTGCCGCGCATCCACGCCCGTACGGAGTTCCGGGTGGCCTTCTGCGGCTTCGCACCCGGCTTCGGCTACCTCACGGGCCTGCCCGGGCACTTCGACGTGCCGAGGCGGGCCACACCGCGGACCCGGGTGCCGGCGGGGGCGCTGGCCCTCGCCGGGCCGTACACGGGTGTCTACCCGCGGCCCTCTCCCGGGGGCTGGCAGCTCATCGGCCGGATGCCGGAGCCGGAAGCCCTGTGGGACCCGGCGCGCGAACCGGCGGCGCTGCTCGGCCCCGGAGCCCGGGTGCGCTTCGTCGAGGCGGAGGCGCGCGGATGAGCCGGGGAATCGAGGTGGTCCGGGCGGGCGCCCTGACCACGGTGCAGGACGAGGGCCGCACCGGCTGGGCCCATCTCGGCGTGCCCAGGGCCGGGGCGCTGGACGGGCCCGCCCGCCGGCTGGCCAACCGGCTCGTCGGCAACGCCCCGGACGCCGCGGTGCTGGAGACCACCCTCACCGGGTGCGCGGTCCGGGTGACCGGGGACGGGCCGGTGCTCGCCGTCGTCGGTGGGGCTGGGTGCCGGGTCACGGTCGACGGCGGTCCGGCCGCCTGGGGCGGGCCCGTGCGCGTACCGCCGGGCGCGGTGCTGGAGGCCGGGCCCGCGGTGCACGGGCTGCGCGGCTATCTGGCCTTCGCGGGCGGCCTGGTGCCCGAGCCGGTGCTGGGCAGCAGGTCCGCCGACCTGCTCTCGGGGCTCGGTCCGCCGGTCCTGCGCGACGGCGACGTCCTGCCGCTGGGCCCGGCGCGCGGCACCCCGGCCGCGGACCCCGTCCCCTGGCCGGGCGTCCCCGCCGAGCTCGTCCTGCCCCTCCGCCCGGGGCCCCGGGACACGTGGTTCACGCAGGCGGCCCTGCGTACGCTCACCACCGCGGTGTACCGGGTGTCGGAACGCAGCAACCGCATCGGGCTGCGCACGGAGGGGCCGGCCCTGGAGCGCGCCCGCGAAGGCGAACTGCCGAGCGAGGGCATGGTGCTGGGGGCCGTCCAGGTTCCGCCCGACGGGCTGCCCCTGGTGTTCCTCAACGACCATCCGACGACGGGCGGCTACCCGGTCGTCGGCGTGGTCGGCGAAGCGGCCCTGGCGGGTGCGGCGCAGGCGGTCCCGGGGACACCGGTGCGGTTCGTGCGCGCGTGACGGGAACCCGGAAGCGGGGATCGGCCAACAGGGGGTGACCGTGACCGTCTCCCCGGGGGAACCCCATGAGCCCAAGAGCCGACCAGTGACCGCCCCACCGGAGGTCGAAGCCCGCCGCACCGCCGGCTCCGGCGTCGGTGGCCACGAGCCTCCGGACGCCTCGGTCGTCGAGCGGTCCTGGACCGAACCCGAGCTGTTCTCGGTGCTGTTCGACCGGTACGCGGCCGACATCCACCGCTATGTCGCCAGGAGGCTCGGCACCGAGGCGGCCGACGACCTGATGGCCGAGACCTTCGTGACCGCCTTTCAGCAGCGCCGCCGGTACGACCTGTCGAGGCCCCACGCCAGGCCCTGGCTCTACGGCATCGCCACCAACCTGGTCGGAGGACACCGGCGGGCCGAGGCCAGAAGGCTGCGCGCCCTCTCACGCGCGGCCTCCGCCGCCCCCGGAGACGGCGAACCCCTGGAGGACCGGGTGGCGGCGCGGGTCAGTGCCGAGGGCGTCCGCTCCGAACTCGCCGGAGCGCTCGCCGCGTTGCCCGCCCGCTACCGGGACGTGCTGCTGGTCGTCGCCTGGGGGGACCTGGACTACGCGGAGGCGGCGGACGCCCTCGGCATCCCGGTGGGGACCGTGCGCTCGCGGCTCCACCGGGGCCGGAAGAAGCTCCGCGAGGCGCTCGGCGGCTCGGATCCCACCCGACTTCACGACGATCTTGAGGAGCCCGGTCATGAATGACCTCACCGCGCTGCGGGAGCTGGAGGCCGAGGTGCCCGCGCTCACCGAGGACGCCCGCGCCGCTGCCCGCACCCGGCTGTCGGAGGCCATGGTGAAGGAGGGCCGGCGGAGAGCCGGTGTGCCGTCGAGGCGGTCGGTGCTGCGGGTGGCCTTCACCGCGACGGCGGCCGCCGCGGTGGCCGGAACGGTCGTCGTCGGCAGGGACGGGCGGGACGGGCGGGACGGCGGCGGGGGTGGGCGGGACGGCGGCGGGGCCATGCTGTCCGCCGCCCAGGTGCTGCACCGGGCCGCGGACCGCACACGCGCCGACGGCGCCGGGGCACCGGTGCCGCGTGACGACCAGTACCTCTATGCCAGGGAGGTCTACACGCGGACCAGGGTGAAGGGAGGGAGGCGGACGACGCACACGGACGAGTTCTGGATCTCGGTGGACGGCTCCCGGCTCTCCCGGTACGTCTACGACGGGCGGATCAAGGACGAGCCCCCGTCGGCCCACAGCGTGCAGTGGCCGCCCAACGAGTACGCGAAGCTGGCCAAGCTGCCGACCGACCCGGAGGAACTCCTCGAAGCGTTCGGACCGTACGGCTCGGATGACGTGCTGGTAGGGGCCGACGGGGAGACGGTCGGCCCGGGCAGGAGCGCGGAGCGGATGGCCGGGCGAATGGCGTACGGAAACATCTGTGCGCTGCTGCGCGGCCCCCGGGTCATGCCGCCGGGTCTGCGGGCCGCCGCCTTCGAGGCGCTGGCGCTGCTGCCCGGCATCGTGCTCGACGACGACGAGGTGGACGCCCTCGGCCGGCACGGCATCGGTGTCTCGTATCCCGGGATCTCGTACGGCCTCGTCTTCGAACGGCGTACGTACGTCTATCTCGGCCTGCTGCAGGACGGTTTCGCGGGGCCGACGGGTGACAAGACGTACACGGAGGTAAAGGGCCTGGTGGCGTCGGGCGTGGTGGACGAGCTCGGGCAGCGGCCCCGGTAGGCGGGTGCGGGCGGCCCCGGGAGGCGTGTGCGGGTGGCCCCGGTAGGCACGTGCGGGTGGGCCCGGTCGGGGGGCCGGGCCCGCCCGCACGTTACCGAAGCGTAACTTACCGACGAGTTACTTCGGGTAACGCCTCGGTGCTAGCTTGCGCTCACCTTCATCGGAGCAGAGCGAGGAGTGAGCCGTGAGCCCGCGCAAGACCGCCCGTTCGAGCTCGACCGTGAACACCCCCCACCTCCTGGAACCCCGTCGGCCGGGACGCCGTGCGGGGCGCCTGCCGGCCGTGTCCGTGGCCGTCGCCGTCTGCCTGGGCGCGGCGGCGGTACCGGCCTCGGCCGCCGGTACCGCCGGACCGGAGCCGGTGGTCTCCCGGGGCGTGACCGTCCCCGCCTTCTACGACCCGCCGGCGCGGCTGCCCTCCGCCGACGGGGCCCTCGTCCGTACGGAGCCGCTGCCTCTCGGGGTGAGCCTCCCCGGTCTCGACGGCCGGCGGATGCCCGGCACCGCGACCCGGCTGATGTACAAGTCCACCGACGCGGGCGGCGGGCCCGTCGCCGTCACCGGCGCCTACATCGAGCCGTCCGCCGCGTGGAAGGGCGGCGGCGCCCGCCCCCTCGTGGCGCTGGCCTCGGGGACCATGGGCCAGGGCGACCAGTGCGCCCCCTCGCTGTCGCTCCAGCACCCGCTGACCATCGGCGAGGGCACGGTGTCCGTCGGCTACGACAACATCGCGGTCTACCGTTTCCTCGCCGCCGGCGCGGCCGTCGTGGTCACCGACTACGCCGGGCTGGGAACCACCGACCGGCTCCACACCTACGTCAACCGTGTCGACGAGGGGCACGCCCTCCTGGACGCGGCCCGCGCCGCCCGCTCCGTCTCGGGAGCCTCGGTCACCTCCGCCTCCAAGGTCGGGCTCTACGGCTACAGCCAGGGTGGCGGCGCCAGCGCCTCGGCGGCCGAACTGCAGTCCTCGTACGCCCCCGACGTCAATCTGGCGGGCACCTACGCGGGCGCCCCGCCCGCCGACCTCACCGAGGTCATGAAGGGCATCGACGGCAGTGCCCTGGCCGGCGCGCTGGGCTGGTCGATCAACGGCTTCGCCCAGTCCGACCCGTCGCTGAAGGCGGTCGTGGACGCGAACACGAACGACGTCGGCAAGGCCGCGCTGAAGGACACCTCCACCATGTGCGTGGGTGACGCGATCCTCGGCTACGGCTTCACGAACAGCAAGAAGTGGACCGCCAACGGCAAGCCGATCGCCGACATCATCGCGGCCGAACCGAAGCTGCAGGCGATCCTCGCCCAGCAGCGCATCGGCAACCTGAAGCCGACGGCCCCGGTCCGCCTGGCCACCGGCGTGCAGGACGACATCGTCGGACACCGGCAGGCCCGGCAGCTCGCGGTGGACTGGTGCCGCAAGGGCGGAGACGTGACGTACGAGGCGATCCACCTGCCCGACCTCGGCGACAAGCTCCTCACCAACCACCTCGTCCCGCTCCTCACCGACCAGGGCAGTGCCATCTCCTGGCTCACCGACCGCCTCTCCGGGAAGAGGACCACCTCCAACTGCTGGTCGATGCCGCTCCAGCCCTGACGTCCCCGCCCCGTGACCCGTGAGGCCGCGGCGCGTCCGCTCCCCGCGGATGCCGCCGCGGCCTCCGCGCATCTTCACGCTCACGTTCACGTGGGAAGCTGCGCCCGGGGTGACTGACCCGTAGTCTGGTTTATTGGACTAGACCTGTAGTCCACAGCCGCTGCGAAGGAATGGAACACCATGAGCAACCGTGCACTCCTGGAGGTGATCGCACTCGACGTGGAGGACGCGGTCGCGGCGCAGGCGGGCGGTGCGGACCGCCTCGAACTGGTCACCGACATGGCGGCCGACGGCCTGACGCCCCCGATCGCGGTCTTCGAGGAGATCCGCGCCGCCGTCGACATCCCGCTGCGCGTCATGCTCAGGGTCGCGGACGGCTTCACGGCCGGCGACATCGGCGTCCTCGTGGACAGGGCCCGCGCGCTGCGCGCAGCGGGGGCGGAGGAGTTCGTCCTCGGCTTCCTGGACGAACACGGTCACGCCGACCTGGTGGCCGTCGAGCGGCTCGTCGCCGAGCTGGACGGCCGCCCGTGGACCTTCCACCGCGCCATCGACCGCGCGGCCGACCGCGACGTGCTGCGCAAGCACCTCGCCGACCTGCCGGGACTCGACACGTACCTCACGGCGGGCTCGCCGGACGGCGTCGACGACGGCATGGAGACGCTGCTCGCCGAAGCGTCACGCTCGGAGCTGCCCGGCTATGAACCGCAGATCATGGTGGGCGGCGGCCTGCGCCTGGAGCACCTGCCCCGGCTGTGCGCCGCGGGCGTCGAGGCCTTCCACATCGGAGGGGCGGCCCGGCCGGGAGGCTGGTCCGGTCCGGTGGACGCCGAGGCCGTACGCGAGTGGCGTACGGCGCTCGACGGCTGACGGGCGGGCACCATCGTCGTCAAGATGCTGGGTCCCGGCCTGGCCGCCGGCGTCCTCATCGACGCCACGGTCGTACGGCTGCTGCTGGTGCCCGCCGTGATGACCCTGCTCGGCCGCGCGGCCTGGTGGACGCCGGGACGGCTGGAACGGATCCTGCCGCACCTCGACGCGGAAGGACCGGAGAACCGGGAACCACCCGCCCCCGCCGTTCGTCACTCAGAGTAGGCAAACGAACGGGGAGTGGACGATGTCGGTCACGCTGGGCGAAGAGATCATGCTGCTGTCCCTGGACGACGAGTCCGGGGCGGCCAAGGACCGGGAGGCCGCCGGCTGGGCCGTCGCGGGCGGGATCGTGCTCGAACTCGCCCTGGCGGGACGGCTCGCGGTCGCCGCGGGGCGGCTGGAGGTGGCCGACCGGACGCCCACGGGCACCGGCCTCCTCGACGAGCGGCTCGGACTGATCGACGCCTGGGCGGCGAAGAAGAGCAGAGCTCCCAAGGTGACGGACTGGCTGACGAAGGACCACGGCAGAGCGGTCGGAGCCACGATCGAGAGCCTCCGCGCCCGAGGGCTCGTGAGTGAGGAACAGCGCAAGGTGCTGGGCCTCTTCCCGGTGCGCCGCTACCCCGAGGCCGACGGCGCCCCCGAGCGCGAGCTGCGGGAACGCCTGGCCTCGGTGGTGCTGCGCGGCACTGATCCGGACGACCGCACGGCCGGTCTCATCGCCCTGATACACGCCGCGAAGCTGCACCGCCTCGCGTTTCCGGAGGTCCCGGTCCGGGAGGTGACGCCGCGCATGGAGAAGATCGCGGACGGCCGGTGGGCGGGCGACGACGTCCGCACGGCGATCCGCACCATGCAGGCGGCGATGGTCGCGGTCACCGTGCTGACCACGGTGACGGTGATCGGCTGACCTGACGACGGAGGGTCCGGTCGGCCGTCCCCGCTACCCCAGCTGCTCCGGCAGCGGAGCCGCGTGCAGGACCACGAGGCCCGAGACCGCACGGGTCAGGGCCACGTACAGGCGGCGCAGGCCGGTGCGTTCGTCGGGCTCGCCGTCGACCACGGCCGCCGGCTCGTCCAGGACGACGTAGTCGTACTCCAGGCCCTTCGCGAGCGAGGCCGGGACCAGCGTCAGCCGGGAGTCCGCCGTGGTCTCCTCGCCGGGGGACAGGACGCTGTGGCCCGCCTCCGCGAGCGCCGCCGACAGCGCCGGGACGCGGGCGTCGGCGGCGATCAGGCCGATCGAGCCCTCGTGGCGCAGCGACTCCTCGCACGCCGCGACCACCGCCGCGTCCAGCCCGTCCGCCGCCGCGACCTCCCGCACCGCCAGGGAGCCCGGCGTCTCACGCACCGACTCCACGGGGGCGAGGCCCGGGGCGATCGCCGGCAGGAGACGGGAGGCGTACGCGATCACCTCGCGCGGCACACGGAAGCCCGCCGTCAGCTCCTCCACGACCGCGTCCCCCTTGCCCAGGTGGAACAGCGCCTGCTCCCAGCTCCGCGTCGACCACGGGGTGGTCCCCTGTGCCAGGTCGCCGAGGACGGTCGCCGAGCCGGTCGAGCAGCGCCGTCCCACCGCGCGGTACTGCATCGGGGACAGGTCCTGGGCCTCGTCGATGACGACATGGCCCAGCGAGTGGGTACGGGCCACCAGGTCGGCCGCCTCGTCGATCAGGACGGCGTCCGCCGCCGTCCACTTCGCCGACTTCACACTGCGCGCGGGCCTGGCCATCAGGATCTGCTTCTGCTCGTCGCCGGTGAGGACGCCCTCCGCGTGAGCTGCCAGGAAGTCCGCGTCCGTCAGGAGCCGCAGCACCAGCTTCGCGGGCTCCACCGCGGGCCAGATCGCCTTCACGGCCGCCTTCACCGCGGGATCGCGCGCCACCGCGTTCTGCACCCGGTCGTCGGGGGCCTCGCCCGCCTCCTCCATCCGCACGAGGACGGCGTGCGCGATGCGCTGGGGGAGGGCCTCGTGCGCGGCGCCGTACCGCATGTCGCGGGCCAGCAGTTCGCCGACCATCTCCTCGATCTCGTAGGCCGGTACCCTCCAGCGGCGGGAGCCGCGCACCACCACGACCGTCTCGGCCGGGGGTGTCACGTGTGAGCGGATCGCCCGGCGCAGGACCTCCGCCATGCGGGCGTCGCCCTTGATCACCGCGGCGGCCGCCTCGTCGGTGCCGCGCACCTCGACGCGCGCCGTCACCAGGTCCTCGACGGTCGCCTGCCGCACCTCCAGCTCGCCGAGCGCGGGCAGGACCTGCTCGATGTAGTGGAGGAAGGACCGGTTCGGGCCGATGACGAGGGTGCCGGTGCGGGCGAGGCGCTCGCGGTGCGCGTACAGGAGGTAGGCGACACGGTGCAGACCGACGGCCGTCTTCCCGGTTCCCGGGCCTCCCTGGACGCAGACCGTGCCGCCCAGGCCGCTGCGGACGATCTCGTCCTGCTCGGGCTGGATCGTCGCGACGATGTCACGCATCGGCCCCACACGGGGCCGCTCGATCTCCGCCTGGAGGAGCCTGCTGGTCTGCTCGGTCTCCGCCGGGTCGGTGAGGTGCTCGTCCTCGTACGCGGTCAGCTCGCCGCCGGTGTAGCCGAAGCGGCGGCGGTGGTCGACGTCCAGCGGGTTGTTCCTGGACGCCTGGTAGAACGGCTGCGAGACCGGTGCGCGCCAGTCGATGACCATCGGATCGCCGTGGGCGTCGTGGACGTGGCGGCGGCCGATGTAGAAGCGCTCTCCCTCCGCGCCCTCCGCCTTCTCGGCGCCGACCACGTGCAGGTAGTCGAGGCGGCCGAAGAAGAGCGGGGTGTGGGAGAGGTCGGCGAGCGCCTTGATGCGGTCGTCGATCTGGGCCTGCAGGACCGCGGCGTTGACCCAGTTCGCCGTGACATCACGGATGTCGAGCGCCTGTACGTCCTCGCGCATGGCGCGCAGCGCGGCACGGGACGCGGCGAGATGGGCCCGCTCCCTGACCAGTGGATTGCTTGTCTCTTCGTGCGCGGGCACGGTGTTGCCTCCGGCTTTTCGACGCAGGACGGCGGACGGGGCTCACCGCCCGGTCCGCTCGGGGACGTTCACACGCAGACGCACACGCCGGTGGGCGTGTGCGGCAGTTGTCGGCCGGTTTCCGTCCGGTCGGCGGCGCTCCCCCGGCTGCCGGCCGCTCGAAGGGCTGGCCGGTACCACGGTGCGGGAGGCGGGCAGACCGGCGATTGTAGCGACCGTCGTCCCCCGGGGCGAACGAATAAGAGGCGGTGCCGTGTCCGTCCCGTAGGGGACGGCATCCGACCTCCGGCCTACCCGTGCCCGCCCGCGCTTCGGCCTGCGGGCCGATGCCGGGGCGCGGGCGGGCGGAGCACCATGGAATACATGAGCAGCCTTTATCTGAACCCGGAAAGGACCGGCCCCGCGCACGGCGCGACCGCGGCCACCGGTCACCCACACAGCCACCGCATGGGAAACGCGGTGCGCGCCGTCTCCGTCTTCGCGCGCACCGCGTTCGGTGTGGCCGTCCTCGGCGAGTACGCGGAGGAGGCGGGAGTCGTCCGCCGCCGCCGCTGATCCCCCGACCGGGGATACCTGTCAGTTCTCCGTCAGCAGCTCGTCCGCGTCGACGATCCGGTAGGCGTACCCCTGCTCGGCCAGGAACCGCTGGCGGTGTGCCGCGAAGTCCTGGTCGATCGTGTCGCGGGCGACCACCGAGTAGAAGCGGGCCTCGTGCCCGTCCGCCTTCGGCCGCAGCACCCGGCCGAGCCGCTGTGCCTCCTCCTGGCGCGAGCCGAACGTGCCCGACACCTGGATGGCGACCGTGGCCTCCGGCAGGTCGATCGAGAAGTTCGCGACCTTCGACACGACCAGCACGCTGATCTCGCCCTGACGGAACGCGTCGAAGAGCTTCTCGCGCTGGGCGTTGCTCGTCTCGCCCTTGATCACAGGGGCGTCCAGGTGCTCACCGAGCTCGTCCAGCTGGTCGATGTACTGCCCGATGACCAGGGTCTGCTCGCCCTGGTGCTTGCGTACGAGCGCCTCGGTCACCTTCCGCTTCGTCGCCGTCGTCGCGCAGAAGCGGTACTTCTCCTCGGCCTCCGCCGTCGCGTAGGCGAGGCGCTCCGAGTCCGTGAGGTTCACGCGGACCTCGACGCAGTCGGCGGGCGCGATGTAGCCCTGCGCCTCGATCTCCTTCCACGGGGCGTCGAACCGCTTGGGCCCGATGAGCGAGAAGACGTCGGACTCGCGGCCGTCCTCGCGCACCAGCGTCGCGGTGAGGCCGAGGCGCCGGCGGGCCTGGAGGTCGGCGGTGAACTTGAAGACGGGCGCGGGCAGCAGGTGCACCTCGTCGTAGATCACGAGCCCCCAGTCCCGGGAGTCGAAGAGCTCCAGGTGCGGGTAGATGCCCTTACGCCGCGTGGTCAGCACCTGGTACGTGGCGATGGTGACCGGCCGGATCTCCTTGCGCGTGCCGCTGTACTCGCCGATCTCCTCCTCGGTCAGCGAGGTCCGCTTCACCAGTTCGTGCTTCCACTGGCGGGCGGAGACGGTGTTGGTGACCAGGATCAGCGTGGTCGCCTTGGCCTCGGCCATGGCACCCGCGCCGACCAGCGTCTTGCCGGCGCCGCAGGGGAGCACGACGACACCGGAACCGCCGTGCCAGAAGCCCTCGACGGCCTGCTTCTGGTAGGGGCGGAGCGACCAGCTCTCCTGGTCCAGCTCGATCGGGTGCGCCTCGCCGTCGACGTACCCGGCGAGGTCCTCGGCGGGCCAGCCCAGCTTCAGGAGCGTCTGCTTGATCTGCCCGCGCTCGGAGGGGTGCACGGCCACGGTGTCCGGGTCGAGGCGCGCCCCGACCAGCGGCTGGACCTTCTTCGAGCGGAGGATCTCCTCCAGCACGGGCCGGTCGTTCGAGGTCAGCACCAGGCCGTGGACGGGGTGCTTGGAGAGGGTGAGACGGCCGTACCGCGCCATCGTCTCGGCGATGTCGACGAGGAGCGCGTGCGGCACGGGGTAGCGCGAGTACTCCACGAGCGCGTCGACGACCTGCTCGGCGTCGTGCCCGGCGGCACGGGCGTTCCACAGGCCGAGCGGGGTCACGCGGTAGGTGTGGATGTGCTCGGGGGCACGCTCCAGCTCGGCGAAGGGTGCGATGACACGGCGGCAGGCCTCGGCCTGTTCGTGGTCGACCTCGAGGAGCAGCGTCTTGTCGCTCTGGACGATGAGGGGTCCGGTCACGCGCGTCGGCCCTTTCCTGCGGGGGGTGGCCGTCCGGGTGCGAACGGCCAAACGTCCAGTGTGCCGCATCGGCCGCGAACGGGTGGCGCGCGTGAGTGACGGAGTGCGGCCCGGACCCGTCCGGGCCCGTAGCGTGGAGGGATGGACGGAGCCGAAGCGGCGGGGCCCGGTCCCGGCGATCCGGGGTTCCCGGCTCACCACGCGCCCCGGTGCGCCGGGCTGGGCGAGCTGGACGCGCTCGTCGCGGGGTGCCGGGCCTGCCCCCGGCTGGTGGCCTGGCGTGAGGAGGTCGCCGAGGTCAGGCGTGCGGCCTTCCAGGACCAGGAGTACTGGGCACGGCCCGTCCCCGGCTTCGGGCCGCCGGACGCCGCCGTGGCGGTCGTCGGGCTCGCGCCCGCCGCGCACGGGGGCAACAGGACCGGCCGGATGTTCACCGGCGACGCGGCCGGGGACTTCCTCTTCGAGGCGCTGCACACGGTGGGGCTCGCCTCACAGGCGTCCTCCGTCCACGCCGGGGACGGCCTCGCCCTGCGCGGCGTACGGCTCACGTCACCCGTGCACTGCGCACCCCCTGCGAACAAGCCGACCCCGGCGGAACGCGACACCTGCCGCGCCTGGCTGGCCGCGGAGCTGGACCTGCTGAGCCCCGGGCTGCGGGCGGTGGTGGTCCTCGGCGGGTTCGGGTGGCAGGCGCTGCTCCCGGTGCTCGCCGAGGCGGGGTGGCGGGTGCCGCGCCCGCGCCCCGCCTTCGGCCACGGCGTACAGGTCGTCCTCCCCGCCACGGAGCGGAGGCAGGAGCTGCGCCTCTTCGGCAGCTATCACCCCAGTCAGCGCAACACGTTCACGGGACGGCTCACCATGCCCATGCTCGTCGGAGTGCTCCGTGAGGCCGCCGGGGCGGGCGGGCTGCCGGTTCCCTGACCGCTCCCGGCGCGGCCGGACGACGGATCAGGGGCGGCCGGCGGAGAGGGGATTCGCGTCGGCAGCCCGGCCGCGGGACCGTCAGGCCGGCTGCTCGTCGGCGAGCTCCGCGACGCCCGTGATCCGGTGCAGCGGATACGTCCTGACCTCGTCGGCGGTGTGGTCGTACGCCGTCACGAAGCCGCCCTCGACCTTCACCGGGGCGATCACCCGCTGGCTGGCCGCCCCGTCCACGTTGACGTAGCCGATCCAGACCGCCGAGCCGGTCATCGCGGCGGCCTGCACCGTGGCGAGGGTCTCGGCGGGGCTCGTGCGGGGAAGGGAGCCCGCCGTGGCCGTGGCCGTTTCCGGAGACTCCTTGTGGACGGCCCGGGCGGCCGTGTCACCGGCCCGGACCGCCCGGACCGCGGCGGCCAGCAGGGTGGCGTCCGGGACCGGCGGGCCCTCGGGGACGGGGACGGGCGGCGTACGCGGCGGGGTGCGGCGGGCGCCGGCGCGGGTGATCAGGACGTCGCCCTCGGAGGATTCCGCGGCCGGGGCGTACCCCATCTCGCGCAGCCCCTCGAGGAGCGAACCGGGGTCGGCCTGTGCCGCCAGGACGGTCGGTGCGAGCCGGCGCAGCCGCAGGGCGGCCGACCGCTTGTCGGCCAGGATCTCGTTGAGCACGGCCTCGTCGTCGCAGCGCACGTACGCGGAGGCGGCGCCGATCCGCAGATGGCCGTGGCGGCGGGCCACGTCGTCGATGAGGTAGCTCAGCGGCTGCGGCACCGGCGTACGGCTGTGGGTGGCCAGGAAGGCGTGCAGGTCGGTCGCGGCCCGCCCGGCGTCCAGCGCCCGGCGTACGGAGCCGGGTGTGAAGCGGTAGACCGTCGCGCCGCCCTTGGACTCGACGTCGGCGAGCACCGAGAGCATGTCGGCCAACGGGCGTTCCAGGGGGCCGGGGGCGACCGCCGTCAGGTCGGCCTGGAGCAGTACGTGGTCCAGGGGCTCGGGGATCAGCGGGGCGAGGCGGGCGGCGGCGGCGTCGGGCCCCTCGTCGAGCAGCGCGCGGGCCTGGGTGGAGAGGGCCCCGCGGCCGGTGATGCCGAGCAGCTCCGCCTCGTTGACCGTCCACAGGGCGATCCGGGAGCGGAGGTCGGAGGCCTCGCCCTGGGGCGACGGCCCGCCCGGGGGTGCCGTGCGCAGCGGACGTTCCCAGCGGAGCCGGGCGAGCAGGGTCTGCGTGTCGGGCGCGGTGCCCGGCGGGAGCGAGGCGGACAGGGCCAGGACCCGGTGGCGTACCTCGGGCGCGGCGGAACGGTCCAGGTCGGGGCCGAGCGCGGACAGCGCCCGTCCCTTGGCGTCCTGACCGCCGATCAGGCCGGCGGTGCGGGTGGCGGCGAGCCAGGCGGTGGCGAGGTGGGTCCAGCGGTCCTGGGCGGGGAGGTCCAGCCACTCGTCCGAGGCCGGGGTCGGCGCGTACCGCTCGTCGGACTCGCCGTCGGAGGCCAGCAGGCCCGCCGCGTAGGCGAGTTCGATCCAGAAGGCGGCGACGGGCTCGGACGCGTCGAGCGAGACGGCGGCACGCTTCAGCTCGCGGACGCTCAGACCGCCCGCGCGGAGGATGGCCGGACCGCCGTTGTTCCAGAGCTTCAGCAGCTCCTCGACGGTGGACAACGCCATGAAGCCCTGGCCCGCCGCGGCTCTGTCCACAGCCTGGGGATCACGCTCGGCCGCGGCGACGAGCACCGGCGGCACGGGCTCGGGTACGCGATGGGCGCGGCCGGCCCGCAGGTGCAGCGCCGCCTCGCGCGGCAGGACGACGGTGCGCGTCGACACGGGCAGCAGGAGCCCGCGGTCGCGCAGCCACTGCACGGGCGGGGTGGGGTTCGGGGTGACCTCCCCGTAGGGCGGGCCCCAGACCAGCCGGTCGAGCACGGACAGCGCCTCGACCGGGGCGGTGTCCAGCAGCTCCGCCATCCTGGTCCGGTCCGTGAAGAGTCCGGCCAGCGCGGTGACGGCGGACACCGGGTCATGGGTGGCGGGCAGCCCGGCGGCGGTCAGGATCTCCTGCAGCCTGCCGGGCGACATCCCGGCCGTGGCCTCGGAGACGGTCGGGCCGAGGCCCGTGGGGGAGGGGTGCTGCGGCGACGGGGCGAGCAGCTCGCGGGCGGTGCGCACGAGGTGCAGCCGGGTGTCCTCGCCCCAGACCAGGGCCTGCTCGCGCAGGGTGCCGAGGGCGGCGGGCAGGGCGGCGGTGATCGCCGCGCCGGCGTCGTCGCGCCCTTCGCCGTCGTCCTGCCCGTCACCGGTGAGGAGCGCGAGCAGCGTGTCGTACGGAGCGGGGTCCGGCGCCACGGCCAGCGCCTCCGCGGTCTGGAGGGCGAAGCGGTCCAGGTGCTCCAGCGCGCGGACCACGGAGGCCCGGGTGCCGGCCCGTGTCGCCAGCTGAGTGATGTCGTTCGGCACGGGACTGAGCAGGTCGGGGCGGGCGCGCAGCAGCCCTGCCAGCGATTCGTCGCCCCGGGCGCGCAGGGCTTCGGCGAGCGTGCGCGGTGGTGTGGTCGTCCCCATCCGTCCCACGGTAGCCCCTGGAACGCTACCGTCGGGGCAGGGCGGGTGGAGGGAGAACCAGCGCGTGGGGATCGAGAGCGACCAGCTTGTCTACGACTACCTCAGCCGGGTCGGTGACCTGGCGCAGCAGCAACAGCTGTCCTCGGGCGCCCGGATGAGACTCGTCGCGACGCTGCGGGGCGAGATCGACCGGCAGCGCGGCACGGACGGATCCGACTCTCCGGCGGTGGTCCGGCGCATCCTCGGCCGTCTCGGGGCGCCGGGTGAACTCGTCTCCGCCGCGGCCGAGTCGGGTGACGGAGAGGTGCCGCTGCCTCCGCCCCGGGCGGACGCCGCGACGGGGGCCGACAGCTCCCGGGGGGTGCCCCGGGCCCGGCGGGGTGTGCTCAGGAAAGACGCGTCGCGCAAGGGCGAGTCGCCGGACGCCGCGACGGCCGGGCACGCCGATTCCCGGCCCCGGGGGCCTGCCCTCGGGGAGCCGGACCCTGACTGGCCGTCGGCGTCCGCGCCGCACATGGCGGGACTGGGCCCGGAGGCGTCCGGGGCCGAGCCCGAGTGGTGGCGGATCGAGCCGGGGCCCTTCGGCGGGACCGCGCAGGGCGGGCCCGGGGTGATGGGCATGGGCACGTCCGTGCCGGGGTTCGTGGGCGGGCTGGAGAGCCCGGAGCTGTTCGGCCTGCCGGGCGCGCCGAAGGCCCCCGCGCCGCGTCCCCCGGCGGACGCCGAGGAGCCCGCGCCGCCGGCGGAGGAGAAGGGGCCCGCCGCCCCGCCCGCCGCCCCGCCCGCGGTACCGCGGCCGCGCATGAGGCTGCGGCCGCGGCGGCCCAGGAAGGCCGTCGTCGACGCCGAGGCCGTCGCGCGGCCCCGCCTCGCCCATCCGCTGCTGCTGCTGGCCGCCGCGCTGCTGGTGGCCGGAGCCGTGCTCGGCTCGTGGCTGGCGCTCGCCGGCGGCTGGCTGCTGGCGTACAGCTCGCGCAGGTTCTCCCGGGCGGAGGCGAAGTGGGTCGCGCTGGGCCTGCCGGGCCTGGTCGTCGGCGGTGCCTTCGTCTGGCTCTGGGGCCGCATGGAGGGGCGCTGGGGCGAGCCGCTCGCGGAGAGCGCCATGGGGGACGCGATGACGGACGTCTGGCCGGTGGTAGTGCGGGTCGCGGCGGTGGCGTCGGCGCTCTACCTGGTCTGGCGCTCCCGCCGGCTGGCGGGCTGACGGGGCCGGGACGGAAGGGCGACGCGAATCGAAGTGTACGTTCGTACGCTTTGGGTGTACGGTCACGGCCATGCCCATGGACTACTTCGCCGATGATCCGCGTACCAACCTGGAGCGCATGCTCGCGGGTGACCTCTACATCGCCGACGATCCGGAGATCGCGCGGCGCCAGCAGCGGGCCATGCGCCTCGCGGCCCGCTTCCAGGCCGCCTACGCCGAGGACGCCGACGAGGCCAGGACGGTCCTGGCCGAGCTGCTGGAGTCCGTGGGCGAGGGCGTCGACCTGCGCCCGCCGCTCTACGTCGACTACGGCAGCAACATCTCCATCGGCGCGCGCACCTTCGTGAACTACCACCTCACCGCGCTCGACGTCGCACGCATCACCATCGGCGAGGACTGCCAGATCGGCCCCAACGTCCAGCTCCTCACGCCCACCCACCCCGTCGAGCCGGGGCCCCGCCGGGACAAGCTGGAGGCCGCGCTCCCCATCACCATCGGCGACAACGTCTGGCTCGGCGGGGGAGTCATCGTCTGTCCGGGGGTGAGCATCGGCGACAACTCCGTGATCGGTGCGGGTGCCGTGGTCACGAAGGACATCCCCGCCGACGTCGTCGCCGTGGGCAACCCCGCCCGCGTCGTCCGCGCCGTCTGACCGGCCCCGTGGCCACCGGACGTACGGACCCCCAGCGGCGCGAGCGGATCCTCGCCGCCACGCTCGACCACATCGCCGAGGAGGGCGTCGTCGGCGTGTCGCACCGCAAGATCGCCGCCCGCGCCGATGTGCCGCTGGGGTCGATGACCTATCACTTCAGCGGCATCGACGACCTGCTGCGCGAGGCGTTCACCCGGTTCGCCGACCAGATCGTGGCCGTGTTCGAGCTGCACCTGGGGCGGGCCGGCACACCCGAGGAGGCGCGTGAGGCGGTCACCGACCTCATCCACGTGCTGTCCGAGGGTCCGCGCCGCGAGCTCGTCCTCACCCAGGAGCTCTACACCCTGGCAGCCCGGCGCGACGAGTACCGCGAGCTCACCCACGCGTGGATGAACCGCAGCCGGCGTCTGCTGGAGCAGCACTTCGAGCCGGAGACCGCCCGCCGGCTCGACGCGCTGATCGAAGGGCTGGCCCTGCACCGCTCCCTCGACACCGAGCCCTCCAGCCGTGAGCTGACGCGGCTCGCGGTGGAGCGGATGACGTCGGGAGCCTAGACCGGAGCAGCCTGGGCAGGATCACGCCCAGGTGTTACATCCCCGGATCACCTGTGGGGCGCGGACCTGACACCGCGCCCCACAGGCTTCGGCCCCGTCCCGGGCAGCCGTGGGGAACACGCCGGGAAATGCCGACAGAGGATGTCCGGTTTCCGGGAAAGCATGGTGTCTCCGCCGTCCGCACGGGCGTCGGCACGGCGCGGGACAGCCCGTGGATCCGGAAGGACACACATGTCAGCGGCACTGGACGGCAAGGTGGCCCTCGTCGCGGGGGCGACGCGGGGAGCCGGCAGAGGGATCGCGGTCGAGCTCGGCGCGGCCGGGGCGACCGTCTACGTCACCGGACGCAGCACCCGGGCGCAGCGCTCGGAGTACGACCGTCCCGAGACCATCGAGGACACCGCGGACCTGGTGACCGAGGCGGGCGGCCACGGCATCGCGGTGCCCACCGACCATCTGGTCCCCTCGCAGGTCCGCGCCCTGGTGGACCGCGTCGCGGCCGAACAGGGCCGACTGGACGTCCTGGTCAACGACATCTGGGGCGGCGAACACCTCTTCGCCTGGGACGCCCCCGTGTGGGAGCACGACCTGGACAAGGGGCTGCGGCTGCTGCGGCTCGCCGTGGAGACGCACGCGATCACCAGCCACCACGCCCTCCCGCTCCTGCTGCGCGGCCGGGGCGGTCTGGTCGTGGAGATGACCGACGGCACCGCCGAGTACAACCGGGACACCTACCGGAACTCCTTCTTCTACGACCTCGCCAAGTCCGCCGTCCTGCGCATGGGCTTCTCCCTCGGCCACGAACTGGGCCCCCGCGGTGCGACGGCCGTGGCTCTGACGCCGGGGTGGATGCGCTCGGAGATCATGCTCGACCACTTCGAGGTGACGGAGGAGACCTGGCGGGACGCCCTCGACCGGGTGCCGCACTTCTGCATCTCCGAGACGCCGTCCTACACCGGGCGGGCCGTCGTCGCGCTGGCCGCCGATCCAGAGGTGAGCCGGTGGAACGGGCAGTCGCTGTCCAGCGGCGGGCTGGCGCGGGAGTACGGGTTCACCGACCTCGACGGCAGCCGGCCGGACGCCTGGCGCTACCTCGTCGAGGTCCAGGACGCGGGCGGGCCCGCCGACGCGACGGGGTATCGCTGACCGACGCCCCGGTGCGGCGGCCGGGGTCCCCGCGCGGGCGGTCCCCGGTGCGGCGGCCGGGGTCCCCGCGCGGGCGGTCCGGAGGCACCGCCCGGACACTCGGCACAATGGACCCCATGCCTTCACACACCCTGACGGTCGGATTCGACCTCGACATGACCCTCATCGACTCCCGGCCCGGTATCAGGGCCGTCTACGAGGCGCTGGCCGCCGAGACGGGTGTGTACATAGACGCCGGCCTGGCCGTCAGCCGCCTCGGCCCGCCGCTCGCGGAGGAGATGTCCAACTGGTTCCCCGCCGACGCGATCGCCGAGGCCGCCGACCGGTTCCGCGCGATCTACCCGGACCGCGCGATCACCCCCACGACGGCGATGCCCGGCGCCCGGGAGGCGGTCGAGGCCGTCCACGCACTGGGCGGACACGTGATGGTCGTCACCGCCAAGTACGAGCCGAACGCCAAGCTCCACCTCGCCCACCTCGGCATCCCGGCGGACACGCTGATCGGTGGTCTCTGGGCCGAGGGCAAGGCGGAGGCGCTCCTGGAGCACGGTGCGCGGATCTACGTGGGCGACCACACCGGCGACGTCCGGGGGGCGCACGCGGCGAACGCGCTGGCGGTCGGCGTCACCACCGGCCCGTGCGACGAGGAGGAGCTCCGGGCGGCCGGAGCCGACGTGGTCCTGCCCGACCTCACCGCGTTCCCCGCGTGGCTGCGGGCCTTCACGGCGGTGTGACGCGAGGGACGGCACCCCGGGCCGGCCCCGGGGCGTCCGGCCCTGTCGGGGGTGCCCCTCCGGGGTTCGGCTGTTAATTTCGCCCCTATGTGCCTTAAGTTCACTAATCGCCTGATCGTGGGGTGAGGTGAGGTGGGTGTTCTCCGTGACAATCCCGCCCTCTCCCTCTTCCTCTGCCTCGCCGCCGGATACCTCCTCGGCAAACTCCGTGTCGGGCCCATCGCCCTCGGCGGCATCTGCGGCACGCTGATCGTCTCGCTGCTGCTGGGCACCCGGCACGTCAGCGTCGACGACGACGTGAAGACCGTCTTCTTCGCCCTGTTCATCTTCTCGCTGGGCTACATGGCCGGGCCGCAGTTCTTCGCCAACCTCAACCGCGGCAGCCTGCGGTTCTTCGCGCTCTGCCTGATCGAGATGGTCTGCGTCCTCGGCATCGCCTACGGGCTGGCCAAGGCCTTCGACCTGGACGTCGGTACGGCCTCCGGCATCCTCGCCGGGGCGGCCACCGAATCAGCGGTCGTGGGCACGGCCACCGAGGCCATCGGCAAGCTCAGCGACCTGACCTCCGACCAGATCGACCAGTACCAGGGGCACGTGGCCACCGCGTACACGGTCTGCTACCTGTTCGGCCTGATCACGATCGTGCTCTACACCAGCCAGATCATGCCGATGCTGCTCCGCATCAACCTCGCGGACGCCTCCCGCCAACTGTGGGAGAAGATGCGCGGCGGCGGGGGCGGTCTGGAGGCCGACGAACGTGAGGCGCTGCCCCGCATGGTCGGCCGCACCTACCTGGTGACCCTGGCGGACGGCCGGACCGTCGGGGACCTGCAGAGGGCGTTCGACAGCCGGATCACCGTCGAGGGCGTCAAACGCGGCAGCAGGCTGCTCACCCCGGACGCGGATCTGGAGCTGACGCTCAGCGACCTGGTCCAGGTCGTCGGCCTGCGGTCGGCGATCATCGAGGCGGGCCGGGAGATCGGCCCCGAGACGCCCGCCGTGCCGGGGCTCGACACCCCACTGGCCACCAGCCAGGTCGCCGTCACCGACAAGGAGACCGTCGGCGCGAGCATCGACCGGCTGCAGAAGCGCCACCCGGAGTTCCGGGGGGACGGTGTCTACGTCACCGACGTCCTGCGCAACGAACAGCACCTGCCCGCCAGCGGGGAGACGGTCCTCGCCCGGGGTGACGTGCTCACCCTGGTCGGTGCCAGGGGCGGGCTGCAGAGACTGGTCGCGAAGCTCGGGGCGGTGGTGAAGAACGACTCCACCGACTTCATCTACCTGGGGTTCGGCATCGTCGCGGGTTCCCTGCTGGGCCAGATCGTGGTCAAGGCCGGGGACGTCCCGCTGTCGCTCGGCACCGGTGGCGGCTGCCTCATCTCCGGCCTGGTCTTCGGCTGGTTCCGTTCCCGCAGCCAGACCTTCGGCGCCTTCCCGCCGCAGGCCGCGAGCACCCTGAAGGACATGGGCCTGGCCGTCTTCATCGCCTGCACCGGGCTTGCCGCCGGGCCGCAGGCCTGGCCGCTGCTCAAGGAGTACGGGGCGCTGCTCCCGGTCGCCGGGATCGCCATGGTCCTGATCCCGGCGACGATCTCACTGGTCGTCGGGCGCAAGCTGCTGAAGATCGAGAAGCCGCTCCTCATCGGCGCCATCGCCGGGCAGCAGTGCTCCACCCCGGCGATCACCTCCATCACCCAGGTGGCCCAGAGCTCCGTACCGCTCCTCGGCTACACGATCACCTACACGCTCTCCAACTTCCTGCTGCCGCTGACCGGACCCATTCTCGTCGGAGTGCTGGGGGCCTGACATGGTCGACTTCCTGAACCGGAACATCTTCCAGCCCCACCCCGAACTGCTCGTCTTCGTCGTCATCGCGCTCGGGTTCCTCCTCGGGAAGGTCCGCTACAGGACCATCGCGCTGGGCGCCGTGACGGGCTGTTTGGTCGCCGGGCTGGTGCTCGGCGCCCAGTTCGAGGTCGAGATCGACGACACGGTGAAGAACCTGTTCTTCATCATGTTCCTGTTCGCCCTCGGCTACCGCGTCGGCCCGCAGTTCTTCCGCGGGCTGAAGAAGGACGGCCTGCCGCAGGTCCTCAACGCGGTCGTCGTCTGTGTGACGGGGCTGCTGGTCTCCTGGCTGTTCGCGAGCCTGCTCGGCTACGGTCCGGGCCTGGGCGCCGGCCTGATGAGCGGGGCCCTCACCCAGTCCGCCGCCATCGGTGTCGCCCAGGACGCCATCGGCACCCTGCCCGGACTCTCCTCCGCAGAGGTGAAGTCCGAACAGAACCTGGTGGCCGTCGGCTACGCGGTGACGTACCCGCTCGGCACCATCCTGTGCGCGATGCTCCTGGCGAACGTGCTGCCCAAGCTGTACCGCAGGGACCTGGCCGAGGAGAGCGCCGCGCTCGCCGCCGAGATGGACGCCCCCGACGAGAGCCCCGACGAGGGGGAGGGCTACTACGAGGTGGTGCTGCGCGCCTACCGCGTCCAGCGCCCCGACCTGGTCGGCCGGTCGGTGGCGGACTTCGAGGACCAGCAGAAGCAGCTGGGGCGCCGCGTCTACCTCACCGGCGTCCGCCGTGAGGGCACGGTCCTGGAACACGACCAGTCCCGCACCCTGCGGCTCGGCGACACCGTCGCGGTCAGCGCCATCCGCGGCGACCTGGTCGACTTCGACGCCCGTACGCACATCGGGACGGAGGCCGACGACGTCGAGCTGCTCGGCTACCGGACCGAGACGCTGCACGTGGTGGCGTCGGAGAAGGCGCAGCTCGGCCGGACGATCGAGGAGCTGCGCCGGGAGCCGTTCATGGTCGGCGTGTACGTCGACAAGCTGTACCGGGCCGGGGCGGAGTTCCCCTACCGGCTCTCCACCCGGCTGGAGCGGGGCGACACCGTGATCCTCACCGGCCCGGAGCGGCTGGTGGGCCCCGCCGCGGAGGCGCTCGGGAAGCCGGTGCCGACGAGCTTCGCGACCGACATGGTCTGGGTGGGCCTCGGCATCTTCCTCGGCGGCTGCATCGGCATCCCGGCGCTGACCGCGGGCGGGGTGCCGATCTCACTGTCCACCTCGGGCGGCGGGCTGATCATGGGCCTGGTCTTCGGCTGGATCCGCGGAAGGTATCCGACGTACGGAAACGTTCCGCCGGGCGCCCAGTGGTTCATGGACACGCTGGGGCTGTGCGTCTTCGTCGCCGTCGTCGGGATCAACGCCGGGCCCGGCTTCACCAGCGGGCTGTCCTCCGCCGGCTGGGGGCTCCTGGTCCTCGGCGCCGTCGCCACCGTCGTCCCGCTGATCGTGGGCTTCCTGGTCGGGCACCACGTGCAGAGGATCCGGTTCCCGGTCCTGATGGGCGTCCTGGCCGGCGGTCAGACCACCACGGCGGCGATCGGAGCCGTCAACGAGACCTCCAGATCCCAGATCCCCACCCTCGGTTACACGATCCCGTACGCCGTCGGCAACGTCCTGCTGACGGTGTGGGGCGCCGTGATCGTCCTCCTCAACCACTGACCCGACACGACCTGCACGGGAGCGGACACCACCATGCCGAAGACGAGACTCAGCCGGGAAGAGATCCGGTCCTTCGCCCAGCTCTCCCCCTTCGAGCTGAAGGACAAGTTCATCCAGATCGCGACGGAGGCGCAGAGCGACAAGGCCGGCCAGAAGGGCACGGCCGCCGAGGCCATGCTCAACGCGGGCCGGGGCAACCCGAACTGGGTGGCCACCGGCCCCCGTGAGGCGTACCACGCGCTCGGCTACTTCGCGATCAGCGAGTCCAGGCGGGTGTGGACGGCCGACAACCTGGGCGGCATGCCGGAGGAGTCGGGGTGCGCCGCGCGCTTCGAGCACTTCGTCCGCACCAATCCGGCTCTGCCCGGCATCGAGCTGCTGAAGGCGTGCGTCGACCTGGCGGTGAAGCGCTTCGGCTTCGTGCCCGACGCCTTCGTGCACGAGCTGGCCGATTCCTCCATCGGCGACAACTACCCGGTACCGGACCGCATCCTGCGCCACACCGAGCAGATCGTGCGGGGCTACCTGGCGGACGAGATGTTCGACCACCGGCCGCCCGAGGGGCAGACGATGAGCCTCTTCGCCACCGAGGGCGGCACGGCGGCCATGTGCTACATCTTCGACTCCCTGATGAAGAACGGGATCCTGGAGAAGGGCGACCGGATCGCCCTGATGGTCCCGGTGTTCACCCCGTACCTGGAGATCCCGGAGCTGGACACCTACGACTTCGACGTGGTCCTGGTGCAGGCCAGCCTCTTCACCGAGACCGGCGTGCGCCAGTGGCGCTACCCGGCGGAGGAGATCGAGAAGCTCGCCGACCCGTCCGTGAAGATGGTCTGCTGCGTCAATCCGAGCAATCCGCCCTCGCTGGCCCTCTCCACCAGGGTCTCCGAGCAGATCGTGTCCCTGGTGGCCGAGCGCAACCCGAATCTGATCGTCGTCACCGACGACGTGTACGGGACCTTCGTGGAGGGGTTCCGCTCACTCGCCGCCGACCTGCCGCGCAACACGCTGCTCGTCTACTCCTACTCCAAGCACTACGGTGCGACCGGCTGGCGGCTCGGGGTCATCGGGCTGCACGACGACAACGTGATCGACGGGATGCTGGCCGCCCAGTCCCCGGAGCAGAGGGCACGGCTGGAGAAGCGGTACGGGACGCTGTCGCTGGAGCCGGGGAAGATCCGCTTCATCGACCGGCTCGTCGCGGACTCCCGGCAGGTGGCGCTGAACCACACGGCCGGGCTCTCGCTCCCGCAGCAGGTGATGATGGCGCTGTTCTCGCTCTTCGACATGCTGGACGAGGGCCAGGAGTACAAGCACCGGATTCGCGCCATTGTCCGGCAGCGGCTCGACCTCCTCCTGGAGGGCGTCCACATGAAGATCTCGGACGACTCGAAGCGGGCCGCGTACTACATCGAGCTGGATCTCCTGGCCGAGGCCGAACGCGTCCACGGCAAGGAGTTCGCCGCATTCCTGCAGCAGAACTACGAGCCCGTCGACCCGCTCTTCCGGCTCGCCGAGCAGACCTCGGTGGTGCTGCTCAACGGCGGGGGATTCGACGGGCCCGAGTGGTCGGTCCGGGTCTCGCTCGCCAATCTGGACGACCTCGACTACCTGAAGATCGGCCACCACCTGCGCGTCATCTTCGACGACTACGCCCAGGAGTGGCGGTCGGCGTAGGGGGCGGGGCGGGCCGCTACCTCGTCGCGGCCCGCTTCGGGGAGTTCTTCCACACCGACCGCACCACCCCGGCGGCCGCGATGAGGAAGCCCAGTCCCATCAGCATGCAGACCGCGTAGGCGACGGACGGGAACGGGTCGGTGCCCAGGAACAGCGGGGCCACGGTGACCAGCGTGGCCAGTGCGCCGACGAAGAAGACGATCGCGCCGACCTGTACGAGCCGGTCGCCTGCGCCTGAAGGAGTAGTACTCACCCGGCCAGGGTAGTTCCCCGCTCGGCGGAACCGGTCGGCGACGTCTTGTGTCCGGCCCCCGGGCCATTAGCCTGGGACACGGCGGGTCACAGACCCGCTGTACTGCTATCCGGAGCCTTTTCGGCTCTCCCGCACACCGACGAGTACGAGGACGAGGACAGACGTGCCCACGGGTAAGGTCAAATGGTTCAATTCGGAAAAGGGCTTCGGCTTCCTCTCGCGTGACGACGGCGCCGACGTCTTCGTCCACTCCTCCGTACTCCCGGCCGGCGTCGAGGCGCTCAAGCCCGGTCAGCGCGTCGAGTTCGGTGTGGTCGCGGGCCAGCGCGGTGACCAGGCCCTCTCCGTGGTGATTCTCGACCCCACCCCGTCGGTCGCCGCCGCGCAGCGGCGCAGCCCGGACGAGCTGGCGTCGATCGTGCAGGACCTGACGACGGTGCTGGAGAACATCACGCCGATGCTGGAGCGGGGCCGCTACCCCGACAAGGCCGCCGGTGCGAAGATCGCGGGCCTGCTGAGGGCGGTCGCGGACCAGCTCGACGTCTGACCGGCCGACGGCCCGCGGGTTCCCGCGCACGGCGGTCCCGCCGAGCCGTCCGGTGTCCCCGGCGGCGCGGCGTACGACCGTCGCGATCCGGCCGGTCCGGACCGGACCATGACAGGCCGGGTCCCCACCACACGTGGTGGGGACCCGGCCTGTCGCATGTGCGCCCGCCCCGCGGCCACCCCCCGACCTCCCGGGGACAGGGCGCGGATAGGCGGGGAGTAGCGGCTCCGGTCCGGACGGATAGCGGCGCGCGGAAGAGTGTTTTCCGCCAGCCGGCGTCGACCGAATCGTGAGGCCTTCCGATGATGACCGAATCCCGAGTCCGCCCCTCAGCGGGAGGAGGTGCGCCGGAGGACGTCGCCTTGCTCGGGACGGTCGTCAAGCGCTTCTCCAACGCCAAGGGCGAGGACTTCACCGCCGTCGACGGGCTGGATCTGCGGATCCGGCGCGGTGAGATCGTGGCGTTCCTCGGCCCGAACGGCGCCGGGAAGTCGACGACCATCGACCTGCTCCTGGGCCTGACCCGGCCCGACTCCGGGACGGTCGAGCTGTTCGGCCAGGAGCCGCAGCACGCGGTGCGGGCCGGACGGGTCGCCGCCGTCATGCAGTCGGGCGGGCTGCTTCCCGACCTGACGGTCGGGGCCACGGTGCACATGCTCGGTTCGCTGCACCCCGGTGCCGACCCCGACCGGTGCATGAGCAGGGCCGGCATCACCGGACTGCGCGACCGCAAGGTCTCCGCGTGCTCGGGCGGTGAGCAGCAGCGGCTGCGGTTCGCGGTGGCGCTCCTGTCCGACCCCGAGTTCCTGGTGCTGGACGAGCCGACGGCCGGAATGGACGTGGCTGCCCGCCGGGAGTTCTGGGCGGCCGTCCGGGAGGACGCCGGGCGGGGCATGACCGTCATGTTCGCCACGCACTACATGGAGGAGGCGGACCAGTTCGCCGACCGCGTGGTGATGATCGACCACGGCGCGGTCGTGGCCGACGGCTCGGCCTCCTCGGTCCGCGCGGCGACCAGCGGGCGCACGGTGTCCGCCGTGATCACCCCGCAGGACGCCGAGGCGGTGGCCGCCTCACCCGGTGTCCGCTCCTGCACGGTGCGCGGTGACCGTCACTTCTTCGACTGCTCCGACTCGGACACCGTGCTGCGGTTGCTCGTCGGACGGACACGCGCGAGCGAGATCGAAGTGACCCCACGCAGCCTCGAAGAGGCGTTCATGGCCATCACCCAGCAGGACCGCGGCGCCCGGGAGGGACTGTGACCACCACGCTCACGCAGACGGAGACGGGCTCCCGGGGGCCGGTCCTCGGCGGGGTCAACGCCACGTTCATCGGGTACGAGCTGCGCCGGCGCTTCAACCGGCAGACGACGATCTTCACGTTGCTGCTGCCGGCGGTGCTCTACCTCGCCCTGTTCCGGACCGGCCCGGACGACGCCTCGCTGCCGCACGGGAACTTCGCCGCGTGGATGATGTGCGGTCTGGCCGTGTACGGCGCCGGGACCGCGGCCATCAGCTCCGCGGCCACGATCTCGGTCGAGCGGTCCGTGGGCTGGATGCGCACCATCGCGCTGAGCCCGCTCACCCCGCCGGGCTATCTGCTCGTCAAGGTGCTGTGCTCGGTGCTCATGGCCGGGGTCCCGGTGATCATCGTCGGCGTCCTCGGGCTCGTCACCGGGGCGCGGGCGGACGCGACGGTGTGGGTGACGGCCCTGCTCGTCGCATGGCTGGGAGCGGCGGTCTTCGCGGCACTCGGCATCGCGATGGGGCTGGCGATGAAGCCCGATGTGGTCATGCATATGCCGGGGCTGACCATGACGGCGCTCGCGTTCCTCGGTGACCTCTTCATCCCGCTCAGCGGGATCATGCTGGAGATCTCGCGCTACACCCCGATGTACGGGGTGGCGACCCTCGCCCGGTACGCCCTCACCGACGGTTACGCCTTCAGCGGTGAGCACTCCAGCCTCACCGGGGCCGTGGTCAACGTCGTCGCCTGGTTCGCCGCGTTCTCGTTCATGGCGGTCCGAAGGTTCGCCAGGAGCACCGGCCGGCAGTAGGGGCCGCGTCACGCCGGCAGCACATCCCGGAGCTGCGGTTCTTCACCGTTCGCGGGCCGACGGGCCGCGCAGGGGTACTCGACACAGGGGGGATAGAACACATGTTCGCAATCATCGCGCCAGGCCAGGGGTCCCAGACCCCCGGCATGCTGGCCGGCTGGCTCCGGGACCCGGAGTGCGCCGCCGCGGTACGGCAGTGGTCCCAGGCATCGGGCTGCGATCTGGCCCATCTGGGCACCAAGGCCTCGGCGGCCGAGATCGCACGGACGGAGAACACCCAGCCGCTGCTCGTCGCCCAGGGGCTGCTGGCCCACGGCGCTCTGACGGGCCGTCTGCCCGACGGGGCGGCCGTGGTGGCCGGCCACTCGGTCGGAGAGCTCACCGCTGCGGCGTACGCGGGTGTCCTGGACCCCGCCGACGCCGTACGCCTCGCCGCCGTACGCGGCAGGGCCATGGCGGAGGCCTGTGCGGGCACACCGACCTCCATGGCGGCCGTGGTCGGCGGGGACGAGCCGGAGGTGCTCGCCCACCTCTCCGCTCTCGGGCTGAGCGCCGCCACCCACAACGGCCCCGGCCAGATCGTGGCCGCCGGGACGTCCGGCCGGATCGGGCGGCTGCTGGCCGATCCGCCCCGCGGGGCCACGGTCCGGGAACTGCCGGTCGCGGGGGCGTTCCACACCCCGCACATGGAGCAGGCCCGGCAGGCCTTCGCCGACGCCGCGGCGGCCACCCGCTTCGCCCCACCGCGCCAGATCCTCCTCTCGAACACCGACGGAGCCGCGGTCACCCCGCCCGACGAGATACGCCGACGGCTCGTCGAGCAGGTGGTGCGGCCGGTGCGCTGGGACCTGTGCATGGACGCCCTGGCCCGCACCGCGCCCCGGGCGGTGTTCTCGACTCCGCCGGCCCGCACGCTCGCCGGAATCCTGAAGCGCCGGTACCCCGCGCTCGACGTGGTGTCCGTGAACACCCCGCGGGACCTCGTGAAGGCAGCAGCCCGGCTCGACGCAGGCGCCGCGAGAACGGAGCCGGCCCGTGCTGGTGTCTGACCTCATCGACCGCCCCCGCTCCCAGCGCCCCGGGCACACCGCCGTCATCGACACCGAGGGCTCCTGGACCTACGGCGAGCTCGGCGCCGCCGTCGACCGCGCGACCGGATGGCTGCGCGGCCGGGGCATCGCCCCCGGACAGCGGGTCGTCTACGCGGGCGGCAACGACCGCGCCTTCCTCGCCCTGCTCTACGCCACCCTCCGCGTCGGTGCCGTCTTCGTCCCCGTACACCCCGAGCTGACGGACACACAGACCGCCGGCATCGTCGAGGACTGCTCCGCCGCCCTGGCGATCTGTCCGCCGGGCGCGGGCACAGGCGCCGGGGCCACCGTCACCGCGACGGTGGCGCACCGGGAGATCGAGGGCGCCGCTCCCGACCTCCGGCGTGCCGAACTGCCCGACACCGCCGTCGCGATGCTCATCTACACCTCCGGTACCACCGGCCGCCCCAAGGGGGTCGTCTGCCCCCACCGGCAGATGACCGCCGCGCTCCACGCGGTCAACGCCTGCCTGGGCTACCGCCCGGACGACGTGGTGCTCTGCCGGCTCCCGCTCTCCTTCGACTACGGGCTCTACCAGGCGCTGCTCTGCGCGCTGACCGGCGGCACCCTGGTGCTGACCGGGCGGGCCCAGGACGTCGGACTGCTGCGGCTCATCGAACGGCACGGTCTGACCGTGGTCCCTCTGGTGCCGTCGCTCGCCCAGATCCTCACCCTGCTCCAGCGCAAGCTCCGCAGGCCCACGAAGGTCCGGCTGTTCACGAACACCGGAGCCCGGCCCGGCCGGGCGGTCATGGCCGAACTGCTGGAGGTCTTCCCCGGCTCGGAGTTCGCCTCGATGTACGGGATGACCGAGTGCAAGCGCATCTCGATCCTGGACCCCGCCGAATACGCCGCCCACCCCGACTCGGTCGGCCGGCCCATCCCCGGTGACCACGTCCGGATCGTCGGACCGGACAAGCGGACCCTCGGACCGGGAGAGACCGGCGAGATCGTCGTCCACGGGACCACGGTGATGGACGGCTACTGGCGGATCCCGATCGAGGAGCAGAACCGATTCGTCCGGCGTGCGGACGGATCACTCGAACTGCATTCCGGCGACCAGGGCTACCTGGACGAAGAGGGCCGTCTCCACTTCGTCGGCCGCGACGACGACATCATCAAGCGCCGCGGCGTCCGCATCGGACTGACCGAGATCGAGAGCGCCGCCGAGCACATCCCCGGCGTGACCGCGGCGGTCGCCCTGAAGCCCGAACCCGAGGACGGGCCGCTGCGGCTCGCGGTACGCAGCCGTCTGACGCCGGAGGAGATCCGCACCCACCTCGCGCGCCGGCTGGACCGCGCCCGGCTCCCCGACCTGATCATCCCGCTCGACGCCGTGCCCCTGACCGCGAACGGCAAGCCGGACCGCGCGGCCACCCAGCGCCTGATCGACTCCCCGGCCCACGCCGGGGAGACGGACACGCCCCCCTTCGCACAGACGAGGACCACCCATGAACCAGTCGCAGTTTGACCAGCTCGTCGAGGAGATCTGCTCCGTGACCGTCAAGGATTCCGAGACCCCGCTCGTCGACCTCGGCGTCGACTCCCTGCACACCGTCGCCCTGGTGATGGCCGTCGAGGAACGGTTCGGCATCGAGCTCGACCCCGAGGCACTCGCCGACCCGTCCCTCACCTCGTCGGCCGGTCTCTGGCGCTCGGTGCAGGCACGCCTCGCCGCGTCGCTGCCCGCGACGGCCGGGAGCTGACGACCCATGTGGACCACCACCAGAACCACCGCGGAGATGCCGCGCCTGTTCGAGCGGGGAGGTGACCTCATCTCCTTCGCCGGCGGCCTGCCGGACCTCGACGTGCTCCCACTGGAGGAGATATCGGGCCAGCTGTCCCGCCTGGTGCGGCTCGGCGGGAAGATCACCTTCCAGTACAGCACCCCGCACGTGCCCAAGGCCCTGGTCCCGGCGATCGCCGACCTCATGGACCGCGAGGGGGCGCGCGTACCGGCCGAGGAGCTGATCCCGACCGGAGGGTCCCAGGCGGGGCTGATGACCGTAGCCCTGGGCCTGGCCTCACCCGGTGAGACCGTCCTGTGCCAGACGCCCGCCTACCCGGGGGCCACCGCCGCCTTCCGCACCGCAGGCCTCCGTCCGTGCGGTGTCCCCGAGGACCCGTACGGCATGGACCCCCGGGCACTGCGGGAGACCGTGGAGCGTCTGCGGGCCGACGGGCGGACCGTACGGCTGCTGTACTGCAACCCGACGCACCAGAACCCGACCGGCCGCACCCTGTCCCAGGAGCGCAGGACCGCGCTGATCGCGGTCTGCCGGGAGCTGGACCTCCTGATCGTCGAGGACAACCCCTACGGCCTGCTCTCCTTCGACGGCACGTGCGTCACCTCGATGAAGGCGCTCGCCCCGGACCACGTCGTCTACCTCGGCACCTTCTCCAAGGTCTTCGCCCCCGGGCTGCGCTGTGGCTGGATCGCCGCGCCGGCGCGTCTCACGCAGAACCTCCGCTCCACCACGGAGGTGATGACGCTCTCCCCGTCCGCGCTCGCCCAGTCCGCGCTCGCCACCTTCTACGCACGCAACGGGTGGACGGAGACGATCGACGGCTACCGGCGCGGCTACCTGGAACGCTGCACCCGGATGGCCGACGCCCTCGACGCGGAACTCGGCCCCGACGGCCCCTGGGAGTGGCAGCGCCCGGACGGCGGTTTCTACATCTGGCTGCGGCACCGCGACGGCACCGACACCGGCCGGTTCACCGAGGCCGCGGCCCGGCACGGGGTGTCCTTCGTGCCCGGAAGCCACTTCTCCGTCGACGGCGAGCACGCCGACGGACTGCGGCTCTGCTTCAGCCACGTACCGCTCCGGCGCATGGACGAAGGCGTGTCGCGGCTCGCCGCCGCACTCCGGGAAGGGGCGGGCCGATGACCGCCACCCTGGAGACGGTCCGCCCCTTCGACTGGTCGTCCTGCACCCCGTCGTACGCGCTGGCGGACACCGAATGGCGGGTCTGGGGCGTCGGGATGCTCCGCAGCGCCGGCTTCCCCGTCTCCGGTCTGCACCGGATAGGCGGCCCGCGCGCCGCGGAGGCGGCGGCCCTCCACGCCGAAGGCGCCGCGGACCACGCCGAGTTCGTCGCCCGGTACGAGAGCGACTACGCCGCCGAGGCCGCCCGGCTTGCCCGGATCGCCGGGGACGAACGGGTGCGCACGGCCATCGCCTGGCAGAACCGCGGTGTCTACCGGATCCTCGACTCGCTGGTGCGCGGCACCGCCAAGGGCGCCAAGCGCAGGGAACGCGAACGCACCCTCGCCATGTACTGGATGCGGTACGGCGCCAAGGCCGACACCATCGGCTTCTTCGGGCCCGCCTCCTGGATCTCCGTGGGCCAGGAGCGGCGCGCCCTCGACTTCACCCCGGGGCCGTCGCTGACCGCACGGAGCCGGGTCTTCCTCGAACGCTGGGCGGTCGCCGCCCTGGCCGAGTGGATGACCGAGCAGCCGGGCGCCCGCTGGTGGTTCCCGCCGGTGCTGCGGCCGGACGTCCACCTCGACGGCGACCGGCTCACCCTCCCGGGCGGCCGTTCGGCGCGGCTGCGCGACGACGAGGTCCGGGTACTGCGCCACGCGGACGGCGAGCGCAGCGCCCAGGGGATCGTGGACGCGCTCGTGGACGGGCAGGGGTGGGAACTGTCCGACGCCGTGAAGCGCGTGGACCGCGCCCTGAACCGGCTGCTGCGGCAGCGGGTCCTCAGCTGGGACGCCAACATCCCCGTCGACCTGTGGGCGGAGGAGACCCTGCGCCGGCGCGTCGACGCGATCGGCGACCCCGCGCTGTTCGTCCGCTTCGACGCGGTCCTCACCGAACTCGCCCGGCTGCGGGAGCGGATCGGGCAGGCCCCCGACGCGGAGGCGCTCACCGCCGCGCTCGACCTGCTGGACGACTTCTTCGTCCGTACGACCGGCCGGTCCGCGTCCCGGGAGGAAGGCAAGACGTACGCCGGGCGCACCCTGTGCTTCCAGGACACCCTGCGCGACTGCCGCACCTCGCTCGGGCAGGACTTCTTCGCCCCGATCGCCCGCCCGCTGGCCGTCGCGGCCGATGCGGCGGACTGGTTCGGCGACCGGCTGTCCCGGCTCGTCGAGGACCAGGTCGCCGAGCTCGTACGCACCGCGGCGGCACGGCACGGCAGGGTGACCCTCGCGGACGTCTGGCCCCAGGTGCTCGGCATGTTCTGGGGGGACGACCCGGCCGCTGTGCGGACCGCGACACGCGAACTCGCCGAGAAGTGGCGCGAGGTCGTCGCGCTCGGCCCGGCGGAGAGAGGGGCCGCGCGGGTGAGCCTGCCGGTCGACGCGATCGAGGACCGGGCGCGGGCGGCGTTCGCCGTCGACCCGGCCCGGCCGCGCCCCGCCTCGGTGCACAGCCCGGACCTCCAGGTGGTCGCCCGGTCGGTGGACGCCGTCAACTCCGGCGATTACACGGTCGTCCTGGGGGAGATGCACGCCTGCCTCGCCACCCTCGACCTGCCGTTCCTGGAGTGGACGGCCGACGGTGAGTCGCTCCGGGACAAGGTGAACCGGGCGCTCGGCGCACCCAGGATGGTCCCGCTGCTGCCCACCAACTGGCGCCGCAACAGCGGCCGGATGGTGCCCGCGCCGATCGGCGTGGGGGACCGGCTGATCGGATTCACCCGGGCCCCGTTCGGCGACCGCTCCCGCGTAGACCCGGCCGCGGCCGTCGTCCTGGCGGAGGAGGACGGCACGGTCACCGCGACCACGCCCGACGGCCGGGTGTGGAGCATCCCGGAACTCCTCGGTGTGCTCGTGTCGATCATCGCCGCCGACGCCTTCAAGATCGGTCTCGACCACGCCCACACCCCCCGCGTCACCGTCGACAAGCTCGTGCTGTTCAGGGAGACCTGGCGGCTGCCCGCCGCCGGGATCCCGCCGGCCGCCAAGGCGGACCGGCACGCCGACTACCTGGCGGTGCGCCGCTGGGCGACGGACAACGGGCTGCCCGACAGGGCCTTCGTCAAGTTCCCCGAGGAGACCAAGCCGTCGCTGGCCGACTTCACCAGCCCGGCGCTGGTGCTCTCCTTCGTGAACACCGCCCGCAGGGCCCTCAGGGCCGACCCGGCCGCCGTCGTGACCATCAGCGAACCCCTGCCGGCCCCGGAGGACTCCTGGCTGCCGGACGCCG
Source organism: Streptomyces sp. NPDC102402 (assembly GCF_044765765.1). Classification (NCBI taxonomy): domain Bacteria; kingdom Bacillati; phylum Actinomycetota; class Actinomycetes; order Kitasatosporales; family Streptomycetaceae; genus Streptomyces; species Streptomyces sp. NPDC102402. Next base: position 98,591 of record NZ_JBIWKR010000002.1, read on the forward strand.
ACGGCGAGCGCTACGTCAGTGAACTGCGGCTCCAGATCAGCAGAGAGATGGTGTCATGACGCTCGTCGCCCCCGCCGGGACCGCACTGGCGGCGCCCCCGGCCCATCACCCGAAAGCCGACATCGTCCAGACGATCGGCGGGACCCCGCTCGTCGCCCTCGACCGGCTCTTCCCTCCGGCGGAGTTCCAGGTCTACGGCAAGTGCGAGCGGTTCAACCCCGGGGGAAGCATCAAGGACCGCGCCGCCAGGTCGATGATCGAGCACGCGATCTGGACCGGCCGGCTGGTGCCCGGAGTCTCCACGGTCGTCGAGTCGTCGTCGGGCAACCTCGCCATCGCCCTGGCCCAGCTGTGCAACTTCCACCGGCTCGGACTGGTCTGCGTCGTCGACCCCCGCACCACCGCGCAGAACACCTCGATCATGAGGGCGTACGGGGCCCGGGTCGAGGTCGTCGACCGGGACCCGGCCACCGGGGAGTACCTGCCGGCTCGCATCGGCCGGGTCCAGGAGCTGCTGGAGAGCATCCCGGACGCCTACTGGCCCAACCAGTACGCCAACGAGTACAACGCCCGCGCACACCACTCCACCATGAGCGAGATCTGCGAGGCCCTGCCCGGCGGCCCCGACTACCTCTTCCTCGCCGCCGGCACCTGCGGCACCCTGCGGGGCTGCGCCGAGTACATCCGCGACCACGAGCTGCGCACCCGGATCGTGGCGGTGGACGCGGTGGGCAGCGTCATCTTCGGCCCGCCGGAACCCTGGGAACGCGGCCACCGGCGTTCGATACCCGGGCACGGCGCCGCGGTCGTGCCTCAGCTGCTCCTGCCGGGCCTGGCCGACCGCGTGGTCAAGGTCACCGACGCGGACTGCGTACGCGGCTGCCGGCGGCTCCTGGCGGCCGAATCCGTCCTGGCGGGCGGTTCCTCGGGTGCCGTCATGGCCGCGCTCGCGGGAGCCGCCTCATGGATCGAGCCGGGCGCCACCTGCGTCGCGGTGCTCCCCGACGGCGGCGACCGCTACCTCGACACGGTCTACGACGACGGCTGGGTCGACGCGGAGTTCCCCGGACTCCTCGACGAACTCCGGCTCACCCACCACTCCGTCCTCCGGGACGGCATCACCCACGACGAGAGAAGCGAACGTTGAGAATCCTCGGCCGCGACGACGTCCGGGCCGCGCTGGACGGCCTGGAGACCACCGTGCTGGACGCGGTGCGCACCGCCTACCTCCTGCACGGCCGCGGCCGGTCGCAGGTGCCGTTCTCCACCTTCCTGCGACCGCCCGAGACCCCCGGATCGCGCATCATCTCGCTCCCGGCGCATCTGGGCGGCCCGGCGCCGGTCATGGGCCTGAAGTGGATATCGTCCTTCCCCGCCAACGTCGAGCAGGGACTCCAGCGCGCCTCGTCGCTGCAGATCCTCAACGACCTCGAGACCGGTTACCCCTCCGCCCTCCTGGAAGGCAGCCAGATCTCCGCCTCCAGGACCGCGGCGAGCGCGGCGCTCGCCGCCCGCGCACTGCACGGCGACCGCGAGGTGCGCACCGTGGGCCTGGTCGGATGCGGCACCATCAACCACCGCGTCGCCGCCTATCTGACGCTGACGCACCCCGCCGTCGAGACCGTCGTCCTCCAGGACGCCGTGCCCGGCAGGGCCGAGGCCCTCGCCTCCGAACTCGCGGACGTTCACCCGGGGATCACCTTCCGGGCGGGCAGCCTCACCGAGGCCCTCGGCGCGCAGACGGTGTCGGTCGCGACGACCGACTCGAGCTACTGGCTCGACCTCGCGGACTTCCCCGGGCGCCCGGACGGCCAGGTGATCCTCCACCTTTCGCTGCGGGACCTGAGCACCTCGTCGGTGCTCGGCGCGTACAACGTCGTCGACGACACCGAGCACACCGTGCGCGAACAGACCTCCCTGCACCGCGCCGAACAGGAGACGGGACACCGCGACTTCGTCCGTGCCGAGATCGCCGACGTCCTCGAAGGCACCGTCACGCCCCCGGAGACGGGCACCGTCGTCTTCTCGCCGTTCGGACTGGGCATCCTCGACCTCGCGGTCGCGGACGCGGTCCTCACCGAGGCGTCCCGCACCGGGATCGGCAGTGAGGCCGCCGGCTTCGACCCCGGCAGCCACCGGGTCACCGGCGCCGCGGCCACCGCGGGGAGGGCGGCATGAGCGGCCTCTTCGCCGAGGGCACCAGGGCCCTCGTCACCGGCGCCTCACGCGGCATCGGGGCGGCCGTCGCCGTCGCCCTGGCCGAACAGGGCTGTGACGTGGCGATCAACTACCGCGCCAGTGAGGCGAAGGCCGAGGAGGTCGCCGCCCGGGTGCGGGATCTCGGCAGGCAGGCGCTGCTGCTGAAGGCGGACGTCTCCGACGAGGCCCAGGTCACCGCGATGTACAAGGAGCTGCGCGTGCGGTGGGGCTCTCTCGACGTCGCTGTCCTCAACTCGGGGATCACCGCGGACGGCCATCTGGCGGCGATGTCCAGCACGAAGTGGAACGAGGTCGTCTCCACCAACCTCACCGGAGCGTTCCTGACCGCCCGTGAGGCCACCAAGCAGATGTACGGCGGCGGTGGCGCGCTCGTGTTCATCGCCTCCACCAGCGGGATCGCGGGCCGCGCCGGCCAGGCCAACTACGCGGCCAGCAAGGGCGGGGTGATCGCCCTGGCGAAGACCCTGGCCCAGGAGGGCGCGCCGCGCGGCATCCGCGTCAACGTGGTCGCGCCCGGCTTCATCGACACCGACATGGTCAAGAAGGTGCCGGGCGCGCAGATGAAGGAGGCCCTCCAGGCCATCCCTCTGGGCCGCATGGGCGAACCGGCCGAGGTCGCCCAGGCCGCGGCCTTCCTGGCGGGCCCCGCCGCCTCGTACATCACCGGCAAGGTCCTCACCGTCGACGGCGGGATGATCCCCGGCTGAACCCGGCCGACCACCGGTCTCTTCGCACCACCCATCCAAGCAACCCGAGAGGAACACCCATGTCCGTCGCCACCTTCGAGGACGTCCGCAGCCAGGCAGAGGCCCGGCTCGAGAAGAACATGAAGGTCAAGTCCATGATCATCGACCGTCTCGGCCTGGACGTCGAGCCGGTCCTGGTGTCCGACAACCAGCCGCTCTTCGGCCGCGGTCTGGAGATGGACTCGCTCGACACGCTGGAGATCGTCGTGATGGTCAACAACGAGTACGACGTGCTCATCAGCGACGACGACTTCGAGGCCTTCGGCTCCATCAACTCCCTGGTCGACTTCGTCGAAGCCCGCGAGGTCTGACATGACGGTCATACAGGAGAGATCCGGGGCGGCCGCACCCGCGGCCGTGGCGAAGCCGGCCCCCAGGAGGTTCAGCTACTCCTCGGACGACATCAAGCGGATGCTGCCGCACCGCTGGCCGATGCTGATGATCGACCGGGCCCACGACGTGGTCCCCGGGGTGTCCGGACGCGGGGTCAAGAGCGTCTCGGTCAACGAACCCTTCTTCGCCGGGCACTACCCCGACCACTCGATCATGCCCGGCGTGATGATCGTCGAGGCGATGGCCCAGCTGGTGGCCGTCGTGTACGTCGCGGAGATCGTCGAGTCCGGTGCGCCGGGCGGCGACCCGTCCGAGGGCGTCGGCTACCTGGGATCCATCAGCTCGATGAAGTTCTCCCGGCTGGTCGTCCCCGGCGACCAGCTGCAGCTGGAGGCCAAGCTCGGCCAGCGCCTGGGCGGGCTGCGACAGGTCTCCGTGCGGGCCACGGTCGGCTCGGAGACCGCCGCGTCCGGATCGCTGATCGTCACCACGGAGCGCAAGCCGCAGGCACGGACCGCCGCCCGGACGTGAGCGCGGCGTACCCCGGCGGCCCGGCCGCTCCGGCGCGGCCACCGGACATCCCCGCGCTACCCGCCCATCCCACGACACGAAAGCAAGGAGGTGTGGAATGACCGTCACGATCCGCCCGTACGAGGAGGGCGACGCCGAGGACATCGCGAGGCTCTACGGCCGCCACCGCGACAACCCCAACCCGGTGGCCGGCGGGATCAGCGGCGCGGAACTGGCCCGCGAGCTCGCCGAGCGCGACACGGCCACGTTCCTCGTAGCCCTCGACGACGGGCGGCCGGTGGGCACCTTCGGCCTGTTCCACAACACCGGCCGGCGCTCCGCCCGGGCCGGGGAGCTCATCGCCGACATGTTCTTCGTCGCCCCTGCCTACCGCAACGGCGTCATCACCGGCCGGCTCTTCACCGAGGCCGTCGAGTGGATGATGCGCACCGGCTGCCTGGTGCTGAGACTCACCGTCAACCCCGCCAACTCCGTGGCGTTCCGGCTCTACCGGAGGGTGGGCTGCGTCTCCGTCGGGCAGACCGTGCCCGGCGAGGACGGCAACGTCGAGCTGCACAACTACATCCCGCTGATCCTGCGCAGCGTCTTCGCCGACCTGGACGACGGGGTGCGGGCGGCGCTCGGCGGACTGAGCAGCTTCGGCACCGTCACCCAGGCCCGGGCCGACGAACTGCGCACCGACGTCGTGGTGGCCGAGGGCATCCGTACGGTCGCGTACGGCCTGGCCCTCGGGGACTACCGGCTCGGCGCCACGGTCGACGTCGACCGTGGCCGCGTCCTCGCGGCGGAGATCACCGGCCCCGACGGGACCGCCCGCCCGCTGCGCATCACGGAACCCCCGTACGAGATACGGGAGTCCCGGCATGCCGGACCGCACGGCTTCACCGACGGCGGGCTGACCTGCGAGGTCGACGGCGACGACGGGACCGTGCGGGTGTTCGCCCCAGGCCACCACGGGCCGCTGTCCGTCTCCACCTGGCCGGGCTGCCGGCCGGACCGGCAGGCGGGCTGGCGCGAGGGTGAGCCGCTGGACCTGCGGATCGTCCCCGTGGAGCACGGGGTACGGATCTCCGAAACCCACGGGGACGACGTGGTCACCGGCACGGTCACCCTCACCGGCGGGGTCCTGGGCCAGGACTTCACCTTCACCGGCAGGCCCGGCAGGGTCTTCCAGACCATCGGGCTCCGGCAGGGCACCCTCGTCCTGCCCGGACCGGACGGCGGCCCCGCCGAAGAGCACCCCCTCGGCCTCGGCCTCGGGGTGCGCGACTCCTCGGAGGTCGTCGCGGCCTCTCCGACCGCTCCCTCCGGTTCCACGCTCGCCTGGCAGGGCGCCGGCACCCGGATCCAGGTGCCGGCCGAGCAGCGGGTCCGGCTGATCCACAGCACCCTGCTGGAGCGCCGGCCGGAGCCGGGCGCCGACGGGGTGGCACGCCTGCGCACCGTGTTCGACACGCGGGCGGCGGCACGGCGCCCGCTGCCTCCCGTCGCCGCGGGAACCGGTGCGGGGGACCGCCGGCCGGTGATGGACGCCGCGGCCGGGGGCGTCACCGCGTGGCGTGAGGGCGGCACCAGGGTGCTGCGCAGCCCCCATCCGCGTACCCGGGCGTTCGGCTGCAACCCGGCCTGGTCCGCCGGGATGTGGGTCACCCCCGAGCGAAGCCGCTCCAGCCGCGCCAGCGGTCTCGGCTGGGGGGTGCACCTGAACGCCGACTGGGCCGAGAAGCACGCGCTCGGACTGTACGACGCGGGGCGGGGGATCGGCTGGGACGTCACCGCCCCCGGCGACGGGCCACTCCGCGTCGACGTACGCGCCCCGTCCACCGAGGACGACACCGTCCTCTGGATCACCCCGGACACCGCGGCCCGGACGACCGCGGTGATCGACTCCGCCGGCACCAGGTGGGAGCTGGACTCCCGGGACTTCCGGCAGGTGTGGGCCTCGGCTGCCTCGGTCCGGCTGTCGGACGGCAGCTGGCTCGACTGCCGGCCGGGCGGAACACCGTCGGACGACGCGGAGATCGTGCTCCGCACCACCTCGTCAGGTCTGCTCATCGGCTGCGTGGCGGCCGGGACCCCGGACGGCGTCACCGCCACCTGGCACCTGGCCGTCCGGCAGGAGCCCGGGCTCTGAGCCCCGGCCCCGCACCACATCGCTCACCACATCGCTTCCTGTACTCCCTCCGCACATACGTACCTGTGAAAGGAACCCACTCACCATGACCACCACGACCGTCGCCGGCCTCCGTACCAGCCTCGACGACTACGCCACCCTGCGGACCACCGCCGGCGCCTACCGGATCACCGCGCCGCTGGTGCGGATCACGGGCGACGAGCGCATCGAGCTGCTGGACCAGTTCCTCGCCAAGTCCGGTGAGTTCGTCGACCCGGACACCGTCCGTGAGGCGCTGGCACTCAACGCCGACGGCTCCCCGTTCGCCGTCCTGCTGCACTTCGAGATCGGTGAGGAGGCGTGGCTCCTGCCGCGCACGCCGGTCACCGAGGACGGGCTGCGGGGCTATCTGGCCGCGCTCGACATCCCCGAGGGCGTCACCGTCGAAACGGCCCCCGAGGGCTGGGGCGCGGTCGCCTTCGAGGGGCCGAACGCCTGGTCCGCGGCGGCACGCTTCGTCGACTTCGACATCTCCGGCCTGACCCTGCACGGGGTCACCGAGGCCGCCGTCGCCGAGGCCCCGGCCGCCCAGGCCCAGCTCGCCCGCGTCGGGACCACCGGCGAGTACGGCTACCTGCTGCTGTCCGACGAGCCGGAGGCGGCGTTCGCCGCGGTGCTCGCGGCCGTCGGCGAGCTGGGCGGCTCCGAGGTCGGGCCGGAGGGCCTGGCCCGTGTCCAGGCCGAGGCGGGACTCGGCGGCTACGCCACCGGCTTCGCCGGTCTGGCCGTGGACGAGGCGGACCTGGCCTGGATGGTCGACTGGAGCCGGATCGGCGAGTTCCGGGGCTCCGAGAACCTCGTCAGGCCGACGACCGGGTCCGCCCGGCTCACCGTCCTGGCGGCCCCGGCCCTCAGCCGCTTCGCCGCGGGGGTGAAGGTCTCCGCGGCCGGCCAGGCCGTCGGAACCGTCCTCGCGCAGGCACCCTCCGCCAACCCCGAGGAGGAGCTCGTCCTCGCCCTCCTGGACGCCCCGTTCTGGGCGCCCGGCCTCGAACTGTCCGCCCCGGACGACCAGGACGCCGAGCGCCCGCTGCGGACCGTCACACTGCCCCGGGTCATCGCCCGCTCCCTCACCACGCGGATCTCCTGATGACCGCCCCGCGCATTGCCCTCACCGGCCTGGGGCTGATCACCGGGGCCGGGGACGACGTCGAGAAGAGCTGGTCGTCCGTCACCGCCGGTGTCTCCGGAATCCGGACCAACACGCTGTTCGGCACCGAGGAGCTGCTCACCGACTGGGCGGGCATGGTCACCAGCCCCCAGGAGCCCGGCCTGGACCGCTGCTACAGCCTCGCCGCCACCGCGATCCGCGAGGCCCTGCGCACCAGCGGCCTCGATCTGGACCGTGTCGACCGGGACCGCGTGGCGGTCGTGGTCGGCTCCAGCCTCGGTGCCATGCCGACGCTGGAGAACGTCCACCGGGCACTGGTGCACGAGGGCCGGCTCGACGCCGAGCAGGCCGCCGTCGCCCAGCTCCCCTGTGTGGGTGACTACATCGCGGCCGAGTTCGACCTGCGCGGACCGCGCGTGGTGCTCTCCAACGCCTGCGCCGCAAGCGCGGTGGCCCTCGGCTACGCGGCCGAGATGCTGTGGAAGGGCGACGTCGACCACGTCATCTGCGGTGGCGTCGACCCCCTGGCCTCGCTCTCCGCGTACGGGTTCAGCGCCTTGGGCGCCCTGGACCCCGAACCCTGCTCACCGCTGTCGGCCTCGACCGGGCTGACCCTCGGCGAGGGTGCCGGGTTCATGGTCCTGGAATCGGTCGAACGCGCCGCCGGGCGCTCCGCCCGTGTCCTGGCCGAGCTCGGCGGATACGGACTGTCCTGCGACGGCTACCACCAGACCGCACCGGACCCCAGCGGCAAGGGCGCCGCCGCCGCCATGGCCCAGGCCCTGGAGACGGCGGGTCTCGGCCCCGAGGACGTCGACTACCTCAACCTGCACGGGACGGGCACGCCCGCCAACGACGCGTCCGAACCCAAGGCGCTGAAGCTGCTGTTCGGCCCGTCGGTGCCGCCCGCCAGTTCCACCAAGTCGATGCTCGGCCACACACTGGGCGCCGCAGGGGCGGTCGAGGCGGTCGTCAGCACGCTGGCCATCGACCGCGGAGTACTGCCCCCGACGGTCAACACCCGGGGCGTGGAGTCCCCGTTCGGTCTGGACATCGTCCCCGGGACCGGCCGCAGGGCGGAGCCCGAGGTGGTCCTGTCGAACTCCTTCGCCTTCGGCGGGAACAACGCGTCCGTGGTGCTCAACCGGCCGGGACGCAAGCACTCCTCGCCCCGACGCGCCGAGGCCCGGCACCAGGTCGTGGTGACCGGTGCGGCCGGCCTCGCGGGTGCGGCGCCCGGCACCGGGCCGCTCGCCGAGGCCCTGGCGGCCGGACGCCCGTGCTTCGAAGGCATGGAACACGTGGAGGGCGTCGGCGAGGTTCCCGTCGGCCGGGTGGACGTCAAAGCGGCCACCGGAAAGCTCAACCCGAGCCGGGCCCGCCGCATGGACCCCCTGAGCCTGCTGGCCGCCGCCGCGGTCGGCGACCTGTACGCCCGGCACGGCAAGCCCTCGCGGGCCGAGGCCGAGTCCACCGGGATCGTGTTCGCCACCGGCTACGGGCCTGTCACCTCCGTCCTCCGCTTCCACGAGGGCGTGCTGCGGCAGGGCATCACCGGGGCCAACCCCTCGCTGTTCGCCAACACCGTGGTGAACGCCGCCGCCGGCCATGTGGCGATGCTGCACCGCTACCGGGGCTACACCGCCACCATCGCCAACGGCGGCACCAGTTCGGTTCTCGCCCTGCACCTCGCGGCACGGGTCATCGCCCGGGGCGCCGCCGACCGGATCATGGTCGTCGTCGCCGACGAGTTCCCCGAGCAGGCCCTGGCCACCCAGGCCAACCTGCCCGGCTACGCCCGGTCCCCGCACGTGGTGCCGGGAGGCCGCACCGGAATGGTGCTCAGCGAGGGTGCCGCCGCCATCCTGCTGGAGAGCGAGGAGGCCGCCGCCGCCCGCGGCGCCGGTGTCCTGGCCAGGGCCGAGGGCTACGGTGCCTCCGGCGAGTCGGTGGGCATCGGACGCCTCGGCCGGGACGGCGGAGCCTGGGCACGCGCCCTGCGCACCGCCATGGCCGACGCCGGGACGGGGCCCGACGGCATCGACACGGTGGTGTCGGCGGCTTCCGGTCACGCACTCGTCGACCGGGCGGAGAGCCGTGCACTGGAGCTGGCCGGCCTTGCGGACCACCCGGTCGTCGCGCCCAAGGCCCTGCTCGGAGAGACCTACGGCAGCGCCGGTGCACTCGGGCTGGTGACCGCGCTCAACGGGGCAGCGCCCGCGGGCAGGCTGCTGCTCTCCAGCTTCGCCCACGGCGGCTCGTACGCCGCCGCCGTCTTCGACACGGGGTCCCGATGAGCGGCCTGCTGACCCTGCTGCCGCCCGCCGCGCTCCGCTCCTCCGCGGTCCCGGCTGCCGGCACCGGGGCGTACGGCGCGGCCGTGCGCCCCGGTGAGGGGGCGGGCGTCGACTGCCTCCTCACCCACCATCCGGGGCTGCCCCGGGACCGTATGGGGAACCGCCTGAGCGCATCAGGCCGCTCGCTGATCATCGACGCCGCCCACAGCCTGTACGGGCTGCGGGTCACCGGCCGGGACCTCGCCCGTGACGGGCACCGCCGCTGGCGTCTGCCGGCTCACGGCCTCACCGTCTCGGTGGCCCACTGCGCCGAGTACAGCGCCGTGGCCTTCGGCGCCGGGACCGAGGTGGGCGTGGACCTCCAGGACGAGCGGGACCGCCCCGGCGCCATGCGGTGGCTCGGAGACCTGCTGGGCATGCCCGGGCCGGCCCGCATCCGGGACTTCGCCGAGTGCGAGGCGCTCATCAAGGCCTCCCACCTGACGAAGGAGACCTTCCAGGGCGTCCGGCTGCCCGTCTGGCGGCCGGGATGGCGCCCGACCGGCACCGGCGCCTACCGGGTCCGGTCCACCGCGGTCGGCCGGGCCGCCCACCTCGCCCTCGCCGCCGACGGGGCCGTCCCCGTGCGGTGGTGGTGGCAGCCGGCCCCCGGCACCGCCGCCACCCGCACCGACGCCCCCACCCTGGAGCCAGCATGACCACGACGCCGACGGCCGAGTCCGTGCGGCCCTACACCCGCCGGATCTCACAGATCGAGCGCGGCTATCTGAACGCGGCCGCCACCGGCACGCCGCAGCTGATCCAGATGGTCGTGGAGGGCGAGGGGCACATCGACCCGGACGCCCTCAGGGACGCCGTACGGGTCGCCTGCCTCGCCGGGCCCGGCCTCACCGTACGCAGGCGCGGGGCGGCCTGGAGGGCCGACGGCCCCCTTCCGCCGGTCGTCGAGATCCCGTCGTCGGGATTCGGCTCGCCCTTCCACCTCCGGGACATCGACGTGGTCACCGGGCCGGTGTGCGAGCTCGGTCTCACGAACGGGCCGGTGACCCGGCTCACCGTGCGCGCCAGCCACATCGTCACGGACGGCAGGGGCCTGCGGCAGTGGATCGCCGACGTGTTCCGCGCGCTGCGCGGGGAGGAACCGGTGGGCGCGGCCTCCACCGCCGACGACACGCACTTCCGCACGGCGGCCGGAAAGGTGGCCTCGGCGCCGCCGCCCGTGCGGCTCGAAGGGCTCCCGGCGGTACTCGGCGAGGGGCCGGCCCACGGGACCCCGCTGTGGATCCGGCGCCGCGTGGCCGCCTGCCCCTCGGCGGTCACCGCCCGGGTCGCGGCAGCCGTGTCCCGGCGCCTGCCCACCGGCTCCGGGCGGCTGGTGGTCCCCGTCGACCTGCGTCGCCACGACCCCGGTGTCCGGTCCTCCGCCAACCTCACGTCCCAGGTGGTGCTCGACCTCAGGCAGGACGACCACTGGAAGCGCCTGCACGGCCAGATCGTCGGCGCCCTGCTGCGCAAACGCGATGTGGCGGTCCTCGAAAGGGACTTCCTGCGCAGCAACCCCTTCGCCAACAGCCTCCGCGAGGCACAGGACCTGGACGGCACCCGCTTCCCCTGCACGGCGATCATCTCCGACCACGGCCGTGTCGAGACCGACGACCACCGCACCCCGTGGTTCACCCCCACAGGCTTCTTCACCCTTCCCATGCTCGTCCCGTACGCCGAGATGTTCATCAGCGCCTTCCGGATCGGCGACGAGACCGAACTGACCCTGGCGTGCCGTGAACGCCCCGGCGCGCGAGCCGCGGCCCAGGCGCTCCTCGACGACGTCGAGGACGCACTCCTCACGGCGGACCGGCCGGACCCGCAAGCCAGCTGACCTCCCAGTGACCTCTAAGGACGCATCCATCATGTCGATGACCAACCAGACCCACGAGGACGTGACGGGTCCACCCGTGGACCCGGAGCCCTCCGAGCAGGGGACCGCGAAGGCGGTGGCCGAGCCGTCCGCCCCCGCCGGGGCGCCGGCGTCCGGTGGCCGGGGGCCCGCCTTCGGGACGATCGCCGCCGCGGTGACGGGCGGATTCCTCGCCCTGCTCGACACCACCATCGTCAACGTCTCGCTGCACGACACCACCGCCCGGTTCGGTTCGCTCGACCAGGTCCAGTGGGTGGTGACGGGGTATCTGATCGCCCTCGCCGCCTGCATGCCGGCCACCGGCTGGCTGGCCGGCAGATTCGGCGTCAAGCGCGTCTTCATGGGCGCCACCGTCCTGTTCGCCCTGGGCTCGGCCGCCTGTGCGCTCAGCCAGACCCTGCCCGAACTCGTGGCCGCGCGCGGTGTGTCCGGCGCGGCGGCCGGTGTGCTGACCCCGGTGTCGACGATCCTCCTCACCCGTGGCGTGCCCCGCGAGCAGCTGGGCCGCGTCCAGGCGCTGAACGGCAGCGTGATGCTGATCAGCCCGCTGCTCGGTCCGACAGTGGGCGGGCTCCTGGTCGGGGCCTGGGGCTGGCCCGCGGTGTACGCGATCAACATCCCGCTCTGCGCCGCCCTCCTCTACGTCACCGTGCGCTGGGTGCGCCCGGACGCCCCCGGCGAGCGCTCACCGAAGCCGCTGGACGTGGTGGGGCTGCTCTCCTCCGCGGCCTGCACCGTCAGCACCGTGCTCGCGATCAAGGAGTTCACCGACCACGGGGTCGCGGCTCGCCCGGACCTGCTGCTCCCGCTGCTGATCGCCGTGGCCAGCGGTGCCGTGTTCGTGGTCCGTGAACTGCGCACCCCGTTCCCCCTGCTCGACCTGCGGCTGTTCCGCAACCGCGTCTACACCATGGCCGTGATCAACGTCCTCTGCCTGGGGTTCATCCTCTACTCGCCGATGATGCTGATCCCCCTCTACTTCGAGAGCGCACGCGGCGAGTCCGCTGTCACCACCGGCCTGCTGATGTCCACCGCGGGAGTGGGCGTGGTGACCGCGGCCTGGCTGTGCCGCGTCCTGATGAAGAAGGTGGGCGGCGGTGGCACCGTCGTCATCGGCATCGCGCTGACCATGCTGGCGACGCTCCCGCTGGCCGGCGTCGGAGGCGACACCTCCTACGTCCTGATCTGCGCGACCCTCGCCGTGCGCGGGCTCGGCACCGGCCTGACCATCGTGCCCGCCATGACCAGGGCGTTCCAGTCGATCCGCCCCGAGTCCATCGGGGACGCCTCGGCGCAGCTGAACCTCGTCCAGCGGATCGGCGGCACGGTCGCCGTCGCCGTCGTGACCGTGGTGCTGCAACAGGCCGCCGAGGACCGGCACGGGCTGGTGCCGGGCGCGTTCGCCCACTCCTTCGGCTGGCTCATCGGCGTCTACGCGCTCACGCTCCTGCCCGCGCTCGCGCTGTTCGCCGCAGACCGTGCGGAGCAGCGGCGACGCGCGCGGGAGGCGTGAGGCCGTGACGGGCGCGAGGCGCGGACCGGCCGGTGCGCCGCGGGGGATGCGGCGGCCCCGGCCGGCCCGCCCGGGGCCGGCCGGGCACTCACTCCGCGCCGGTCAGCCAGCCCCTGGAGACGGCCTTGGCGCCGGCCTGGAAACGGCTGCGCGCACCGAGCTTCTCCAGCAGGTCCGCCGCGATGCGGCGCGCGGTCCTGGGGGACACCCCGAGCCTCTTGGCCACCGCCTCGTCCGTGAGCCCCTGGCCCAGCAGCCGCAGCGCCTCCGCCTCCTGAGGAGTGAGATCACGCTCGTCCCGTTCACGGCTGGGGACCTGACCCAGCAGGGCACCCTGCTCCCAGGTGCTCTCGAAGAGGGCGGTCAGCGCGGTGACCGTGCCGCAGCCGCTGAGCACCAGCGCGCCCGCGGCACTGTCCCCGCCGTCCACCGGGACGATCGCGGTGGTCTGGTCGAGGAGCATCATGCGGACCGGCAGCGAGGGGGTGGTCCGCACCTCGCCGCCCAGTGCCGTCAGCCACTTCGCATAGGACAGGGTGGCCGGATTGTGGCGGACGCTGTCCAAGTACAGGGTCCGCATCCGCACCCCGCGTTCGAGCAGCTCCTCGTCCTGGGGTTTGGCCGCCTCCATGCTCGCCTCGCTCTGCGCGCCACCGGGGGCGAACGTCATGATCTCGGCCGAGACGTGGCGCACGAGAAGAGCGATGCGGTCGCGGATCTCCTCGATGCCGTCCAGGCGTTCGACGCCCTCGATCCGCTTGTCGAGCCGGGTGGCCGTGAAGTCCGCGGCCAGTTGCGCGGCGGCCAGCCGGATCTGCTCGATGCGCCGTTGTTCGGCGGCGAGACGTTCCTCCTGCTGGGCGAGGATGGTCTGGACGCCCAGCTCGGGATCGACCGCACGGAACTGGGAGGGCTGGCCGGCGATCGGCCGGATCAGCGCCAACGCGCTGAGCTTGTCGAGAGCCTGACGCACTTTCACGCCCGGTATGCGCAGCCGGTCCCCCAGCTCCGCGAGCTCGACCTGCGGATACGCCAGGACAGCTCTGTAGACGGCCTCGCAGACCTCGTCCAGCCCGAGAATCTCCAGCACCGACTGCCTCTCCCCCCACGCAAAGACATTCGGCCTCAATCTAAGCATGATCGGGACCGTCCCGACTTTGCGCATTCGTAAACGTTCCCCAAAGCGCGAACACCGCCGCACGGGGCGGCACATGGCCCCGGAGCGCCCCTCCTGGAGGCCGTCGGTGTTCCCCGTGACCGGACCGAGGTATGAATCCATGAACCTGGTGCACGTCCGCCTCCAGCTCCCCGACGGGCCGACGCAGTTCGGGGGGCTGCGGCAGATGCTGCTCCGGCACGCGACGGCCGACGAGGCCGTGGAGCACATCAGCCTCCACCCGGGAGAAGACGGTGAGTTGACCATCGGGTTCTGGGTCGGCGGCGCGAGTGTCGTCGGCTCCGAGCTGATCGCGTACGCGATCACCCGGCGCACGCTGGAGGCCGAGCCGGCTCTCACCCGTGCCCGCGTCACCAGCTGCTCCAGCGCCCTCGTCCCGGCCGTCTTCGACGAGATGGCCCGGCCCGAGCAGAGCCCTGGACGGTATATGCGATGGACGGATGCGGAAGCCGGGGAAGGCTAGGCGATCACTCCCGGCACGGCAAGACTCTGTGGTGTCGGACCGGGCGCCCCGCAAAGGACCCGCCGCAGACCTCCACTTCCCCTTCACGCAGGAGTGATCCCATGCCGCAGTCCACCCGCCGCGCCGTCCGCCGGACCAGACAGGCCGTCGCCCTGATCGGTCTGCTCTTCTGCGGCGTCACGGTCCTCTCGGCGCACCACACCTCGTCCGCCGCCCCCTCGTCCGTCGTCGCGGGGGACCTCACCTCCGCGGACATGGGCGAGGACACCACCGGCTGGGACTGACCGCCTGCCGCCGGCGGCGGCCGCCACGACAGAGCCCGGACCCTTCCGGCCGGGCGCCGGACCGAACCGATGAGCGGCGGTGACGGACATGACGCAGTTCCTGGTCCTGGGCTCCCTCGAGATGCGCCGGGCCGGCGAGCTCGTGCCGGTGCGCGGGATGCGGCAGCAGAAACTGCTCGCGCTGCTCCTGCTGAGCGTGGGCCGGGTGGTCCCGGTGGACGTCCTCGTGGACGAGCTGTGGGAGTCACCCCCGTCGTCGGCCCGTACGCAGGTCCACAACGCGGTCCACGACCTCCGGCGGATCCTGCCCGTGGGCGGCGGGAGCAGTCTGGTGACCGCGGACATCGGATACCGCCTCACCGTCCCCGACGACGCCCTCGACGCACACCTCTTCACCGGCAGGGTCCGCGCGGCCAAGGAGGCGGAGCGGGAGAACCGGCTCACGGAAGCGGTCCGGCTCCTGCAGTCGGCGGTCGATCTCTGGCGCGGCGACGCCTTCGCCGGAATCAAGTGCTCCGCCGTCCTCGGCGCCGCCGTGAAGCTCGACGAGCAGCGGCTGACCGCGATCGAGGACCTCATGGTCCTGCGCCTGAGGGCGGGTGAGTGCAACGCACTGGTCGGCGAACTGCACGCCCTCATCGCGAAGTACCCGCTGCGCGACGCCCTCCGGGGGAGCCTGATGACCGCGTTGTGCCGCAGCGGCCGCCAGGCCGACGCCCTCGCCGTCTACGACGAGGGCAGGCGCTACCTCGTGGACGAGCTCGGACTCGAACCCGGCCACCGGCTGAGGGCCCTGCACGCCGAGATCCTCGCGGACTCCCCGGCCTTCCACGGCAGGGAGACCGTGCGGCCCGCGCCTCCCGGTCCGCCCGGGACCACCGGGCGGCGCGGCGGCCCCGAGGCCACGAGCCCCGCACCCCCGCCCGGACCGCCGTCCCGGGCCCCGGGCCGGAACTTCCTGCCGCACGACCTGGCCGACTTCACCGGCCGCACCGACGACGTGCGCCGTCTGCTGGACGCCGTGGGGCGGGGTGGCGGCGGTTCACCCCGGGTCGTCGCCGTCGACGGCACCGCGGGGGTGGGCAAGACGTCCCTCGTGGTGCACGCCGGGCACCTGCTCGCCGCGGACCACCCCGACGGACAGTACGCCGTGGAACTGCACGGGTTCAGCCCGCTGCGAGGACCCGTGCCGCCCGAGGAGGCCCTCGGCGTCCTCCTCCAGGCCGACGGGGTCGCCGCGGACGCGCTCCCGGACGGAGCGGCGGCCCGCAGCGCCCTGTGGCGTTCGCGGCTGGCGGGGCGGCGCTGTCTGCTGATCCTGGACGACGCCCTGGACACCGGGCAGATCAGACCGCTGCTGCCCGGCACGGACGGAGTGACGGTACTGGTCACCGGCCGGCGCAGACTCACCGCACTCGACGGGGCGGTACCGCTGCCGCTGGACGTGATGACGCACGAGGACGCCGTCGCACTCTTCGGCAGGATCGCCGGGGCCGGGCGGGCGGCGGCGGAGCCCGGCGAGGTCGCCCGGGCCGTCGGGCTCTGCGGCCGTCTGCCCCTGGCGGTCCGGATCGCCGCGACCCGCCTGAGGGACCGGCCCGCGATGCGGGCCGCGGACCTCGCCGAGCGTCTGGCACGTCCGTCCGGCCGGCAGCGCTGCCTGCGCACCTCCGACCGGGACCTGACGCATCTGCTGCGCCTGTCGTACCGGCAGCTGACCCCCGCCCAGCGGCGGTTCAGCCGGTTGCTGAGCCTGCACCCCGCCGCGAGCTTCGACCTCGGCCGGGCCGGTGCCGTCACGGGACTGGGACCGGACGACGTGGAGCAGCTCGTGGACGTGCTGCTCGACGACAACCTGATCCGGCAGGACGCCCCCGACCGATTCTCCTTCCACGAACTGCTCAGGGACTGCGCCCGTGAGCTGCCCGTGGAGCTGGAGGAACCGCAGGAGGCGCGGGGTCAGCGGCCGGTGACGGACAGCGCGTCCGGGGCCAGCGCCGGCACGAGGCCCTCGGCGGCGGCCCGGGTCAGCAGGCCGCGGATCGCCGCGTAGCCGCTCTCGCCGAGGTCGGCGGTGAACTCGTTCACGTAGAGACCGATGTGCTGGTCGGCCACGGCCGGGTCCATCTCCTGGGCGTGTTCCAGGACGTACGGGCGCGAGCGCTCCGGGTCGTCCCAGGCCATCCGCACCGACGTACGGACCGACTCCGCGAGCCGCTCCAGCGTCTCCTGGCCCAGCGAGCGCTTGGCGATGATCGCGCCCAGGGGGATGGGCAGGCCGGTGGTCGACTCCCAGTGCTGTCCCATGTCGGCGAGGCTGTGCAGCCCGTAGTTCTGATAGGTGAAGCGGGCCTCGTGGATCACGAGTCCGGCGTCGACCCGGCCGTCGCGCACGGCGGGCATGATCTCGTCGAACGGCATGACGACGATCTCGCCCACACCGCCCGGCACGACCTCGGCCGCCCACAGCCGGAACAGCAGATAGGCGGTGGACCGCTCGCTCGGCACGGCGACCGTCTTCCCCGTCAGGTCCGTGCCCGGCTCCTTCGTGAGGACGAGCGGCCCGCAGCCACGCCCCAGGGCGCCGCCGCACGGCAGCAGGGCGTACTCGTCGAGGACCCACGGCAGGACGGCGTACGAGACCTTCAGCACGTCGAACTCGCCGCGCTCGGCCATGCCGTTGGTGAGGTCGATGTCGGCGAAGGTGACGTCGAGGGCGGGCGCGCCGGGGACCCTTCCGTGCGCCCAGGCGTCGAAGACGAACGTGTCGTTCGGGCACGGCGAGAAGGCGATCCGCAGCGCGGGGAGCGGTGCCCCGGCGGTGCCGCTCGCGGTGTCGTTCGCGGTGTCGGTCACGGTGTCGGCCGAGTCGGTCATGAGGGGGTCCAACCTTCCACTACGGGTGCGGTCTTCCCGAACGCCTCGGTGAGCGCCGCCAGGGCGTCGCCGATGCGCCAGGCCCCGCGGTCGCGCGGCCCCACGGCGTTCGAGACGGCCCGGAGCTCCAGCGCCGGCACGCCGAGCCGGTCGGCGGCCTCCGCGACGCCGAAGCCCTCCATGGCCTCGGCGACGGCTCCGGGATGTGCGGCCAGCAGCGTGGCGGTGCGGGCCGCGCTGCCGGTCACGGTGGAGACGGTGAGGACGGGCCCCGGCACGGCGCCGGTGGCCGCGACGACGTCCCGTACGAGGGATGCGGGAGGCAGGAAGGTGTCCCTGCCGAAGCCGAGACCGGTGACGGGCACGAAGCCGTCCGGGGTCTCGGCGCCCAGGTCCGCCGCGACGATACCGGTGGCCACCACGAGGGAGCCGACCGGTGCGGCGGGCGCGAAGCCGCCGCCGATGCCGGCCGAGACGACCAGGGCGTACGGCTCCGGGGCGGAGGCGAGGGCGAAGGCGGTGGCGGCCGCCGCCGCGGCCGGACCCACGCCGCCCGCGAGGACGTCGAACGGACCGGCCCGGTGCAGCTCGGCGCCCGGCGCCTCGCGCACCTGCGGCGCACCCCCGAACGCACGCGTGACCGCGTCCCTCTCGGCCGGGACGGCGGTCACGACAAGCACCCGCACAGCGGTGGTCCTCGGGTCCGGAGGGGTCAGGAGGTCTTCTTGAGCTGGAAGTGCCAGACGCCCGTGAGCTTCTGACCCTTGGTCTCGACGATGCTGACCTGCGTCTTGGACGCCGTGGTCTCGCCGGTCTGGCTGGCGAAGAAGGCGCTGCCGGGGATGGTCCGGTAGGTCTTCTTGTACGGCTCCTGCTCGGCCTGCTGGCCGTTGATGAACAGGGTCCAGCCGTGGTCCGCCACCTCGGGGTCCACTCCGAAGTGGACCTTGTCGTCCATCGCGACCTCGACGGACTTCTCCGCCTTCTTGTTCAGGCAGCCCTGGATCTCGGACTCCTTGAGGGCGTCGCCGTCGTTGTAGCAGGAGGCCTCGGTGCTCACCGAGTTGTCGCCGACCGTCACGGTGGCGAGCGGCGTCGGCTTGTCGCAGGCGGACAGGACAAGGAGTCCCGCGGACACGGCACCAAGAGCGACGCCGATTCGACGGCCCTTACCGGAGAAGAACGCAACGGTCATGCGCCGAAGGTTATCGGTCGGTGCCGCTCACGCCACGCGGGGGTGCGGTGAGCCGCGCCGCGCCGCGCCCAGGAGGCCCCGTACGGAGGCGGCCGCGCCGAGGGCGAGGAGCCCGGCGGCGACGGACATGCCCAGTACTCCGTTGAGGGGGAGCGCGATGCCGATCGCCCCTCCGACGACCCAGGACATCTGGAGCAGCGTCTCCGACCGGGCGAAGGCCGAGGTACGCACCTCCTCCGGCACGTCGCGCTGGATCATCGCGTCCAGCGACAGCTTCGACAGGGCCTGGGTGAATCCGGCGACCGCGGCCAGCGCGGCGACCATGACCGTGCTGAAGAAGACCGCGGCGAGGACGGCGACGCCCAGGGCCAGCCCCAGTACCGCGGCGACGATCACCTCGGGGCCGCGCGCCCTCAGCCATGAGCCCACCGCGGTGCCGCAGGCGTTGCCCGCGCCCGCCGCGACGCCGACGATGCCGAGGGAGACCGCGGCGCTCTGCCCGGCGAGGGGGTGCTCGCGCAGCAGGAACGCCAGGAAGAAGATGAGGAAGCCGGAGAGCGCCCGGTGCGCGGCGTTCGCCTGGAGGCCGTGCAGGACGGACGGACCGACGGACCGCAGCCCCGGCGGTCTCTCCCGCCCCTTCCTCCTGCCGATGCGGGTGCTGCCGCTCCGGCCGCCCTTGGAGGAGCGGGGGAGGGGGGCCCGGGGCGGATCCTCGTGCGGGACGGCGAGGCGGGCCCTGCGCTCGCCCTTCGCGGAGTCGACCTTGTGGGGCAGCGTGAAGGCGAGCACGGTGCCGCCGAGGAAGATCGCACAGGCGCCGTAGAGCGGCCAGGGGGATCCGATGGCCTGCAGCCCCGCCCCGATGGGCGCCGCGATACCCGTGGCCAGCAGGCCGGCCAGGGTGACCCGCGAATTCGCCTTCACCAGGGAGAACCGGGGTGGGAGCAGCCGGGGGACGACGGCGCTGCGCACCACCCCGTACGCCTTCGAGCAGACCAGGACGCCGAGCGCCGCCGGATAGAGCTCCAGACCGCCCGTGGCGACCGCACCCGACATCGTGATCGCGAGCACCGCCCGGGCGAACATCGCGCCGGCCATCGCGGCGCGGCGCCCGTGCGGCAGACGGTCCAGGAGCGGACCGACCACCGGGGCGAGCAGGGTGAAGGGTGCCATCGTGACGGCGAGGTAGAGGGCGACGCGCCCGCGTGCCTCGTCGGTCGGCACGGAGAAGAACACGGTGGAGGCGAGCGCGACGGTGATCATGACGTCACCGGCGCCGTTGACCGCGTGCAGTTCGATCAGCTTGCCGAGACCGGACTCGCCGGCCCCGTGGGCGTGCGTCGCCTTGCGGATCCCCCGCGCGGTGCCGGTGAACGGCGCTCGCAGGGCACGGCCCATCGCCCGGACCGCCCTGCGGAGCGGACCGGATCCGTCGGACGACCTGGCGGCAGCCACGTGGTCATAGTGCCCCACCCCCCGCCGTCACGAACCCATGATCGGGCCGGGGCGTGGCGCGGGGCGCTCCGTCGGGTGAGTCGGCCGGGCCGGGAACCGGCCGGGATGCGCCATCGGCGCGGGTGGACCGCGGGCCGTTCCGTCTCCGCCCGGAGAGGGGCCGCGCCACTGTTCCGGAAGGGTTCCGGTCCACTTTGGGACGGGCAGGTGGGCGTGGGGCGGCGGAGAGGGTAGCGTGCACTCACGCGCCACCGGCGGTTGTTCTTGGCCGCGCGCCTCTCCGCGATCCCGCAGAATGGGTGGCAGAAGGCGCGCCCGAGGCAGGCACAACGGGTGTGGACGTCGACGCGGCCCCCAGGTCCGCTCCGCTCACAACTGTCATGGCCGAAATCGGACATCGATGGAGCTGCTGGCGCGCTCGTGAGACGGCGTATGGAGAGAAGCGAGACCTGTGAGTGCTGCGACGACGCGAAGCCGTACGGCCCGTACCCCCGCCCCCGACCGTCTGTGCGCCGAGGCGGTAGACCTCGCACGCGCGGCGGCCGAGGAGGCCGCCGCGCCCGGAGTGGTGGGTGAGCATGTGGCTCTGGTCTCCGAGGGGGACCGGGTCGTCACCCACTACTTCGAGTCCAAGGAGCCCGGCTACCGGGGCTGGCGCTGGGCTGTGACGGTCGCCAGGGCCTCCCGCGCCAAGAACGTCACCCTTGACGAAACGGTGCTGCTGCCCGGCTCCGACGCGCTCCTGGCGCCCGAGTGGGTGCCCTGGAGCGAACGCCTGCGGCCCGGCGACATGGGGCCCGGGGACCTCCTGCCCACCGAGGCGGAGGACCCGCGCCTGGAGCCCGGCTGGACGGGCGAGGACGAGCCCCTGCCGAACTCCGCCGTCTCCGAGGTGTCGCAGGAGCTGGCCGCCCTCGCCGACGTCGAGGACGCGGAGCTCACCGCGCTCCCCACGACGAGCCGCGGCTCGATCGCCTCGGTCGCGGACGAGCTCGGCACGCGGCGTGCCCGGGTGCTGTCCCGCTACGGGCTGGGGCTGGCGGCGGACCGGTGGGACGAGGAGTTCGGCGCGCGGACACCCATGGCGCAGGCGGCGCCGGCGTCCTGCGTCAGCTGCGCCTTCCTGGTACCGATGGCGGGCTCCCTGAAGCAGGCCTTCGGTGTCTGCGCGAATGAGTTCGCCCCGGCGGACGGCCGGGTGGTCTCGCTGTCGTACGGCTGCGGGGGGCACTCCGAGGCTGCGGTCATGCCGAAGCCGCCCAAGCCGGCGCCGCACGCGCTGGACACGATGCGGGTGGACGACTACCAGCTGCGCCCTTCGGACGACTCCGGCTCGGTCCCGTCCCAGCCGGACGGCTCGACGGAGGACCTGGGCCACTCCTGACGCTCCTCACCGCCGCCGGGGTGCCTGAGCGGCCCCGGGCTTGCTGAGCGGCCCCGGGCGTGCTGAGCGACCCCGGGCGTGCTGAGCGACCCCGGGCGTGCTCCGGCTCGCCCTTCCGGGGCTCCGGCGGCTCCGGCGGCTGATTCCGTCCCTTCCGGTGGATTGCGGACCGCGCCCCAGGCGGGGGTGCGGCCGGGGCACGGGCGGCGTTCCCCGTCGCGGTACCTTCGGGCGCACACTGGGCGTCACGGGTCACCGGAAGAGCGGAGTACGAGCGTGGGCATGAATGCGACCGAGGGGGCCGATCCGTTCGGGACGGCGCGACTGCGGCGCGGCGTGCTCGACGCCTGGGGCGCGGGCCCCGCGCGTTTCCGTGAGGACGCCAACGCCGAGGAGGACCTCGCCCTGGGCGGCTACCGCGACCGCCTGGTCGTCGAGCTCGCCCAGAACGCCGCCGACGCCGCCGCTCGCGCCGGTGTGCCCGGACGCCTCCGCCTCACCCTGCACGCCGCGGACGGCAAGGGCGGTGACGGCCCCGCGGTCCTGGCGGCCGCCAACACGGGCGCCCCTCTCGACGCGACCGGCGTCGAGTCGCTGAGCACCCTGCGTGCCTCCGCGAAGCGCGAAGGCCACGAGTCGGCCGTCGGCCGCTTCGGCGTCGGCTTCGCCGCGGTGCTGGCCGTCAGTGACGAGCCCGCCGTGATCGGGCGCCACGGCGGCGTCCGCTGGTCCCTCGCGGAGGCCCGCGACCTCGCGCGCCAGGCGTCCGTCGGCAGCCCGGGGCTCGGCGACGAGCTGCGCCGCCGCGACGGACACGTGCCGCTGCTCCGGCTCCCGCTGCCCGCCGAGGGGACCGCGCCCGACGGCTACGACACCGTCGTCGTCCTGCCGCTGCGTGACGGTGTCGCCGAGGACCTCGTGGGCAGGCTGCTCGACGGCGTCGACGACGCGCTGCTCCTCACGCTGCCCGGCCTTGACGAGCTCGTGATCGAAACCCCCGATGGCGTACGGACGTTGAGCCGTTCCCAGCAGGGTCCGTACACCCACATCGACGACTCCGCGCGCGGCCTCCACCGCTGGCGCACGGTCGCGGGCCATGGCCCCCTGGAGCCGGCGCTGCTGGCCGACCGGCCCGTCGAGGAGCGGCTCCGGCCCCACTGGTCCGTGACGTGGGCCGTACCGGTGGACGAGGACGGGGCTCCCCAGCACCCCCGCACGGCGCCCGTCGTGCACGCGCCGACCCCGACCGACGAGCCACTCGGCGTCCCCGCACTGCTCATCGCCTCGCTGCCACTGGACACCACCCGCAGGCACCCCGCGCCGGGCCCGCTGACCGACTTCCTGGTGCAGCGCGCGGCCGACGCCTACGCGGAGCTGCTCGCCGGGTGGGAGCCGGTGTCCGTGGCGACGATCGCCCTGGTGCCGGGGGTGCTCGGCAAGGGGCGGCTCGACGGTGCCCTGCGGGCCGCGATCCTGGAGCGCCTGCCCCGGGTCGCGTTCCTGGAGCCCGCGGTCCCCCGCGACCAGGCCGAGCAGACGGGCCAGTGGGACGACTGGGACGGCGCGGGGACCCCGCGCCGGGAGACGGCGGCGCTGCGGCCGGTCGAGGCCGAGGTGGTCGAGGGCGTGGGCGCCGAGACCGTACGGGTCCTCGCCGAGGTTCTCCCCTGCCTGCTGCCCGCCGGGCTCGAGCGCCGCGCCGAGCTGCGCACCCTCGGTGTCGCCCGGGTCCCCCTGACCGAGGCCGTCGACCGGCTGGCCGGCCTTGAGCGTGACCCGGAATGGTGGCGGAGGCTGTACGACAGCCTGGCCGGCGTCGACCCGGACCGGCTCTCCGGCCTGCCCGTGCCCCTCGCGGGCTCCGGGGACGTGCCCCGCACGGCCATCGGCCCCCGCCAGGTCCTGCTGCCGCTGCCGGACGCGCTGACCTCGCCCGTGCTCGACCGGCTGGCCCGCCTCGGGCTGAAGGTGGCCCACCCGGACGCCGCGCACCCCCTGCTGGAGAAGCTCGGCGCGCTGCCCGCCACCCCCCGGGCCGTCCTGACCACCCCCCAGGTCCGGGCGGCCGTCGCCGGCTCGCTGGACGCGGGGGAGATCTGGGACGAGGAGGCCCTGGACGGCGACGAGCTCGCCGACACCGTCCTCACGCTCGTGCGGGACGCGGACCTCTCGCCCGGCGACGAGCCCTGGCTGGGCGCGCTCGCCCTGCCCGACGAGGACGGTGAGACGGCGCCCGCCGGTGAGCTCGTCCTGCCGGGCAGCCCGTTCGCCCAGGTCATGCGCGAGGGTGAACTCGCGCTGTGCGACGCGGAGCTGGCCGGACACTGGGGCGAACAGCCCCTGACCGCCTGCGGGGTGCTGGCCACCTTCGCCCTCGTGCGGGCCGCGGACGTCGTCCTGGATCCGGACGAACTGGAGCCCCGGGAAGGCGACTTCGCCGAACCCGACGACGCCGGCCTGCTCGATGCGGTCGACGTCTGGTGCGAGGACGTGCTGGACCAGCTCCCGGACACCCCGGTGCCGCCGGTGGCCACCGAGCTCGTCGCCGTACGCGACCTGGACCTCGTCGACGACGACGCCTGGCCGCAGGCGCTCGCGATGCTCGCCCGCCCGCCGCTGCGCGACGCCTTGACCCAGCCGGTGCGGGTGCTGCTCCCGGACGGCACGACGCGGTCGGTCCGCCCCTACACCGCGTGGTGGCTGCGCGATCACCCGGTGCTGGACGGCCGGCGCCCGGCCGGACTGCGTGCGGCGGGCGGAGACCCGCGGCTGGCCGGACTGTACGACTCCGCGGACGCGACGGGCTTCGACGACGCGGAGGTGCTGCGCGCCCTCGGTGTGCGGACCTCGGTGGCCGCCCTCCTGGACGAGCCGGGCGGGGCGGCCGAGCTGCTGGGCCGGCTCGCGGACGAGGAGCGTCCCGTCGGCCCCGTACAGCTGCATTCGCTCTACACGGCGCTCGCCGAGCTCGACCCCGAACAGGTCACGCTGCCGGACGAGTTGCGGGCGGTCGTGGACGACGAGGTGCGGGTCGCCGACGCGGCGGACGTCGTGATCGCCGACGCCCCCGATCTCCTGCCGCTGACCGGTGGTCTGCCGCTGCTGCCGGTCGCCCCGGCCCGGGCGGCCGAGCTGGCGGACCTGCTCCAGGTGCGGCGGCTCGGCGAGAGCGTCGAGGCCGTCGTGACGACGGAGGGCGAGGAGCACCAGGTGCCGGACTCCGTACGGATCCTGCTCGGCGCCGGGACCCCCGGCACCTACGTCGAGCACGGCGAACTGCGCGCGGGCGGCGTCGAGCTGGACTGGCGGCGCACGCCGGACGGTGTGGTCCACGCGTCCACGGTCGAGGGCGTGGCCGCGGGTCTCGCCTGGGCGGCCGGCCAGTGGCCGCGCCGCTTCGAGGTGGCCGCGCTGCTGGAGGACCCGTCGCGCACGGAGGAGCTGGCCCGGGACCGCTGGTTCGACTGAGCGGGCCCGTGCCGGGTCTCACAACTCCTTGACGTACCGGTTCGCGTGGGACAGCGAGGCCAGCGGGTGGCGGTCACGGACGGCCTTGACCGCCGCGACGTCTCCCCGCGCGCCGCGTACGGCGCGGACCTCGTCCTCGTCGACCTGGCCACGGAATCCCTCGTAGCTTCCGTAGCGGTCCTGGAACGCACGCTTCCTGTTGCGGAGGACGCGGTCGCCGGCGAATGCCGACGCCGCTCCGGCGATTCCGACGACGGCGATGACTCCGGTGAGCGGGTCGGTCATCGGTGTCTCCTCTGCGGGGTCGCGCTCCTGCCGGAGGCGGCCGTGTGGAAGGTGTGGCCCGTGCGTGGCAGGCCCTGCCCGGTCAGCACAGCCAGGGAGCCGATCGGACGGTGTGATCTTCACAGAAAAGTTTCCGGATGGGCACAACCTTTCACGCATGTGAACCGTCTGGGTCTGTGGAGTCATCAGACTCACAGACCACATGGGGCCCGTCGGACGCGGGACTTGCCACGGGCCCCCTTCTCCACTTGGGGAACACATGCGTATTCGTGCCACTGTCGCCGCTCTCTCCGGCGCCCTGGCCCTGTCCGCTCTCGCCGTTCCGGCGGCGCAGGCGGGCGACCAGGCTGTTCCGAGCCTGGACAAGCCCTCCGCCGCCGACGTCTTCGGCACCGGTGCTGCCAAGGCCGGTCGCTCGGTCGCGCGCGCCGCGGTGGCGGAGCCGGTCATCTCGAAGGTCGTCGTCAACGGCGGCAAGGACGTCGTCGTCGGTACCACGAACGCCAAGACGTTCACCGTCTCCGTCACCGCCTCGCACCCAACCGGCATAGTCGACGGCTACATCGACCTGTGGCACGGGACGGACGTCGAAGACGGCCTCGACGGGGTGCTGCTCCCGAACGAGGAGGCGGCGTCCTGCAAGAACTCCAGCGCCACCACCGCCACCTGCTCCATGACGATCACCGCGTACCCCGGCTACGACCTGTACAAGAACCTGCTGGCCGGCACCTGGAAGGTCACCGCGGGCGCGCTCGCGGGCGACCTGACCTCGGTCGCGTGGAACGACTACCAGGCCACGGCCCGCGTCCAGCGCCTCTCCAAGCTGACCGTCAACGCCGCGCCCGAGCCCGTCAAGAAGGGCGCGACCATCACGGCCACCGGCAAGCTGTCGCGCGCCAACTGGGAGAACGGCACCTACATGGGCTACACCGTGCAGCCCGTCAAGCTGCAGTTCCGCAAGAAGGCCAGCAGCACCTACACCACCGTCAAGACCATCAACACGAACAGCACCGGTGCGCTGAAGACCACGGTCAAGGCCGTGGAGGACGGCTACTGGCGTTACAGCTTCGCCGGCACCTCCACCACCCCGGCCGTCACGACCGCGGGTGACTTCGTCGACGTGAAGTAAACAGCTAGGAACGGAAGCGGCGGCCGACCAGCCTCCAGGCCATCTCCAGGACGGCCGCCGCGACCACCGCGATCGCCACCGCCGCCCACGGCATCGTCGTCCCCACCAGCCTCAGCGCGAAGAAGTCCTGAAGCCACGGCACGGCGAGCACGACGAGGAAGCACAGGCCCATCGTGGCCACCAGGGCGATCCGCCACCAGGTGTAGGGGCGGGCGATGATCGCCAGGACCCACATCGACACCAGGAACAGGGTGAGCGTCGCGGCGCTCGTCTCCGCCTCCAGCGCACCCGTTCCGGCGTAGTGGTGACGGGCCAGCAGGTACGTGGCGAAGGTGGCCGCCGCCGCGATGGTCCCGGACGGGATCGCGTACCGCATCACCCGGCGCACGAAGTGGGGCCGGGCCCGCTCCTTGTTGGGAGCCAGCGCCAGGAAGAACGCGGGGACACCGATCGTCAGGGTGGACAGCAGCGTGAGGTGGCGCGGCAGGAACGGGTACTCCACCTGGAAGCAGACCACCAGGATCGCCAGCAGCACCGAGTAGACCGTCTTCGTCAGGAAGAGGGTGGCGACCCGGGTGATGTTGCCGATGACCCGGCGCCCCTCGGCCACGACCGACGGCAGCGTCGCGAAGCTGTTGTTCAGCAGCACGATCTGGGCCACCGCGCGGGTCGCCTCGGAGCCCGAGCCCATCGAGACCCCGATGTCGGCGTCCTTCAGCGCGAGCACGTCGTTGACCCCGTCGCCGGTCATCGCGACGGTGTGCCCGCGTGACTGAAGGGCGGCGACCATGTCCCGCTTCTGCTGCGGGGTGACCCGGCCGAACACCGCGTTCCGCTCGATCTCCGACGCCATGTCGTCCCGGTCCCCGGGCAGCCGGCGGGCGTCCACGGCGTGCTCGGCACCCGGCATCCCCAGCTTCTGCGCCACCGCGCCCACCGAGACGGCATTGTCGCCCGAGATGACCTTCGCGGCGACGTTCTGGTCGTCGAAGTAGGCCAGGGTCTCCCCGGCGTCGGGCCGCAGCCGCTGCTCCAGGACGACCAGGGCGGCGGGCAGGGCGCCGGAGGCGGCGTCGGGGGAGTCCAGCCCGCCCCGCACCCTGGCGAGGAGCAGCACCCGCAGACCCTGCTCGTTGAGGTGGCCTGTCTCGGCGAGGGCCGGGTCGTCGGCGGACAGCAGCACGTCGGGGGCGCCGAGCAGCCAGGCGGACGCCTCCCCGTCGGCCTCGGTGAAGGCGGCGCCGCTGTACTTGCGGGCCGAGGAGAAGGGCATGGCCTGGGTGACGCTCCAGCCCCCGTCGTCCGGGTGGGCGTCGATGATGGCCTGGAGGCTGGCGTTGGGCCGCGGGTCGGAGGCCCCCAGGGCTCCCAGGACGCGGCGGACGTACTCCTCGTCCGAGCCGTTCAGCGGGCGGACCTCGGTGACGTCCATTCCGCCCTCGGTGAGGGTGCCGGTCTTGTCCAGGCAGACGATGTCGACCCTGGCCAGGCCCTCGATGGCGGGGAGCTCCTGGACGAGGCACTGTTTGCGGCCGAGCCGGATGACGCCGATCGCGAAGGCGACCGAGGTGAGCAGGACCAGGCCCTCGGGGATCATCGGGACGATGCCGCCGACCGTGCGGGCGACCGAGTCCTTGAAGTTGTTGTCCTTGACGACCAGCTGGCTGATGATGAGCCCGATCGCCGTCGGCACCATCATCCACGTCACGTACTTGAGGATCGTGCTGATGCCGCTGCGCAGCTCCGACTGGACGAGGGTGAAGCGGGACGCCTCCTCGGCGAGCTGCGCGGCGTAGGCCTCGCGGCCGACCTTGGTGGCGGTGAAGGCCCCGCCCCCCGCGACGACGAAGCTGCCCGACATCACGGGGTCGCCGGGCCGCTTGATCACCGGGTCGGCCTCGCCGGTCAGGAGCGACTCGTCGATCTCCAGGCTGTCGGCCTCGATGACCGTGCCGTCGACGACGGCCTTGTCCCCGGGACCCAGCTCGACCAGATCGCCGAGCACGATCTCGGAGACGGAGACCTCGGCGGAGACCCCGTCGCGGCGCACGGTCGGTTTCGCCTCGCCGATCACCGCGAGGCCGTCCAGGGTCTTCTTGGCCCGCCACTCCTGGACGATGCCGATCCCGGTGTTGGCGATGATCACGAAGCCGAAGAGGCTGTCCTGGATCGGTGCGACGAACAGCATGATCACCCAGAGCACGCCGATGATCAGGTTGAAGCGGGTCAGGACGTTCGCGCGGGCGATCTCGGCGACCGAACGGGACGAGCGGACCGGTACGTCGTTGACCTCGCCCCGTGCGACGCGCTCGGCGACCTCGGCGGTGGTCAGCCCGTCCGGAGGCGCGGGAGAGGTCTTCGTGGGGTCCGGCTGCTCACCGGAGGAGTCGAGTGCCCGCTGGGTCATGAGACCGACCGTACGGGCGGACGAGGTGATTCACCCGTCGGGCGTCCGAAGATCCGACCGGGGGAGGACCTGGACGGTACCGGGGTCGTACGCCGGGGTGGACGTCAGCAGTGGACGTCAGCGGTGGACGTCAGCGGTGGACGTCAGGGGCGTGCGCCGCCGGGCGCGGATTCCTCCGCGGCGGTCCGTGCCGCCGCCCGCTTGATCGCGGCGTCCCGGCCCCGGACGTACCAGGTGCCGATGAGGCCCAGTCCGCCGCCGGCCAGGCAGACCCAGATCCACCAGGCGTGACCACGGTCGTCGAACCAGCCGTAGAAGGGGACCTGCACGACGAAGAGGACGAACCAGAGGATCGTGCCGCCGGTGACGGTGGCGACGACAGGGCCCTCCAGGGGCTCGGGTGCCTCGTGCTTGGGTGTCCACTTCTCCATGGGATCAGCTTAGTGCCGCGTCGGACGGGCCGTCGCAGGCCAGTCGGCCCAAGGATCTACGCGCGGAGATAGCGATCTTTCGCTTATGTATTCATACTGAATCTGCTTACGGGTGACTCGATTTATTCGTACGAACATCCAAGCGCGACTGGTTTTCATCCCTCGATGCACGACTGAAGGTCATACATGTCCTCCTCGGCCACCGCTCCGGTCGATCAGCCGCCGATGCCGCAGCAGCCGCACGGCGTCCTCGATCGTTACTTCAAGATCTCCGAGCGGGGGTCGACGGTCGCACGCGAGGTCCGTGGCGGTCTCGCCACGTTCTTCGCCATGGCGTACATCATCGTGCTCAACCCGATCATCCTCGGCAGCGCGAAGGACATGTACGGGCACCAGCTCGACGGCGGCCAGCTCGTCACGGCCACGGTGCTGACGGCCGCGTTCTCCACGCTCCTGATGGGCGTCATCGGCAACGTGCCGATCGCGCTCGCCGCGGGCCTCGGCGTCAACACCGTCGTCGCCCTCCAGCTCGCCCCCCGGATGAGCTGGCCGGACGCGATGGGCATGGTCGTCCTCGCCGGCATCGTCGTGATGCTCCTGGTCGCGACCGGGCTGCGCGAGCGCGTGATGAACGCCGTGCCGAAGTCGCTCCGCAAGGGCATCGCGATGGGCATCGGCCTCTTCGTGCTGCTGGTCGGCCTGGTCGACTCCGGCTTCGTCTCCCGCATCCCGGACGCCGCGCACACCACGGTCCCGCTCCAGCTCGGCAGCGACGGCCACCTCAACGGCTGGCCGGTCCTGGTCTTCGTCCTCGGCACGCTGCTGACCCTCGCGCTGATCGTCCGCAAGGTGCCGGGCGCGATCCTGCTCTCCATCGTCGTCATGACGGTCGTCGCGGTCGTCATCGACGCCGTGGCGGACCTCCCGGCCGGTGCCTGGGGCCTGACCGTCCCCGAGTGGCCCGGCAATCCCGTGGCGTCCCCGGACTTCGGGCTGCTGGGTCAGGTCAGCCTGTTCGGCGGCTTCGGGAAGGTCGGTCTCCTGACCGGCATCCTCTTCGTCTTCACCGTGCTGCTGTCCTGCTTCTTCGACGCGATGGGCACCATCCTCGGCGTCGGCGACGAGGCGAAGCTGATGGACAAGGACGGCCACTTCCCGGGCATCAACAAGGTCCTCCTCGTCGACGGTGTCGCCGTCGCCGCGGGTGGTGCGAGCTCTTCCTCCGCCTCCACCTGCTTCGTCGAGTCCACGGCCGGCGTCGGTGAGGGTGCCCGTACGGGGCTCGCGAGCGTGGTGACCGGGCTGTTCTTCACGGTGGCGCTGTTCCTCACGCCGCTGGCGACGATGGTCCCCTCGCAGGCGGCCACCCCGGCGCTGATCGCGGTCGGCTTCCTGATCCTCGCGGGCAATGTCCGGGACGTGGACTGGAGCGACTACACGCTCGCCATCCCGGCCTTCATGGCCATGCTGATGATGCCGCTCACGTACTCGATCACCAACGGCATCGGCATCGGCTGCATCGCCTTCAGCGTGATGCGCCTGGCGGCCGGCCGTGGCCGGGAGGTCCCGGCGGCCATGTACGTGGTGTCCGCGGTCTTCGTCTTCTACTACGCGATGCCGGCCCTCGGCCTCACGTAAGCGCGTCAGGAGACGTCCGCACGTCCGGACGGTCCCACCCCTGCGGGGCGGATCTCCGTCATGTGACCCGGTCTGCCGGGTCCGCGTGACGGGGCTCCGCCCCGTAGAACTTCTCCGTCTCGTCGACGGCGGCGTTGAAACGCTCGTCGAAATCGTCGCGGACGAGCGTCCGGACCACGTAGTCCTGGACGCTCATGCCGCGTCTGGCGGCGTGCTGGCGGAGCCGGTCGAGCAGCTCACCGTCTATGCGCAGGCTGAGCACTGTCGATCCCATGCCAAGCAGGGTCGCGGCACACATGGCTCCTTCGCGGCTCTTTCCGCCCCATACTCACTCGTTCGGGTGATCAGTTTCTCGCGCGTGTACCACCGGCTGGTATTTAGCATTGCTAATGAGTTACGCTAAGGAACATGCCTGACCTGATCCACGACGGTGAGAGTGCCGCCGCCGTGAGCTCCCTTCGCTCCGCCGTGATGCTGCTGGGCCGACGCCTGAAGCACCAGCGTGTCGACGAGTCGCTGAGCCCCACCGAGATGTCGGTGCTCGGCACACTCGCCCGTTGCGGTTCGGCCACTCCCGGTGAGCTGGCCCGCAAGGAGCACGTGCAGCCGCCGTCGATGACCCGCATCGTCGCGCTGCTGGAAGCCAAGGGCCTGGTCAGACTGGAACCGCACCCCGATGACCGTCGGCAGAAGATGGTCAGCCGGACCGAGCAGGCGGAAGCCATGCTCGTCGAGTCCCGCTCCAAGCGGAACGCCTGGCTGGCCGGCCTCGCCGAGGGCCTGGACGAGGACGAATGGGAGAAGCTGCGGGCCGCCGCGCCCGTGCTGGAGAAGCTCGCCCACCTGTGACCCCGGGGGCGCGCGGGCCCGCGGGCCCGCAGCGCACACCGGTCACGTCCCGTCAGTCCGAACGTCGTATACGCCCGAGGAGGCGAACTCTTTTGAGTACGGGATCCGGAGCAGACTCCGCCCCCGCACCGACTTCCACCCACGAGAGCAAGACCGGCGGGACCTTCTCGTCGCTGAAGATCCGCAACTACCGCCTGTTCGCCACGGGCGCCGTGATCTCCAACACAGGTACCTGGATGTCCCGCATCACGCAGGACTGGCTCGTCCTGAGCCTCACCGGGTCCGCCGCCGCCGTCGGCATCACCACGGCCCTCCAGTTCCTCCCGATGCTGCTCTTCGGGCTGTACGGCGGCGTCATCGCCGACCGCCTCCCGAAGCGGCGCCTGCTCCTCATCAGCCAGGCAGCGCTCGGTCTGTGCGGCATCGCACTCGCCGTCCTGACCCTCTCCGGCGTCGTCGAGGTCTGGCACGTCTACCTGATCGCCTTCCTGCTCGGCATGGTGACCGTCGTCGACAACCCGGCGCGGCAGTCGTTCGTCTCCGAGATGGTCGGCCCCGCGCAGCTGCGCAACGCGGTCAGCCTGAACTCGGCGAACTTCCAGTCCGCCCGGCTCATCGGCCCCGCCGTCGCGGGCGTGCTGATCACGACGGTCGGCAGCGGCTGGGCCTTCATGCTCAACGGGCTGTCGTTCATCGCCCCGCTCGTCGGCCTGCTCATGATGCGTACGAGCGAGCTCCACGCGTCCGTGACCGTGAAGCGCGCCAAGGGCCAGCTGCGCGAAGGGCTGCGTTACGTGTCGGGCCGGCCCGAGCTGATCTGGCCGATCGTCCTGGTCGGATTCGTCGGCACCTTCGGATTCAACTTCCCGATCTGGCTGACCGCCTTCGCGGACGAGATCTTCCACGGCGGTGCCGGGATGTACTCGTTCTTCAACATCCTCATGGCGGCCGGCTCCCTGGCCGGAGCGCTGCTGGCCGCCCGCCGACGCTCCTCGCGGCTGCGGATGCTGGTGGCCGCGGGCACCCTGTTCGGTGTCCTGGAGATCGCCGCGTCGCTGTCGCCGTCCGTCTGGCTCTTCTCGCTGCTGCTCGTCCCGATCGGCATGATCGGCCTGACGACGAACATCAGCGCCAACACGAGCGTCCAGATGGCTGCGGACCCGGAGATGCGGGGCCGGGTGATGAGCCTCTACATGATGGTCTTCGCCGGGGGTACGCCCGTGGGCGCCCCGATCGTCGGCTGGATCAGCGACGTCTACGGCGCCCGGACCGGCATGGCGGTCGGCGGAGCCATCTCGATGCTGGCCGCGCTCGGCGTCGGCTTCGCGCTGACCCGTGTCGGCGGCCTGCGCCTCAAGGTCGACCTGCGCCCGGGCCGCCCGCACGTGCGGTTCGTCCCGCGCGAGCAGCTGGCGACGGCGGCCTGAACCGTCCCGCGCATGCCGCCCTGCCCCTCGCCGGGGAGGGCGGCATCGTCGTTCCCACCCATGGGGAGGGCGCCGGTGCCCCCGGACACGCTGGGACACTCGCCGCATGAGCAGTCAGAGACTCTTCGCCGCCGTCCTGCCGCCCGGCCCCGCCGGGGACGAGCTGGCCGGGGCCGTCGCCCCGC
Source organism: Streptomyces sp. NPDC102402 (assembly GCF_044765765.1). Lineage (NCBI taxonomy): Bacteria > Bacillati > Actinomycetota > Actinomycetes > Kitasatosporales > Streptomycetaceae > Streptomyces > Streptomyces sp. NPDC102402. Next base: position 132,087 of record NZ_JBIWKR010000002.1, read on the forward strand.
TGCACGGTCTGCCGGGGGCCGTGAACCTCCGCTGGACCGCTCGGGCGGGCTGGCACTACACGCTGGCCTTCCTCGGGAACGTCGACGAGGAGCTGCTGCCGGACCTGTACACGAGGCTGGAGCGGGCCGCGCACCGGACGCACCCCCTCCGGCTCCGCATCCACGGCGGCGGACGGTTCGACGGACGGGCGCTGTGGGCGGGGGCGGCGGGAGACCTCGACACGCTCAGGCTTCTCGCGGAACGCACCCACGCCGCCGCCCGCAGGGCAGGGGTGGCGATGGAGGAGCACCGCCGCTACACCCCGCACCTCACCCTCGCCCGCAGCCGGGTCCCGGCCGACCTGACGCCGTACACGGCGGCGCTGGAGGGCTTCGAGGGGATGCACTGGGAGGCCGGGGAGCTCAGTCTCGTACGCAGCAACCTCCCCGTCGACGGTGTGCCGGGGGAGCAGCCGAGATACGAGGTGGTGCGGGCCTGGCCGCTGGGCCGGTGACCCGGGCGGTTACGCTCGTCGGGTGGATCCCAAGACCAGAAACCGCATCATGGCGGCCGTGCTCGTGCTGATGTTCGTCGTCGTGGCGGCGGCCTCCGCCCTCGGGGGCTGACCCCGGGGCGAAGGCCGCACGCGCGGACCGCGTTCCTACCAGGCGAAGTTCTCCGGCGACGGGCCCGGGCCCGGGAAGATCTCGTCCAGGGCCGACAGCACCTCGTCGGACAGCTCCAGCTCCACGGCGCGCAACGCCGAGTCGAGCTGCTCCTGGGTGCGCGGGCCGGAGATCGGGCCCGTCACCCCGGGCCGCGTCAGCAGCCAGGCCAGGCCGGCCTCGCCGGGCTCCAGACCGTGCTTCTCCAGCAGGTCCTCGTACGCCTGGATCTGCGCCCGGACCTTCGGGTCGGCCAGTGCGTCGCCGGACCGGCCCGAGGTGGACCGGGCGCCGCTGCCGTCGCGCTCCTTGCGGATCGCGCCGCCGAGCAGCCCGCCGTGCAGGGGCGACCACGGGATGACACCGAGGCCGTACTCCTGGGCGGCCGGGATGACCTCCATCTCGGCCCCGCGCTCCATCAGGTTGTAGATGCACTGCTCGCTGACGAGGCCGTAGCTGCCCCGCTGCCGGGCGCGCTCGTTGGCCTGGGCGATCTTGTAGCCCGAGAAGTTGGACGAGCCCGCGTAGAGGATCTTGCCCTGCTGGACCAGTACGTCGATGGCCTGCCAGATCTCGTCGATCGGGGTGTCCCGGTCGACGTGGTGGAACTGGTACAGGTCGATGTGGTCCGTCTGAAGGCGCTTCAGGCTGGCGTCGACGGCGCGGCGGATGTTGAGGGCGGACAGCTTGTCGTGGTTGGGCCACGCCTCGCCGTCCGCGCCCATGTTGCCGTAGACCTTGGTGGCGAGGACGACCTTGTCGCGGCGGTCGCCGCCCTGCGCGAACCAGGTGCCGAGGATCTCCTCGGTGCGGCCCTTGTTCTCGCCCCAGCCGTAGACGTTCGCGGTGTCGAAGAAGTTGACGCCCGCCTCCAGGGCGGCGTCCATGAGTGCGTGGCTGTCGCTCTCGTTGGTCTGGGGTCCGAAGTTCATCGTCCCCAGGACGAGGCGGCTGACCTTGAGTCCGGTGCGTCCGAGCTGCGTGTACTTCATGGGCCCCAAGCCAACTCCTTCGAGCGCGCTCGAAGCAAGCGGTGTCTCAGGTGCGCCGCGCGAACCCGTCCAGCGCGGCCAGCACCGCCCGGGAGGTCGCAGGGCCGCCCGTGTGGCCCGCGTCGTCGATCACCGTCAGTTCGGCGTCGGGCCAGGCCCTGGCAAGCTCCCAGGCGGTGGTCAGCGGGGAGCCCAGGTCGAACCTGCCGTGGACGAGGACGCCGGGGATGCCCGCGAGGCGGCCGGCGTCCCGGATCAGCTGCCCCTCCTCCAGCCAGGCGGCGTGCGAGAAGTAGTGCGCGCAGATCCGGACGAACGCCAGCCGGTCACGGTCCGGCCGCCCCGTGTACGGAGGCGGGCCGCTGTGCGTCTCCATCGACAGCACCGCGTCCTCCCAGGCGCACCAGTCGGCCGTCGCCTTCGCCCGGACCTCCGGGTCCGGGCTCTCCGTCCGCCGGACGTACGCGGCGAGGAGGTCATCGGGGCCCTCGGCCTCCGGGGCGCCTGCCCGGAACCTGTCCCAGGCCTCGGGGAAGATCTGTCCGGCGCCCCGGTACAGCCAGTCGATCTCGCTGCGCCGGGTCGTCGTCACAGCGGGGATCACGATCTCCGAGACCCGCTCCGGGTGCTGCTCGGCGTACGCCAGGAGCAGGGTGGAGCCCCAGGACCACCCGTGCAGCAGCCACTTCTCGATGCCGAGGTGGGCGCGCAGGAGCTCCATGTCGGCGATCAGGTGCGCCGTCGTGTTGTGCCGCATGTCGGCGGCCGGGTCGCTCGCGTGGGGGGTGGAGCGGCCGCAGTTGCGCTGGTCGAAGAGCACGACGCGGTAGAGGTCCGGGTCGAAGTACTGCCGGGCCCCGGGGCGGCAGCCCGAGCCCGGGCCACCGTGGACGACCAGGGCGGGCTTGCCCGACGGGTTGCCGCAGGCCTCCCAGTGGACGAGATTGCCGTCGCCGACGTCCAGCATCCCCTGGTCGTACGGCTCGATCGGCGGGTACTTCTCGTCGGGCTGCCTGTCCACGGTGGCGGTCCCCCTCGGTCGCTGGTGCTGCCGGTGCCCGACGTACACCGTGGCGCGCGAGGAACGGGCACCGGTAGCGTGTCGGTCCGGGCGGAGCCGTAGCGCAGAGGTCGTCGCGCCGGTCTCCAAAACCGTGAGGACGCCGGTTCGATTCCGGCCGGTTCCGCCCTCTTCCGCGTCCCGGTGGCCCGCCCGTGCGCTACGGGGCGATCGGCAGACGGCGCTTGTGGTCGGTCAGGCGGTAACGGGCGACGATCGTCTCGAAGGCCTGCTCGTCGACCGGCTTGCCCTCCAGGAAGTCGTCGATGGTGTCGTAGGTGACGCCGAGCGCGTGCTCGTCGGCCTTGCCCGGGTCGAGCGTCTCCAGGTCGGCCGTCGGCACCTTCCCGACCAGCTCGGCGGGGGCACCCAGCTTCTGTGCGACGGCGCGCACCCGGCGCTTGGTGAGTCCGGTCAGCGGGACCAGGTCGGCGGCGCCGTCACCGAACTTGGTGAAGAAGCCGGAGACCGCCTCGGCCGCGTGGTCCGTGCCGACGACGAGGCCGTTGTGCGCTCCGGCCACCGCGTACTGGGCGATCATGCGCTGCCGGGCCTTCACGTTGCCGACCACGAAGTCCTGGTGGTGCGGGTCGCGGAAGGCCACGTCGCCGTCGAGCAGGGAGGCCTGCGTGGCGTCGGTCGCGGGCTTGATGTCCACGGTCAGCACCTGGTCGGCGCGGATGAAGGAGAGCGCGAGCTGGGCGTCGTGCTCGTCGGCCTGGACCCCGTAGGGGAGCCGCATCGCGTAGAACCGCGCCTCGTGGCCGGCGGCCCGGGCACGTTCGACGGCGAGCTGGCACAGCCGGCCGGCGGTGGTGGAGTCGACGCCGCCGCTGATGCCGAGCACCAGGGAGCGCAGGCCCGTGGAGGTCAGCCGTTCGGTGAGGAAGGCGACCCGGCGCTCGATCTCCTTCTCGGCGTCGAAGGTCTCCGCGACCTCCAGCTCCCGGGCGATCTCCTGCTGCAGGGCGATGGACGCCGGCTCGCTCACGTCTGCTCCTCGTTCCGGTTCACGACGGTCTGTCGCGCCCACCCTACCCAGGGGCGGATCCCGGCAGGCCCGGTGTGCTCTCAGCCCCTGACGGCCACGTGGTAGGCGGAGGCCCACAGCGTCAGCGCGGAGGCCAGGCCCACCACGGCGCGCACACCCTCGTCCGACAGGCCGCCGGCGACGAGTGCGAAGCCGACGGCCGCGACGGTGCTCATCAGCGCCGCCGTTCCCTTGTACTGCCACTGGTCGTACAGGCGCGCGAGCGGGACGAAGTGCAGGCCCACGACCAGCGCGATGGCCGGCGGGATGAGTCCGGGCCGCCCCGAGGCGTTGGACGCGGCGATCACCGCGAAGACCGCCACGAGCTCGACGACGTTCACGATGCCGACCGAACGCGCCCAGTTCCGGGGCAGGTCGACCATGCGGGGCGACGGTGCGGCGCCCTTTCGGTAGGCGAGGAGCACGGCCACCGCGGTGACGGGCACGGCGATGATCTCGACTGCCAGGGCCGCGCCTCCCGACGCGAGCCCGGACGACCCGGCGAAGGCCCAGACGAGCGCGAACACCGACAGGACGACGGTGCCCCGGCGGCGCAGGGACCGGGTGAGCGCGGCGCACTCGGCGTCTGCGGCTGCGTCCGCGGGTGTCGTGGGCGTCGGCTGAATCATCGGGCGAGGCTAGCGCGATCACAGGGACCGGTCGGCGGTTTCGGGGAGGGCGGCGAATGCCTCCACTTGTGGAAGTTCCACGTCCGCCCCGGCCCGCCGGTTCCCGGCCGGTGCCGACGCGGCCCGGGGCGCCCCCCGACGCCGTCGTGAAAGGCTGGGTGCAGGCCCGTGACCGGTACGAAGAGGAGGCCCGGCGTGAACGCGACCCCGCAGGTGCTGGCGGTGCTGGACGAGATCCTCGCTTCCGCCGCCCCCGACGAGCGCGGTGCGCTGTGGCATCTGGCCGAGCAGGGGCGGGAGCTGGACGCCAACCTCGTACGCCTGCCGCCGGGTGCGGGGGTGAGTGAGCATCAGGAGGACGTGCTGGACGTGCTCCTGGTCGTCATCGAGGGCGGCGGCGTCCTGCGTGCGGGCGGCGGGGACGTGCTGGACCTCGCTCCCACGACGGTCACCTGGCTGCCCCGCACCTCACGGCGTGCCCTGGAGGCGGGGCCCGGCGGGCTGGTCTACCTCACGGTGCACCGGCGGCGCCCCGGGCTCATGATCAAGCCGCCCGTGCGGACTCCCGCGTACGAGGGCGGGACTCCCGCGTACGAGGGCGGGGAGGCGCCCTGCATGCTGGACCTGGTGTGCCCGGAGTGCGGGCGGCTGTCGGCGGACCGGGCGCCGGCCTTCTGCAGTGCGTGCGGGGAGCCTTTCCCGGAGCGGTAGCCGCGGTCCGCCGGCGCGCTGACCGGGTGGAAAACCTCATGGAACCGTGACTCGACCTGGCCGTAACCTACCCAGGCCGGCAGCCCCCGCTCCATGCACATCGCTGTCATCGATCCGCCTCCAGTTCAAGGCCGAACCAGATCCGCGTGCGTCTGTCAGGGAGTCAGAGTGTCTGCTCATCGCGTCCTGCTTCCACGTTCGGCACCAGCTGCCTCGGGAATCTCGTCCCGTTCGATCGCCGCGCTGATGGACCGGCTCGAAGCACGATCGGTCGAGTGCCACTCCCTCATGGTCGTGCACCACGGCCACGTCGTCGCCGAAGGCTGGTGGGCGCCGTACTCGGCCGAACGCCCGCATCTCCTCTACTCGCTGACCAAATCGTTCACGTCGATCGCCGTGGGGCTCGCGGTCGCCGACGGACTCCTCTCGCCGGACGATCGGGTGGTGCGGGTGTTGCCCGACCACGTCCCGGCCGGCATCTCGGAGCAGGGAAGCCGCATCACCGTCCACCATCTGCTGTCCATGACGGCCGGGCACCCCACGGACAGCCTCGCCGAAGCCTGGCAGCTGGAACCCGACGACCTGGTGAAGGGCTTCCTGGCCCTGCCGTTTGCCACGGCCGAGGGAACGCGGCACACCTACGACAACGCAACCACCTTCATCCTGGCCCGGATGGTGGAACGGGTCACGGGGCGCGGTCTCCCGGAGTTCCTCGACGAGCGCCTCTTCAAGCCGATGGGCATCGACCACGCCGAATGGGACCGGGTGAAGAGCGGTGCCGCCTTCGGTTTCCACGGACTGCACCTCACGACCGAGGCCATTGCCGCCTTCGGTGAACTACTGCTGCGCGGGGGCCGCTTCGGCGGCCGGCAACTCGTCCCGCGTGAATGGGTGGAGCTCGCGACCAGCCGGCACATCGACAGCGAGTGGATCCTCGACGGGTCGGACCAGGCGGACTTCTCGTACGGCTACGGCTATCAGTTCTGGATGTCGCGTCACGGCTACCACGGTCACGGCTCCTACGGGCAGCAGTGTGTGGTGGTGCCCTCGCACGATCTCGTGGTCGCCGTGACCGCCCAGGGGACGTCCCAGGAGGTGTTCGACGCCATATGGGAGTGCTTGCTGCCCGGCGTGGACCATGCGGGAAGCGCCCAGGACGACGAGATCCTCGCCGATCGGCTGCGGCAGCTGTCGTTGCCGCCGGTGCCGGGTTCCGCCGAACCGAGGCGTTCGGCCGGCGCGACGCTCGACGCCTCCGGCGAGGGCTCGGCCCTGCCTGACGGAACGACGGTGATCATCGATCCCGTCGACGGCGGATGGCTCGTACGGTTCGAGTCGCTCCTCGACGTCGAGGTCGGCCACGGCGACTGGCGGGAAAGCTCCCCGCTCGGCCGGCCTGTCGTCGCGGCCGGTGCCTGGCAGGGCAGCACATTCGTGGCCGATCTCTACGTGGTCACCACCCCGCACCGCGTTCGACTGGTCGTCGATGCCGGGGCGAGGACCGCGACGGCGACCTGGAGCACCGTGCCCCTGACCGGTCCCAGCCTGGAACTGCATGTACGTTCGCCACTGATGACACGACCTGACGTGCAGTAAGTAACACTGCACGCAAGGGTGTTGTCAGATCGTCGCACTCACAGCGGCGATCTGGCACAAGGACCTGACCGGACAGCCGATTCAGCGATCACTCACTGCTGGGCGCTGTGGAGGATCTGGATCAGGTTGCCGCAGGTGTCGTCCAGGACCGCGGTGGTGACCGGTCCCATCTCCAGCGGTTCCTGGGTGAAGCGCACACCGAGCCCGCGCAGCCGGTCGAACTCCGTCCGTACGTCGTCCACGGCGAAGGCGGCGAGCGGGATGCCGTCCTTGGCCAGCCCGTCCCGGTACGCCTGCACCACGGGATGGCCGGAGGGCTCCAGCAGCAGTTCGGTCCCGTCGGGAGCCTCCGGTGAGACGACGGTCAGCCAGCGGTCGTCCCCCAGCGGGACGTCGTGCTTCTTCACGAAGCCGAGCACCTCGGTGTAGAAGCGCAGGGCCTTCTCCTGGTCGTCGACGAAGACGCTGGTCCGGTGGATCCTCATGGGGTGCTCTCCGGGGTGTCGGGCCTGAGCCACCGGTTCGCGATGTGCTCAAGGGGTTCGGGGTTCAGGTCGTGGAACTTGTAGCGGCCCTCGCGCCGTGACATGACCAGACCCGCGGATTCGAGGACGGCCAGGTGCTGGCTGATCGCCTGGCGGGACAGCCCCAGGCCGTGCTTGGTCACCAGCCGGGCACATATCTCGAACAGGGTCTGTCCGTCGCGGTCCACCAGCTCGTCGAGGATGCGCCGGCGGGTGGGGTCGGCCAGTGCCTTGAAGACATCCTGCGTCATGAACCCCACCATAGGCAAGCATCGACTTGCCTATCAAGCCGTGCGTGCGGGCATGCGGGAGCCGCCCCGTGCGGGGTGTGGGAGTCGGGCGGGCGCACCGCTCAAGGCGCACCGCTCAAGGCGCACCGCTCAAGGCGCACCGCTCATGCCAGGGAGAGGAACAGCTTCTCCAGGCGGGCGCGCATCCGGTCCTTGTCGGCGGGCGTCTGCCCCTCGTCGGTCAGGCACTGGTCGAGCCCCGTCGCGATGATGGAGAACCCCGCCCGGTCCAGGGCCCGTGAAGCGGCGGCGAGCTGGGTGATCACGTCCTCGCAGTCCCGGCCCTCCTCGATCATCCTGATGACCCCGGCGATCTGGCCCTGGGCCCGGCGCAACCGGTTGAGGGCGGACTTCAGCTCGTCGGCCGCCATGTCGAGTCGCACGGGATCCTCCTGCGTGACGCCTGCCTGTCGTGGAGGTCCAGCATACCCCCGGGGGTATGTATACGAGCAGGGGTTCTCCCCCGGGTGGGGTGCACCCAGCACCCCTCGGCGATCCGGGTGGCACGCCCCGTGTGCCGGCCCGTTTCCGTCCGTAGCGTCGTCGATGTGGCGCAGAGCGCGTCCGACGGGCAGAGGGGGAGACCATGTTCGCTCGCGAGCGGCAGCCCAGGAGCCGGACCGCGGAGGCTCTGCGGCTGGTGTCGGTGAGCAAGGTGTACGGGTCCGGGGACGGCGCGGTGACCGCCCTGGACGGCGTGGACCTGAGCCTGTCGGCGGGGAGCTTCACCGCCGTCATGGGGCCCTCCGGCTCGGGCAAGTCCACGCTGCTCCAGTGCGCGGCGGGCCTGGACCGGCCCGACCGGGGGCGGATACTCGTGGACGGTGAGGAGATGAGCGGCGGCAGCGAGGCGGCGCTGACGAAGTTCCGGCGGGACCGGATCGGCTTCGTCTTCCAGCAGTACAACCTGCTGCCCACCCTGACCGTCGAGGAGAACGCCTCGCTGCCCCTGCGGCTCGCCGGCCGGAAGGCCGACCCGGCGCGTGTCCGCGCGATCCTCACGCAGGTGGGACTGGGCGAGCGCCTCGGCCATCTCCCCGAAGAGCTCTCCGGAGGGCAGCGCCAGCGCGTCGCGATCGCGCGTGCCCTGGTCACCCGGCCCGGAGTGATCTTCGCCGACGAGCCCACCGGCGCCCTCGACACGCGCAGCGCCCGCGACGTGCTGAGCCTGCTGAGGGAGACCGTCCGCCTGCACGGCACCACCGTCGTGCTCGTCACGCACGACCCGGTCGCCGCCTCCTACGCCGACTCCGTGCTCTTCCTCGCGGACGGGCGGCTGGCGGGGCACCTCTCCGCACCCACCGCCGACGCCGTCGCCGCACGCATGACCCACCTGGGTGACCGTGCGGCCGAGCAGCACACGACGGAGGTGTGAGCCGATGCTGTTCCTGGCCGTCCGCTCGGTCCGCAAGCGCCCGGGCCGCTTCCTCGCCACCCTGCTCTCGGCGTTCCTCGGCGCCGTGATCATTATGACGTTCAGCTCCCTGCACGACACGGCCGCGGCGCCCGGGGTCGACAAGGTCAGCTCGGAGTCCATGACCATCTCAGCGAGCGTGGTCGGCGGATACGGCTCGCTCCTCGTCTTCTTCGCCATCGCCTCCACCCTCACCGTCGGCGTCCGCCAGCGGTCCGAGGAGATCCACCTGCTGCGCTGCACCGGAGCCACACCCGCCCAGATCACGCGCATGGTCGTCGGTGAGTCCGCCGTGGTGGCACTCGTCGGAGCGGTGCTCGCCATCGGGCCCGCGCTGCTCGGCGGACGTCTCCTCCTCGACCTGTTCAAGGACAGCGGCCAGGTCGCCCCGGGAGTCGATCCGGCCTTCGGCGCGATGGCGCTCGGCTCCGGCTTCGGCATCGCGTTCCTCGCCTCGGTCGGCGCCGCCTTCCTCGCCGTACGCCGTGCCACCCGGGCGGGCGCCGCGGTCCGCGGCACCTTCCGCAGGGGCCGCACCCTGGCCGGGTGCGCCGCACTGGTGGCCGGTGCCGGGGGAGTCCTGACCACGTACGCCGTCGACAGCACCGAGGAGATGCTGATGGCGTTCCCCGCCTACGGGGCGATCCTGCTCTCCGTCGGCTTCGCGGTCCTCGCCCCGTCCATCCTGGGCCGGGTGCTGGAGCTGCTGCGGGGCCCTCTGGCCGCGGTGGGCGGGGCAAGCGGCTACCTGAGCGCCCGTAATCTGCGCCGTCGCGGCGCGGAGTCGGCCGGAGTGCTCATGCCGATGATCATCTTCACCGGCATGGCCACCGCCACCCTCTACATGCAGGGAGTGGAGAGCGCCTGGGTCACGGCGTCCGGCCTGGACAAGACGGTCGAGGACAAGAATCTGGAGACGCTCAACCTGGTCGTCGTCGGCATCATCGTCGTCTTCTCCTGCATCATGCTCGTCAACAGCCTCTACGCGGCGACCTCGTACCGCAGCCGCGAGTTCGGGCAGCAGCGCCTCGCGGGCGCCACCCCCGGCCAGGTCCTGGGAGTGGTCGGCTGGGAGGCGGTCATCCTCACACTGACCGGTCTCGTCCTGGGGACCGCCGCGGGAATCGCGGGGATCATCCCCTTCACGATGGTCCGCACCGACCAGGTCATGCCCGGCCAGGGGCCCGGCACCTGGCTGGCCGTCATGGCCGTCGCCGCCGCCGTCACCCTCGGCACCAGCCTCGGCACCGCGCGCCGGACGCTCCGTACGCCCGCCATCGACGCCGTCGGCGTGGCGGCGTGAGGCGTTCCGCCTGCCTGCCGGGCCGGGCGGCGGCCTGCGGGGTGCCTCCCGGTCACTCCCAGCTGGTTTCGGGGAGGAGGGCGGGAGTGGGGCTCCGGGTGAACCGGTCAGACCCAGGGGTCCGGGCGTTCCCAGGGCGGGAAGTCGTCCCCGCGGTAGCCGCAGCGGCACGCCGGGTCTCCGCAGGGGGCGTCACGGTGGAGGTGGCGGGGGTGAGGGCACAGGGCGCACGGGCCCGCCGCCAGGTCGGCCACCCGCTCGGGCCGGAACACGGCACACGCGCAGCCCGCCCCGGACTCCCAGTCGCAGCGGCCGGAGGCGTTCGCGTGCCGGGTACGCGGGTGGCCGCACTCCCGGCAGTCCTGATCCTGTGAGCGGTCTTCCCGCATCCGTACGCGTCCCCTCTGCGAGGTGGGTTCGGGTCCGCGTTCCTCGACGGCGCGGACAGTGGTCAGGACGCCGCGTGGGGGGCACGGGGTTCCGGGCGCCGGTTCACCACCGGCGTCCGGGGCACCTCCGCGTGCCGCCAGGCGTCCGTGGGCACCGGCCGCCTCCGGCCTCCTCCCGCACCGGCAGCCACCGCGGACCGGGGTGTCGGCGGCTGCGCATACGGTCTGCTCATGGCTGATCAGTGGTGGGCGGGCGTACGCGAACGGGTCGAGGCGGCGGGTGCGGGACCGGGGGGCGGCGACGTGTTCGGGGCGCTCGGGCACACGTGGGTCCTGGAGGACCCGCTCACCCGGGGCGAGCTCGCCGGGCTCGAAGCGCAGATCGGCGTGCGACTCCCGCAGGAGTACCGGGCGTTCCTGCTCCACGTGGGCGCGGGCGGAGCCGGTCCCGCGTACGGCCTGTTCCCCGTGCGGCGCGCGGAGGGCCGCTGGCGGTGGGAGGGCGACGGCGCGGACCTGGCCGACCTGGCGAGGCTCGCCGAGCCGTTTCCGGAGGGGGGTCCGGACCCGGCGCTGCTCGCCGAGATCCATGCCCGGCGCCCCGAGGAGGAGGACTTCGACGACATCGAGGACTTCGACGCGGCCTTCGAGGCGTGGGACGAGCGGTGGGAGGCCGTCATGTTCGCCCCGGAGCGCACTGTCGGAGCCCTGGTGATCTCCCACCTGGGCTGCGCGCAGAGGGAGTGGCTGATCGTCAGCGGCACCCACCTCGGCACGGTCTGGTCCGACCGCCGGGCGGACGACGTCGACCTCGTGCCGCTCCTCGACGAGGACGGAACGCCGATGACGTTCGCCCGCTGGTACACCGGGTGGCTGGAGAAGGCCGAGCGAACGGCGCTTCCGGAGGCGTGAGCGGGGCGTCCTGAGGCTGCGGAGCGTCCGAATTCCCGGCGGGTCGAGCCCGGCCGTCAACTCCCGGAAGCCCAGGCGCGATCCGCCCCTGGTCTCATCCTTCGGCTCACCGCTGATCAATGACCGGCGGTGCCGGGGGCGTGGTCCGGTGGCAGGAGTCCGTGGGCGGTGAACGCCCCCGTGAGGGACACGTACTGGTCGGCTGTCAGCCGGTCGCGCTTCCAGATCGCCTGTGCGGTCAGCGTCGTACAGGAAATGGCCGACCGGAGCCCGCCCCGGCGTCCGGCACTCAGCTCATCGCCACGCGGGGCGAAGGCGTCCCGGACCCACTTGTTCAGCGTGCTGAACTGTGAGGCGGAGAGCGCTGGAACAGCGGACAGGTCGTACGCACCCGAGGCCACCGCCGCCGCGGTGGTCTGCCGGATCGCGTCCAGCGTCCGCTCGGGCAGCTGGGACGACGCGGCGACGAAGTCCGCCACATCAGGGGGAACCGAGGGCATGTGCTCACGGTATCCGGTGGTCCGTGCGGCGGCTGCCGGTCGGCCGGCTCAGGGCTCGGCGGAAGCGGCCTCCGGACGAAGGGCCGTGCTCGGTACGGGCGGAGCACGGTGTGCGCCGGGCAACCATCGCGGCCCGGCGCGGGTCCTTCACTGCCGAAGGCCCCGTCCGGGGGCACGGGGCGCGTGGGCGGAGGGGTGGCGTGGGGGTACGCAGGGCAGCGAAGGGTGTCGGTGACTTCCTGGTCGAGATGGTGGGGGAGTTCGTCCTCGAGGCGGTCCTCGTCCTGCTCGCCTGCGTCCTGCTCGGCTGCCTGGTTCTGCTCGCCCACCTCAGCTGGTCCTTCAGCCCGAGCCTGACCGTCGCGGGGACGGGGCTGCTCTGCCTCTTCCTGGCTCACGGCGCCCGGCAGGTGCGCACCCCTGCGAAGGGCCGCCGCCGGGGCCTCGCCGCCCTGGCCGCCGCCGGCTTCACGCTGACCGCGGTGACTGCCCTCTTCCTGCTGCTGTACGCCACGGGCTGCGACTGCCTGTGAGCCCGGAGCGAGGTCAGGAGGCGGACGTCACCTCTACGCTGAGCGTATGGACGGCATGGGGAAGGCGGCCGGTGCGGTGGAGCTGAAGCACCTGCGCTGCCTGGTCGCCATCATCGACACCGGGAGCTTCACGGACGCCGCCCATGAGCTCGGCATCTAGGCCACCGCCGCCCAGTACCGCCGCGACGGCATCACCTACCGGCCCCTGCGTGACGCCGGTCCCGTCCCCGTCCATCTCATCTGGCTCACTCACGACGCCCATCCGGCCACCCACACCGCCATCGCCCTGGCCACCGACCTCTACCGGCGAACGTCTGCTCCCTCCCCCAGCACCCGGCACGACGCGTGACAGGAGAACGGCCCACATGACCGATCGGGAAGCCACGGCGAAGGTGTGGTCCTTGATCCACGCCGAGCGAGCGGCACTGGCGGCCGACCTCGCGGAACTGAGCGACGACCAGTGGGCGACCGCCTCCCTCTGCGCCGGACTGACGGTGCGTGAGGTGCTGGCCCACCTCACGGCGGGGGCGCGGCTGAACGGGGTGCGCTGGATGGCGGGCGTGATCCGCTGCCGGTTCGACTTCGACAAGCAGGTGGCCATGCGGCTCGCCGAACAGCTGGGCACGACCCCGGCCGACACGCTCGAACGCTTCCGGCTGGCCGTCCCGAGCACGACCAAGCCCCCGCTGCCCGTGCTTGCCATGCTGGGCGAGACGATCGTGCACGCGGAGGACATCCGGCGCCCGCTCGGCATCCGCCACGCGTCCCCGGCCGAGGTGCTCACGCAGGTGGCCGAGTACTACCAGGGCACGGACATGGTGGTCGTCGCCCGGGGACGGATCGGCGGCCTGGCCCTGGTGGCGGACGACGGCCCGTTCGCGACCGGCTCCGGCCCGCTCGTGACCGGCCCCACCCTGGCCCTGGTGATGGCCATGACGGGTCGGGCGTCGCACTGCGACGACCTGGAGGGCGACGGGGTGGGGCTCCTCCGCGAACGTTGTGCACAGCCTGTGCGCGACGCCCCGTGAGGCCGGGGGAGGCCGTGGGATGCCCCGGGGCGTCCCACGGACCAGACCCTCGGAATCGCTCGACCCGGTGGGCCACGTGAAGACATGCTGGGGGCATGGAGTTCCTCTGCTACCACCGCGACCGCCCCGGCTCCGCAGCGCTGCGCGACGAGCTGCTGGAAGACCACTGGTCCTACATGGACGGGTACGCGAAGGAGATGATCGCCCGGGGCCCGACCCTCACCGACGACGGTGAGACGGCCACCGGCAGCGTGCACATCCTCGACCTGCCCGGTCCTGCCGCAGCCCGCGCGTTCGCCTTCGACGAGCCCAACTACCAGGGCGGCGTCTACCGGGACGTGCTGCTGCGGCGCTGGCGCAACGCGCTGGGTCGCACCATGTGGGACTTCCCCGGAGGCGACACCGACGGCAACCGGTACCTGGTGCTCGGCCTCGGTGCGGGGCGGGCCGTGGACCTGGAGGTGCCGCCCGACCGGGACGAGCTGATCGCCTACGGGCCGCTCCTGTCCGACGACGGCGCCACCTGGCTGGGCACGGCGGTGCTGCTCCGCGCACCGGACCCGGACACGGCACGCGCCGTTCTGGACCCGGACCGCTACGCCGACGTCGAGGTGCACAACTGGCAGTTCGGCGGACGGTCGTGATGACCGCCGAGCGCTGACGGCGCACGGGCCGCCCTCGTGCGGCGGGCGGTCGGTGCTGCCAGTCGTACGAGGGGAAGGCGGTCCAGGCGGCGAGGGCGGTGGAACCGCGGCAGTGCGCCGGACAACTCCGCGTTACCACTTCCAGGTTCACCGGAGTGCACAACTCCACCCTCTAAGTACACAACAGTGCGCAGTCGGCCTGTGACGCTGGTCACGTTGCGTGTTCGCCGTCACGCTGGGCTCATGGATCAGAGAAGTTCACTGGACCCGGTGCCCTGCTGGGTTCCCGCGAGCGGGCATGCGCTCCGACGCGTCGGCGTCCACTTCGACGCCGTACGTGTGGCCGGACTCGCGGGCGACCAGGTGGCGTACGAACTGATGCAGTTCACCGGCTTCCAGGCGGGCCCGATCGTGCGGTCCGCGGTCGGCGACCGGAGTACGTACTTCCTGCTGCCGCCGCAGAGTGCCGCCGCGCACCGGTGGCCGGCCGGGGCGCGGCTGATAGGGCGGCAGGACCTCCGGTGCGACGCGTTCGTGGGGATTCCCGCACTGGAGGGGAGGACATGGCCGCTGGGCTGGCGCTCGCGGCCGGCCGGGGAGTCGCCGTTCGTGGAGGCGAAACTGCTGTACGAGGTGGCGGTGGCCGTCCTGGCGGGAGCAGTTGAGCCGTGATCGAGGTGTCCGGGCATATGCGGAAACGCACCCCGCGTCGTGCGGTACCGTAATCGCGTCATCACGTTCCGTGCGCACTGTGTGCGGGCGGCCCCCGGGGGTGCTACCAACACCCGGCCGAGGGCCTTCACCCACGAGTGGATACAGAGGTCCACCGAGATGCTTCGGCATGCTATCGCGCCCTCCCGGCGCTTCACGAAGGCTTCGCACGACGTCGTACGCCATGCGCGACTGACCAGCGACGCGAAGATCCTGCTCCTGGCCGTCCAGGGGCTCCCCGACGATCAGGCAGGCCGGCCGCTCAGCGAGCACGCGCGGAAGCTGGGCATCACGGGGCGGGCGTATCAGAGGTCCAAGGAACTGCTGGTCGCGCACGGTTACGTCCACGAGTGGCGCGAGCAGGGGGAGCGCGGGCGGTGGGTGACGGAGCAGCTGCTGTCCAATGTGCCCCTCACCCCCGAGGAGGCTGCCGCACTGCGCGGGGTGCGGGCCGAGGGGCCTCCGGCTGCTCAGAATCCGACGGTCGGTGAACCAGCCGGTCGGGTGGTCGGCCGTCAACTACCGGTAGACGAAGAACGGGAGAAGAACTATCCCCACCCACCCTCCGAAGCCGGGCCGCCGGTTCCGGAGCCGGAGTCGGAGCCGGGGGGCGAGCCCGAGGCGGCGCTCAGCGCGGAAGCGGCGGAGGGGGAGCGTGTCCTGCTGTCGCTGCGTCATGCGCGGCGGGAGCTGTACCTCGGGGTGAGGGAGGCCAGGGGGCTGGCGGAGCTCGCGGCCCGCTGGCTGCTGCGCGGGGTGTCGGCGGGGGAGCTGCGGCGCGTGCTCACCAGCGAACTGCCGCGCGACGGGGTGCGCTCGGCGGTGGGCTTCCTCCGGTTCCGGCTGCTGAACAAGATGCCGCCGGAGCTGCCCGCGGCGGCGGCCCCGCAGGCGGCTCCGGCCGTCCGGGTGCCGGAGCTGGTGAGCTGTGCGGCCGCCGAGGAGGGTGACGAGCACGTCTTCCGGCCGGTCGCCGAGGAGACCGAGTGCCGCGACTGCCGCCAACAGGCCGCGTGGGCCTACTGGGAGCGGCATCGGGCCCTCGCGGACGCCGAGGCGGACAGCCTGTCGTGGCGGGAGCGCTTCGCGAAGCTGGGCGTGGCGGCCGAAGGGGAGGGGGCGGCTCAGGCCCCGTAGCGCAGCCCGTCGACGAGCAGGGCGATCATCCGCCGGGTGTGACCGGTCTCGTCCTCCTGGGCGGAGAGGGTCAGGTTGCGGGTGGCGGTCAGCAGGTCGTCGGGGCTGACGTCGGAGCGGATCTCCCCGGCCTCCACGGCGGTGCCGATGAGCGTGGTGAGCACCGGCATCAGGCGCTGGTCGAAGTAGGACGGCAGGCTGTCGTAGGCCGTGTCGCCCGAGTGCAGGGCGGCGCTGAGCCCGCGCTTCGTCGCGAGGAAGAGCGCGAAGCGCTGGAGCCACTCGGCGAGCGCGTCGGCAGGCGCGTGCCGCGCGGTGAGGGAGGGGGCGGCGTCCGCGCAGGCGTCGACCTCGTGGCGGAAGACGGCGGCGATGAGGTCGGAGCGCTGCGGGAAGTGGCGGTAGAGGGTGCCCGCTCCCACGCCCGCCTTCGCGGTGATCCGGCGTACGGGCGCGTCCACCCCGTCGACGAGGAACACCTCCGCAGCTGCCGTGAGCAGCGCGTCGGTGTTGCGGCGCACGTCGGCGCGCACGCGCTTGGGAGGCTGCGTCGCCGCCGCCCCGCCCTCGGCCTGCCCGGTCCTGTCCTCGCGCACGATGCTCCCTTGCAATACGGAACGGTGTTCCGTATTGTCGATGCTGAACGTTGTTCCGTTTTGCAGCCTAGCGCCCGCACCGGGCGCGGGCCATAGCGCGAGGAGCTTCATGGAATACCGCACGCTGGGCCGGACCGGAGTCAAGGTCAGCCCGTACTGCCTGGGCGCGATGATGTTCGGCGCCATCGGGAACCCCGATCACGACGAGTCCGTCCGGATCATCCACAAGGCGCTCGACGCGGGCGTCAACTTCGTGGACACCGCCGACGCCTACTCGCAGGGTGAGTCGGAGGAGATCGTCGGGAAGGCCCTCAAGGGCCGCCGGGACCAGGTCGTCCTGGCCACCAAGGCGCACCTTCCCATGGGTGACGATCCCAACATGCGGGGCAACTCACGGCGTTGGCTCGTCCGCGCGCTGGAGGACTCCCTGCGCCGTCTGGGCACCGACCACGTGGACCTGTTCCAGGTCCACAGGCCCGACCCGGACACCGACGTCGAGGAGACGCTCTCCGCGCTCACCGACCTCGTGCGGGCGGGCAAGGTCCGGTACATCGGGGCCTCCACCTTCCCCGCCTCGGACATCGTCGAGGCCCAGTGGGTCTCCGAGCGGCGGGGTCTGGAGCGCTTCCGCACCGAGCAGCCGCCGTACTCGATCCTCGACCGGGGCGTCGAGCGCGAGGTGCTGCCGGTCTGCGAGCGGTACGGCATGGGCGCCCTGGTCTGGAGTCCCCTCGCGGGCGGCATGCTGACCGGCCGGTACCGCAAGGGCCGCACGGCCGACACCCACCGGGCGACGTACGGCTTCACACACATGAGCGACGAGCGCCGGCTCGACGCCGTCGAGGAGCTCATCACCGTCGCTCAGGACGCCAAGATGTCCCTGACGCACATGGCGACGGCCTTCGCGATCGCCCACCCCGGCGTCACCTCCGCGATCATCGGTCCGCGCACCATGGAGCACCTCGACGACCTCCTCGCGGGCGTCGGCACGACGCTGGACGACGAGGTCCTCGACCGGATCGACGCCATCGTGCCGCCGGGCACCGACGTCGGGAGGCTCGACACGGCCTACGCCCCGCCCGCCGTCCAGCAGGCCCGCCTGCGCCGCCGCCTGCCCGACGATCGCCCGGCGGCCTGACGGCGGGGCCCGCGCCGTGGCGGCACGCGGGGCGGATCGACCGGTCAGGCGGGCGGCGTGCCTGGCAGAATCCCCCGTATGGCGGACATCATCTCGCGCGACGGCACGTGGAGCTTCGACGGGGACGTGGTGCGGATCGTCCCCGGCGGCAAGGCACACCCGGTGCGGACGGCCCTCGGTGAGTTCGCCGTGCCGCTCCAGGCCGTGGCGGGAGTCTCGTTCGAGCCGGACCGCAAGGGCGGCAGACTGCGCCTGCGGTTGCGCACCGGTGCGTGCCCGGTCCTCCGGGCGGCGGACGGACGGCTGAAGGACGCCTCCGACCCCTATCAGCTCGTGGTCGAGAAGGACCGGACAGGCGTGGCCGAGTACCTCGTCGACGAGATCCGCAACGCCCTGCTCATCGAGCAGGTGCCCGACGGGCCCGTGGACCGCTTCCTCCTGCCCGGGCCGTCGGTGCCGGTGTCGGGCGGTGGCGGTGACGGCACGGCGTCCTTCGACGGGGAGGCCGTCCGCCTCACCTGGAACTGGAAGGCGGAGGAGTCGAAGGAGGCGGCCGGTGCGGTCACCATCCCGCTGTCGGAGGTGACCGGCGTGCGCTGGATTCCTTCCATCGGGCTGGAGAACGGCTCTCTGCGCTTCGACCGGGGAGGCGCCGTGTCGGTATCGCCCGCCAAATTCGACCCGTACTCACTGGAGTTGTGGGGGCTGTCGAAGCGGGAGTACACGGCGGTCCTGGTCGCCGCCGCCGTCCTCGTACGGATACCGGCCTCCGCCGGGGGCGCCGCGATCACCGCCCCCGCGGAGGCCGCGCCGGCGCTCGACCCGGGGCCCGCCCCGGCCGCCGCTCCGGCCGCCGCTCCGGCGTCCGACGACCACGACGTCCTGCTCCGGCGGCTCCGTGAGCTGGGGGAGCTGTTCCAGGCCGGCATCCTCACCGACGAGGAGTTCGCCACGGCGAAGCAGGCGGTGCTGAAGCGGCTGTGAACGGGCCTGACCTCGACGCGGGCGGGACATCGACGGGGCAGGGCCTCGACGCGCGGTCAGATGCCGGCGGTCCGCTGTGCGGCCGGTGAGGGCGCGGCTGCCGGTTCGGGGCCGGTGGCCGGATCACCGTGGGGCGGACGGAGCGTTCGGCCCCCCGGGCCGGGCCGTTCGCGCCCCCAGGCGGCCAGTGGCTCCAGTGCCTCGTTGAGGCGCGCGCCGTCGTCGGTCAGGCAGTACTCGACACGGGGCGGCACCTCGTCGTAGGCGACGCGGTCCACGATCCCGTCCGCCTCCATCTCGCGCAGGTGGGAGGCCAGCACCTTCTCGGTGATCCCGGGGACCAGCCGCCGTAACTCGCCGAAGCGGCGACAGGGGTGCTCGGTGAGCGCCCAGAGGATCAGTACCTTCCACTTGCCGCCGATCACCTCCATCGCGGCGTCGATCCCGCAGGCGTGTCCACCCGGCGTGCCGGGCCGGTTCAGCGTCGTCATTCCCCCACCCCTCCGACGTGCTCGCTCACCTCAGAGTAACCACCCACTCCGAAGTGCGTACTTGATCGACTCCGTACCCGGGGCCAGCCTGATCCCCATGACACAGAACGCTGTTGAGAAGACCCCCGTCACGCTGTTGGGCCTGGGCGCCATGGGCACGGCACTGGCCCGTACCTGGCTCGCCGCCGGCCACCCGCTCACCGTCTGGAACCGGACCCCCGCCCGCGCCGCACAGCTCGCCACGGAGGGGGCGACCGTCGCGGGCGGCGCCGCCGAGGCCGTCGCGGCGAACCGCCTCGTCGTCGCCTGCCTGCTGGACGACGCCTCGGTCGGCGAGACGCTGGACGGCATCGACCTGACCGGCACGGACCTGGTCAACCTCACCACCAGCACTCCCGCCCAGGCCCGCACCCGCGCGGAGTGGGCGCGGGTGCGGGGCGCACGCTACCTGGACGGCGGGATCATGGCCGTCCCTCCCATGGTCGGCGTTCCGGAGGCCGGCGGCTATGTCTTCTACAGCGGTTCGAGCGAGCTGCTCGACGCGCACCGGGAGGCCCTGGCCGTCCCGCTCGGTACGCAGTACGTCGGCGAGGACGCGGGATTGGCCGCCCTGCACGACGTGGCCCTGTTGAGCGCCATGTACGGGATGTTCGCGGGCGCGGCGCACGCCTTCGCCCTGATCCGCAAGGAGGACGTCGACCCCGCGTCCCTGGCGCCGCTGCTCGCCGACTGGATCGTCGCGATGGCCCCGTCGGTGCACCAGACCGCCGATCAGCTGCGGAGCGGCGACTACACCAAGGGGGTCGTCTCCAACCTCGCCATGCAGTTGGCCGGTACGCCGGCGTTCCTGAGCACCGCCGAACAGCAGGGGGTCAGCACCGAACTGCTCAGCCCCTACTTCGACCTGATGCGCCGCCGCCTGGACGAGGGCGGCGGGAAGGAGGACCTGACGGGTGTGATCGACCTCCTGGTGCGCTGACCTGCGGCTCGCCGACCGCAGGGCCGCCGGGCGGGTCCGGCGGGCCGCTTGTGGCCCGCGCGGACGGGCGGCGCCGCGTGCCGCCGACCCCGGCAGGCGGTCCGGGTCCACCCTGCGTCCGAGGGGCCGCGCACCGGAGAGTGCACCCGGCTGTCGTGACACCTCCGCGCCGCCGGACGGCTCCTGCACATGCGTACGATCGGTCACCGGTCCTGACGGTCTGTGGCCGTCCGACGGCGCGGCGAGGTACGCAAGGGCGGTCGTAACGGGACAATGGCGCACGCGCCATCCAGAGGCGCCCGAGCCCCTCCGGCCCTTACGACCTGCCCAACGGCGTGAGCGCACACCGGATATGGGGCAGACCAAGGAGGACCCGTGGTGGATGTCCCGGTGGACCAACTGACCGGTGTGGTCGACGGTGCGCGTGCGCGGGCCCGTGGGCAGCTCCTCGAAGCCGGCCTGGAGCTGTTCGGGGTGTACGGCTACGCGCAGACGTCGGAGCAGGCCCTGTGCGACATGGCCGGAGTGCCGGAGGAGGTGCTCTGGGAGGAGTTCGGCTCCCGGGAGGGCCTGTTGACGGCGCTGCACAACCAGATCACCACCGCCGGACTGCGGGCGGCAGAGGTCGCCCTGCTCTCCGAGGGGATGGACGACTGCCCGATGGAGCAGCGCTTCCGGCGGCTCTTCGACGCCTATGTGTCGGCGGTGACCCAGGACCTGCGTGAGGCCCGGGTGACCTTCGTCGAGGTGCTGGGTGTGAGTCCCGCGGTCGACGCGCACTGCAAGCGGTGGCGGGACCTGTGGACCGACTTCCTGACCGGTGAGGCCGAGCGCGCGACCGTGCGCGGCGAGGCGGAGGAGCGGGACCACCGGGTGGTGGTGATGGTGATGGTCGGCACGGTCCACGAGCTCATGGCCCACCACGCCCGCCGCCCGCGCAGGGCCCGGCCGAACGAGGTCTCGGAGGAGCTGACGCGGCTGGGGCTGGAGATGCTGGGCGCGGCACCGAAGACGGAATAGCGGGCATGCGGGCGGGCCGGGCGGCCCGGCCCGCACCACCCGGCCGTCGGACCGGTGACGTCGTGCGTCACGGTGCTAACGCACGACGCGGTGGCGGAGGTAGACGACCCGTGAGCTGAAGGTGCGGTTCTCCACCAGTTCGAGATCCACCCGGCGCTCGGCCCGGGGGAAGAACGGGGTGCCGCCGCCGACGAGTACCGGGTAGACCCTGGCCCGGTACTCGTCGATGAGACCCGACGCCGCCGCCTCGGCGGCGAGAGCCGCGCCGCCGATCGCGATGACGCCCTCACCCGGCTCGGCCCGCAACCGCTCGATCTCCTCCGCCAGACCGCCTGACGCCAGGCGGGCGTTGCCCTGTACCGCGGACAGCGTGGTGGAGAACACCACCTTGGGCAGCCGCTTCCAGATCGCTGCCCACTCGAGCATGGAGTCGTCGAGCGAGGGGGCCTGGTCGGCGGTCTCCCAGTACAGCATCGTCTCGTACAGCCGCCGCCCCAGCAGGTGTACGCCGACCTCGCGGATCTCGTCGGTGACGAGGCGGAAGACCTCCTCGTCGGGCACCGACCAGTCGAAGCCGCCGTCGGGGCCGACGGTGTAGCCGTCGAGCGAGATGCCCATCGAACAGATCACCCTGCGCATCGGAAGTCCTCCTCGGTCACGGGTCCGGCCGTACGACCGCCGGACGGTGCGGAACTCGTCGCGGCCGGTCGGGACGAGCCGCGTCACCGCAACACGGTCGTCTCGTCGAGAGAACCATGAGACCGCCTCCACGGCGCGGAGCGAACCGGCCCTCAGAGCCGGATGCGGGCCGCCACCGGCAGGTGGTCGCTCGTCGTGGCGGGGAGCGTCCACAGGGCGGTGACCTGCGAGGAGCGCGTCAGGATCTGGTCGATCCGGGCCAGGGGCAGACGCGCCGGCCAGCTGAAGGCGAAGCCGGTGTCCGGCCGTGTCATCAGCGAGGTGACGGAGGCCAGGCCGCGGTCGTCCAGGGTGCCGTTGAGATCCCCGAGGAGGATCACCCGGTCCAGCGGCTCGTCGGTGAGGGCCTCGGCCAGGAGGCCGGCGCTCTCGTCCCGGCGTCCGGAGGCGAGCCCCGTCGTCGGGCCGATCCGCACCGAGGGCAGGTGGGCGACGTACACGGCGACGTCCCCCTCCGGCGTGCGGGCCGTGGCCCGCAGCCCCCGGTCCCATCCCTCCCCGATGCCCCGAGGCCTGATGTCCACCAGCCTGACGCCGGCGAGTGGGTGCTTGGACCACAGGCCCACCGTGCCCCGCGTCGCGCGGTGGGGGTAGCCGGATGCCAGGGCCGCTTCGACGGCGGGCAGGGCCGGGGCCGTCAGCTCCTCCAGGGCGATGAGGTCGGCGTCGGTCCGGGCCAGTGCCCGTGCGGTGGCGCCCGGGTCCGGGTTCACGTCGCTGATGTTGTGCTGGACCGCGGTGAACGCGCCCTCCGCCGGCGCACCCGTGAAGAGCGTTCCTCCGAAGAGGGCCAACCACGCGACGGAGGGCAGCAGCAGCGCGGCCGCCGCCAGGCGTGAGCGGCGCAGGACCGCCGCGGCCAGCAGGGCGGGGACGGCCAGGCCGAGCCACGGGAGGAACGTCTCCAGCAGACTGCCCACGCGGCCGGGGGTGTTGGGGACCAGGCCGGGGAACACGAGCAGGGCGGCGGTGAGGAGGCAGAGTCCGGTGGTGACCAGGCCCCGCTTCCGGCCCCGGCTCGGCGGCTGTGTGTCCGGCTTCCTCGTCACTCGCTCATGCTCCCGTCCCGACGTCTCCCGCGGAGTCCCGCACGTCAGGAGGACGCGGGGCCTCCTCGGGCCGGTTCCGGAGCGCGGGCCGCCGGGCCGGGGAGGCCCGGATGTCAGTGCCCGTCCTTACGGTGGGGTGGACGGCAAGACCACGGTCCACGAAGCGCATTGAGGTTGTGTCATGACGGGGACGTTCATCGCGGTACCGGAGGAGTCCATCCATCCGGACATCACGCACGGACCGACGCGGCGGTCGCTGGCCGCCGGGGTGCTGCCGGCCGCCCACGAGACCATGGCGTTTCCCTACCTCGCCGAGTCCCGCATGGTCACCGCGGTGCACCTGGTCGAGGAGACGGACGATCCGGGCGAACTGGATCCGCGGATAGCGGGCACCGTGGTCGTCGGGCACCTCATGATGGAGGACTACGAGACCCAGGCGGTCGTCCTGGACGGCGGATCGGGCCGGGTCTTCAGCCTGGAGATGGCGGCTCCCGAATATGCCGAACTCCATCCGCTGGCCCCGTCGCTGGGCGCCCTCGCCCGGTGCCTCGCGGCCCTCGGGGAACTCCGCTCGCTCAGCGGCCGGTTCGCGCACCTGAAGGGCCGGACGGGCGCCGCGGTGGTCGAGGAGGCGTCGGCGCTGCTGCTCTCCGTCTTCATGGACGAGGAGTGGGACGAGGGCGGATGGGGGGACGTGGAATGGGACGGCGGCCTGCCGTCGGTCTGGCGGATCGCCGCCCTGTTCCGTCCCATGTCCCTGATCGCGGCACCGGGCCGGGGACTGCGCCTCGACCTGCCACCGGACTTCATCGAGGGCGAGTTCGGTCCGCATGAGGTCGTCCGGGTCGCCCCGGCGGACCTCCCCGACGCGCTGGAGCACGAGCCCACCCGGCGCTTCCTGGCCGAGGTCGGGCTGCCCAGACACGGGCTGATGTTCTGGCTGGACGAGCCGCAGGACATCCTGAAGACCGTGTCCGCCGCCCGCGCGGAGGCTCGGGCGAACCCCGATCTGGCACACCTGCACCTCACGGGTGCGCTGCCGGACGGATCGGAACACCTGCTGGTCATCGGCGGTCTGATGCACGATTTCGACGTCGTCGTGGACGGCCGTACGGGCCTGGTCCACTACGCGCTCATCGACGACGAGACGGTGACCCCGGTCAACGCCGACGTGTCGACCCTGGCGTTCACGGTCTGGATGCACAGCCGGCAGCAGAAGCTGGAGGAGGAACACGGCTTCATGGGCAGCTCGGGGGAGTTCTACCACGAGGTCGCGGAGACGATGGTCGCCGTGCTCGGCTCGGTCGACCCGGTCGCCTGTCTCCCCGCGACGGGACCGGACGACTACCGGTACTGGCCGGAGGTGTTCCACGACGAGGCGGGCGCCGTGCTCTGACCGCGTCCCGCGGGCGGTCAGGCGGTCGCCAGCGCGCCGGCGTACGGACCGCCCACGCCCCAGGCCTGGTGCATCGCGTCGGCGAACGCTCCGGCCAGCTTGTGCTCGCCGGTGGGGCCGGGGTGGGTGCCGTCGTAGGTGTCCGCGTGGATGTCGTAGCCCACGGGGTGCGAGGCCAGCAGGACCGGGGCGGCGGGGGTGTCCAGGTCGGCCACCGCCTTCGCCAGCAGGGTGTTGAAGAGGTCGCACTCGGCGGAGAAGGGGGCGTCGGACTCGGCCCGGACGTTCGGTATGACGGGGAGGAGCACCAGCCTGACGCGCGGGTTCGCTGCGCGGGCCGCTGTGATGAACGCCCGCACGTTCGCGGCCGTCTGCGTGCTGTCGGTGTAGAAGCCGAGGTCTATCAGGCCTAGGGAGACCAGCAGGACGTCGGCCCGGGTGGCCGTGACCGTGTCCGCGATGACGGGTGCCATGTGCAGCCAGCCCTCGCCCCAGCCCGCCAGGTGACGGCGTGCGGGGGCGGGGAAGTCCGGGTCGCCGTAGGCGTGGGAGAGCGGGGCGCCGGCCTCGGTGTCGTACAACTCGCTGCGCGGACCCGTGATCGTGTAGCCGCCGTCGCCGAGGGTCGCGTCGAGGTGCTGCCACATGCGGTAGCGCCAGGTGAAGTCGCCGGAACGCCCGATGGTCATGGAGTCGCCGACGAAGAGAAAACGCATGGCGACATCATGGCGGATCACGGCTCCGGCCTGCGACGTGACAGTGGACACTTGTGGGATGAGATCGCTGCTGACCGTCTCCGCCGCCGCTGCCCTCCTGCTCGTGACGGGGGCGTCGCCCGCCACCGCGGACGACGGAGACCAGGCGGACCGGACCTTCACGATCGAGGACTCCCGGATCACCGAGTCCAGCGGCCTCGCCGCCAGCCGCATCCACCCGGGGATCTACTGGACGCACAACGACAGCGAGGACGGCCCGTACGTCTACGCCGTCGACTCCCGCACCGGGAAGACCGTGGCGACGGTCACCATGGAGGGCGTGGGGGAGCCCCGCGACGTGGAGGCGATCTCGCTCGGCCCCGACGGGAATCTGTACGTCGGTGACATCGGCGACAACCTCGACGGCTCCTGGGACCACGTCTGGATCTACCGCTTCCCCGAGCCGAAGCGCCTCGCGGACTCCACGGTGCGGGCGACGCAGTTCGACGTGACGTACGCGGACGGGGCCCGCAACGCCGAGGCGATGATGGTCCACCCCAGGACGGGGCGGGTGTACATCGCCTCGAAGAACGAGGACGGCGGCGGGCTCTACGAAGGCCCCCGGAAGCTGACGACCGGCGGGAACAACGTGTTCCGGCGGGTGGGCGAGGTGCCGTGGGTGACGGACGGGGCGTTCTCCCCGGACGGCAGGGAGGTGGTGTTCCGCTCGTATTTCAGCGCCCGGGCCTACGCCTTCGAGGACGGCAGGCTCGGTGCCGACCGTGCGGTGGGCGTGCCTCTCCAGGGGCAGTCCGAGTCGGTGACGTACACGGCGGACGGCTCGGCGATGATGTTCGGCTCCGAGGGTGAACGGAGCGAAGTGGTGCGCGTGGAGGCCGAGGGCGGCGGCGACCGGGAGGGCGGCAGGACCCCCTCCCCGAACGGCGGGGGCGGCGGGACCTCACCCGGGGACGAGGAGGGCGGCGGTGACTCGACGAAGGGCACCGCGACCGGGGGCGCGGTGGCCGTCGTCGTCATCGTGCTGGCTCTCATCGCGGCCAGGCGCCGCCGCGGCTAGGGGCTCGCGTCCGGTCCGGTCCGGCCGCGGGTTCACGTCGGGCCCGGCGCCGGTTCGGGCCCGGCGGTCCGGGCGCCGGTTCACGTCGGGCCCGGCGGTCCGGGCGCTGATCGGGACCGGCCCGGACTCTTCCCGCCTGCTCCCGTCTGCTCCCGTCTGCAACCGGCCCGTGCGAGCGGCGTCAGGAACGGTGCAGTACCGCTCCGCCCGCGTACCGGGCGGACGCGCCCAGTTCCTCCTCGATCCTGATGAGCTGGTTGTACTTCGCCGTGCGGTCGGACCGGGACAGTGAGCCGGTCTTGATCTGACCGCAGCCCGTCGCCACCGCCAGGTCCGCGATCGTGGTGTCCTCCGTCTCGCCGGAGCGGTGCGACATGACGGCGGTCCAGCCCGCCCGGTGCGCCGTGGCGACCGTGGAGAGAGCTTCGGTGAGGGTGCCGATCTGGTTGACCTTGACCAGGACCGAGTTGCCGGCACCGGTGCGGATGCCTTCGCGCAGGAGGGCCTCGTCGGTGCAGAACACGTCGTCGCCGGTCAGCTGGCAGCGGTCGCCGACGCGTGCGGTCAACTCCCGCCAGCCCTCCCAGTCGTCCTCGGCCATCGGGTCCTCGATGGAGACGATCGGGTACGCGTCGATCAGCCCGGCCAGGTAGTCGGCCTGTTCGGCGGGCGTACGGCGCACACCCTCACCGGCGTACACGTACGCACCGTCGTGGAAGAACTCCGACGAGGCGGGGTCCATGACCAGACCGATGTCCGTGCCCGGCCGGTAGCCGGTGCGCTCGACGGCCTTCATGACGAAGTCGAGTGCCTCCTCGGCGGTGCGGAGTGCGGGCGCGAAGCCTCCCTCGTCGCCGACGCCCGTGGAGTGCCCGGCGGACAGCAGATCGCGACGGAGCGTATGGAAGATCTCTGAGCCCATGCGGACGGCCTCCGCGAAGGTCTCCGCACCGACCGGGGCGATCATGAACTCCTGGAAGTCCAGCGGGTTGTCGGCGTGGGCACCGCCGTTGACGATGTTCATCATCGGCAGCGGGAGGAGACGGGCGTCGGCGCCGCCTAGGTAGCGGTAGAGCGGCTGGCGGTGCGCGGCGGCGGCGGCCTTCGCCGCGGCGAGGGAGACGCCGAGGAGCGCGTTGGCGCCGAGCCGGGACTTGTCGGCCGTGCCGTCGAGCGCGACGAGCGCCCCGTCGAGCCCCGCCTGGTCGCCGGCGTCACGCCCGAGGACCGCTGACGCGATCTCGCCGTTGACGTGGGCGACCGCCCGGTCGACTCCCTTGCCGTGCCAGCGTCCGGGGTCGCCGTCCCGCAGCTCCACGGCCTCCCGTGCGCCGGTGGAGGCGCCGGAGGGGACTGCCGCGCGGCCGAGGGGTCCGTCGGAGAGGAGGACATCGGCCTCGACGGTGGGATTGCCCCGGCTGTCGAGGACCCTGCGGGCGATGACGGACCGGATGGCGGTTGACTCAACTGCTCTGGAAAGCATGAGAGTTCCTTCGCGTTGAAGCGTGCCGCGGCCCTGCTGCGACAACGCTGGCGCGTGCCGCGACGACAGTGACTCTACAGCAATGCTGTTCAGTTGTGCTGTTCAGTTCTGCTGTGTAGTTCTGAGATGCGGATGAGGGCCGGGGCCTCGCTGTGCGGTACCGGTTAAAGTGCCGTATGCCCACCCCGGAACCCGCCGCCGTCGCCACCGAACTGCGTACCGCGATGGGCAGACTCACGCGGCGGGTGAAGCACGAGGACCGGATTCCGCTCGGGCAGGTCTCGGTGCTCGGCACCCTCGACCGCGACGGGGCCATGACCACCAGCGACCTGGCGGCGGATCAGCGCGTACGGCCCCAGTCCATGGCCCGTGCGGTCGGCCTGCTCATGGAGCAGGGGCTCGTCGTCCGCCGTGCGCATCCCACCGACGGCCGCAAAGCCCTGGTGGAGCTCTCCCCCGCGGGGCGGGCCGCGCTCGAGGCCGAGCGCGGGCGCAGGGCGGGCTGGCTCGCCCAGGCCATCGAGCTCGAGCTCACCGGTGAGGAGCGCGAGGTGCTGGCGCGCAGCGCCGCCCTGATGGAGCGGCTCTCCGCGCGCTGACCGGCGCTGCTCCGCTCCCTGGTCGCGGTAGGGCTGCCATGGGGCCGCGGTGGAGCCGCCGATCGGGCTCTCACCCGCCGCGGTGCGGTGCGGGCGGCCCGCGGTGGCACAGTGGGAAGCCCTTCCACCTGCTCACCCGGAGACCGATCCCCTCATGCGGCTGCTGCTCATACGCCATGGTCAGACACCCTCCAACGTCAAGCGCCTCCTGGACACCGCCGAGCCCGGCGCCGCCCTGACCCCCTTGGGGCAGGACCAGGCGGACGCTCTCCCGGACGCGCTGGCCGCGGAGAAGATCGACGCCCTCTACGCCTCCACGCTGCTCCGCACCCAGCTCACGATCGCGCCGCTGGCGGCTCGGACCGGGCTGGAGGTCCATGTGCGGGACGGAATCCGGGAGCTGTCCGCCGGCGATCTGGAGCTGCGCGGGGACGACGAGGCCGTCGAGACCTACATGACCACGGTCTTCGCCTGGGTGTCGGGGGACACCGCGCTCCGGATGCCGGGCGGGGAGGACGGGGCGGAGGCACTGCGGCGCTTCGACGCCGTCGTCGAAGAGGCCGCGGCCACCGGGGCCGAGACCGTGGCCATGGTCAGCCACGGTGCCGCCATCCGCATGTGGTCGGGGGTGCGCGCCGAGAACATCGACGTCCATTACGCGCCCGCACGTGAACTGCGGAACACCGGAGTCGTCATCCTCTCCGGCGCTCCCGGGGAAGGCTGGCGGGTCCTCCACTGGGAAGGCCGGGCGGTCGGCCCCGACGACAGCGGGATCGAGGCGAGCGGGCCTGCGGGAGAGGCTGTCGATGGCATCCAGGGCATCCAGGGCATCCAGGGCATCCAGGGTGGCGGAGGTGTCAATGGCGGCGTCGAGGGTTAGGGCGCCGGTGCTTCCTGCGTGTCTGTCGGGTGCACCTCCAGTGGTGCCATGAGGTGCCATCGGGGGCGCCACGCAGGGCCGGCGTCCCTGTGGCATCGGTTTGACGCACCTTGATGGCGTCACGTTTTTGCAGCTCAGGGGCGTGTTGTGCGGAGTTCCCTCCGAGTGACACTCATGAGGGCTTGCATGTGGCGCCATGATGGTGCCATGATGGCGTCATGGACCTCACGCCGTATGTCGACAACCTCCGCCGCGAACTCGCGGTAGCCGCCGAGGCCGGTGGCGAAGAAGCCCGCGAGCTGGCCGAGCGGCTCACCGCTCCCCTGGAGTCGGCGACCCGCCTGACGATGCTCAACGTGCTCTCCGCCGCGATGGACGAGATCACCCGTGAGCTCGCCCCGGGCTCGGTCGACGTGCGGCTGCGCGGGCTCGACCCCGACTTCGTGGTGACGAGGCCGGCCGATGACCAGGCGTACGAGGGTTACGGCCGCCCGGCCGAGCCGCTCAAGGCGCCGGCCCCGGTGCCGGCCGACAGCGACGACAGCGGCACCGCCCGCGTCAATCTGCGCCTGCCCGCCCACCTCAAGGCGCGCGCCGAGGAGGCCGCGAACCGCGAGGGCCTCTCGGTCAACGCGTGGCTGGTGCGTGCCGTGTCTGCCGCTGTCGACGGGGGCGCCCCGTCGCGTGCGGCGGAGAAGACCCGTGCCGCCCGCGCCGTCGGGCAGAGCTTCACCGGCTGGGTGCGCTGACCGCGCCCCGGCCCCGAATCGCTTCATCCCCACCACGTCCTACCAGCGAGGACGCCGCGAAGACCCAACAGGACGGGACAGCCATGCCTTCTTTCGACACCCCCGCAGCGATCTCGGTCACCGCCCACGTGTCAGCCGGATCCATCCGCTTCATCGCCTCCGACCGTCTGGAGACCTCGGTCGACGTGCGGCCCCGCGACCCGAAGAAGGACCAGGACGTCCGGGCGGCCGAGCAGACCGAAGTGGACTGCGTGAGCGGCCTGCTGGCCGTCCGGACGCCCAAGCAGCGGTACCTCATCGGGCGCACCGGCACCGTCGACGTGACGGTCGAACTGCCCACGGGGTCTCAGGTGGACGTGACCGGTGCCTGGACCCAGGTGCACGGCGAGGGCCGGCTCGGTGAGGTCCGGGTGAAGACCTCCTCGGGCGACGTCCGCCTCGACGCCACCGGTCCGCTGCATCTGACGGCGTCCCACGGCAACGTCACCGTGGACCGCGTCGCCGGTTCCGCCGAGATCACGACGAGCTCCGGCAGTATGCGCGTCGGCAGCGTCGAAGGGTCCGCCGTCCTGAAGAACTCGCACGGCACCACGGTCGTCGGCGAGGCCCTCGGTGATCTGCGCGTGAGCGGCGCCAACGGCGACATCCTCATCGAGCGCGCCGAGGCCTCGGTCTCCGCCACCACGGCCCACGGCACCCTGCGCATCGGCGATGTCGCCCGCGGCACCGTCAAGTTGGAGAACTCCTACGGTGCCATCGAGATCGGCATCCGGGAGGGCACCGCCGCCTGGATCGACGCCAGCTCGGGCTCCGGACAGGTGCACAACGCGCTCACCGCGTCCGAGGGGCCGGACGAATCCGCGGACGCCGTCGAGGTCCGGGCCCGTACGCGATTCGGCAACATCGAGATCCGCCGCGCCAAGTCCTGAACCGGGGGCCGTGCGCGCCTCAAGCGCAGCGCAGCGCTGCTCGCCCGGCCGGCTGAGCCGGCCTGAGCCGCCCGACCTGCCCGAGCCGCCTGAGTCGCCCCGCCCCACCTGAGCCGCCTGATCGTCACGTTCGAGACCGGCGGCGTCCCGCCCCTTCAGCCTTCACCCCCTTCAGTCTTCACCTCCCTTCATCCTTCAACCGGAGGACTCCATGTCTTTTTCTGTCATGCACATGTCCAACAGGAGTGAGGGTCGCTCGCCCGCGGCCGTCTCCGCCGTCGGTCTGCGCAAGTCGTACGGCGACAAGACGGTCCTGGGCGGTGTCGACCTGCGGATTCCGGCGGGTTCGGTGTTCGCGTTGCTCGGGCCGAACGGTGCCGGCAAGACCACGGTCGTGAAGATCCTTTCCACTCTCGTCTCCGCGGACGGCGGGCAGGCGCAGGTCGGGGGCCACGACGTCGCCGCGTCACCTGACGGCGTGCGGGCCGCGATCGGCGTGACGGGGCAGTTCTCCGCCGTGGACGGGCTGATCACGGGTGAGGAGAACATGCTCCTCATGGCGGACCTGCACCACCTGTCCAGGAGCGAGGGCCGGCGGGTGACCGCCGAGCTGCTGGAGCGGTTCGATCTGGTGGAGGCGGCGAAGAAGCCGGCCGCGAGCTACTCCGGCGGTATGAGGCGGCGCCTGGACATCGCGATGACGCTGGTGGGCGGTCCGCGGATCATCTTCCTCGACGAGCCGACCACGGGCCTGGACCCGCGGTCGCGTCACACCATGTGGGGCATCATCCGGGAGCTCGTCACGGACGGGGTGACGGTCTTCCTGACCACCCAGTACCTGGAGGAGGCGGACGAGCTCGCCGACCGTATCGCTGTGCTCCACGACGGCAGGATCGCCGCCGAGGGCAGCGCGGACGAGCTGAAGCGGCTCGTCCCCGGTGGGCACGTCCGGCTCCGCTTCGCCGACCCGGACGCCTACCGCACCGCCGTCGGAGCCCTGGGCGAGGTCACCAGGGACGACGAGGCCCTGGCCCTGCAGATCCCGAGTGACGGCAGTCAGCGCGACCTGCGCTCCGTCCTCGACCGGCTGGACGCCGCGGGTGTCGACGCCGACGAACTGACCGTGCACACACCCGACCTGGACGACGTCTTCTTCGCCCTGACCAGCACCACCGACCGGCCGAACCAGCCGAACCAGCCGAAGGAGACCGTCCGATGAGTCCTGTGTCCCTTGCCGTGCGCGACTCGTCCACGATGCTGCGCCGCAACCTCCTGCACGCCCGCCGCTACCCGTCCCTGACGCTGAACCTGCTGCTCACCCCGGTCATGCTGCTGCTGCTCTTCGTCTACGTCTTCGGCGACGTCATGAGCGCCGGGATCGGCGGCGCCGACGCGGACCGCTCCGACTACATCGCCTACATCCTCCCGGGCATCCTGCTGATGACCATCGGCAGCACCGTCATCGGCGCCGCGGTCTCCGTAGCCACGGACATGTCCGAAGGCATCATCGCCCGCTTCCGCACCATGGCCATCCATCGCGGCTCCGTGCTGATCGGGCACGTCATCGGCAGCGTTCTGCAGTCGGTCGCCAGCGTCGCCCTCGTCGGTGCGGTCGGCGTGGCCATCGGCTTCCGCTCCGTGGACGCCACGGTCCTGGAATGGCTGGCGGCCTTCGGACTGCTCGCCCTCTTCGCCCTGGCCCTCACCTGGATCGCGGTCGGGATGGGCATGGCCAGCCCGAACGCCGAAGCGGCAAGCAACAGCGCGATGCCCCTGATCCTCCTGCCGCTGATCTCCAGCGCGTTCACCCCGATCGCCGCCATGCCAGGCTGGTTCCAGCCCATCGCCGAATACCAGCCCTTCACCCCGGCCATCGAGACCCTCCGAGGCCTTCTCCTGGGCACCGAGATCGGCCACAACGGATGGCTCGCCCTGGCCTGGTCCATCGGCCTGGCCGCCCTCGGCTACCGCTGGTCCACCTCGCTCTTCAGCCGCGACCCGAAGTAGGGCACTGCTCCCGCGGGCGGCGTACCCGGCGACCCGCCGGCGTACGCCGCCCGTTCGCGTGCGAGGAGAGCTCCCCCGCAGTGGTCGGGCGGGGGGCGTCCCTGGCCCAGTCCGGACAGGTGAGCACCAGTGGGGCCCTTCTGGGCCTCGCGGGGTCCGGTCCGCGCTCTGGGGTGTCCGTCCGCCGGCCCCGCTCAGATGTCGTCGGTGACCGGCCGCAGTTCGTAGTGCAGCGTGTGGTCGCGCTTCAGCCGGTGGGTGAGCGGGACGGCCACGCCCTGGAGCGCCGGGTACTTCCGGGAAAGGGTCCTGGAGGCGTGGGTGTTCTCCTTCGAGTCCTGCGGAAGGAGCCGTGCCCAGGCCTTCACGGGCGGCCCTGTCGGCGCGCCCCGCACGGTGCACGGGGCGATCTCCACCACCGGGTGGTTGCGCATCCGGTCGACCTTCCAGGCGGAGGAGAACGTACGGATGTAGGCGTGATCGCCTTCGACGGCGATGCTGACGGGAGTACGGGCAGCTGATCCGTCCGGCCTGCGGCTGCTGAGCAGGACGGTGTACTGCTTCACGAAAGGCTCTAGCTCACGGATCGTCTCCATGTATTCCATGGTGCATGAATCCCGTGCGAAGCGGGTTTTTCGCCCTATTCCGCGGCCCGTCGCCGCACGAGGGCCTCGAGGCCGTCGACGATGCGGCCGAGGCCGAAGGTGAAGTGGTCGAAGTCGCTCCCGAAGGCGTCCTCCGAGAGGGCGGCCATGCGCGGGTAGCCGCCGCTCAGCATGGCCCGCGCCAGGTAGGGGCGCTGGCTCTCCCAGAAGGCGGCGTCGCTCAGGCCCGTCTCCCCGGCCGCTTCCGCGGCGTGGGTCTCGGTGCGGGCGAGGCCCTCCACGAAGCTGTTCACGGTGATGATCACGCTGATCAGTTCGGGATCGGTGAGGCCCATCCCGCGGAGGCCGGTCAGGGCCAGTTCGAGGCCGCGCAGAGCGCTCGGGCCGAGCGCCGTGCGGGCCTGGTTGATCTTGAGGAGCCATGGGTGGGCCCGGAGTGTGGCCCGGTAGGTGCGGGCCATGGCGTCGACGGCCACCCGCCAGTCCCCGGGCACCTCGGAGGCGTCCCTCGTGAGCGGCTCGCCCTGGACGCGGTCCAGCATCAGGTCGAGCAGCTCCGCCTTGCCGGGGACGTAGCGGTAGAGCGTCATCGTGCCGGTGCCGAGCTCCGTGGAGAGCCGCCGCATCGACAGGGCGTCGAGGCCCTCCGCGTCCGCGACGCCGACGGCCGTGGCCACGATCCGGTCGAGCGTGAGGCCCGGCTTGGGGCCGCGGCTGGGGCGTTCGCCCGTGCCCCAGAGGAGCTCCAGGCTGCGGGCGATGTCGCCGCTGCCGGTGGTGGTGCCGTCTGCCGGTCCGCTCTTCGTCATGGCCTCAGGGTAAGCCTCGGCGGCAAAACCGAGTACGGTGTACCCATAATCAGGTACGGTGTACTCAGTTGCTGGGTGAACCGGGAAGGGGAGTGAGCACATGTCCGCGTCCGGATATGCCGTGCTGGCCGAGAGAGTGGTGAAGAGGTACGGGCCGAGGAAGGGGGCCGCGGAGAAGCGCGCCCTCGACGGACTCGATCTGGCCGTCCGCCCCGGGACCGTGCACGGGTTGCTCGGCCCGAACGGCGCGGGGAAGACCACCGCCGTACGGGTGCTCGCCACCCTGCTGCGGTTCGACGGGGGCAGGGCCGAGGTCGCCGGCCTGGACGTGGCACGCGAACCGCACCGCGTGCGGAGCAGGATCGGGCTCGCGGGGCAGTACGCCGCCGTGGACGAGGTGCTCACCGGACGGCAGAACCTGGAGATGTTCGGCCGCCTCTTCCATCTGGGCGGCGGGGCCCTGCGGCGGGCCGGAGAACTGCTGGAGCAGTTCGACCTGGTCGATGCCGCGGACAAGGGCGTCAGGGAGTACAGCGGCGGCATGCGGCGGCGGCTCGACCTGGCCGCCTCGATGATCCTCGCGCCGGCGGTGCTGTTCCTGGACGAGCCGACGACCGGGCTCGACCCGCGGAGCCGCGGCGAGGTCTGGGACGCCGTACGGGCGCTCGTCGCGGGCGGCACGACGGTACTGCTGACCACGCAGTACCTCGACGAGGCGGACAGGCTGGCCTCACACATCACGGTCATCGACCGGGGCCGGGCCATCGCGGACGACAGCCCGGACGGGCTCAAGGACCGGGTCGGCGGCGACCGGATCGAGGTCGTCGCCGCCGAGCCGGCCGACCTGCCGGCGGTGGCGCAGGCCGTGGACCGGGCCGCGGGCGGCGGGCTGGTCGTGACGGACGAGGGGGACCGGCGGGTGCACGCCCAGGTCACCGACCGGGTGGCCGCGCTCACCGAGGTGGTGCGGGTCCTGCAGGACGAGGGGATCGCGGTGGAGGACATCGGGCTGCGCAGGCCGAGCCTGGACGACGTGTTCCTGCGCCTGACGGGGCGCGGAGCAGGAACCGCGCACGGCATGGAGGCCGCCGCATGACCGCGCTCGGACTCCACACCACCACCGCGGTCCGCGAGCGGAGCCGTGCCTACTGGGCCCTCGCCGACTGCTGGAACGTCACCCGCCGCAGCCTCACCCACTACCAGCGGCAGCCGCTCACGATCGTCTGGCAGCTCGGCTTCCCGATCATCTCCGTGCTGCTGTACGGCTATGTCCTCGGCAGCGCGATGAAGGTCCCCGGGGGCGGTGACTACCGGGAGTTCCTCATGCCCGGCATGTTCGCCACCACCATGACGATGGGCTTCATGACCACCGCCATGGCCGTGGTCACCGACGCCGGCAAGGGCGTCATCGACCGCTTCCGGTCCATGCCGATGGCCCCGTCCGCCGTCGCCACCGGGCGCGGGGCCGCGGACCTCGTGGTGGCGTGCGCCGAGCTGGCGATCCTCGCGGGCACGGCACTCGCGATCGGCTGGCGGGCGGCCGGCACCCCACTGGAGGCCGTGAGCGCGTTCGGGCTCCTGCTGCTCCTGCGGTTCGGCCTGATCTGGGTGGGCGTCTGGCTGGGGCTGGTCGTCCCGAACGCGGAGTCGGCGGGCGGGCTGTACGCGATCGCGTTCCCCGTGACGATGATCTCCAGTGCCCTGGTCGCACCCTCGCTGATGCCCGGCTGGCTGGGCGCGGCAGCCGCCTGGAACCCGGTCTCCTCGACCGTGACGGCCGTCCGGCAGCTGTTCGGCAACCCGGTCGCGAGCGGAGGCACCTGGGTCGAGCAGCACGCGCTGCTGATGGCGCTGGTCTGGCCGCTGGTGATCACGCTGGTGTTCCTGCCGCTCGCCGTACGCAGATTCCGGCGGCTCAGCCGCTGACCCGCGCGTAGGCTCCGGCCCATGCAGGCACACGGTGCGCCCGAGCCCTTCTCCACCCCCCGCCTCGACGCGGTCCCGCTCGACGTCGCGCACGCGGAGGAGATGGCCGCCGTCCTCTTCGACCCCACCCTCCACACCTACACGGGAGGCTCCCCGGAGGACGCCGGAGCCCTGCGCGCCCGCTACGAGCGCCAGGTCGCCGGCTCGCCCGACCCCGCCGAACTCTGGTGGAACTGGGTGCTGCGGCTGCGCGCCGGCGGATACCTCGCCGGATACGTGCAGGCCACCGTGCGCGGGGCGCGGGCGGAGGTGGCCTGGGTGGTCGGGGCCAGGTGGCAGGGCAGGGGATACGCGAAGGAGGCGGCGACGGGCCTGGTCGGCCACCTGCTGGACCGGGGATCCGTCCGTACCGTCGTCGCCCACATCCACCCGGAGCACGCGGCCTCCGCCGCCGTGGCCGCAGCCGCGGGGCTCCGCCCGACGGGCGAGCGGGCGGACGGTGAGACGCGGTGGCGGCGGGACGCGCCCCAGGAGGCCGGAGCGGGGCGGCCGACGGACCCCGGGCGTGGTCTCTGATCACGACATGGCGGGAATTGTCTTATACCTTCGTCAGTACGCGGTACACGACTCCGCGTCCCGTGCCGAGCGACCGACGGAGGCCCTGGGGTGGGCGAACTGGGGAGGCTGGAAGCCCTGCGGCTCGCGGGGCTCACGGCGGCGGCCGATCCCGGCATGGACCGGTTCGCGAGGCTCGTCGCCCGGTTCCTGCGCGTCCCGGTGTCCCTGGTCTCCCTGCTGGAGGCCGACCGGCAGGTGTTCCCCGGCATGGTCGGGCTCGCCGAGCCCTGGGCGACGTGGCGCGAGACCCCTCTGAGCCACTCCTTCTGCCAGCACGTCGTCGTCGACGGCCGGCCGCTGATCCTGGAGGACACACGGATCCACCCGCGCACCTGCGCGAGCCTCGCCATCCCCGACCTGCAGGTGATCGCGTACGCGGGGATGCCGCTGACCGACGCCGACGGACGCGTGCTGGGCTCGCTCTGCGCCATCGACCACACGCCCCGGAAGTGGACCCAGGGCGAACTGCAGGACCTCGGTGACCTCACCGCGGCCTGCTCGGTGGAGCTCCGCCTGCGGATCGCCTCCGAGCGCCTCCGGCAGGACCGCGACCACGCCGACCTGCTGCTGCGGGCCTCCGTGGAGCTGGGCCACTCACGCGACCTCACCGACCTCACCCGGCGCCTGCGCCGGCTGTTCCACGGGCCCTCCGCTCCGTCCTTCGTGGGTCTGCTCCTCGCGGACGGACGGGGACTGTGGCGCGTGGTCGACCCCGACGACGTGAAGTCCGTGGAAGCCGCCATCGAGCGCCTGGACCTGGACGCCGGATTCCCCAGCACCCTGGCCATGCGCGAACAGCGCACCGTCTTCGTCCCGGACCACAGCGTGCTCGTGGAGGATTTCAGCGCCGAGGCCGTCGCCGGATACGACGCACTGGGCCTCAGCTCCGTCCTGTGCGTACCGCTGACGGGCGGCCGCGGTGTGCTCATGTGGTGCTGGCCCGACCCCCACGTCCTGACGGTCACGGAGGAGGCGGCCCTCACCGCGGTGGCCGGATACGTGAGCCAGGCGGTGGAACGCACCCTGTTCGTCGAGAACCGGCTCAGCACCGCCGAAGGGCTGCAGGCCGCGATGCTGACGGACCTGCCCGCGGTGCCGGGACTGGACATGTCCGCCCTGTACCTGCCGGCCACCGACCAGGACATGG
The DNA here is from genome assembly GCF_044765765.1 of Streptomyces sp. NPDC102402. NCBI lineage: Bacteria > Bacillati > Actinomycetota > Actinomycetes > Kitasatosporales > Streptomycetaceae > Streptomyces > Streptomyces sp. NPDC102402. Next base: position 170,012 of record NZ_JBIWKR010000002.1, read on the forward strand.
TGGGCGGCGACTGGTACGACGCCTACCTGCTGCCGGGGCTCCCGGCGTCCTCGCGGCCGTCTCTGATGGTGTCCATCGGTGACATCATCGGCCACGACGTCCAGGCCGCGGCCGTGATGGGTCAGGTGCGCAGCATGCTCCGGCAGGCCACCCTCGGCCATCCGGCGCACTCGCCCGCGGCCGCCCTCGCCTCGGTCGACGCGGCCTTCGACGCGCTGCCCCTGGGCCCCGGCGCCACCGCGGTGCACGCCCGCCTCGACCCGGACGGCGGCCGGTGGCGGCTGACCTGGTCCAACGCCGGACACCCCCCGCCGCTGCTGCGCACACCCGACGGCCGCGTGAGTGAACTGGGCGAGCACGACCTCCTCCTGCTCGGCACCCCGAACGCCCACACCCGCCACGACCACACGCACGACCTCCCCCGGGGCAGCGTGCTCCTGCTGTACACCGACGGCCTGGTCGAACGCCGGGACGACGACATCGACGTGAGCATCCAGCAGACCGCGGCCACGCTGGCCGCCCACGGGGACGAGCCGCTGCCGCAACTCCTGGAGGCGCTGTCCCGTGGACTGGCGGACGCCCCGCAACGCGACGACGTGGCGGTGCTGGTCGTCCGGGTCACCGAGGGCGAGTGGTGAACGCGGCGGACCCCGGGCTCAGGCAGTGGACGTGTCGAACCGGAAGTCCCCGGTCGCGCGCCCGAACGGGCTGCGGAACCAGCCGTACTCGACGGTCGCCAGATGCTTGACCAGGCCCGGCGGATTCGTCCCCGTGGGGGTCATAGGGCGGCGCACCTGCCCGTCGTCCAGCCCCTCCAGCTTCCACAGCACCACGTCCCGGTGCCGGTCCGGACTCGCGTGCGGGGATTCCCTCTCGCCGCCGGTGTACGGCACGGTCCTCGTCATGCCGGGGAACGTGACAGCCGGTGCTGACAACGCCCTCAGGAGCGGGGGCGGCCCGCCTTGACCAGCTCGGCGACGTCGAGGGCCATCTCCGCACCGATCGAAGCGGGAAGCGCGGCCGACTGGCCCGGGGCGTAGACCTCGTGGCTGTCGTACGTGCAGCCGGTGGGCTCCGTCAGCACGTGGAGGCGGCCGTGGCGGCGGTCCAGGATGACGTACACCGGGATCTTGGCCTCGGCGTACGTCGCGACCTTGTTGCGAAGGTCGCTCTTGTAGTTGCTGGAGGTGACCTCCAGCACGAGGCGGAAGGCCACCGGGTCGTAGCAGTTGTTCTCGATCAGGTGCTCGTCGAAGTCGGCGTCGACGATGGCGAGGTCCGGGATGGCGTAGTCCTCGGGGCCGCCGGGCAGCCACAGGCCGATCGACTGGAGGACTGCGGTCTCCTCGCCGTGGAGTCCTGCGGCCAGGAAGGGGACCATGAGTGTGGTCAGCGCATTGGCGTGCGGGCCGTCCGGGGGTGGGGCCACGGTGATGACGCCTCCGATGATCTCGACGCGATAACCCGGAAGCTGCTCCATGAGACGGTTCGCCGTCACGAGCATCGGTTCCGGCTCATCGTCACAGGGGTGCTCGACTGCGGCTGCAGACATGGCGGGCCCTCCTGGAATGGCTGGTGTCGAGGACATCATCGTAGGGCGGGACGCCCCACTTCGTCCCGCAGGCGGTTCATCACCCGGCCGAGTGAAGCAGAAACGGCCCTGCGCACCTTCGCGGTGCGCAGGGCCGTTCCGGAGGGCACGGGTTACAGCTTGTCGATGACGTAGTCGATGCAGGCGGTGAGCGCCTGGACGTCCGCCGGGTCGATCGCCGGGAACATCGCGACGCGCAGCTGGTTGCGGCCCAGCTTGCGGTACGGCTCCGTGTCGACGATGCCGTTGGCGCGGAGCACCTTGGCGACGGCCGCCGCGTCGATGCCGTCCTCGAAGTCGATCGTGCCGATGACCTGCGAGCGCTTCGCCGGGTCGGTGACGAACGGGGTGGCGTACTTGGACTCCTCGGCCCAGCCGTACAGGTGCTGCGAGGAGGCCGCGGTGCGGCCGGTCGTGAAGTCCAGGCCGCCCTGGCTGTTCATCCACTTCAGCTGCTCGTTCAGCAGGAAGAGGGTGGCCAGCGCCGGGGTGTTGTACGTCTGGTTCTTCAGGGAGTTGTCGATCGCCGTGGGCAGCGAGAAGAACTCCGGGACGTGCCGGCCCGAGGCGTGGACGCGCGCCGCGCGCTCCAGGGCCGCCGGGGAGAACACGCCGATCCACAGGCCGCCGTCGGAGGCGAAGGACTTCTGCGGGGCGAAGTAGTAGACGTCCGTCTCGGTGATGTCGACCGGCAGGCCGCCCGCGCCGGAGGTGGCGTCCACCAGGACCAGGGAACCCTCGTCGGCGCCCGCGACCCGCTTGACCGGCGCGGCGACGCCCGTCGAGGTCTCGTTGTGGGTGAAGGCGTACACGTCGACGCCAGCCTCGGCCTCCGGGTCCGGGTGGGTGCCCGGGTCCGAGGCGATGACGGTCGGGTCGGCCAGCCACGGGGCGAGCTTGGCGGCCTTCGCGAACTTGGACGAGAACTCGCCGAAGTTCAGGTGCTGGGACTTCGACTCGATCAGTCCGTGCGTCGCGACGTCCCAGAAGGCGGTGGAGCCGCCGTTGCCCAGGATCACCTCGTATCCCTCGGGGAGGGAGAAGAGGCCGCGTACGCCGTCACGCACCTCGCCGACCAGGTTCTTGACCGGGGCCTGGCGGTGGGACGTACCGAGAAGGGAGGTGCCGGTCGCGGCCAGAGCGTCGACCGCCTCCGTCCGCACCTTGGAGGGCCCGGCGCCGAAACGTCCGTCGGCGGGCTTGAGGTCAGCGGGAATCTGGATGTCAGCCACGACCCGGAGCGTAGTCCCTCCGGGAAGCGGTCGGGGACCGTGTCCGTCGGATGAGATGCGCGCTCCGGGTCGTGGACGGCCTGTGCGGCCGGGGAGACGTGCGGGGTCAGCCCAGATCGACCGGGAGCTCGTGCAGGTCGTTCTGGGTCACGATCGGCTTGTTCCGCAGCTCGGAGGCCGGTACCGCGAGGTCCAGGTCGGGGAAGCGCTCGTACAGCGCGGGCAGGGCGACCCCCGCCTCCAGCCGGGACAGCGCGGCGCCCGGGCAGACGTGCGGGCCGTGGCCGAAGGCGATGTGGCGGTTGGGGGAGCGGGTGACGTCGAACTCACCGGCGGTCGGCCCGTACTGCTTCTCGTCGCGGCCCAGCGCGCCGAAGGAGATGAGCAGGCCCTCGCCCTTCGGCAGGATCTTGTCGCCGACCTCGATGTCCTCGGTCGCGAAGCGGATCAGGACGTGCGAGGTGGGCGTGTTCCAGCGCAGGGTCTCCTCGATCACGTCCTCCCACGGGACCTCGCCGTTCAGCACGCGCTTGCGCTGCTCGGGGTGGGTCTGGAGCGCCTCCACGACGTTGACGACCAGGCTGATCGTCGTCTCGTGACCGGCCGCGATGATCAGCTGCAGCGTGTTGACGATCTCCTCGTTGGTGAGGTGGTCGCCGTCCTCGGACGCCGCGATGAGCGCGCTGGTCAGGTCGTCGCCCGGGTTCGCCCGCTTGTCGTCGACGATCTTCGTGAAGAGGGTGCCGAGGTCCGCCATCATCTGCGGGACCTCCTCCGGCGGCGTCTGGGTCGAGAAGAACTTCTCGAACAGCTCCTTGAGCCGGGGGTGGTCGGCCGCGTCCACGCCCATCAGCTCGCTGATGACGTTCATCGGCAGCGGATAGGCGAACTCCGCCTTCAGGTCCACCGTCTCGCCCTTGGGCAGGGCCGCCAGCTTGTCCAGGGAGGCGTTCGTCAGCGCCTCGATGCCGGACCGCAGCCGCTCCACCCGCTTCACGGTCAGCGCCTGCGCGACGAGGGTGCGCAGCCTGCGGTGGTCGGCGCCGTCGACGGTCAGCATGGAGCGGCCCGGGTTGGCGAGACCGATCAGCGGCCAGTCCATCGGGATCTCACCGCGCTGCCAGGCGTTCCAGACGTTGATGTCCTTCACCACACGGCTGTCGGTGAGCAGTTGGCGGGCCTCCGCGTGATGCGTCACCGCGTAGCAGTGGACCCCTCCGGGGAGCTCCACCTCGGCCAGAGGTCCGGCGGCACGCAGCGCGGCGCTCTCGGCGTCGAGGTCGGCGACGAAGGGATCGAGGGCGATCCGGGTCATTTCTGGCCTCCAAGTGCGGGGGTGGGCGTGAAGTGCACCGGCAGCTCCGTCAGCCCGCGCAGCCACGGGGAGGGACGCCGGGTCAGCTTTTCGGCGGGGACGGCGAGGTCCACGTCCGGGAGCCGGTCCAGGAGCACCTCGATCCCCGTACGGGCGATGACCTCCGCGGTCTCCTGGGCCGGGAACGGGCAGCGGTGCTCGCCGTGTCCGAAGGAGAGGAACGCGTTGTTGCCGCCGGTCAGCGCGGAACCGTCGGTGCGCACCTGCGGGTCGCCGTTGGCGGCGGCGATGCCTAGGAGCAGCAGGTCGCCGGCGCGGATGTGCCGTCCGCCGAGGTGGGTGTCGCGGGACGCCCAGCGGCCCGCGACGTTCTGGGTGGGCGTGTCCTCCCAGAGCACCTCGTTCATGGCCTCGCCGACGCTGTGCCGGCCGCCGGAGAGCGACGCGGCGAAACGGTCGTCGGTCAGCATCAGCCGCAGCGAGTTGCCGATCCAGTCGGCGGTCGGCTGGTGGCCCGCGGCCATCATCACCATGAGGTCCTGGGCGACCTCCTCGTCGGTGAAGCCGCCCGGGTCCTGGAGCATCCGCGTCGCGACGTCGTCACCCGGCTCGGCGTGCTTGTCGGCGAGGAGCTGCCCCATGGCGGCGCCCAGGTGCTGCTGCCCGGCCAGCGCGCGCTCGCGGCCGTCGATCATGTCGTTGAGCGCGCCCACGAGGGGGCCGCCGACCTCGTCGCTGAAGCCGTAGAGCTTCGCCAGGACGCGGGCCGGGAGCAGCATCGCGTACTCGGCGATGATGTCGGTGCGGCCCGTGGAGCAGAAGCGGTCGACGAGGTCGTCGGCGAACTCCTCCGCGTACTGCTTGAGCGCGAACGGGTCGACGCCCTCCAGCGCGTTGCTGATCATGGCCTGGCGGACGGTGTGCCGCTCACCGACGGTGTAGAGGATCGACGGCTGCTTGCGCCCGATCATCGGCAGCAGCGGCCAGGTGTCCGGGATGTTCTCCCACTGGTTCCACAGGTCCGAGTCGCGGCTGAAGAGCACCGGGTCGTTGGTGACCTGGTGCAGCTCGCGGTAGCCGAGGATCAGCCACGCGGGGATGTCGCCGTCGAGCACGACGGGGGCCACGGCGCCGTGGTCACGGCGCATGTCCCGGTACAGCTGCACGGGGTCGGTCTGGAACCGCGGCCCGGACAGGGGTACGGAACCGTGGGACACGGGGCACTTGGTCACGGGGTGCGCTCCGGGGTCATCGAGGCGCCCTGGCCGCCCGCGAGCGCCGCTCCGGCGCCCTTCGCACGGGCGACGGAGAGGGCGTGGAGGTGCTCGACCAGCGTGATCAGGACGTACTTGCTGGAGGAGCGGTCCCGGGCGTCGCACTCCACGAGCGGGACGTCGGGGGACAGGTCGAGGGCCTCACGGATCTGCTGCTCGGTGTGGAAGGAGCCGCCGAAGTCGTTGCACGCGACGATGAACGGCGTGCCGTGGTGCTCCAGCCGGTCGATCGCGTACCAGGAGTCCGCGAGCCGCCGGGTGTCGACGAGCACGACGGCGCCCAGGGTGCCGGAGAAGAGGCGGTCCCACAGGAACCAGAAGCGCTCCTGTCCGGGCGCGCCGAAGAGGTAGAGGACCGATCGCGCGTCGAGCGTGATGCGGCCGAAGTCGAAGGCGACCGTGGTGGACGTCTTGGAGTGAACACCGTCGAGGTCGTCGACGGCCTCGCCCGCGCGGGTCATGGTCTCTTCCGTGTTGAGCGGACGGATCTCGCTCACGGATCGGACCATGGTGGTCTTGCCGACCCCGAAGCCGCCGACGACGACGATCTTCAGTCCGTTGTCGGCCGTCGCCTGCAGGGCGGCACGGTCAGAGGTTGCGGAGTCCAACGAGCACCTGTTCCAGGGTGTCGGTGTCGGGGAGCCGGTCCTCGACACGTGCAGTACGGGGGTGGCGGGCGCTGATCCGGCCGGTGTCGAGCAGGTCGCACAGCATGATGCGGACGATGCTGACGGGCAGATTCAGGGTGGCCGAGATCTCGACGACCGCGGTGGGGCTGTCGCACATCCGCAGGATCGCGACGTGCTCCGACTGCATCCCGGGGTTCGGTTCGCATTCGGCGACGACGAGTGTCACCAGGTCGAACGCGGCGGAGTCCGACCGGCTGCGGCCACCCGTGAGGGTGTACAGCCGGTCCGGGTCGTCGTCGCGTCCGGGGCGGGGGCGCGGGACCGGCGTCATACGTCAGCGGTTTCCGTGACCGTGGACGCCGTGTCTCCGGGCCCCGCGGGGTCACGGGGCGGGGCCACGAGGTACTCACCGAGCTGCTCGACGAGTTCGCTCATGTTGTGGCCCACCAGGCCGACGTCGGAGTCCTCCGCGGCCACGACCGCCAGGTGGGCGCCGGCGCCCGCCTCGACGATGAACAGCACACCGCCGTAGAACTCCGTCATCGCGGACCGCACGCCGCCGGTGCCGTCACCGAACTCGATCGACGCGCCGTGCGACAGGCTCTGGATGCCCGCGGAGATCGCGGCCAGCTGGTCGGCCTGGTCGACGGAGAGTTCGGGGGTGCGGCAGAGCTTCAGGCCGTCCCGGGACAGGACGAGGGCGTGCCGGGTGCCGGGCGTGCGGTCGAGCAGCCCCTCCAGCAGCCAGTTGAGCTTCTCGTCGGTGGTCGCGCTCATCGGGTGTTGCCTTCCGGGTGCGGGGAATTGGCTCGTACCGCCTGGCTGAAGGTGCTGAAGCGGGCAGCCTGGACCTTCGCGTCGGTGGTACGGGGCCGGGGGGACTCGGCTCCGCCGGGGACGGCATTGCCTGTACGGGCTTCGGCGGCGGCCAGGGTGCGGCCGCGGCGGCGCTTGGGCAGGCCGCTCTCACCGAACTGGGGGACGGCACCGGTGGACTCGGACGCCGACTCCGTGCTCCGGGGCGCCTCGTCCGCTCGCGACGCGGCCCCGGGGGAGCCGGCCGCCGCGGCCTGGCTCCGGGCGTCCGGCGTCGTGTGGTCCGGCTCCGGCTCGGGGCGCCGGGCGGGCTCCTGCACGGGCTCGGGGAGCGGAGCGGGCGTACGGGAGATGAGCTCCTGCGGCAGCATCATCAGCGCGCCCGTGCCGCCGCGCGCCGAAGGCCGGAAGGAGACGGTGAGGCCGTGCTTCCTGGCCAGCCGGCCGACGACGGCGAGGCCCAGCCGGGTGCCGGAGATCCCCGTGAGGTCCTGGTTGTCGGCGGACACGGCGCGCTCGGCGCGGCGCAGCTGCACGTCGCTCATCACCAGGCCGCTGTCCTCGACGGTGACGACGATCCCCGCCGGGACCTCCTCGACGTACACGTGCACCTCGGCGGTGGGCGGCGAGAAGTTGGCAGCGTTGTCAAGGAGTTCGGCCAGGGCGTGCATGACGCCCTCGGCGGCGTGGCCCGCGATCGCCACGTCGCTGGTCGAGTGGAGGCGGATGCGCTGGTAGCCGCCGATACGGCCCATCGCTCCGCGCAGGATCGACTCCATCACGATCGGCTTGGCCCAGCGGCGCCCGGAGCGCGCACCGGTCAGCACGGCGATGGAGTCGGCGAGACGGCCGGCCTGGGCCGTGCGGTGGTCCAGGTGCAGCAGGTCACCGAGCACGTCCTCGGCCGTGTGCCGGTGCTCCATCTCCCGGAGGTCGGCCAGCATGCTCGTGGACAGGGCCTGCATCCGGCCCGCCGCGTTGGCGCACGCGGAGACCGCAGCGGAACGCTCGGTCTCGCTGCGCCGGGCGCGGGCGGTGAGCCGCGCGGTCTCGGCGGTGAGCCGCTCGTGCTGTTCGGCGGCCTCGGCGGTGATGCGGGCGACCCGGTCGTCCGCCTCGGCGGTGGCACGGGCGGCCTCGGCGGAGGCGGCCGACCTGATCCGGGCGGTCTCCGCCGTGAAGCGCTGGGCCTCGGCGGCGGAGGTCGAGACGAGGCGGGAGGTCTCGGCGGTGAAGCGTTCGGAGTCGGCGGCCCGCAGCGCGCGCAGATTCCGGGCGGTGGCGAGCGTGTGGACCGTGACGGTCACCGCCACGCACAGCAGCACGGAGGCGGCGCCCGCCCCCCACGTGAGCGGTGTCCGTACCGAGGCGGGAGCGGCGGCGACCGCCCACAGGCACAGAGCACCGGTAACGGCTGCCGATATCAGCAGGGCGAGTGCGGTCGGCCGGAGTGAAGGGCGCAATCGGAGTCCTCGGGGCGGACGGTGCGGGAGGAAGGGGACAGGTGTGGCGGAAGGTGCGATCAGGGCAAATCGGTGTGGTGGTGGTGAAAGAACCACAACTGGAGCTGATTGTTCCTGATCAAGTCACGGCAACTATAGGAGAATTGGCGACTTGTTTGGGGATTCCTTGTGGCCACTTCTGTATGAAATCTGGCTTGAACTGACTCCGCCGGTGTCCTGTGGGTGCTGATTCCCGTGTCAACCCCCGGGATGGGCGGGTGAGTAGTGATGAATGTGCCGTTATGCACCCTGTGTGAAGCTTGATTTGTCACGATCGTCGCTCGTGGGCCGGTGGCCAGCTAGTGTGAGCGCTCCGGTGCAGCCGACCTGCCAGGTCGACACTGCCGCTAAGAAACACCGCGCGCCTTGAAGGGGGAGGCGCCGCGCGTGGCCCCGACGGAGGACGCAGCAACCGTGGACGCGCAAGGCCGTGGGCGGGACGAGGGCATCGATCCCGCAGACCAGTGGGTGCTCAACCCCGACACCGGCGATTACGAACTGCGACTGACCCCTTCCTCAGGGCGATCGTCCGGTGCCGCCGGTGCGACCGATGCCAGGCCCGCGGCGCCGCGCCGCAGGCCGAAGCCGGAGTCCGCGCCTCCGGGCGACCGTGCCTCCGTGCCCGGTCAGCGGGGCGGGCGCAGGGGGGCCGGCGGCGGACGCGGGGACCGCGACGAGTCACGCAGGCAGGGGGGCCGGGCGGCCGCGCCGGCCGCCGGGCGGCGCAAGGCGAAGTCCAAGAAGTCCGGCAAGAAGAAGGCCCTGGTGTGGACCGGCGGTGTGCTCGCCTTCCTGCTGGTGGGCGTCGGCACCGCGGGGTACCTCGTGTACGAGCACTTCAACGGCAACATCACCTCCCTCTCCACCGACGGCGCGGGCACGGGCGGCTTCAGCAAGGACCGGGCGATCAACGTCCTGGTGATCGGGACCGACAAGCGGACCGGCAAGGGCAACGAGGGCTACGGGGACGCGGGCAGTGTCGGCCACGCCGACACCAACATCCTCTTCCACGTCTCCAAGGACCGCACCAACGCCACGGCGCTGAGCATCCCGCGCGACCTGATAACGGACATCCCGGACTGTCCGACCCAGCTGGAGGACGGCACCGAGAAGGACATCCCGGCCACCCCCGGCGGGCGCTTCAACACCAGCCTCGGACAGTCCGACCGCACCCCCAGCTGCACCATGCGGACCGTCACCGAACTGACCGGGCTGAAGGTCGACCACTTCATGGTCGCCGACTTCAACGCCGTCAAGAGCCTGACCACCGCCGTCGACGGGGTGGACGTCTGCCTCGCCAAGGACATCGACGACTCCGACTCGCACCTCAAGCTCTCCAAGGGCGAGCACACCATTCAGGGCGAGCAGGCCCTCGCCTTCCTGCGCACCAGGCACTCCGTCGGTTTCGGCAGTGACCTGAGCCGCATCGAGATCCAGCAGCAGTTCCTGGGCTCGCTGATGCGCAAGCTGAAGTCCAACGACACCCTGACCAGCCCCACCAAGATGTGGTCGCTCGCCGAGGCAGCCACCAAGGCGCTCACCGTCGACGACAAGATCGACGACATCAACCAGCTCCGCAAGCTGGGCATGGAGCTGGCCTCGGTCGACCCGAAGAACATCACGTTCACCACGGTCCCGGTGCTGGACAACCCGGACGACAAGGCCACCGTCATCCTCGACGAGTCCAAGGCCCCGCAGGTCTTCTCGATGATGCGCGAGGACATCTCCTTCACCGCGGTGGAGAAGCAGGAGAAGGCCAAGGCGAAGGCCGCGGAGGCAGCCAAGCTCAAGGGCGAGATGGCCGACGCGGCGGACGTCCGGGTCGACGTCTACAACGGCGGTGCCCCCGCCGGCTCCGCCCAGAACGCCCTGGACTGGCTGCAGAACGAAGAGAGCGTGCTCAAGTCCACGAACCAGGCGAACGCGGACGAGGACGTGAAGAAGACCCAGCTCGTCTACGCCCCCAACCAGGCGGACCAGGCCCGCAGGCTGGCCGACATGATGGGCCTCTCGGCCTCGGCCCTCAAGCCGACGACGACGGACGCGGGCGAGATGGACCCGATGAAGCTGACCCTCGGGCCGGACTTCACGAAGGCGGGCAGCCCGCTCTCGGCCCCGAGCAAGGCGCCGGAGGACATCCAGCGCGTGGAGGCCGACAAGGCGGTCTGCGCGAAGTAGACGCCGCTCCCGCCACGGCCTCCTGCCCCTCGCCGGGGCCGGGGGCCGTTCGGCTGCCAGCAGGAGCAGGAGCAGGAGCAGGAGCAGGAGCAGGAGCAGGAGCAGGAGAGGTACCGCCGGGGCCGGGCCCTACGCCCCGGCCTCGTGTCCTCGTCCTCCCCCCGGCCGCAGGCCGGACGCGGCATGCTGGCCGCATGGCCACCCCGCACCCTGACCTCGCCCGGGACCTCGCCCGGGCCGTCCACGGCGACGTGGAGTCCGACCCGGCCGCCCGCGCGCTGGCGACGATGGACGCGTCCAACTACCGCCGCGTCCCGCAGGCGGTGGTGGCTCCCCGCGACGCGGAGGACGTCGCCGAGACGCTCCGCGTCTGCCGGGAACACGCCACGCCGGTCGTCCCCAGGGGCGGCGGCACCTCCATCGCCGGCCAGGCCACCGGCACCGGTGTCGTCCTGGACTTCACCCGCCACATGCGGCGGATCCTGGAGCTGGACCCCGCCTCCCGCACCGCCGTCGTCCAGCCCGGCGTCGTCCTCGACGACCTGCGGGCCGCCGCCGCCCCGCACGGGCTGACGTTCGGCCCCGACCCCTCCACCCACAGCCGCTGCACGCTCGGCGGGATGATCGGCAACAACTCCTGCGGCCCGCACTCCGTGGCCTGGGGCACCACCGCCGACAACGTCCGGAGCCTGCGCGTCGTGCGCTACGGCGGCGGCGACGCCCTGCACCTCGGCCGGGGGCTGCCCGACGCGCCCCCCTGGCTCCACGAGTTCGCCGCCGGCCACCTCGCACTCCTGCGCACCGGCTTCCCGGCACTTCCGCGCCGCATCTCCGGGTACGCGCTGGACGCGCTGCTCCCCGAGCACGGCCCGGACCCCGCCCGCGCCCTCTGCGGCAGCGAGGGCACCCTCGCCGTGGTCACCGAGGCGACCGTGGCCCTCGTCGAGGCGCCCCGCGCCCGCGCGCTCGCCGTCCTCGGGTACGCCGACGAGCCTGCCGCGGCCGAAGCCGCCCCCGGTCTCCTCCCGTACGGCCCGCTCACCGTCGAGGGCATGGCCGCCGACCTCGTACGCGAACCGGTGGGGCTGCCGCGCGGCGCCGCCTGGCTGTTCGTCGAGACGGGCGGCGAGACGCCGGGGGAGGCCCGTGACCGTGCGGAACGGATCCTGCGCGCCGCCGACGCCCTGGACGGAGCCGTCGTCACCGATCCCGCCGCGATGCGGGCCCTGTGGCGCATCCGCGAGGACGCCGCCGGCACCGCGACCCGGATGCCGGACGGTGGGGAGGCGTGGCCCGGCTGGGAGGACTGCGCCGTGCCGCCCGCCCGCCTGGGCCCCTACCTGCGCGACTTCCGGGCCCTGCTCGCCGAACACGGCCTGCGCGGCACCCCGTACGGCCACTTCGGCGAAGGGTGCATCCACGTACGCGTCGACTTCGACCTGCGGACCGAAGAGGGCGTGGCGCGCTTCCGCCGCTTCTCCGAGGACCAGGCGGACCTCGTCGTCGCGCACGGCGGATCGCTCAGCGGCGAACACGGCGACGGGCAGGCGAGGGCCGAGCTGCTGCCCCGGATGTACGGGGACGAGATGGTCGGCCTGTTCACACGCTTCAAGGACCTGTGGGACCCGGACGGCGGACTCAACCCCGGCATCCTGGCCCGCCCCGCACGGCTCGACGAGAATCTCCGCTTCGCCGTGCTGCCGAAGCGCCCCGTGGACGTCGCGTTCGGCTACCCGCAGGACGGGGGCGATTTCTCGGCAGCAGTCAGCCGCTGCGTCGGCGTCGCCAAGTGCCGTACGGAGAAGGCGGGTCCGGACGTGATGTGCCCGTCCTTCCGGGCGACAGGCGAGGAGGCCCACTCCACCCGGGGCCGCGCCCGGCTGCTCCACGAGATGCTCGCCGGCGAGGTGATCACGGACGGCTGGCGGTCCACCGAGGTACGGGACGCGCTCGACCTCTGCCTGTCCTGCAAGGGCTGCCGCACCGACTGCCCGGTCGGCGTCGACATGGCCACGTACAAGGCGGAGTTCCTCCACCAGCACTACAAGGGCCGGCCACGTCCCGCCGCGCACTACGCGATGGGCGGGCTCCCGCGCTGGCTGCGGATGGCCGCGCCCTTCGCGGGCGCGCTCAACGCCCTGGCCCGGGTCGGTCCGCTCGCCGCCCTCGCCAAGCGGCTCGGCGGCATCGACGCGCGGCGGGAGCTCCCCGTCCTGGCCCGGCGGACGTTCCGGGCGTGGGCCCGCACCCGGCGCCCGGCGGTGGCGGGCCCGCCCGTCGTCCTCTGGCCGGACACCTTCACCGACCACCTCTCGCCCGAGGCCGGCCTGGCGGCGGTCCGGGTCCTGGAAGCGGCGGGCCGGACGCCGGTACTGCCCCGCCGGGGTGTGTGCTGCGGCCTCACCTACGTGTCGACGGGCCGCCTCGACGCGGCCCGCCGGGTCATGCGCCGCACCCTGGACCGTCTGGGCCCCTACCTCGGCGAACCGATCGTCGTCCTGGAGCCGAGCTGCGCCGCCGCGCTCCGGACGGACCTGCCGGAGCTCCTCCCCGACGACCCGCGCGCCGCCGAACTCGCCGGTGCCGTCCGCACCCTGGCCCAGTACCTGGAGGAGTACGCCCCCGAGTGGACCCCACCCCGCCTGGACCGGCCGGTCGCCGGCCAGACCCACTGCCACCAGCACGCCGTGCTCGGTGAAGCCGCCGAACGCAGGCTCCGGCAGAGGGCGGGGCTGAGCGGCGAGCTGAGCGGAGGCTGCTGCGGACTGGCCGGCAACTTCGGCTTCGAGAAGGGCCACTGGGACGTCTCCGTGGCCTGCGCGGAGGACCAGCTCCTGCCGTCCGTGCGGGCGGCGGAACCCGGAACGGAACTGCTGGCCGACGGCTTCTCCTGCCGCACCCAGTTGGAACAGCTGGCGGGACGGCGGGCCCGGCACCTCGCGGAGGTGCTGGCAGAAGGTCTGCCGGAGCGCCCGGTGGACTGATCCGTGAGGCGGGGGAGGGGCCATGGGTCTCTCCGCGGGCCCTCCACGCGGAACGTACCGGCGAAGGCCTGTGCGACGTCAGACGCGGTCCGACCGGTGCCGCCGCACGCCCGCCCGCGTTCCCCGCTACCCCGCGTGATCTCCGGGTCGCGTCCGCTGCTCGCGCGCCACGATCTCCCGCGCGAGCTCCGCCAGCAGGGGCAGGGCGGGGTGGCCGGGGCCGTCCCGCCGGGCCAGCAGGACGGGGAGCGGAGGGGCGTCGTCCAGAGGTACGTAGGAGACCCCGGCGTGCGGATGCATCTGGGCGGTGGAATTGCCCGAGACCCCGCAGCCGCGTCCCGCCGCGATGGCGGTGAGCCAGTCGTCGGTGTTGGCGACGGTGACGGTGGCCGCCGGCCGGTCGTGCGGGGGCCACAGGTCCAGCGTGGTGGCCCCCGAGACGGTGTTCAGGACCACGGCGTCGCCGGTGAGATCGGCCAGGGACAGCGAGGCGCGGGCGGCGAGCGGGCCGTCGGCGGCCACGGCCGCCACCCGGCCCTCGGAGAACAGCACCTCGGTGACGAGCCCAGGGGTGTCCACGGGCCCCCGGAGGAGCGCGGCGTCCACCTCACCCCGGGTGAGGCCCGCCGTGCGGTCGTCGATGCGGAGCAGTTCGAGCGGGGTCCCGGGGTGGCGCCGCTGCCAGGTCCGCAGCAGCGGTGTGGTGTACGGCCCGAAGGCGGACCAGGCGTGCCCGACCCGCAGCGGCCAGTGGTGCAGACGGCCGGGATCGAGGGCCTCCTCGAAGGCACCGACCGCCGCGGCGGCCTTGTCGCGGAAGGCGACACCCTCGGAGGTGAGGGCGAGGTGGTGGGTGGACCGGTCGACGAGCCGGACGCCGAGGTGCCGCTCCAGGGCGGCGAGTGTGCGGGAGACGACGGGCTGGGTGACCCGCAGGCGGACGGCGGCACGGGTGACGCTGCCCTCGTCGGCGATGGCGAGGAAGGCGCGGAGGTGCCGGACCTCGATACTCCGTCCGCCGCCTCCGATGCCCTGTCCAGTGCTCATGCGTCCTGAGCATAACGTGAGCGCAATGGGCATTTCACGGGAGGCGCGCGGGTCCCTACCGTGAGGGCGTGAGGCCATCGCCGTCAGTGCCGTACTGTGTACCAGGAAGTGCATTCCAGTGAACTGAAGGAAAGGTGCCCGGTGAACGACCCCCGCGTTGCCACAGAGTCGGTCGCAGCCGTCGCCGTCCCCGAGGCGGTGTCCGCGCTCGACGGGCCCGGCGGTGGCCCGGCTCGTCGTGGCGCCGCACTCGGTCCGGTCGCGCTGGTGGTGGCGGGCGGGCTCTCCGTCCAGTTCGGCGCGGCGGTCGCCGCCCTGCTGATGCCGAGGGCGGGCGCGCTCGGCGTCGTCACCCTGCGTCTCGCCGCCGCCGCCCTGATCCTGCTGGTCGTCTGCCGGCCGAAGCTGCGAGGGCACTCACGCGCCGACTGGGGCACCGTGGTCGCCTTCGGCGTCGCGATGGGCGCCATGAACCTGCTCTTCTACCAGGCCATCGACCGCATCCCGCTGGGCGCGGCCGTCACCCTGGAGGTGCTCGGCCCGCTGACCCTGTCCGTCATCGCCTCCCGCCGGCTGGTCAGTCTCGTCTGGGCGGCATTGGCGCTCGGCGGTCTCGTCCTGCTCGGGGGCGGAGGATTCGACCGCCTGGACCCGGCCGGGGCCGCGTTCGCCCTGGGCGCGGGCGCCATGTGGGCGGTGTACATCCTCTTCAGCGCCCGTACGGGCCGCCGCTTCCCGCAGGCGGACGGGCTGGCCCTGGCCATGGTCGTCGCCGCGGTCCTCTCGCTGCCGCTCGGCATCCTGGAATCCGGTTCGAAGCTCGCGGTCCCGTCCACGCTGGCCCTGGGTGTCGCCGTGGCGCTGCTGAGCTCGGTCCTGCCGTACACCCTCGAACTCATGGCCCTGCGGCGGCTGCCCGCGCCCACCTTCGCGGTCCTGATGAGCCTCGAACCGGCCATCGCGGCCACGGCGGGCTTCCTCCTCCTCGACCAGGCACTCTCCTCGACCGACGCCCTGGCCATCGCCCTGGTGATCGGGGCGAGCATCGGCGCCGTACGCAGCCAGGGGCGGCAGTCCCGCAAGCGGTGAGCCCGTGGCGCGGGGCGTCCGTCCGTTCGCCTGCGCGGCCGGGCGCCCGATCCTAGGGTGGCCTTGATGGCCGACCTGGAGGAACACATGCCGGAACGCGACGACCTGCTGGCGCTCGTGACCGATCAGCGCACCAATTTTCTCTACACCGTCGCGGAACTCGACGACGCCGGGGCCCGCGCCCGGACGACGGTCAGCGAGCTGACCCTCGGCGGACTCCTGAAGCACCTCGGACTCGTGCAGCGCAGTTGGCTCGACGTCGTCGAGGGCACCGCCCCCGCCGAGGTCGGCTGGGCGGACCTCGACCCCGACGGCAACCGGATGACCGACGGCGAGACGGTGCCCGGGCTGTTGGAGGCCTTCCACACGGCGGCGGCCGCGTTCGACCGTACGGTGCGCGAGGAGGCCGACCTCGACCGCGAGGTCACGCTGCCCTCGTATCCCTGGTCGCCCCCGGAGCCGGTCGTCTGGACCGTCCGCCGCGTCCTGTGGCACATCTTCCGGGAGATCGCCCACCACAGCGGTCACGCGGACATCATCCGCGAGGCGCTGGACGGTGGCAGCACCACGGCGAGGATGGCCGAGGCGGCGTCGAAGGGGCAGTAGCGGGCCGCCTTCCCGGGGGCGCCCGTGGTCACCGCGCCGGGAACGGGCGCGCGAGGCACGATGGAAGGGAGCGGAAGAAGGAGGCCCACGCATGGGTGCCCCCAAGGAAACCGACGAATACGCCGGGCTGTACTCCCACACCCCCTCCCAGGCCGAGGGCGAGCGCGACGAGCCGGCCGTGCGCGGCCAGGCCCCCGAGACCCACCCCGACGTCCCCCGGACCGAACCCTCGCAGGCGGAGGGCGACCGCACCGAGTAGCGGCGGGGTTGGTTCAGCCGTCGACCGGAAGGATCCGGAACGCGGTCAGGCCGGGGGTGAGCGGTGTGATCGCCCGGAAGTCGCTCTGGTCGAGCGTGAAGACGCGGTCGGTCCTGTAGCGGTCGGCGAGGACGACGCCCACCGCGTCCGCGAGGTCCAGCCGGAGCCCTGCGTACGTGCGACGCACCTCGTGCGCCGCTCTCAGGTCGGCGGGCTTCAGGTCGGCGAGCCTGTACTGGCCATCCGCCATGCGTGAGTTGAGTGCTTCCATCACCTGCATGGTGGCCGGGAAGCCGAGATCCCGGTGTACGAGGTGGTCCAGTTCCGTGACGACCAACGGGGAGATGGCCAGTGTCTCGTCGGCGAGGATCTTTGCCGCGCCGGAATGCTCCGGCTGCGCGGAGTCGAAGGCCGCGTAGAGGGCGGAGGTGTCGGCGACGATGATCAACGGCGCGCTGCTCGTTCCTTGATGTGTTCGTACACCGCGTCGTCCATCGCCTCTGGGGTGAGCGGGCGCCCGCTGTCGAAGACCGGGAGGCTCCGGTTCCGCTTGGGCCGTTCCGCGTCGTCGAGGATCATGGCGATGCCTCGCCTGATGAGCTCGGCCTTGCTTATCCCCGTGGCCGACGACTCGGCGTTCAGTCGCACTTCCAGGTCCTCCGGAAGGTACACAGTCGTCTTTATCATGCCTGAACGGTACCGCCCTGCCCTACGTAGGGCAGGGCGGTACCTCCGTCGGGCTTGTTACGTTCTGAGCATGAACGGAGACGGCGTGTAAGCAGGCCGCGCGGCAGCGGCGCGGCCTGCTGGGCCCGGTGCGGCCGTCACCGGCCATTCCTCGGCTCCGGCCGGGAGGTACGCGCCTTCGCCGCGGTTCCGGCCAGACGGCCCGGCTTTGGCCATTGTCGGCGCGTCAGGCGTGCGACGTGAGTGCGTGGGATAGAAAGCCTCGGACCACCCGACCATGCTCTTAGTTGGCATCTCGGTGAATTCTGGGGGTTTCATCGCATGATCGACATCATGGATCTTGATGTGCAGCTCGCCCGGTTCCACGAGAACGGCTATCTCCTCCTGCCCGGGTTCCTCCCCGCGCCCCTCGTCGAGCGACTCGTGCCCGAAGTCGACCGGTGGGTCGACCGGGGCCTGAGGCAGGTGTCCATCGACGCGTGCGCGGACTCCGGCAGCGCTCCGCCGCCGCTGGTGGAGCTCGAGATGGACTCCCACGCGGAACTGGCTGCCTACGAACCTCTGCTGGAGCTGCTCGAGACGGAGTCCCTGCTGGGGCGGACCTTCGTCTTCCACCACCTCCACAGCGACCGGCGCCTGCCCGGAGGCAGCGGCAAGGCGTGGCACCACGACTACGAGCAGCACCCGCAGAAGGACCGGGACCACCCCATGGTCCACGCACTGCACTACATCGAGGGCCTGCGTCCTGGCATGGGGGCGCTGGCCCTGCTCCCCGGATCGCACAGGCAGGTCGCGGAGAAGGACGCATGGAGCGACCTGGGGACGGCCGAACAGCCGGGCGAGGTGGTCATAGACGACCTTCCGCCCGGCTCCACCGTCCTCCTGCACTCGGCTCTCTTCCACACGAGACGTGCGGCGTCCGATGCGCGGTCGGACGGACGCCACCGCTACATGATCGACGCGTCCTACTGCCGGACCGGTGTGCTCTGGCCCCCGGTCAAGCCGTACTGGCGGGCGGTGCTGGACGTGGGCCGCAGGCGGCGGCTGGGGGGCGGGCGCAGGCCCGACCTCTTCGCCGAGCGGCACTTCAGCGAGTACCCGGGAACGGGCTGGGGGCCGGTGGCATGAAGGTGTTGGGAGAAGTCACCTTCGATGCGCTGATGGCCCGCTTCCGCCTGGAGCACCCGTACCACGAGGGCGACGACGCCAACTCGAACGACGAGGCCGAGACCCACATCCGCAGCGCACAGGGGGCCTTCCGCGGCCGCTGGCACCACGTGCTGCTGGAGGGCACCGAGGTACTCGGCGTCGTACTGCCCTGGCATCTCGGGGAGGACGGCGGCGTCGAGCTGATCCCGAGAACGGGCCTGACGGTGGCGGCGGCGGCATCCCGGCTCGCCGGGCTGGGCACCTCGTACGCCGAGACCAACCCGCTCTGCGCGTTCAAGCTCGCACGCCAGACCCACGCGACACCGCGCTCGTTCTTCCTCAGCACCGAAGCGGTGCCGGGTGAGGACTACGAAGGGCTCACGACCCGCCGCGGCCTGGTCCATCTCGACGGGCTGCACCGGATGCTGGCCTGGCAGCAGGCAGGCCGGCTGGTGCCGGGCCGGTGGGTGAACGCGTACGTCGCGGGGCTACCCCCGGCCGACGTACGGCATGGAACTCGGCATCACCAGGACCGACTGGATGTTCACCCCGGCCGGTAACGCGGCCATGGCCCGGACCATGTCCACGACGTGCCGCATGTCCATGGTCGGCTCGGCCCTGAGCGAGCCGTCGGCCTGGCGCACGGCCGGCTGCGGCCGGTCCTCGGGGGTCACGTTGCCGATGTCGATCTGGCCGCAGGAGATGTCGTGGCGGCGGCCGTCGAGCGACAGGGAACGGGTCAGCCCCGCCACGGCGTGCTTGGCGGCGGTGAAGGCGACCGAGTCGGGCCGGGGCGCCTGGGCGGAAGGAGCACCGTTGTTGATGATCCGGCCGCCCCGGGGCGACTGCGCCTTCATCATCCGGAACGCCGCTTGCGAGCAGAGGAAGGTCCCGGTGGCGATGGACGCCATGACGCGGTTCCAGTCCTCGACCCGCACCTCCTCGGTGGGGATGTACGGCATGGTGTCCGCGGCGTTGTTGAAGAGCAGATCGAGCCGGCCGAAGCGCTCCTGCACGGTGCCGAACAGGGTGTCCACCGCCGCCGGGTCGGTGATGTCGGCGCTGACCGCGACGGCCCGGCTCCGGTCCTGTACGGGGGCGAGCCGTGCGGTCTCCTCCAACGGGGCGCGGCGCCGCCCGGCGAGGACGACCGTCCAGCCGTCCGCCAGCAGACCCAGGGCGCAGGCCCGCCCGACACCGCTCCCCGCCCCCGTGACAACAGCCGTCCTCACCGCCATGCTGCACACCCCGTCTCAGCGAAACCGCGTCCGGACACCGGCCTCCGGAGCGTGTCCCGCGGCCCTCCCACTCAAACTGGAGCAGCGATGAATGGCGTTTTCCCGGCGCTCGGCGGTACCGACGGCAGCCGGTCCTGGTTCGAGCGCGCACAGGGGTCCCTGGCCGGAGGGATCAGCTCCTCCGCCCGGCTGACCTCCACCGGACCGCACCCCTACCCGCTCTACATGACCAGCGGATCGGGCGCGCGCGTCCGGGACGTGGACGGCAACGACTACATCGACTACCTCGTCTCCTACGGCAGCGCCGTCCTCGGGCACGCGTCCCCCCTGCTCACGGACGCCCTCACCGACGTGCTCCGGACGGGGACGATGTTCGGTACCTGCAACGTTCCGGAGGTCGAACTCGCCGAGCTGATATGCCGGATGGTGCCCTGCGCGGAGCTGGTCCGCTTCGCCAACTCGGGGAGCGAGGCCGTGCAGGGGGCGGTGCGTGCCGCCCGCGGATACACCGGACGGTCCACCATCCTCAAGTTCGAGGGGCACTACCACGGCTGGTCCGACACGCTCGCGGTCTCGAACCGTCCCACCGCCGCCGAAGCGGGCCCCTACGGAGCGCCGCATGCCGTGCCCCACTCACCGGGCATCCCGCAGGGCGTCGTCGACGACGTGGTCGTCTGCCCGTGGAACGACCCGGCGGCGCTCAGGTCCGTCCTCGACGCCCGTCCCGACCTCGCCGCCGTCATCTGTGAGCCCATTGTCGCCAACAACGCCTGCACCATGCCCGATCCGGGCTTCCTGGACCTGCTGCGGCAGGAGTGCACCGCACGGGGGCTCGTGCTGATCTTCGACGAGGTGTGCACCGGGTTCCGGACGGGCCCCGGCGGGGCACAGACGCTCTTCGGGGTGGTCCCGGATCTCGCGGTCTACTCCAAGGCGCTGGGCGGAGGACTGCCGATCGCCGCCTTCGCGGGCCGGCGGGAGGTGATGGAGCCACTGGCGAGCGGGCAGGTGAAGCACGGAGGTACCTACAACGCGTCGCCCCTGTGCGCCACGGCCGCTCTCGTGACACTCCGTACGCTGAACGACCCCGCCGTCACCAAACGGATCGACGAGACCGGTCGCCGGATCATGGAGACGGTGCGCCGCGCTGCCCACGACCGGGGTGTGCCGTGTGCGGTCCAGGGCGTCGGGGCCATGTTCCAGGTGGTGTTCACCCCGGACGGTTCCCCCACCCGGCAGTACCGGGACCTCCTCCAGGCGGACGGGGGCCGGTACGACGCCTTCCGGCACGAGCTGCTCAAACGCGGTGTGCACACCAACGCCTACGCCATGGCCTGCTGGTTCGTTCCGGCCGTCGTGTCGGACGCCGACCTCGACGCCACCTGCCGGGCGGTGGAGGACGCCTTCGCCGTCCTCTGAGCGCGGGGTCCCCGGGGGCGAGGGGCGGCCGGGGCAGGCCCGGCCTCAGAAAAATCATGCAAGCACGCTTGCTTGTTTTATGGGCCGCTGGCATGCTCCGGGGCACACCGCCACGCCCCGAGGGGAGCGCACCGTGCCCGACGCATCGGCCGTGACCGCCGCCGTGCTCGACGACCTGCGTGAGGAGAGCGACGAACTCGACCTGCTGGTAGCCGGGTTGAGTGCGCAGGAGTGGACCACGCCGACCCCCGCCCCTGGGTGGACCGTCGCCCACCAGGTCGCCCACCTCAACTGGACCGACGAGGTGGCCCTGGTCGCCGCCACCGAGCCCGACGCCTTCGCCGCAGAGGTCGACAGAGCCCTGGCCGACCCCGAGGCGTTCGTCGACGAGGCGGCCGAGGAGGCCGTCACGGCCCTGACGCCCCAGGCGCTGCTCGTGGAGTGGCGGGCCGGACGGGCCAGGTTGCAGGAGGCCCTGCGTGCGGCGCCCGCGGGGACGAAGCTTCCCTGGTACGGGCCGCCCATGAGCGTCGCCTCCATGGCGACCGCCAGGCTCATGGAGACCTGGGCGCACGGCCAGGACGTCGCCGACGCGCTCGGCGTGACCAGGAAGCCCACCGCACGGCTGCGGCACGTCGCCAGGATCGGCGTACGGGCCCGGGACTACGCCTACCTCGTCCGGGGGCTGCAACCGCCCGCCGAGCAGTTCAGGGTAGAACTGCGCTCCGACGACGGCGTGTTGACCGTGTACGGCCCCGAGGACGCCGCGCAGCGGGTCACCGGGCCGCTCCTCGACTTCTGCCTGCTCGTCACCCAGCGCGCCCACCGCGACGACCTCGCCGTCGAGGCGGTGGGCGAGGACGCCGGGCGGTGGCTGGACATCGCGCAGGCCTTCGCCGGCCCCGCCGGACCCGGGCGCCCCCCGAAGGCGGACCGATGACCCGGCCGCTGCGCATCGGCAACGCCTCCGGCTTCTACGGCGACCGCTTCGACGCCGTGCGCGAGATGCTCACCGACGGCCCGCTGGACGTCCTCACCGGGGACTACCTCGCCGAGCTCACCATGCTCATCCTGGGCCGGAGCCGGCTCAAGGACCCGAAGGGCGGATACGCCACGACGTTCCTGCGCCAGCTGGAGGAGAACCTCGGACTCGCCCACGAGAAGGGCGTGAAGATCGTCGCCAACGCCGGCGGGCTGAATCCGGCGGGCCTCGCCGACGCCGTACGGGAACTGGCGGACCGGACGGGCGTGCCCGTGCGCGTCGCACACGTCGAGGGCGACAGCCGCCCCGTGCCGGACGGCCACCTCACCGCCAACGCCTACCTCGGCGGCGCGGGCATCGCCGCCTGCCTGCGGGCGGGGGCCGACATCGTCGTCACCGGCCGGGTCACCGACGCCGCCCTCGTCACCGGGCCCGCGGCCGCCCACTTCGGGTGGGGGCCGGGCGACCACGACGCCCTCGCCGGGGCGGTCGTCGCCGGGCACGTCCTGGAGTGCGGGACGCAGGCCACCGGCGGCAACTACGCCTTCTTCGGCGACCACGACGTCCGCCGCCCCGGCTTCCCGCTCGCCGAGATCCACGAGGACGGCAGCAGCGTCATCACCAAGCACCCCGGCACCGGCGGAGTCGTCGACACCGGTACCGTCACCGCGCAACTGCTGTACGAGACCGGCGGCGCCCGCTACGCAGGGCCCGACGTCACCGCCCGGCTCGACACCGTGACCCTGGCACCGGACGGGCCCGACCGGGTGCGGATCAGCGGTGTACGCGGCGAGGCCCCGCCCCCCACGCTGAAGGTCGGGCTCAACCGGCTCGGCGGCTGGCGCAACGAGGTCGTGTTCGTGCTCACCGGCCTCGACGTCGAGGACAAGGCCCGGCTCGTCCGGGACCAGTTCGCCGACGCCCTCGGCCGGGCGGGCTCGAAGCCGGAAGAGGTGCGGTGGGAGCTCGCCCGCACCGACCGGGCCGACGCGGACACCGAGGAGACCGCGAGCGCGCTGCTCCGGCTCGTCGTACGCGATCCCGACCCGGAGGCGGTCGGACGCGCCGTGTCCGGGGCGGCCGTCGAGCTGGCCCTCGGCAGCTACCCGGGCTTCCACGTGACCGCGCCGCCCGGGAAGGGCGCGCCGTACGGCGTGTTCGAGGCCGCGTACGTGCCGGCCGGCGAGGTCGACCATGTCGCCGTGCTGCCCGACGGGTCGCGGGAGAGCGTCCCGGCAGCCGGACCGTACGCGGAACTCGCCGAGGTGGCGGAGCCGGAGCCGCCCGGTCCGCCGCCCGCCGGACCCACCCGGACCGTGCCCCTCGGACGCGTCGCGGGCGCCCGCAGCGGGGACAAGGGCGGGGACGCCAACGTCGGCGTATGGGTCCGCTCCGACGACGCCTGGCGGTGGCTGGTCCACGAACTGACCGTCGCCCGCTTCGGGGAACTGCTGCCGGAGACCGCCGGACTCACCGTCGTACGCCATGTCCTGCCCCGTCTGAGGGCCCTCAACTTCGTCGTCCACGGCCTCCTGGGAGACGGCGTAGCCGCGCAGGCGCGCTTCGATCCGCAGGCCAAGGCGGTGGGGGAGTGGCTGCGCTCCCGCCACGTGCCCGTACCCCTGCACCTGCTCGACGAGGACGAACCGGAGGTGCGCGCATGACCGTCCTGCCCACCGCGCTCGACACCGCGGCCCCCGAATACGCCGCCCACCGCGAGGCCATGCTCGCGAAGCTCGCCGAACTGGACACCGAGCACGCCAAGGCCCTGGCGGGCGGCGGCGAGAAGTACGTGGCCCGGCACCGCGGGCGCGGCAAGCTCCTCGCCCGCGAGCGGATCGAGCTGCTCGTCGACCCGGACACCCCGTTCCTCGAACTGTCCCCGCTCGCCGCCTGGGGAAGCGACTACACGACCGGCGCCTCCCTGGTCACCGGGATCGGGGTGATCGAGGGTGTCGAATGCCTGATCACCGCCAACGACCCGACGGTGCGCGGTGGCGCCTCCAACCCCTGGACCCTGAAGAAGGCCCTGCGGGCCAACGAGATCGCCTTCGCCAACCGGCTGCCCTGTGTCTCCCTGGTGGAGTCCGGCGGCGCCGACCTGCCCTCGCAGAAGGAGATCTTCATCCCCGGCGGGGCGCTCTTCCGGGACCTGACGCGGCTGTCCGCCGCCGGAATCCCCACCGTCGCCGTGGTGTTCGGCAACTCCACCGCCGGAGGCGCGTACGTCCCCGGCATGTCCGACCACACGGTCATGATCAAGGAGCGGTCCAAGGTCTTCCTCGGCGGCCCGCCCCTGGTGAAGATGGCCACCGGCGAGGAGAGCGACGACGAGTCGCTCGGCGGCGCCGAGATGCACGCCCGCACCTCCGGACTCGCCGACCACTACGCCGTGGACGAGCACGACGCGCTGCGCCAGGCCCGCCGGATCGTCGCCCGTCTCAACTGGCGCAAGGCGCACTCCGACCCGGGCCCCGCCGAGCCCCCGAAGTACGACGAGGACGAGCTGGCCGGGATCGTGCCCGGTGACCTCAAGGTCCCCTTCGATCCCCGCGAGGTCATCGCCCGGCTCGTCGACGGCTCGGACTTCGACGCCTTCAAGCCGCTCTACGGGACCAGCCTGGTCACCGGCTGGGCGCGTCTGCACGGCTATCCCGTCGGCATCCTCGCCAACGCGCAGGGCGTGCTGTTCAGCGAGGAGTCGCAGAAGGCCGCGCAGTTCATCCAGCTGGCCAACCAGCGCGACATCCCGCTGCTCTTCCTGCACAACACCACCGGCTACATGGTCGGCAGGGAGTACGAGCAGGGCGGCATCATCAAGCACGGCGCGATGATGATCAACGCGGTGTCGAACTCCCGGGTCCCGCACCTGTCCGTCCTGATGGGCGCCTCCTACGGAGCCGGCCACTACGGCATGTGCGGCAGGGCCTACGACCCCCGCTTCCTCTTCGCGTGGCCCAGCAGCAAGTCCGCCGTCATGGGACCCCAGCAGCTCGCGGGCGTCCTCTCGATCGTCGCCCGCGCCTCCTCCGCGGCCAAGGGCCTGCCCTACGACGACGAGGCCGACGCCGGGCTGCGCGCCATGGTGGAACAGCAGATCGAGTCCGAGTCGCTGCCGATGTTCCTCTCCGGGCGGCTCTACGACGACGGGGTCATCGACCCGCGCGACACCAGGACCGTCCTCGGGATGTGCCTGTCCGCGATCCACACGGCACCGGTCGAAGGCGCGCGCGGCTTCGGCGTCTTCCGGATGTGAGGCACAGGATGATCACCGCACTGCTGGTCGCCAACCGGGGCGAGATCGCCTGCCGGATCTTCCGCACCTGCCGCGAGCTGGGCATCTCCACCGTCGCCGTGTACTCCGACGCGGACGCCGGCGCCCTGCACGTACGGGAGGCCGACACCGCCGTACGCCTCCCGGGGGCCGCCCCCTCCGACACGTATCTGCGCGGCGACCTCGTCGTCGCAGCAGCGCTCGCCGCGGGCGCCGACGCCGTGCACCCGGGGTACGGCTTCCTCTCCGAGAACGCGGGATTCGCCAGGGCCGTGCAGGACGCGGGCCTCGTCTGGGTGGGCCCGCCGGTCAAGGCCGTCGAGCTGATGGCGTCCAAGACCCGGGCCAAGGAGCTGATGGCCGCCGCCGGGGTGCCGCTGCTCGCCCCCGTCTCCCCGGCTGCCGCCACCGACGCCGATCTGCCGCTGCTGCTGAAGGCGGCTGCGGGCGGCGGGGGGCGGGGGATGCGGATCGTGCGCGAACTGAGCGAGCTGCCGACGGAGTTGACTGCCGCCCGTGCCGAGGCGCTGTCCGCGTTCGGCGACGGGGAGGTGTTCGCCGAGCCGTACGTGGAGCGCGGCCGGCACGTCGAGGTGCAGATCATGGCCGACGCGCACGACGGGGTCTGGGCGCTCGGTACCCGTGACTGCTCGCTCCAGCGCCGTCACCAGAAGGTCATCGAGGAGGCCCCCGCCCCCGGCCTGGACGACGCGTTGCGCGAGCGGCTGCACGAGGCCGCCGTCGCCGCCGCCCGCGCCGTGGACTACCGGGGCGCCGGGACCGTCGAATTCCTGGTCGCCGACGGCCGCCCGTACTTCCTGGAGATGAACACCCGCCTCCAGGTCGAACACCCGGTGACCGAGGCGGTGTTCGGGCTCGATCTCGTCGCGCTCCAGCTCCGGATCGCCGAGGGGGACCCGCTGCCCTCCACCGAACCACCGCAGCCGACGGGCCACGCCGTCGAGGCCCGGCTCTACGCCGAGGACCCGGCGCGTGACTGGCAGCCGCAGACCGGAGCACTGCTCACGCTCGACATGCCGGACGAACCCGGGCTGCGTCTGGACACCGGCTACACCGGCGGCGACACCATCGGCGTGCACTACGACCCGATGCTCGCCAAGGTCATCGCCCACGCCCCCACCCGCACCGAGGCCGTCCGCCTTCTCGCCCGCGCCCTGGAACGTGCCCGCATCCACGGCCCGGTCACCAACCGCGAGCTGCTCGTCCGCTCCCTGCGCCACCCGGACTTCCTGGCGGCCCGCCTGGACACGGGCTTCTACGAACGCCACCTGGCGGCCCTGACCTCCGCGCTCGACGAGGTGTCCGTACGGCAGGCCGCGACCGCCGCCGCCGTCGTCGAGGCGGCCCGCAACGCCACGCTCAACGTCCGGGGGTTCATGCGCTTCGGCGCCTGGCGCAACCTCCCCTCGCAGCCTCAGCTCCGGCGCTACCGCGCCGAACCGGACGGAGGGACGTACGAGATCACCTACCACCCCACCCGCGACGGCCTGGCCGTCGGCACGGAGGGCGTCCGTGTCGTCTCCGGCGGACGCGTCCGCGCCACCCTCGACATCGGCGGCGTGACCAGCCACTTCGACGTCCACGTCCACGGCGACCGGGTGTACGTGGACACCACCTCCGGCGGGTACACCTTCACCGCCCTGCCCCGCTTCACCGACCCCGCCGAACGCACCGAACCCGGCTCCCTGCTCGCCCCCATGCCGGGCACCGTCGTCCGCCTCGCCGAGGGCCTCGCGCCGGGCGCCGCGGTCGAGGCGGGGCAGCCGCTGATCTGGCTGGAGGCGATGAAGATGGAACACCGCATCCTCGCCCCCGCCTCCGGCACCCTCACCGCACTCCACGCCGCCCCCGGACTCCAGGTCGAGGTCGGCGCTCTGCTCGCCGTCGTACAGGACGCGTCCCCGCACGCACCCGCGCCCGCATCCCCGCACGCACCCGCGCACCAGGAGGAGACGACCCCATGAGCACCGTCCTCGAAACCGAAGAGCACCAGGCCCTCCGCGCGGCCGTCGCCGCCCTCGGCAAGCGGTTCGGCCGCGACTACACCATGGGCCTGGCCCGTAAGGGCGAGCACCCCCGCGAACTGTGGGAGGAGGCCGGCAAGCTCGGCTACCTGGGCGTCAACCTCCCCGAGGAGTACGGCGGCGGGGGCGGCGGCATGGCCGAGCTCTCCATCGTCCTGGAGGAGCTCGGAGCGGCCGGCAGCCCCCTCCTCATGCTGGTCGTCTCACCCGCGATCTGCGGCACGGTCATCGCCCGCTTCGGTACCGAGGACCAGAAGCGGGCCTGGCTCCCCGGGCTCTCCGACGGCTCCCTGACCATGTCCTTCGGGATCACCGAGCCCGACGCCGGATCGAACTCCCACCGCATCACCACCACCGCCCGCCGGGACGGCGAGGAGTGGGTCCTCACCGGCCGCAAGGTCTTCATCTCCGGTGTGGACATCTCCGACGCCACCCTGATCGTCGGCCGGACCGAGGACGCGAGGTCGGGCAGGCTCAAGCCCTGCCTCTTCATCGTCCCCCGCGACGCCCCGGGGTTCACACGCACCCGGATCGACATGGAACTCCAGGCCGCGGAGAAGCAGTTCGAGCTGGTCCTCGACGACGTACGCCTGCCCTCCGGCGCACTCGTCGGCGAGGAGGCGGACACCGGACTGCTCCAGCTCTTCGCCGGGCTGAACCCGGAACGCGTCATGGGCGCCGCCTTCTCCATCGGCATGGGCCGCTACGCCCTCGAACGGGCCGTGGACTACGCGAAGACCCGCACCGTCTGGAAGGGCGCGCCCATCGGCGCCCACCAGGCCATAGCCCATCCGCTCGCCCAGGCGCACATCGAGCTGGAGCTCGCCCGGCTGATGATGCAGAAGGCCGCGAGGCTCGTCGACGACGGCGACGACGTCGGCGCGGGCGAGGCCGCCAACATGGCGAAGTACGCCGCCGCCGAAGCCTGCGTCAGGGCCGTCGACCAGGCCGTCCACACGCTCGGCGGCAACGGCCTGACCCGCGAGTACGGGCTCGCCTCTCTCATCACGGCGGCGCGCGTCTCCCGCATCGCGCCCGTCAGCCGGGAAATGATCCTGAACTACGTCTCCCACCAGACCCTGGGCCTGCCGAAGTCGTACTGACACGTCCGGTCATGTCCCAGGTCTCCCCAACCGCCCCCGCAGGGGCGATTCTGGCTCTCCACCCGCGTCGAAGGGGACCGCCATGGTGTTCCACAGCGAGTACGCAGACGTTCCGCCCCTCGAATCACCCATCCACGAAGCCGTCCTCGGCAGGGCCGCGGACTTCGGTGACACCCCCGCCCTGATCGACGGGACCGACGGGACGACCCTCACGTACGGCCAGCTCGACACCTTCCACCGGCGCATCGCCGCGCACCTCGCCGCGGCCGGCCTGCGCAAGGGCGACGTCCTCGCCCTGCACAGCCCCAACACGATCGCCTACCCGCCCGTCTTCTACGGGGCGACCCGGGCGGGCGCCACCGTCACCACGATCCACCCGCTCTCCACCCCCGAGGAGTTCGCCAAGCAGCTGGGGGACTCCGGCGCCCGCTGGATCGTCACGGTGTCCCCCCTCCTCGACGTCGCCCGCCGGGCCGCCGAACTCGCGGGCGGCATCGAGGAGATCTACGTCTGCGACCAGGCCGAGGGCCACACCTCCGTACTCGACATGCTGGGCTCCACCGCCCCCGAACCCGAGATCACCTTCGACCCGGCCGAGGACGTCGCCGTACTCCCGTACTCCTCGGGCACCACCGGCTCGCCCAAGGGCGTCATGCTCACCCACCGCTCCATCGCCACCAACCTGGAGCAGCTGCGGCCCTTCGTCCCGCTCGGTGAGCGGGACCGGATCCTGGCAGTTCTCCCCTTCTTCCATATCTACGGGCTCACTGCCCTCATGAACGGCCCGCTCCGCTACGGCGCCACGGTCGTCGTCCTGCCCCGCTTCGACCTCGCGCAGTTCCTGGAGACGATCCAGACCCACCGCATCACCGGTCTCTACGTAGCCCCGCCCATCGTGCTGGCCCTCGCCAAGCACCCGCTCGTCGGCGACTACGACCTCTCCTCGCTGGAGTACATCGTCAGCGCCGCCGCCCCCCTGGACGCCGAACTCGCCGCGGCGTGCTCCACCCGGCTCGGCGTACCCGCCGTACGGCAGGCCTACGGCATGACCGAACTCTCGCCCGGCACCCACGTCGTCCCCCTCGACGCGGAGAACCCGCCGCCCGGCGCCGTGGGGAAGCTGCTGCCCGGCACGGAGATGCGGATCGTCTCGCTCACGGACCCCGGCATCGACGTCGGCACCGGCACCGACGGCGAGATCCTCATCCGCGGCCCCCAGGTGATGAAGGGCTACCTCGGCCGCCCCGACGCCACCGCCGCCATGATCGACGAGGACGGCTGGCTGCACACCGGGGACGTCGGCCGGGTCGACAGGGGCGGCTGGCTGTTCGTCGTCGACCGGGTCAAGGAACTCATCAAGTACAAGGGCTACCAGGTCGCCCCCGCCGATCTGGAGGCCCTGCTCCTCACCCACCCCTCGATCGCCGACGCCGCCGTCATCGGGGTCCACGACACCGACGGCAACGAGGTCCCCAAGGCCTACCTGGTCCGCCAGGCGGGCGCGGAGGACCTCACGGAGGAGGACGTCATCGCCTACGTCGCCGACCGGGTCTCCCCGTACAAGAAGGTCAGACAGGCCGAGTTCATCGAGGCGGTCCCCCGCGCGGTGTCCGGCAAGATCCTGCGGCGCGAGCTGCGCGACAGGGAGAAGCCGCGATGACCCTGGCACCCCCCGCCCACGACCGGGGGATCACCACCCTCACCCTCGACTCCCCGGCCAACCGCAACGCGCTCTCGGCCCGGCTCGTCGGGGAGCTGACCGAGGCGCTGGCCGGGTGTGCGGGCGACGACTCCGTCCGGGCCGTGGTCCTCACCCACACCGGCACCACCTTCTGCGCGGGCGCCGACCTGACCGCACCGCCCGAACCGGCCTCGTTCGTCGCACTGATGCGGGCGATCGTCGCGCTGCCCAAACCCGTGGTCGCCCGCGTCACCGGACACGTCCGGGCCGGCGGGCTCGGCCTCCTGGGGGCCTGCGACGTCTCGGCGGCCGGACCGGACGCCACCTTCGCCCTCACCGAGTCCCGCCTCGGCCTCGCCCCCGCCGTCATCTCCCTGCCCCTGCTGCCCCGCCTCGACCCACGCGCCGCCGCCCGCTACTACCTCACGGGCGAACGCTTCGACGGACCGGAGGCCGCCCGCATCGGCCTCGTGAGCATCGCCGCCGAGGATGTGGACAAGGCGCTCGTACCGGTACTCGACGGACTGCGGCGGGCGTCCCCGCAGGGGCTGGCCGCATCGAAGGGGCTGGTCACGGCTACTGTGCTGCGGAGTTTCGACAGCCACGCCGAAGACGTCATCGCCCGTTCCTCAGCGCTCTTCGCCTCCGACGAAGCACGGGAGGGGATGACGGCCTTCCTGGAACGACGGGATCCCGCATGGGTGCTGTGACACCCCCCAGAACCCCCGCCGCGAAGTCCCCCAAGCAGGACCGCAGCCGCGCCACCCGCCAACGGCTGCTCGAAGCCGCGGTCGCCTGCCTCGCCGAACACGGCTGGGCGGGCTCCACGGTCTCGGTCGTGGCCGAACGCGCCGGGGTCTCCCGGGGCGCGGCACAGCACCACTTCCCCACCCGCGAGGACCTGTTCACCGGCGCCGTCGAATACGTCGCCGAGGAACGCTCGGCCGCCCTGCGCGCCCTGCCCGTCCAGGGCCGCACGGAGGTCGTCGGCGCGCTCGTCGACCTCTACACCGGCCCGCTCTTCCGGGCCGCGCTCCAGCTCTGGGTCGCGGCCTCGAACGAGGAGCAGCTCCGGCCCCGGGTCACCGAACTGGAGGCCCGCGTCGGCCGGGAGACCCACCGCATCGCCGTCGGCCTCCTCGGCGCCGACGAGACCCGCCCCGGGGTCCGCGAGACGGTGCAGGGCCTCCTCGACATGGCCCGTGGCCTCGGCCTCGCCAACCTGCTGACGGACGACGCGGCGCGACGGCGCCGCGTCGTCACGCAGTGGGCGGCCCTGCTCGACGACGCGCTGGGCTGATCCCGCCCGGACTCGACGGCGTGCTGGGCCGATCCCGCCTGACCCGACGACACGAGGGGCCGATCGGCCCGGAATCGCGCAACCGAAAGGTTGCTCCTGACTTCCGAACGTGCAACCCTGTAGTTGCACGCAGTCGATGGCGGAAGCAGAGGAGCTTGTCGTGAGCGAGGACCGGATCGAGCGCGAGACCCTGATCGCGGCGTCCCCGGAGCGGGTCTGGTCACTGGTGACCCAGCCCGGCTTCTGGGTGGCCGAGGAGGCGAGCCTGACCGGCACGGTGGCGGAGGAGGGCGCGACGACCGTGGCGAAGAACGCCGAGTACGGCGACTTCCCGGTGTACGTGGAGAAGGTCGAGCCCGTGACGTACGTGGCCTACCGCTGGGCCAGCGCCTTCCCCGGCGAGGGGCTGGCCGGGGGCAACAGCACCCTCGTGGAGTTCACCCTCACGCCGGAGGGCGACTCCACCAGGCTCCGCGTGGTCGAGAGCGGATTCGCCGCCCTGGCCGGGTCCGAGGAGCTCCGCGCCAAGGCGCACGAGGACAACACCGGTGGCTGGCCGCAGGTGCTGGACGCGTTGAAGGCGCGGGCCGAACGGCAGGCGGCGTGACCGCAGGACCCGGAGGAGCGGCCGAGGACGTCGAAGGTGTCCTCGGCGCGCTCGCGGACCCCATGCGGCGCCGCATACTCGACCTGCTCGCCGCGCGGGGGGAGGCGACCGCCACGACCCTCGCCGAAGCGCTGCCCGTCTCACGCCAGGCGGTGGTCAAGCACCTCACCGTCCTGGACGCCGCCGGACTGGCGGCGGGCCGCCGGGAGGGACGCGAGGTCCGGTACACCGTGCGGCCCTCCGCGCTGGACGCGACGGCCCGCTGGATGTCCGCCCTGGCCGGCGAATGGGACAGGCGCCTCGACCGCGTCAAGCGGCTCGCCGAGCGGGCGGAGCGGGACGCGACCTGAGGCGCGCCCCGCGGGCCGGCCCTCCGTCAGTTCCCCAGGTCCGCCAGGTGCTCGTAACCCGGGATCTCGCGGGGGTCGCGCGTGCCCGGGCCGACGTACGTCGCCGAGGGGCGCACCAGGCGGCCGGTGCGCTTCTGCTCCAGGATGTGCGCCGACCAGCCGGCCGTGCGGGCGCAGCTGAACATCGACGTGAACATGTGCGCCGGGACCTCCGCGAAGTCCAGCACGATCGCCGCCCAGAACTCGACGTTCGTCGCGAGGACACGGTCCGGGCGGCGGGCGTGGAGCTCCTCCAGGGCGGCCTTCTCCAGTGCCTCCGCCACCTCGAAGCGCGGGGCGGCCAGCTCACGGGCCGTACGGCGCAGGACGCGGGCGCGGGGGTCCTCGGCGCGGTAGACGCGGTGGCCGAAGCCCATCAGGCGCTCGCCCTTGTCCAGGGCCTGCTTCACGTACGCCGTGGCGTCGCCGGTCCGCTCGATCTCCTCGATCATGCCGAGGACACGGGACGGCGCGCCGCCGTGCAGGGGGCCCGACATGGCGCCCACCGCGCCGGAGAGGGCGGCCGAGACGTCGGCGCCGGTCGAGGCGATGACGCGGGCGGTGAACGTCGATGCGTTCATCCCGTGCTCGGCGGCCGACGTCCAGTAGGCGTCGACGGCCTTGACGTGCTTCGGGTCGGGCTCGCCGCGCCAGCGGATCATGAACCGCTCCACCACGGACCCGGCCTTGTCGATCTCGTTCTGCGGGACCATCGGAAGCCCCTGGCCGCGGGCGGACTGGGCGACGTACGAGAGGGCCATGACGGCGGCGCGGGCGAGGTCGTCGCGGGCCTGCTCGGCGTCGATGTCGAGCAGCGGCTTCAGGCCCCACACCGGGGCGAGCATCGCGAGCGCGGACTGGACGTCGACACGGATGTCGCCGGAGTGCACGGGGATCGGGAAGGGTTCGGCGGGCGGCAGACCGGGATTGAACGCCCCGTCCACCAGCAGACCCCAGACGTTGCCGAACGACACATGGCCGACGAGGTCCTCGATGTCGACGCCGCGGTAACGGAGCGAGCCGCCTTCCTTGTCGGGCTCGGCGATCTCCGTCTCGAACGCGACGACTCCTTCAAGTCCGGGTACGAAGTCGGACATCGGGCGGCTCCCTCGACTCGGCGGCTGTATGGCGGCCACGGAGGCCGCTTCACGATACTGGCGGGTTACCTCGACGCGGGGAAGGGTGACGTCCGGCACAGGCCCGGCCCGCGGACCCGGCGGTCGAGCCCCTTCCCGCAGGGAACACGGCCCGCTGCGGCAGGATGGCCCCCGTGCCCACAGCAGATGCCACTCCGTCTTCCGCTTCCGCCTCCTCCCGCGCTCCGTCATCCGATTGCACCACCGATCCGGCCGCGATGCGCGAGCAGTACCGGTCCGAGGACTTCACCGAGCAGGATCTCGCAGCCGACCCCATGGACCAGTTCGCCCACTGGTTCCGCCAGGTCGCGGGGGGCGGAGCCCTCCACGAGCCGAACGCGATGGTGGTCTCGACGGCCGACTCCCGGGGACGCCCGTCCTCGCGCACGGTGCTGCTGAAGCACTACGGTGCCCGCGGCTTCGTGTTCTTCACCAACTACGGCTCCCGCAAGGGCCGTGAGCTGGCCTCGAACCCGTACGTCTCACTGCTCTTCCCCTGGCACCCGCTGGCCCGCCAGGTCATCGTCACCGGCACCGCGGCGCGTGTCGGGCGGGAGGAGACGGTCGCGTACTTCCGCACCCGTCCGCACGGCTCCCAGCTGGGTGCCTGGGCGAGCGAGCAGTCGACGGTGATCGGTTCGCGCCGGGAGCTGGTCGACCGCTACGAGGAGCTGGCCGCCCGCTACCCGGAGGGTGAGAAGGTCCCGGCCCCGCCGCAGTGGGGCGGCTTCCTGGTCGTGCCGGACGCGATCGAGTTCTGGCAGGGCCACGAGAACCGGCTCCACGACCGGCTGCGGTACGTCCGGGACGCCCCGGACACCGCGTGGCGTGTCGAGCGGCTCTGCCCGTGAGCCACGGGCCCGGACACGCGGAAACCCGCAGGCTCTGGGTCCTCCTCGCGGAGGAGCCGGCCGGACTTACCGGCGAGCCTGCGGGTCGGTGACTGCTTGGGTTTCGGCAGACAGCCTGCCGAGGTGCACGGTGTGCGACGACGGGCTGTCAGCCCGCAGCCACCTCACGAATCCGATAAGACTGCACTTTTCGGATCACCTCCTTTCAGCGTGTGCCCACAGCCTAGGAACACTCCCCGAGGCCGCACAAGCGAATTACCGGGACCACCGGTGGACAGCGGATTTCCGGGAAGTGGCTGTGTGGTGGCTCACGTTCGAGTTCAATGGTCTGACGTGCGGCAATGCGGAACGCGAAGCGGAACACGCCCTGCGGGAGGTACGGAGTGAGTGCTTCCAGGAGCACCGGGACCACCGACGCGATCGGCCCCGACGAGGACCCGGAGCCGGCCCCGCCGACGGCGGCGATCCCGGGTTCCCGGCTCCTCGCCGCGCTGCTCGACGGAATGGACGCCGCGCTCTGCGCCTTCGACGCGCACGGCACCATCACCCACTGGAACCGCGAGGCCGAACGGATCCTCGGCTGGACCGCCGAGGAGGCCGTCGGACGGCGCGGCTTCGCGGGGTGGGCCGTACGGAGCGCGGACGCGGGGGACGTGCAGGGGCGGCTGCTGGCCGTCATGGACGCGCCGGGGCGGCAGGTCCACGAGTTCGCCCTGCTGCGCAAGGACGGCGGACGCGTCCTCGTGCGGACCCAGTCGTCGGGGGTCCGGGGCGAGGACGGGAAGCCCGCCGGGGTGTACTGCGCGTTCAGCGAGGTGCACGCGCAGATCGACCTGGAGCGGTCCATCGCGCTCAGCGAGGCGCTGTTCGAGGAGGCTTCCTGGGGTGTGGTCGCCGTCGACGTCGACCTGCGCCCGACCGTGGTCAACGCGTACGCCGCCCGTGCGCTCGGCGGCGGGCGCACCACGCTGCTGGGGCGTCCGCTCGGAGAGCTGATCGTGCAGGGCGTCGAGGACCTGGAGGGCGCGCTGCAGCACGTCCTCGCCGAGGGCCCCCCGCCCGCACCGGCCGAGCTGTGGGTGACCCTGCGGACCAGCGAGGGGGACCGGCGGCGCTGCTGGCGCAGCGGCTTCCTGCGGCTGGCCTCGCCGCTGGCGGAGGAACCGGTTCCGCTCGGGGTCGGGTGGCTGTTCCGGGACGTCACGGCGGCGAAGCTCGCTGAGCAGGACGCGGACCGGGTGCGGTTCCGTGCGAACCAGCTGCACCGGGCGGCCCGTCAGGCGGCGGAGTGCGAGGACCCGATGGAAGCGGCGACCACGTCGCTGGACTACGCCCTGGCGGGGTTCGCCGACCATGTGGTGGTGGACCTGCTGGCGGATCTCGCGGCGGGGGAGCGGCTCGTGCGGGCCGCGGCCACACCGTCCGACGCGCCGGGCCCCTGCCTGCCGGTCTCCGGCGGACCGCTCCCGGTCCGGTACGCGCCGAAGCACCCGGCACTCCAGGCGGTGGAGCGTGCGGGGTCGGTCCGAGCCGCCGCCCCGGCCGGGTCCGGCGAGGCGTGGGCGGTGGAGCACCAGTGGCCCGGCGACTCCGTGCACGCCCTGTGCGCGGTGCTGCGGAGCCGGGGACGGACCCTGGGCGTGGTGACGTTCCTGCGAGCGGCGAACCGCAGCGCGTTCGAACGCCCTGACGTGGTGTACGCGGAGAGCGTGGCGGTCCGGGTCGCCGCGGCGGTGGACCTGGCCAGGCTGGCCGGCGGGGCGGGGGCCTGAGCGGGCCCGGGTCCCCGGAGGTCTCAGTGCCGGTAGAAGATCCGGTCGCCGTACTCCCGCATCACACGCCCGTTCCACTCGTGGCCGCCGTCGACGTTGCCCGAGCGCAGCAGCGGCGGTTCGATCCCCCGGGCGACCAGTTCCTCCGCGGCGGTGGCCATCACGGCCTGCATGAGCGCGCTGGTGACGACCGTCGAGGCGGGCGCGAACGGCGCTTCCACGCCCTCCGCGGTCAGCTCCGCGTCCCCGATCGCGATCTTGCTGTCGAGGACGATGTCGCAGTGGTCCCGCAGGAAGCCGCCCGAGGCGTGCCGGGATTTGGTGCCCGTCGTGTACGCGACCGAGGTCACCCCGACCACCGTCAGCCCGAGCGCCCGGGCGTTCTGCGCCATCTCGACGGGCAGCGCGTTGCGCCCGGACAGGGAGATGATCACCAGGAGGTCGCCCGACGTGGCCGGGCTGGAGTCGAGGACGGCACTCGCGAGGCCGTCCACCCGCTCCAGCGCGGAGCCGAGCGTGGCCGGCATGACGTCGACGCCGACGGTGCCGGGCACGGTGAGCAGGTTCATCAGGGCGAGTCCGCCCGCCCGGTAGACGACGTCCTGCGCGGCGAGCGAGGAGTGCCCGGCGCCGAAGGCGAAGAGCCGGCCGCCCGAGGCGACCGTGTCGGCGATCGCGGCTCCGGCGGCCGCGACGGCTCCGGCCTCCTCGTCACGCACCCGCTCCAGCAGGCCGATCGCTGCGTCGAAGAACTGACCGGCGAGCTTGCTGTCGCTCATCGAGGAGGCCTTTCCTGCGGGGTGGGGGTCCGTGCGGTGCCCGTGTCGCGGATCACGTTGCGGTCTGGACCAGTGGGCTGTCAATAGCGCCCGGGCCCGGTCGCGGACGCCGACTCCCGACGGCGGGGCACGGTTGCCGGTGCCATGCGTCAGAATTGGTGGAGGGCCATCGCACGACGACTTCACGTCACAGCATCGAGGGGCACGTATGTCCGGACTGATCGACACAACGGAGATGTATCTCCGCACCATCCTCGAGCTCGAAGAGGAAGGCGTGGTCCCCATGCGCGCCCGGATCGCCGAACGGCTGGACCAGAGCGGTCCGACGGTCAGCCAGACGGTGGCGCGGATGGAGAGGGACGGGCTGGTCCAGGTCGCGGGCGACCGCCATCTGGAGCTGACCGAGGAGGGGCGCCGCCTGGCGACCAGGGTGATGCGCAAGCACCGACTCGCCGAGTGCCTGCTCGTCGACGTCATCGGCCTGGAGTGGGAGCAGGTCCATGCCGAGGCGTGTCGCTGGGAACACGTGATGAGCGAGGCCGTGGAGCGCCGGGTGCTGGAGCTGCTGCGCCACCCGACGGAGTCTCCGTACGGGAACCCGATCCCGGGCCTGGAGGAGCTGGGCGAGAAGTCCGAGGCCGATCCGTTCCTGGACGAGGGCATGGTGAGCCTGGCCGAGCTCGACCCGGGCACGGAGGGCAAGACCGTGGTGGTGCGCCGGATCGGTGAGCCGATCCAGACCGACGCGCAGCTGATGTACACGCTGCGGCGGGCGGGCGTGCAGCCCGGTTCGGTCGTCAGCGTGACGGAGTCGGCCGGCGGGGTGCTGGTCGGTTCCAGCGGGGAGGCGGCCGAGCTGGACTCCGAGGTCGCCTCGCACGTCTTCGTCGCAAAGCGCTGACCAGCGCTGATGCGGGTACCGGCAGTGTGCCCGCATGTGCGGGTGCCGGTGCGGATGCACGTGCAGATGTGGGCGGGTAAGCCCGCTTTCTGTTTTCCGCCCGGAATCGCAGCGCCCGGGCGAAACGCGTGCCAGGCTGTGGCCAGGCAATGACCTGAGGGTGCCGGCAGCGTCTGCCGCGCGGTCCGGGGAGGGAGCGGGGAATTGCGCCCGTCGCACTGGCACGTGCACCGTGAGGTGGCTGCCCCGCGCTTCCGCCGCCCGGTGCTTCCCGGAGCCCTCGGGGCCGTGGAGCGTGTTCGAATCGCCCCGGCCGGCCGCCGTCCCGCCGTCCCCGTGATCCGCCGGGCGGACCGGGCCGCCCGACGCGCCGCCCCGGCCGGCCCGCGCACCCTCCTCGCGGACTTCCGCCCGGGGGCCGAGGGCCCTCACGGGTGCGCGCCCATGCCTTACGGAACAGGGGACGGCCCCGGCGCCCGAAGGCGCCGGGGCCGGTCCTCCCCTGCGCTGACCTGGAGCCCCGAGCTCTCGAGGTCAGTCCCCGCGGACCCCTGTCCCCGAGTGGTCCGCTTCCCGCAGAAGGTCTCCCCTGGGGGGCCGTCGCCAATCCTGAACCGCTGTCACTCGAACGTGGGATGTTGCGAGCCGGAAGCAGGTATTCGAATAAAGGTTCGATAGTCTGGCGTGCACGAACCACACGGTGATCGAGGACCAGAAGGGGGTGCCAGGACCTATGGTGCGGCGCATCGATGTGACCGGATCGGACGGTGCACGCCTCGCGGCCTGGGAGTTCGCCGATCCGCCCAAAGAGCGGCCGGAGTCGGGGCAGGCGCCCGGGATCTTAATGCTGCACGGACTGATGGGCCGGGCCACGCACTGGGCCTCCACGGCGCGCTGGCTCTCCGAACGCCACCGGCCGGTCGGCCTCGACCAGCGTGGCCACGGGCGCAGCGAGAAGCCCGCCGACGGCCCGTACACCCGTGACGCCTACGTCGCGGACGCCGAGTCCGCGATCGAACAGCTCGGTCTCGCCCCGGTCACCCTCATCGGGCACTCGATGGGCGCGCTCACCGCCTGGCAGCTCGCCGCGAAGCGCCCCGATCTCGTCAAGGCGCTGATCATCTGCGACATGCGGGCCTCCGCCCTCGGGGCGGCCTCGCAGCGCGAATGGGAGGACTGGTTCAACGCCTGGCCGCTGCCCTTCGCGACACTCGCCGAGGTGCGGAAGTGGTTCGGCGAGGACGACCCCTGGGTGGAGCGGCCCAACCCCTCCCGCGGCGAGTTCTTCGCCGAGGTGATGGCCGAGAGCTCCGACGGCTGGCGGCCCGTGTTCTCCCAGGAGCAGATGCTGACGTCGCGGGCCACCTGGATCTACGACGCCCACTGGGAGGAGCTGGCACAGGTGCGCTGCCCCACCCTGGTCCTGCGCGGGATCGAGGGGGAGCTGGGCAGGGCGGAGGCCCAGGAGATGGTCCGTGTCCTGCCGCGCGGGCAGTACGCGGAGGTGGAGGACGCCGGCCACCTCGTCCACTACGACCGGCCCGAGGGCTGGCGCAGAGCAGTGGAGCCGTTCCTGGAGCAGCTCGCCGAGGGGTTCCGGGAACCCGTCAGCCCCTGACACGGGCCCGGAGCCCGTTACCCGGCCCCCGGAAGCCCCGGACTCGGCCCCGGACTCCCCGGACCCGGCTCCGGAGCCCCGGATTCCGGCCCCCGGCCGGGCGCTTCGAACCGGGGGCCCCGGCCCGCTGCGAAGGCGTCCCCTCGCGAGCCGCCCCTCAGCCCTTGCTCACCGCGGCCAGGATCTCAGGGAGCCGGTCCGCCGTGCGCGGGGCCGCCAGCCGCACGCCCAGCCACCCGATGAACGCCCCGTACACCGCTCCCACCGGAAGCAGCAGCCACAGCAGGTCCTGATGCCCGGCCACGTGCAGCCAGATGGTCAGCCCGATCACGGGCCCGCTGAGCACCGCGGCCGCCACCATGCCGCCCAGGATGGAGATCCAGGCGAGGCCGGCCTGCCCCGGCACGACGTTCTTGAAGGCCCCGTCCTGAGGGATCGAGTACGGGAAGAGCGCCGAGGCCAGGGCGCCCGTCGCCAGCATCGCGCCGAGCAGGGCGAACGACAGGCCCACCACACCCGGCAGCGCCGCCCAGTCCCCGAGCACCGCCGCGGTCACCACCGTCACCAGGACCGTGTACGGCAGGGTGATCAGCAGCAGCGTGAGCGCCCGCGCCCGCAGTTCGAGGTAGGCGTCCCGGGTCGAGGAGACCGACAGCGCCACCATCCAGAAGGCGGAGGTGTCCTGACCGAACTGGTTGTACATCTGCATGCCGAGCATCCCGGCCGCGAAGCACGCGAAGTAGACGGACCCCGTCCCCTGCACCGCGTTGAGCACCGGCACGATCAGACCGATCGCCAGCGCCGTCACCCAGGACGCCTTGGTCTTCGGGTCCCGCACGACGTAGCGCAGGCTCCGCTGCATCACCGTCGCCGTGCGTCCCTCGGGAAGCAGGGCGAAGAGCCCGGAGCGGTCCGCGCCCGACCGGCCGGCGGAGGGTTCCGCGGCGGCGATCGTGGAGCCGTCCGGCGCGGTCATCAACTTCTCCAGGCTCCGCTGCCACATCCACACCAGGGCGCCCAGCGCGAGCACCGAGAGGAGCAGCTGCCCCAGCGCCGTCCCGTAGGACCCCTCGGAGGCGGATCCCACCGCCCCGAGCGCCGAGGCCGGCGGCAGCCAGCGCACCACGTCCGCGACGGGTTCGAGCGAGGACAGTCCGCCCGCCCGGCCGAGGCGCTGGGCGCCGAAGTTGACGAACTGGATGCCGACCGCGATCACCAGCCCGCTGAGCACGGCGAGATCGCGGCCCTTGCGTGAGGTCAGCAGCCGGATGTTGGCCGTGGCGACGGACCGCGCCAGCGCCACACAGACCAGCAGCGCCAGCGGGACCGCGACGACCCCGAAGGCCACCGCGGCCGCGCCGTGCGTCACCGCGATCACCGACCCGAGGGCCAGGGCGAGCGTGAAGAGCGGCCCGATGCCGATCAGCGAGGCCGCCAGCAGCGCCCCGATCAGCGGACGGGGCCTCAGAGGCAGCATCACCAGCCGGCTCGGGTCCAGGGTCTCGTCGCCGCTCGGGAAGAACAGCGGCATCACCGCCCAGCCCAGCGCCACCACCGCCGTCAGCAGCACCACCAGGGTGCCCGCCTGCGCGTGGCCGCGGAGGGCGACCAGGCCGATCACCTGACCCGCCGCGAGCAGCACGGTGACGACGAGGGACGCGATGTAGGCGGCCCGCCGCCCGGACGACTGGCGCAGGCCG
The DNA here is from genome assembly GCF_044765765.1 of Streptomyces sp. NPDC102402. Classification (NCBI taxonomy): domain Bacteria; kingdom Bacillati; phylum Actinomycetota; class Actinomycetes; order Kitasatosporales; family Streptomycetaceae; genus Streptomyces; species Streptomyces sp. NPDC102402. The sequence continues at coordinate 211,165 of NZ_JBIWKR010000002.1, forward strand.
TTGCGCAGCAGTGTCAGCTTGAGCCTTACGAAGACGGGGACGAGCCTCTGACCGCCCACGGCCGGGACGGCGGCCCCCGCGGGGGCGTCCAGCACCGTCATCGGGCACCGCCCAGCCAGTCCAGGGACTCCCCGGTCTCCCGCGCGCCCGCGCCGACCAGTTCGAGGAAGGCGTCCTGCAGGGAGGCCGCGTCACCACGCACCTCGGCCAGCGTGCCCTGGGCCCTGATCCGGCCCGCCGCCATCACGGCCACCCAGTCGCAGAGGGACTCGACGAGCTCCATCACATGGCTGGAGAAGACCACGGTGGCGCCGGAGCGGGTGTAGCGCTCCAGGACCCCGCGGATGGTCTGCGCCGACACCGGGTCGACGCCCTCGAACGGCTCGTCGAGGAACAGGACCTCGGGGTTGTGCAGCAGCGCGGACGCCAGCCCGATCTTCTTGCGCATCCCGGTCGAGTAGTCCACCACGAGCTTGTGCTGGGCCCCCGCGAGATCCAGGACGTCGAGCAGCTGCGTGGCCCGCTTGTCCACCTCGGTCCCCGGCAGCCCTCGCAACCGGCCGGTGTAGCCGAGGAGTTCGCGCCCCGAGAGCCGCTCGAAGAGCCGCAGGCCCTCCGGGAGCACCCCGATCCGCGACTTCACCTCGACCGGGTCACGCCACACGTCGTGGCCGCCGACCTCGATACGGCCCATGTCAGGCCTGAGCAGCCCGGTCACCATCGAGAGCGTGGTGGTCTTCCCCGCGCCGTTCGGGCCGACGAGGCCGATGAACCTGCCCGCCGGCAGGTCCAGATCGATCCCCCCGACCGCGATCTGTTCCCCGAACCGCTTCCACAGCCCCTCCACCCGTACCGCGGGCCGTGGAACCGGAGCCTCACCCGCCACGTCGGTTACGCCTGCGCTGTCCGCCTGGTCCGGCATGGCACTGCCTTTCGATATCCCCGCCTGTGGGGACCACCCTACGAAAGACGGCTCCGGGCGTCGGCCGCTTCCCGGGCACAGGCGTACGCGAGCGGGCCGACCAGCTCGTCCGCGTCGGGCAGCCACAGATCGGCCCGGGAGGGGCGACGGGCCCACTGGAACGCGCCCCGTCCGGCCATCCGGGTCGGCGGCCCGGCCACGTAGTCGCCCTCACCACGCCCCACGAGCCCGATCGCCCCGGCGTCCCAGCCCAGTTGCCGCACGAGCTCGGGTGTCTTGGCCGCGGCGCCCGGCAGGGCGAAGAACAGCATCCGCCGGTCCGGTGTCCGGGTCACCGGGCCCGGTGTCAGGCCCATGCGCTCCGCCCTGGCGAGGGCCAGGAACCCCGCCGACTCCGGTACGTCCAGGGCGTCGAAGGTCCGCCCGGCCGGCAGGAGGACCGAGGAGCCGGGCTGCCGGGACCACATCCGGCGTGCCGCGGCGGCGCTGCCGGTCGCCTGGCCCGCCCAGTCCGGCCGTGTGGCATGGGCTCCCGGGGCGGCGCACGCGGCGTCACCGCACGAGCAGCGCTCCGTCCCTCCGGCGGCTTCGAGCCAGGTGCCCGGGAACACGTCCCAGTGCCGCTCCTGGGCGTACCAGGCAGCGGCCTCGAGCAGCTGTTCGCTGCGCTGTTGGGGGACCTGGGCGGCTTCCGTCACTCCGATGGGCTCTTCCACGCCCACTCAACTCCCCTCGTCACCCGGGGTTACGGCCGTGCGTGCGCACCCCCCCGGTGGATCGATCCTGCACGCGGGGCGCACGGATGCACCGGCGGGGGCGCGCACGAGCGAGTGCACCGGTGCGGGGGTAACCACTTGCACGACTGTGCCAACGCGCCACCGCTCGTACCCGATACAGATGAATATGCGCATTTCTCGTGCCGTGCCGGGCAGTGATTGCTTCACTGAATCACCGCGGTCCCAGGGGGAAGAATGGCAGCCAGACCTCTCGTCGCACGCCAGCCGAACGAACGGCTCCAGACGCTGATCCAGGAGGCGGCGTGCTCCAACGCCGGTCTCGCACGCCGGGTCAACATGGTCGGGGCGGAGCGGGGGATCGACCTCCGCTACGACAAGACCTCCGTGGCCCGCTGGCTCCGCGGACAGCAACCACGCGGCAGGGCACCGGGAATCATCGCCGAGGCGATCGGCCGCAAGCTCGGCCGCACGGTCACCATCGACGAGATCGGCATGGCCAACGGCAAGAGCCTGGCCTCCGGTGTCGGCCTGCAGTTCGCGCCCACCGTGCTCGGTGCCATCGAGCAGGTCTGTGAGCTCTGGCGCAGCGACGTGGGCCGTCGCGATCTGCTGTCCGGGTCGACGGTGGCCGCCTCGGCGCTGGTCGAGCCCAGCCGTGACTGGCTGATCACGGGCGCCGACCCGCAGGTGGCGCGGACGGCCGGGAGCAGGGTCGGCATGCCGGACGTGGCGGCGGTGAAGGCGATGACGGCCGCGCTCGTCGACCTGGACCACCGCTTCGGCAGCGGGCACGTCCGGCCCGTCCTGGTGCACTACCTCAACAGCGTGGTGTCGGGCCTCCTTTCGGGGGCGTACCGCGAATCGGTCGGCCGCGAGCTGTTCGGCGCGGTCGCCAGGCTCACGGAGCTCGCCGGGTACATGGCGGTCGACACCGGCCAGCCGGGGCTGGCCCAGCGCTACTACATCCAGGCGCTGCGCCTGGCCCAGGCCGCGGGCGACCGGGCCTACGGGGGCTATGTGCTGGCCGCGTCGATGAGTCACCTCGCGGCGCAGCTCGGCAACCCCCGCGAGATCTCCCAGCTGGCACGGGCCGCCCAGGAGGGGGCGCGGGGGCGGGTGACCCCGAGGGCCGAGGCGATGTTCCACGCGGCGGAGGCACGGGGCCACGCGCTGATGGGCGACGCCCGCACCTGCCAGGTGGCGGCGGGCCGGGCGATGGCCGCGCTGGAGCAGGCGGACCCCGATTCCGGCGACGACCCCGACTGGATCGCCCACTTCGACGCGGGCTACCTCGCCGACGAGCTGGCGCACTGCCACCGGGACCTGGGGCAGGCCGAGCCGGCGGCCCGCCGGGCGAAGGAGGCCCTGGCGGCGCTCCCGGAGTCCCGGACCAGGCGCCGGGGCATCGGCCTGGTGCTGCTGGCCACGGCGCAGATCCAGCAGCGCGAGGTGGAGCAGGCGTGCCACACCGGGCTCCGGGCGATGGAACTCCTGGGGACGGTGCGCTCCAGCCGGGGTGCCGAATATCTCGAGGACCTCCAGCTGCGGTTCGAGCCGTACGCCGACGAGCCCGCGGTCCGGGAGTTCGGCGCCAGGCTGGAGCTCCAGGCCGCCTGACCGGCGCCTACGGCGAGTTGACCATGAACAGCGCCGTGGGTGCGGCAGGCGTCACCCGCTGTGTGAAGGGGTGGTGAGCGCTCCTGGGCGCTTGGCGCCGGGCCACGGGCACCCGGTAGCGTGAACCGACGATTCCATAGGTTCACACGTAGGAGTCCCGGTGACGCAGAGCGGAGAGGGCGACGAGCCGCAGCTTCCCGCTGTACGGCCCGCGCACGAAGGTGTCGTGCTGCCCGCGGAGGGTGGCGCCCCCTGGTACCCGGGGGGCGCGGAGGGCGGGCAGCAGGACCAGGCCGTCCCTGCGGGCGGGCAGCCGTGGGGCCGGCCCTGGGGGCCGCAGGCCACCCACCAGGAAGGCCCGCCACCCGGTCATCTGCCACCGGAGCAGCACCAGCAGAACCATCAGCACGGGCAGCAGCACCAGCAGGACGCGCACCAGCAGCACGGGCAGCACCAGCAGCACGGGCAGCACCAGCAGCACCAGCAGGACGTGCACCAGCAGCACGGGCAGCACCAGCAGAACCAGCAGCACGGGCAGAACCAGCAGGACGCGCATCAGCAGTACCAGCAGTACGCCCCGCAGCAGGACGCGTACCAGCAGCCGCACGACCCGTACCGGCAGCAGGCGTACGCCCAGCCGCTGCCGCCCGAGGCCGGTCCCATGGGCCAGGGCCAGGGCCAGGGTCCGGGGCAGGGCGGGGACGCCGACGCCACGCAGTTCATCGCGCCCGTCCCCGGCGGCGCACTCCCCGGCGGGATGCCGCCCGAGCGCGCGGCGGAGTCGACGCAGTACCTGGCGCCGAATCCCGCCGCCGGGCAGCCGTCCGACGCCGACGCGACCCAGTACATACCCCCGGTGCCCGGCGGTGCTCCCTACGGGATCAGGCCCGGAGCCCCGGGCGACCGGCAGCCGCCCGCGGAGTTCGACAGCCTCTTCCGGAGCGAGGAGCCCGCGGGCGCCACGCAGCAGATGCCCCAGTTCGACCCCGGGTACCAGCAGCCGCCCCGGACCCACCAGGGCGCCCAGGGCGGCCTGCCCTATCCGTCGGGCCCGCAGGGCCCCGGCGACGGCTACCCGGGCACCGGAGGGAGGGAGCCGGACGACCAGGGGCGTGGCGCGGCGCCCAGACGGTCCGCGCACATCCCGCTGATCGCGGCGGTCGTCGTCGGCTGCGCCGTCATCGGGCTCGGTGCCGGCGCCCTGATGAGCGGAGGCGACGAGAGCCCCTCGGACGACAAGCAGCCGGTGGCCGCGCAGAGTTCGTCCGGTAGCGGGCCCGCCACCCCGGCGGCGGACCCCGCGAAGCCGCAGGCCGAGGCGCTCGACAAGCTGCTCGCCGACAGCAACAACAGCCGTTCGGCGGTGATCGGCGCCGTGGAGAAGATCAAGAGCTGCCGTGCGCTCGACCAGGCGGCCACGGATCTGAAGGGCGCCGCGCAGCAGCGCCGTGACCTGGTCACCCGGCTCGAAGGGCTGAGCGTCGGCCGACTCCCGGACAACGCCGCGCTGAAGGCGTCCCTGACCAAGGCATGGCAGGCGTCGGCGGAGGCCGACGACCACTACGCCACCTGGGCCGGTCAGGCCAAGGACGACAAGAAGGTCTGCAAGGGCGGCAAGGCCCGCTCCACCGACGCGACCGCCAGGGCCGGCGCGTCGAGCAGCGACGCCACGATCCAGAAGCGGACTGCCTCGGGACTGTGGAACAAGATCGCCCAGAAGTACGGACTGACCGAGCGCGCCCCCACGCAGCTCTGACCCCGCGGGGTCAGGCCTCCGGCCCCGCTGTCCGCGGGATGCCGGAGGCGCGATGCCGGAGGCCGGCCGGTGGGCGGGTGGGTCGGTGTCAGCGGTCCGGCGGTCCGGCGGTCTAGCGGGCGTTCACCAGGGTCTCCGTGACATCCACGAAGCCCTTCTTCTCGGCGGTGAGGCGCCCGTCGCGCACCACCTGGAACGTCACCCGCCCATTGACGATGCGTCCGTGGGCCGCCGTACCGACGGTGTCCTGGAAGCGCCAGCGCAGGACCGGGGTGAGGCCGCCGGTGTCCACCTCGGTGCCGCGGTTGAGGCTCACGGAGATGGCGCCTGCCGTGATCTCCGGCGCGTCCATCGCCTCGATCACCGCCTTCAGCGCGGTGTACGCGATCCACGTGGTCTGCACTCCGGCGTCCGAGGGATCGATCCGGTTGTCCCCGAAGGCGTACTTCCGGATCACCTCCCGCATCTCGTTCCAGCGCGCGTCGCCCGACTCCGGGTACCAGCCGGTGACGAGAGCCCCCTCGAAGGGGCTGTTCGCTCCGCCCGTACGGTCGATGAGCCCCTGGCCGACGCTGCCGAGCACGGACGAGATCCGCACCTCGCTGCCCTCGGGCTGCAGGCGGCGGAAGGAGTCGAAGAACGTCTCCGTGCCCTTGCCGAGCACCGCCGTCACACAGCCGCCCCCCGCGTGGGCGAGGGCCTTGGCCGCCTCGGCGTCGTACGAGGTGGCCCCCTCGGCCGCGCTGATGTCGTACGACGCGGGGCGGTCGCCCCGGCGGAGGCCCGTGTCGAGGAGCCCGGGCAGGCTGTCGCCGACCAGGGTGTCGGGCCGCACGATCGACACCCGCTCGCAACCGGCCGCCAGCTGTTCGCCGTTACCCGCGACGAGCGCGGGCTGCCCGCCGTTGACCGGGTAGGAGACGTAGCTGGTGAGTTCCTCCGCGGAGGCGCCGTACCCGCCTATGTAGGGGATCCCGGCGCCCTCCAGCGGGGCCAGGAACGCCCTCCCGTATCTGCTGTACGAGCCGACGACCGCCGCCACGTCCTCGTCGACCGCCCGCCGCGCGCACTTCGAGGCGCCGGTCGCGGTGTCCTGCTCGTTGCAGGTGAGCACGCGGAGCTCGTGTCCGTCGATCCCGCCCCGCTCGTTGATCCAGCGGGCGTAGGTCCTCGCCATGGCCGGCACGCCCGCCATGTTCACCGCGGCGGCGGCCGTGGTGTCGGGAGCCCAGGTCATCACGGTGACCGGTTCCCGGGAGCCCCCCGAGAGGCCGGGGAGGCTACCGCAGCCGGACATCAGCAGCGCCCCGGCCACCACCGATGTGAGGAGCTTGTAGGGGCGGGGGGAGGTGAGGCGTCGCCGTCCGGTCATGGGAGTGAACTTTTACGGCTTCCGGGTAACGCCACTGTGTGCTGTGGTCAACAGACAGTGACGCAGAGGTGAATTGCGGGGGGCCGTACGCGGCCCTCCGGGAGGAACGTACGATCGGCAACCGTGCAGCAAGGTTCGGAGAACACTTCCCGTCGCGGCCGTCGCTCCTCCACCATGGGCGGCATGCCGCTCAACGACATGCCCTGGTGGCGCTGGCGCAGCAACGTGCGCTCGGCGCTGCACATGCTCTCCGACCCCGTCTTCCACCACGAGTGCTGGCTGGCCGGCCGGGAGGGTTACGGCGACATCACCGACGCCGTGTACCGCCTGGTCGAGGACACCTGGCTCGACAACTGGTCCGCCGAGAAGTACGTGGGGACGATCTTCCGCGACTCGGCCGAGGCCGCCCTCGTGGACGTCGCCGCCCTGCGGGTGCTGCGCATCATGCACCAGATAGGCGCCGACGCCCCGGTCTCCGCCTACCTGGAGCACCCGGGCTGGCAGGAGGCGGTCGTGGCCGCCCGTGAGGCCCATGTGATGCTCGCCACCAACGACGGCGAGGACCCCGACACCCCGCCGCGCTCCCTGGACGTGCTCCGCATCATGACCAGATCGGCGTGAGCCGCGGGCGGTGTGGCACCCTACGGGGATGACCGCGCCGCAGCCCGCCGAATCCGTACCCGCTGCCTCGGACGCCATGACCGAGCAGTACGTCCTCACGCTGTCCTGCCCCGACAAGCAGGGCATCGTGCACGCCGTGTCGAGTTATCTCTTCATGACCGGCTGCAACATCGAGGACAGCCAGCAGTTCGGCGACCACGACACCGGTCTCTTCTTCATGCGCGTCCACTTCTCGGCGGACGCCACGGTCACCGTGGACAAGCTGCGGGCCAGCTTCGCCGCGATCGGGGACGCCTTCCGGATGGAGTGGCAGATCCACCGGGCGAGCGAGCGCATGCGGATCGTGCTGATGGTGAGCAAGTTCGGGCACTGCCTCAACGACCTGCTGTTCCGCTCCCGCACGGGCGCGCTGCCGGTCGAGATCGTCGCGGTCGTCTCCAACCACACGGAGTTCGCCGAGCTCGTCGCCTCGTACGGCGTCCCGTTCCGGCACATCCCCGTGAACCGGGAGAACAAGCCCGAGGCCGAGGCGCAGCTGCTGGAGCTGGTCCGCGGGGAGAACGTCGAACTCGTGGTCCTGGCACGCTACATGCAGGTGCTGTCGGACGACCTCTGCAAGCAGCTGAGCGGCCGGATCATCAACATCCACCACTCCTTCCTGCCGAGCTTCAAGGGCGCGAAGCCCTACCACCAGGCCCACGCGCGCGGTGTGAAGCTGATCGGTGCGACGGCGCACTACGTGACCGCCGACCTCGACGAGGGGCCGATCATCGAGCAGGAGGTCGAGCGCGTCGGGCACGGCGTCACGCCGGACCAGCTCGTGGCCGTCGGACGCGACGTGGAGTGCCAGGCCCTGGCCCGCGCCGTCAAGTGGCACGCGGAGCGGCGCATCCTGCTCAACGGCCGCCGCACGGTCATCTTCGACTGAGGTCTTCCGCCCGGATCATGCCGGGGGAGGCGAGCCCGGCATGATCCGGACGAGAGGCGGCCCCAGCGCCGTCACCGGCGACCGCCTCTGCCCTCGGTGATCCCGTGGCGGCCGGTGACCGGCCGGCTCAGAGCCGGCTGAGGGACGCCGCTGCGAACAGGACGTCGCTGATCGCCTCGCGGTCGCCCTCCTGGCCCGCCGCCGCCTCGATCGGCGGCACGTGGCCGGCGACGAGCCTGCAGAACTCCACCCCGTCGAGCGCGACCGTCGCGACCGTGTGGTCGGGGGAGCCGAGGGCGGCCGGCGAGTCCAGGGCGATGTACCAGTCGCCGCCGCCCCGCCCCTCCACCTCCAGATGGAGGGAGCGGCCCGGAGACCCCGCGGTGACCAGACGGCGTGCCGGTGAGGCCAGCCCCGCGCGGCGGCGCTCGGCCAGGGTGGCGGGCAGCAGCCGGGCCGCCAGGTCGATCATCCGGTGGAGGTGGGCCGCTGCGGGCGGCTCGTACGGGTAGTCCACCGCGTCGGCGATGTCACCGCCGTGCACCCAGCACTCGAAGGCCCGCTCCAGGAGCGAGTCCTGCAGCGGGAGGGCGAAGCCCCCGTACGGGACGGAGAGCTCCGCGACGCCCCGGCCGGCGAAGGACACCGTGCGGACGAGTGAGTGGCTCTGGTCACGCCAGGGCTCTCGTACGGTCCGGGTGGGCGGACGGCGCGCGGCCGACCAGTAGGACTCGGTGCGCCCGGTCGGTGTCGGCGGCAGGGCCCCGTCGCCCTTGCCGAGCGGGTCGTCCAGGCCGAGCGCCTTGGACACCAGGCCGTCGACGGCCATCAGATGGCCGATCACCCCGGCGACCGTCGTCTTCCGGTTCACCTGCCGGTCGCGTTCGAACCACTTCAGCCGTACCGGCGCGTGCCACTCCGAGTCGCCGATGTCCCGCAGCAGCGCGTCCAGCCGTGCGGTCTCCGCGTCGTACGGCGCGGCCCAGGAAGGGACGGGGATGCGAGCGGGGCGGCGGCCCAGACAGCCCTCCATGACCCGGGACCGGAGCGTCGGGTCCAGGTCCAGGGTGCCGTCCGAGTGCAGCAGCCCCACGGCGTCGCGCAGCCGCAGGGCCTCGTCGGCGCAGGGCGCGCACGCGGTGAGGTGGTCCTCGACCGCCGCGGTCTCCTCCGGGGAGCAGGCAGCCAGGGCCCAGGCGCCGAGGAGCGACGTGAGCACCTTGTGGGGGAGCGGCGGGCCGGGCGGATCAGGGGGCTTGGCCGACAGCAGGGTGTCCGGGGGCCAGGCAGGTTCCGGGCCCGCGGAGGAGACGGCCGGCGGCAGCACCTCCCGGTCGTCCGGGGCAGCCCGGGGCCCCGGTATGCGCCGCTCGACCGGCTGTTCTCCCTCGCGGCCGTCGCCGCCGCCTCCGGTCACGGTGTCGGTCCGTATCCGGGAGGCGCCGAGCCGGCGGAAGGCCGGCTGTTCGCGGTCGAGAGCAGCTGGAGTCCGAGGCGCAGCCGGCGCCTTGCCTCGTCCCCGGTGACACCGAGGTCCGCGGCGGCCTGCCGGTAGTCGCGGCGCTGGACGTACGCGAGCTCGAGTGCGGCGCGCAGCGGCGCGGGCATGGAGGCGACGATGTAGTCGGCGCGGGCCGCGGCGGTGGCCCTGCGCACCCGGTGCTCCAGCTCCTCGGCCCGTGCCTCGGTGTCGGGTCCCTCGGCCCCGCCGTCCGTCGTGCGGAGCCGCTGGACGGACCGGCGATGGGTGAGCCGCGCCACCCACGAGCGCATCGAGCCGTGCTTGGGGTCGTAGGCGTCGGGGTTCTCCCAGACGTAACCGAAGACGTCGCGCGTCACCTGGTCCGCCGCGTCCTCGTCGTCGAGCATGCGGTGGGCCTGGCTGTGCACGAGGGCGGCGAACCGGTCGTAGAGCTCGCCGAGCGCCGCCGCCTCGCCACGCGACAGCCGCTGCTGCATCCGGCGGTCCCAGCGCGGTGGTGCGTCCTTCGCCATCCAGCCCCCAGCCCTGTGCCTCTCGTCACGTCGAATGTAGTCGGCGGGACAGTCCGGGCACGTACCTTTCCGGCAAGTACGTCCCTGAAGTGGCGCCGAATGATAGGGAACGCTCCACGCTTTGCCGTTTCCTGATCGCGTAAACGATCCTGAAGTGATCATTTCTGGATGAATCCTGTGCCAGGCCGATGGGTGGAAGGGTGTTTCACGGGCGGGTACGCGGGCAGCCGCGAGGAGGAACGGAAACTTCCGGATCCTCCGGAGCCCCGGACGAGAGGCCGAGTCGCGTGACGCTGAAGGTGTACGAGACGGAGCAGGACGCGTGGACCGTGCTGCGGATCCACGGCGAACTCGATCTCGTGAGCTCACCCGTCGTGCGTCAGTCCGTCCACGGTGCGGTGGCCGCGGGGCGGCACGACGTGGTCCTCGACCTCTCGGGCGTCCTCTTCTGCGACTCCAGCGGTGTCGGCGTCCTGATCGCCTCCCGGCGCCTCATGAAGTCCTGCGGCGGGCGGCTGCGGCTGATCCTCCCGGCCCGCGGCGCGGTCGACGGCTCGCACGTCAACAAGGTGCTGGGCGCCCTGGGGGTGCGCCGGCTCTTCGACGTCTACCCGGACGCCGACGCGGCCACGGACGACGGGTCCCAGCCGCTCACCGCGTGACACGCCGGACCGTGCGAGGTTGTCACCTCACTGAAGGGAGTCAGTGACACGTGACGCCGTCCGGCGTCGTACGCTCCCCGCATGGACAGCGCAGAGTACGAGCGCAAGATCGCGCACCGCTTCGCCGCCTTCGACCAGGACGGCAACGACTACATCGACCGCGCCGATTTCAACGCCGCCGCGGCCCGCCTGCTCGCCGAGTTCGGTACGACGGCCCGCTGCGACCGGGGCCAGTCGCTCTACACGGGGGCCGAGGCCTTCTGGCAGGGCATGGCGGGTATCGCCGACGTGGACGGTGACCAGCGGGTCACCCGGGAGGAGTTCGTCGGCGGGGCCGTGAAACGGCTGCGGGACAACCCCGAACGCTTCGCCGAGATCGCGCGCCCCTTCCTGCGCGCGGCGATCGCCGTCGCCGCCGGCACCGACCCCGAGGGCGCCGCACCCGCGACAGCCCCGGTCGTCGCGGTGGAGCGGGCCCTGCGGGTGCTGGGCGCGGCGGACGACATCGCGAGCGTCGCGGCCCGGAGCCTGGACACCGACCAGGACGGCCGGATCGCCGAAGCGGAAGCGGTCGCCGCCTTCTCCGCGTACTTCACCGTCGTCGAACCCGACGCGTAGCGGAGGCGGCCGGACCCGGCGCGGAAGCGGCCGGGCCGGCGCGGGAGGCACCGGAACTGGACCGGCGGGCCGTCGTCGTGACGGGGCCGCGCAGGGTCCGGCACGTCGGGGCCGTGCGTCAACACGCCGAACCGCATGAGCAGTTCGTGCCTGTTCCGGGCCCCGTTCCGCCCGCCCCGGACCCGGCCGTCGGGCCGGGGACGGGACAGTCGTCGCTGACCGGAGGCGTGCGCACGGTGCGCTTCGGTGACGCAACGCATCCGGAAGCCGGGTGTACGCCCCGGGCGCCCCGTCACCGGGCGGAGTCACGAGCCGTGGCTCGGGTACGCTCCGTGGGATGCGAGTGGTACTGGAACCGGAGGATCCGGGTGCGCCCCGAGCGGCGGCCCCCGGTGACGCGCGGTGCGCTGCTCGCGGCCCACGGAGCTGCGATCGGTACGCCGGGGATCCGGTCCCCGGGACGCCGGCGCGCTCCTGTTCGACTCTCCGCAGCGCGCGTCGCACAGTATGGACCACGCGTACTCCTTCGCGCTGGAATATGCCCGAAGCGCTTGTTGCGGTGACTGTACGTCAACCATGCTGTCTCGAAGGGGAGTCACGTTCCGTGACCCTGAGGAGGCGCGAGGCGATGTGTCCGCCGGTTCGGATGGTGTGAGCGGTGCAGGTGCTTCAGGTTCAGCTGGAGGTCGGGGCGGATCCCTCAGAGGTGGGACGGGCCCGGAGATGGGCGCGCTCGCGCCTGGTCGGGTCCGGGATGCAGGACGACGAGCCGCTCGCGGAGACGCTCATCCTGCTGATCTCGGAGCTCGTCACCAACGCGGTGGTCCACACGGGCTGTCCGGCCGTGCTGCGGATGCTGTTCGGCTCCGCTGATCCGACGGGTTCGGCGGGGACGGTGCGGGTCGAGGTGGCCGACACCAGCTGCCGTCCGCCCCAGCCGCGTCACGCCGAGGGCGAGGACACGGGCGGCCGCGGCCTGGAGCTGGTGGACGGCCTGGCCGACCGCTGGGGCTGGCAGCCGGAGGGCGCCGGCAAGCGGATCTGGTGCGAGGTCGACCGCGGCGGGCCGGTGATGGTCCCGGTGATCCAGGAACAGCCCGGCGACCGGGCCTGCTTCTGAGCGGCGCGGGAGACCCCGTCAGGGGCCGGCGACCGTCGACCGGAACGTCCGCCGGTAGACCGTGGGCGGCACCCCCAGCGCTGCCTGCACGTGCTGGCGCAGGGATGTGGCCGTACCGAAGCCGGCTTCCCGCGCCACCTGGTCGATCGACAGGTCCGTGGACTCCAGCAGGTCCCGGGCCCGCTCCACCCTCTGCCGCGCGAGCCACTGTCCCGGGCTGATGCCGACCTCCTCGCGGAAACGGCGGGTGAAGGTGCGCACGCTCATCGCTTCGCGGCCCGCCATGTCGCGGAGCAGGATCGGCTGTTCGAGCCGGTCGAGCGCCCAGGCCCGTGCGGCAGTCGTCGTGGCGAGCCCCGCCTCGGGCAGCGGACGCCGGACGAACTGCGCCTGACCGCCGTCGCGGTGCGGCGGGACGACGCTGCGGCGGGCGACGTCGTTGGCGACGGCGGTGCCGTGGTCCCGGCGCACGATGTGCAGGCAGAGATCGATCCCCGCGGCCACACCGGCCGAGGTCAGTACGTCCCCGTCGTCGATGAACAGGACGTCCGGGTCGACGCGCACCTTCGGGAAGAGCCGCTGGAAGTGGTCCGCCGAGGACCAGTGGGTGGTGGCCGGCCGGTCGTCGAGATACCCGGCCGCCGCGAGGACGTAGCCGCCGGTGCAGATGGAGACCAGGCGGGTGCCCGGCCCGATGTGTGCGAGCGCGGCGGCCAGTTCGGCGGTGAGCCGGCCCTCGTCGTAAACGGGGCCGAGCTGGTACGACGCCGGGACGACGACGGTGTCGGCCGTGGCGAGGGCGTCGGGGCCGTGCTCGACCAGGATGCTGAAGTCCGCGTCGGTGCGGACCGGGCCCGGCGGCCGCGTGGAGCAGGTCACGACGTCGTACAGCACCTCACCCGTGACGGGATTCCGGGAGCGGCTGAAGATCCTTTGCGGGATGCCCAGTTCGAAGGGGATCACCCCGTCGAGGGCGAGGACGACCACGCGGTGGCGCATGGGGCTCCTGTTCTCCCGCGGATTGCGTGCGACCGGTTCGGGCCTGATAAACGTACCGGTCATGAAGAAGATTCCGACCGCCGCTGCCCCGGCCTCGGGCGTCCGTGCGGCAGCCGCGGCCGCGGCGCTCGTGACCGTGGCGGCGGGCCTGGGCCTCCGCTCGGCCGCGGGCGGGGACGTGGCCAAGTACGGGGGCGACGCCCTCTACACCGTGCTGGTCCACACCCTCGTCGTCCTCCTCGCGCCCCGGGTGCGGCCGGCCGCCGCGGCGGGAGTCGCGCTGGCCGTCAGCTGGGCGGTGGAACTGGCCCAGCTGACCGGCGTACCGGCGGACCTGGCACGGCAGAGCACGGTGGCACGGCTGGTGCTCGGCTCGACGTTCAACGCCCCGGACCTGTTCTGGTACGCGGTGGGGGCCGCCCTGGCCTGGGCCGTCCACAGCGGGCTGCCGCGCGGGCGCCGCCTCGCACGCCCCTGAGCCCGGGTGGCCCGATACCTGCGAAGGGTGTCCTCCCGGCCACTCGTCCGGGCCGGGCCCCCGGCCGGATGCTGGGCGTCGTGACCCAGACAACCGACAGCGTGGTCGAGAGCGCTCCTCGCCGCCCCGCCCGCCCGCGGATACACCGTGCGTGGATCGTCGCCGCCGTCACCTTCGTGACGATCATCGGCGGTGCGGCCTTCAACTCCCTGCCCGGCCTCCTCATCGACCCCCTCCACGACGACTTCGGCTGGTCGTACGGCGAGATCGGCCTCGCCGTCTCCCTCGACATGGCGCTGTACGGGCTGACCGCGCCGTTCGCCGCCGCGCTGATGGACCGCTTCGGCATCCGCCGGGTCGTGGTCGTCGCGCTCGGCGCGGTCGCGGCCGGGGCGCTGGCGAGCTACTGGATGACCGAGGTCTGGCAGCTGATGCTCTACTGGGGCCTGCTCGTGGGCCTCGGCACCGGCTCGATGGCGATGGCGTTCTCGGCGACCGTCACCAACCGCTGGTTCGTCGCCCGCCGGGGACTGGTCACCGGGATCCTGACCGCGGCCGGGGCCTCCGGCCAGCTGGTCTTCCTGCCGCTGTGCGCCTGGATCGTCGACAACCACGGCTGGAGGCCGGCCACGGTGACGGTCGCGCTGGCTGCGCTCGTCGTCGTCCCGTTCGTCTGGCTCCTGATGCGCGACCACCCGGCCGACCTGGGCCTCGCCCCCTACGGCGGCGCGTACGTGGAGAAGCCCGCTCCCGCGAAGGGCGCCGCGCGCCGCACCGTGCGTGTCCTGGCCGGCGCCGCCCGCACGGGCCCGTTCTGGCTGCTGGCCGGCTCCTTCGCGATCTGCGGCGCCTCCACGAACGGCCTGATCCGCACCCACTTCGTGCCCTCCGCCCATGACCACGGCATGGAGATCACCGCGGCTGCCTCGCTGCTGGCCGTCATCGGGGTCTTCGACATCGTCGGCACGGTCTTCAGCGGCTGGCTCACCGACCGCTTCGACGCCCGCAGGCTCCTGGCCGTCTACTACGCGCTGCGCGGTGTCTCGCTGATGTTCCTCCCGATGCTGATGGCCCCGACGGTGCGTCCGTCCATGGTGTTCTTCATCGTCTTCTACGGGCTGGACTGGGTCGCCACCGTCCCGCCGACCATGGCCCTGTGCCGGGAGCAGTACGGCGAGGACAGCGCGATCGTCTTCGGCTGGGTCCTCGCGTCGCACCAGGTCGGCGCGGCCCTGGTGGCGTTCCTCGGCGGGGTCGCACGGGACGTGACCGGTTCGTACGACGTGGTCTGGTACGCGTCGGGGGCGCTGTGCGCGACGGCGGCCCTGATGGCCCTGGTCATCCGCCGCGGACCGACGGACCGGATGACCCTGTCGGCCCCCGCCTGACCGACGCCCCGGGCGAGGCGCTACGGTGCCCTCCTCCGGCAGACGGGGTGGGGCGTATGCGGAAACCGGTGTCCTCCGAGGGGACGGGGTCCGACGGCACGGTGGGGATGCTGGTGTGTGCCGCGCAGACGGGAGCCCTGCTCGCCGGCGTCGTGGTCGTGGAGTCCGGCCGGACCGACGCCTACGGGAGACCGCCCGGAAGCGCGCTGGGGCTCGTGTGCGTGCTCGTCTTCGCACCACCGCTCCTCCTGCTCTTCGGGGCGGTGCACACCTTCGTCATGACGATGCCGGCCGATCTCCTGGCACGGGCCGCCCTCCGCCGCGCGGACGGGGCACTGTGGCAGTGGCAGTGCGGGAGCGTGGTCGCGCTCGGAGCGGTGTACGCGGCAGGGCTCGCCGCCGTCGGAGCCCCGTTCCTCTGCTCCTGGGCGTGGATCTCCGGGAGCGGCGCACTGCCGCTTCTGGCTGTCGCGTGGTTCCACCGGGGCGAGCGCAGGCGGGGGCGGCCGTACAGCAAGGGTGATGTCTGGTTCCGGGTGCTGCCCGCCGGGTTCCTGCTCACGGCGGCGGTGATGGCGGCCTGCGGTGCCGCCCTCGGCACGGGCGCCGTCGGGGCGTACGAGGCCCCGAGTCCCACCGGCGAGGCCATGCGCGGTGTCTGGGTGGGCGAGGACGGACGGGCCGAGGTCCGTCTCCAGGCGGACGGCCGCGCGGTGCTCTCCGCAGTGCCGTACGGGGACTGGGAGGAGGAGGGCCGCTGCGACGGCACGGGGACGTGGTCGTACGTTCCCGAGGACGGTGCCGTCAGGGGCACGGTGGGCTTCGACCTCGCCGGGGAGGGCTGCCCGGTCGGCCCGTGGACGGTCGGCGGCACCGACGAACGGCTCGAACTGTACGACCTGTTCGGCGATCCGGACGGCGGCGCCGTGCGCGTACTCGTCCGACAGGGTCCCGGCTGAGGGCCGTTGCTCCCGCCGTCAGCCCCCGGAGGACACCCGCCCGGCTATCTTCCTCGCGTCCAGGGCGATTTCGCGGAGCATCCCGCTGATCGGGTTCGTGAAACCGGTGAAGTAGAGGCCCGGGGCCCCGTCGGGAGTGCGGGCGCCGTGCGCCCGGGGGCGGCCCCGCGCGTCCAGGACGCCGAGGTGGCCGACCAGTCCCTCCAGGGAGCGCTCGTAGCCGGTCGCCGCGATCACCGCGTCCGGGGTGATCCGGCTTCCGTCGGCCAGCACCACGGCGTCCGCGTCGAAGGACTCGACGGCCGCCACCGGGACCACCCGGCCGCTCTTCACCGCGTCGATCAGCCCGACGTCCTGGACGGGGATCGCACCCTCCTTGACCCGGGAGTACAGGCCCGTGTCGGGGCGGGGCAGGCCCTGGGCGGCCAGATCGGGGACGGCGACCCGGCTCAGCAGGCGCCCGGCCCGGTCGACGAGCCGGACCGGCAGCCTGCGGACCAGGACGGCGGTCGCCTGCGCGGGCCAGCCCGCCGTGGAACGGCGCACGATGTGCGGGGCCGTACGGACCGCGATCCGTACCCGGGAGGCGCCTCCCTCGACCAGGTCCACGGCGATCTCCGCGCCGGTGTTGCCGATGCCGACGACGAGGACGTCACGGCCCGCGTACGGGGCCGGGCTCCGGTACTCCGAGGCGTGCGCCAGCTCGCCCACGAAGTCCTCACGGCCGGGCCACGCGGGCACGCGCGGGGTGTGGTTGAAGCCGGTGGCCACCACCACCGCCCGTCCGGTCAGCACCCGGCCGCCGGTGGCGCTGAGCTGCCAGCCGGTGCCGTCGCCGGTGCGGTCGATCCGGGACACCTCGACCCCCGTCACCACCTCCAGCTCGTGGTGGTCGGCGTACTTCTCCAGGTAGCGCACCATGTCGTCGCGGGACACCCAGCGCCCGAACCGGCGCGGCATCGACAGCCCCGGCAGCGCCGACCAGCGCCGGATCGTGTGGAGGTGGAGCCGGTCGTAGTGGCGCCGCCAGGACGCCCCGACACGATCGGACCTCTCCAGCACCACCGCGCGTACGCCGCGCTCCCGCAGGGCGGCCGCGGCGGCGAGTCCGCCCGGGCCGCCGCCGATCACATAGACCGGCCGGCCGTCGGTGCGGTCGGTGGAGGCGGGAAGGACGTCGTCGGTGGCGGAGGTGCGTTCGGGCATGGTTCGGAGCGTAATGGGACATGGACATGATGGGTTCCGGTCCGGACGGGAATCGGTTGCGAAATGATCACGAGTGGCCGACCGGGCCCGTTCCGTCCCCTCGGAGACCGGGCGCACCCCATACCGGGAACCACCGGGAGAGGTCGCCCTCCACCCGCAGGTCGTCGCCCAGCACCGCCCGCACCTGAAGCTCCAGGCCGTTGTCGCGCCGCTCCCCACCGCCCGGTGCCGGGGCGAACGGATAGAACGTGCCGCGCTTGTAGAGGTACACCAGGGCCAGCGCACGCCCCTCCGGATCGCTGAAACCGATCAGCGAGCAGAGCAGGTGCGGTCCGAAGCCGCCGTCCTGGAGGAGGGTGTTGACCGCATGCAGGTCGTTGACCAGGGCCGCCGTGCTCTGGGCGGCGGGTTCCTGGCGGGCGAGCAGCCAGGTGTAGCCGTAGGGGTCGCGGCTGAACTCCACCGGGATCCCGCCGCGTCCGGTGTCCGCGTCGAGCAGCTCCCGCACGTCCTGACGGACCCGGGCGAAGGTGGATCCCTCCACCGCCGCGAAGCACACCGACCCCAGGCCGGTCGGCGTGAAGCCGGTGCCGGCCTGGAGGGTGAGCGCGGCGGACGGCACGGCGAAGAGCTGGTCGAGGTCGGGGCGTACCGGCTTGCTGCGCCCCAGGATGCTGTCGAGCAGTCCCACGGGAGCTCCTCACGGGTGGGAGAGGCCGGCCGAGATGCGGGCCAGCTGGTCGAGACGCTGTTCGAGGGTCGGGTGGGAGGAGAGCAGCCGGCTGAGGCTCTCCTTGGCGGCGAAGGCGGGAACGAAGTAGAAGGCGTTGTACGGCTCCGCCTTCCGCAGGTCCTCCGTGGGGATCCGGGCCATCTGCCCGCTCACCTTCGTGAGCGCGGAGGCGAGGGCCGAGGGGCGGCCGGTGAGCAGGGCTGCCGTGCGGTCGGCCGAGAGCTCGCGGTAGCGGGAGAGCAGCCGGGTCAGCAGGAAGCTCAGCGCGTACACGACCGCGCTGATCAGCGGGATCAGCATGATGATGATGCCCGCGGGGTCGTTGCCCCGGCTGTTGCGGGCGAAGCCGCCCCACAGGGCGACCCGGGTGACGACGCCGGCGAGGACGCCGAGGAAGGACGCGATCGTCATCACGGCCACGTCGCGGTGCGCGACGTGCGACATCTCGTGAGCCAGGACGCCCTCGAGCTCCTCGGGCTCCAGTCTCCGCAGCAGTCCCGTCGTGGCGCAGACCAGGGCGGTCCTCTCGCTGCGGCCGGTGGCGAAGGCGTTCGGCACGTCGCTCCGCGCGACGGCCACCCGGGGCTTGGGCATGTCGGCCAGCGCGCAGATCCGGTCGATCGCGCCGTGCAGCTCAGGCGCCTCCTCGGGGGTGACCTCGCGGGCGCCCATGCCGTACGCCGCGATGCGGTCGCTGAACCAGAACTGGGCGACGAACAGGCCGCCGGTGACGATCAGGACGACCGGCCAGGCGCCGCGCAGGACGGCGAGGAGCACGCCCGCGAGGACCACGTACAGCAGGCCGATGAAGAACATGGTGCTCACCATGCGGGTGGTCAGACCGCGGTCCGGGGCGTAACGGGAACGGGCTCGTGCCATGGGTGCCTCCAGCAGCTCACCTGACTCCCATAGTGCCCCTTTCCTGGTGAAACCGTGCGAAGGGGAGGTTCAGGGCCAGAGGAGCTCGCGGGTCCAGCCCGCGCCGTCCCGGCGGTAGCGCAGCCTTACGTGCCTCCGCCGGTCGTCGCCCTGGAAGAACTCCACCTCCCGCGGCTCGACCACGTACCGCGTCCAGGTCCCCGCCTCGGCGTCGGGCTCGGCCCGCGCGCGCTCCCACGCGGCCTCGGAGGCCCGTACGAGGTCGTCGAGCGCGGGCAGCACCTCGCTCTGGGACCCGGTCAGCGCGGAGGCGAGCGCTCCGGTGGACCTGGCCCGCAGGTCGGCCCTGCTCTCCTCGGGGCTCGCGGGGACGGCGGCTCCCCGCACCCGCACCTGCCGGCCCTGGGCGGGCCAGTAGAGGCCGAGGGCCGCCCAGGGGCGGGCGGCGAGCTGGCGGCCCTTCGCGCTGGTGGCGTGCGTGGCGAAGTGCCAGCCACGCTCGTCGGCGTCGTGCAGCATCAGCGTGCGCACGTCGGGCCGGCCCTCCGCGTCCACGGTCGCCAGGGTCATGGTGTGCGGTTCTGCCTGCCCCGCCGCCACGGCCTCGGCGAACCAGGCGTGGAACAGCGGGAGGGGGGCGGCCGGAGCGGCCGACGGATCGAAGCGTGGGAGCGGCACGTCCCAGACGCGCTGCGCGTGGAGCAGTTCGCGGAATTCATTCTGTGCATCGCTCATGGATCCATTCCACCGCGTCGCGACCCGGTGCGAAAACGCCGACGGCGGACCACGGGTGCGGAAACGCCGACGGCGGACCACGGGTGTGGTCCGCCGTCGGCGCGACAGGACGGGGGGAGCCGCGGGAGGGGTGCGGCGCCCGGCGTGTGCGGGGGAGTCGGGGCTGCCGGGGCCTACCTGGCCGGCTTCTTGCCGGTGATGCCGAGGTGGACCAGGAGTGCGAGGTTCGGCCGGAGTTCGGCCTGCTTCACGCCCCAGGTGGTGAAGCCCTTCTGGTGCGAGGCGACCCCCGCCAGCATGACGACCAGGGAGCCCGCCACCGCGGCAGGGCTGACGTCCTTGTCGACCTTGCCCTTGGACTGGAGTTCCTTGACCGCGTCCGTCAGGGAGTGGGTCACCGAGTTCATGACCTTCATGCGGATCTTGTAGAACCGCTTGTCGCCCTCGGCCGCGCCGAGGTCGACGACGCGGAGGATCGCGTCGTGGCGCCGCCAGAAGTCGAGGAATCCCTCGACGAGTTCCTCGGAAGCCTGCCAGCCGGCCTTGCCGACCCAGGTGCGGCCGCCGACCAGTTCGGTCAGTCCGGCACCTTCCTTGGCCATTTCCTCGGCGAGTTCGAGAACGGCGCCCTCGACATCGGGGAAATACTGGTAGAAAGTCGCGGGTGAAGTCCCCGCCTTCCGGGCCACGTCGATGACTTTGACGTCCCGGTACGGCGAGGAGCTGAGCATCTCGCTGAGGCAGTCGAGCAGCTTCTGCCGCGTCGCCTGACCTCGCCGACCAGCCACGCGGCCGTCGACGGTGCGTACTTGTCCTGTCATGCCGTCAGCTTACCGAGGGGTGATCCGAGCGCGATCTGACCGACTGCAAATGGGGAACGACCCAGTGCGGACGGGGTGGACAGCGCAATTCCCGATGATGTGCGAGCTGTTTCTCGCGCGGGTTCGGGGGTTTATGGAATTGCTCCTCTCTCCATGTCGGACGCGCCCCGATGGGATGTTGTTATCAACACCCTGTGGATAACTTCGGTGGACAACCCGTGTCCACGGGGGGTGCAGGGCCTTCACGATTCGGGCAAAAGTTCTATTCGGGCCTCCCGGGGCGCGCCGGAGGCCCCTCGACGTTACGTTGAGTGTGACGGGCGTCACGGCTGCCCTCGCCGCGGTCCACCGTGATCCACAGCTTCGCCGCCGCGGGCCGCCGCGATCTCACTGCCACGGAAGGACCCGGGCCATGGCCGTATTCGCGCAGTCCGCGCCGTGCTGGGTGGATGTGCAGCTCTCCGACCTGGAGGCCGGCAAGCGCTTCTACGGCGGGCTCTTCGGCTGGACCTTCCACGCGGGTGACGGCATGCCTTTCGCCGACGCGTACAGCGACGGCGCACTCGTCGCCGCGCTCGCCGCCAAGCAGGACGGCCGCATGCCGACCACCTGGGGCGTCTACTTCTCCACCGACGACATCCGTGCCACCGTCGCCCTGGTCCGGAAGGCCGGCGGGCAGGTGATCACCGATCCGGTGCGGGCCGGCGGGGCCGGGGTCATCGCCCAGGCCGCCGACCCCGGAGGCGCGGTCTTCGGCCTGTGGCAGGCGGGGGAGCGCGCGGGCTTCGAGAAGCAGAACGAGCCGGGCTCCTTCTGCTGGACCGAGGTCCACACCCGGCTGCCGGAGCGCGTCGACCCCTTCTACGAGGAGGTCCTCGGTTTCCGGGGGACCGACATCCAACTGCCGGGCGAGGCCGGGGCGACGGAGGACTTCCGCGTCTGGTCCCCCGCCGGGACCGAGCCGGGCGAGGACACCGCGGTCGGCGGGCGCGCGATCATCACGGACGCCTTCCCCGCGATGCTGCCCAGCTACTTCCTCAGCTACTTCGCCGTCGCCGACTGCGACCGCACCGCCGGGACCGCCGCGCGCCTCGGTGGCCGGATCACGGCCCCGCCCACGGACATCCCGTACGGGCGGATGGCGGTCCTCCAGGACGACCAAGGTGCGGCTTTCGCCGTTCTCCAGCCGACCGAACTGCTTCCGTAGCCGTCCCCCGGCCGTCCCGGAGGTGTCCTGAAAGGGGTGGAGTGCCACAAGACACCCCGATCCGCCCCCGGGTTCGCAACCGGGCCCCGAGCCAGGAAGAATCACCACTGCGCACCGCCAAGTGGTGCCCAGTGGTGAGACGCTGCACAGGGCGGGATTTCGCGGGCTTCTGTTCCTGAGGTCCGTACGGGGAGGTGGCAGGCAAGTGGAGCAGCTGACGCAGCATGACCCGAGGCGGATCGGCCCGTTCGAGGTGCTGGGACGGCTCGGGGCCGGCGGCATGGGGCTGGTCTATCTCGCGCGGTCGGCGTCGGGCCGGCGGGTGGCGATCAAGACGGTCCGTACGGAACTGGCCGAGGACCAGCTGTTCCGGGTCCGCTTCACGCGCGAGGTGGAGGCCGCACGCGCGGTCAGCGGTTTCTACACGGCCGCGGTGGTCGACGCCGACCCGAGGGCGGCGGTGCCCTGGCTGGCCACCGCGTACGTCCCCGCACCCTCCCTCGAGGAGATAGTGACGGAGTGCGGGCCGATGCCGACGCAGGCGGTGCGCTGGCTGGCCGCCGGGATCGCCGAGGCCCTGCAGTCCATCCACGGGGCCGGCCTCGTCCACCGGGACCTGAAGCCGTCCAACGTCCTCGTGGTGGAGGACGGGCCGCGGGTGATCGACTTCGGTATCGCGTCCGGTGTCTCCAACACCCGGCTGACCATGACGAACGTCGCCGTGGGCACCCCCGCGTACATGTCTCCGGAGCAGGCCCGCGACTCGCGCAGCGTGACCGGCGCCAGCGACATCTTCTCGCTCGGCTCGACGCTGGTCTTCGCGGCGACCGGGCACGCGCCCTTCCACGGGGCGAATCCCGTGGAGACCGTGTTCATGCTGCTGCGGGAGGGCCCCGACACCGCGGGGCTGCCCGACGACCTGCGCCCGCTCATCGAGTCCTGCATGCAGATGGACGCCACCCGGCGGCCCAGTCCGGCGGACCTCCAGTCCCAGCTGGCACCGCACCTGTTCGCCTCCGGCAGCGACGACAGCGGCACGGCGTCGGCCTGGCTGCCGACCGTCGCGACCGCGATGATCGAGCAGCGCCGGGGCGGCGGCCGTGCCGTCACCGTGGCGCCCGCCCCCGTGGTCGTGCCCCCGCCCCCGCGGCAGCCCCCGCCCGGTGCCGGCCAGGACGGGGCGTGGCGCGGCGGCGATGTGCGGACCGCCCCAGCCCCCGTACCGGTCTCCGCGCTCGACGGCGGGCCCGTGCAGCTTGCCGGCGCCAAGGTGCCGATCGGTCCCGGACCCCGCCCCGTGGAGGTGCGCGGCCCCGCCGCCGCGCACGCGGACCCGGCCACCGGCTGGGTGCGCGCGCCCGGCCAGACGTCGGCCGTTCCCACCGCTCCGGTACCCGCCCCGGCACAGGCCCCGGACACCGCGCCGGCCGTGCCGGAGCGCTGGCGGCCGTGGCGGTTCCGCATGTCGAACGACGTGTGGGGCACGCCCGTCGTGGTGGGCGATCTGCTCTACGTGACGTCCTTCGAGGTCCATGCCCTGGACGTCGGCAACGGGCGCCGTCAGTTCAAGACCCGTGACGTCGCCTGGTCGATGGCCGTCGACGGCGGCCGGATCCACGCCTCGGACGGCCCGTCGCTGTACGCGCTGGACGCGGCGACCGGTGCCGAGCGGTGGCGGCTCTCGACCGACGCCTGGGTGTACTCCCTCAAGGCCGACCGGGGCACCGTCCTGACCGGGACGCGTGGCGGCGGCGTACAGGCGTGGGAGGCGTCCAGCGGCGAGAAGCTGTGGGAGACCTCCGGCGTCCAGACGGACTTCGAGACGGCGGAGGCCGGACCCGTCATCCACGACGGCACGGTCTACCTGTGGCAGGACGCCCGGCTGCGGGCCGTCGACGCCCGCACCGGCGCCGAGCGGTGGTCGTACCCCGTCGGCGACGCCGCCTCCTGCGGCGGCGTGCCGGTCCGGGTGACCGCCGCGCCCGACGGCTTCGTCTACGTCGCGGCGGGCACCCGGGTACTGGCCGTGGACGCGGTCTCCGGCCGGGTGCGGTGGCACTTCGAGTCGCCCGCCGTCTTCCTCTCCCCGCCCGCCTTCGCGCCGGGCCCCGCCGTCACGGGCGGCGGGGTGTACCTCGCCGACTACCTGGGGACCGTGTACGCGCTGGACGCCTCGACCGGCAAGGACCGGTGGCGGATCGCGACGGAGGCCCGGCAGTCCGTCGAACCCGTGCTGGTCACGGCGGGCAACGTGCACGTCGGCAGCGGCAGCGCGCTGTACACGCTCGACGCGGTGACCGGCACGCCGAAGTGGCGGTTCGCCGCGGGGGGCGAGGTGGTCGGCGCCCCGGTGGTCGCGGACGGCCGGGTCCACTTCGGCTCGGCGGACCACGTGCTCTACACGCTGGACGCGGCGGGTGGCCAGCTCCGCTGGAAGCTGGCCACGGGCGGGGAGATCACGGGCTCCCCGGTGGCGCAGGCGGGTGTCGTGTACGCGTGCAGCAAGGACCGCTGCGTGTACGCCCTGGACGCGCTGAAGGGCACGGGGACGGGCAGCAGGGCCCGGGCCTGACCTCTCACGGATGCGGCGGGTGATAGCGGTTCCGGTCCGGGTCCTCGCCGGGGTAGGGGCGCTCCTCCCCGCGCTCCTCCCCCTGGACGGGGTAGGGGGCCGTGTCCTCGTCGGCAGGGGCAGCCCGGTGCCGGCCGGGCCCGGTGTACGGGTCCGCCTCCGGCTCGGGGGCGGACGACGTGTAGGCGGCCGGACCCGGCTCCTGCGTAGGCGGCCAGGTGTCCGGGTGGTCGTCCGGCGGTACGGGATACGGCTCGGCGACGGGCGCCGCCCGGGCGGTCCGCCGCCGCCCCGACATCAGCAGGGCGCCCAGCAGGAGCAGGATGCCGCCGGCCAGCGCCTGGGCCACGCCCCAGCGGAGCCCCGAACCCTCGCCGTCGACCGTCAGACCGCTCGCGGCCTGGCCCTGCCGGACCATCCAGAGCACGGTGAAGCCGAGCACGATCAGGCCCGCGAGGGCCACCACCCAGCGCGAGCGGAGCACGACCCCCACCAGGGTCACCAGCGCGGCGAAGAGGAACGGCAGCAGGATCGAGGCCATCACGGACGACGAGACGCCGGTGATGCCGTCGAACAGGTCCTGGATGCGGTAATCCCGCCCCAGGCGGTCCTGGTACCAGCGCTGGAAAGGGCTCTGGACGGCCGCCGCTGCTCCCACGAGTGCGACGACGGAGCCGATGACGTTGCGGATCATCGTCAGCCTCCCGGGCCTTGGCGCACGGCCGTGCGCACCGCTCCCCGCGATCGACGCTACGCCCGGCCGATCTCCCGTGCCATCGGAGACCGGCGGGAGCGGGGGACGTACGGAGAGCGCCGTCATCCGGGAGCCGGAAAAAAGAGAGCCGAAGAAAACCCGGAGGCGATGTCGAGAACCCGCGACCGGCACCGTCCCTGCTATGAACGCGACCACAAGGGGTCGTACCGGCGAGGGAGAACCATCATGGCGAAGTACCTGCTTCTCAAGCACTACCGAGGCGCCCCGGCCGCGGTCAACGACGTGCCGATGGACAAGTGGACGCCCGAGGAGATCTCGGCCCACATGCGGTACATGAACGACTTCGCGGCCCGGCTCGAAGGGACCGGCGAGTACGTCGACGGCCAGGCGCTCGCCCCCAGCGGCACGTTCGTCCGGTACGACGGCGAGGGCCGCCCGCCGGTCACCGACGGCCCGTTCGCCGAGACCAAGGACCTCATCGCCGGCTGGATGGTGATCGACGTCGACAGCTACGAGCGCGCCGTCGAGCTGGCCGGAGAGCTGTCGGCCGCTCCGGGGGCGGGCGGGGAACCGATCCACGAGTGGCTGGAGCTGCGCCCGTTCCTGACCGAGCCGCCCACCGTCACGGAGTGATCCCACCCATGGACGAGGCACTGCCGCGCAGCCTCACTCCCGGTGTGCTCGCGATCCTCGTCCGCCGCGGGGCCGACTTCGCGGCGGCCGAGGACGCCGTGCAGGAGGCCCTGCTGCAGGCCCTCCGCGCCTGGCCGGCCGACCCTCCGCGGGATGCGAAGGGCTGGCTGGTCACCGCGGCCTGGCACCGGTTCCTGGACGCGAGCCGGGCGGACGCCGCCCGGCGCCGCCGTGAGGACCTCGTCGACGAGGAACCGGCGCCCGGTCCCGCGCCCGCGGTGGACGACACACTTCAGCTCTACTTCCTGTGCGCCCACCCGTCGTTGACCCCGGCATCCGCGGTCGCGCTCACCCTGCGCGCCGTCGGCGGGCTCACCACACGCCAGATCGCCGCTGCCTACCTGGTGCCGGAGGCGACCATGGCGCAGCGCATCAGCCGCGCCAAGCGCACCGTCGCCGGGGTGCGGTTCGAGCGGCCAGGCGACGTCGCCACCGTGCTGCGCGTCCTCTACCTGGTCTTCAACGAGGGCTACTCCGGCGACGTCGACCTCGCCGCCGAGGCCATCCGGCTCACCCGGCAGCTCGCGGCCGTCGTCGACCACCCCGAGGTCGCGGGGCTGCTCGCCCTCATGCTGCTCCACCACGCCCGGCGCGGGGCCAGGACCGCGTCCGACGGCAGCCTGGTCCCGCTCGCCGAGCAGGACCGCGGGCGCTGGGACACCGCGCTGATCGCCGAGGGCATCGGCATCCTCCAGGAGGCCCTCGCCCGCGACCGGCTGGGCGAGTTCCAGGCCCAGGCCGCCGTCGCGGCGCTCCACGCCGACGCGCCCACCGCCGGGGAGACGGACTGGGTGCAGATCGTCGAGTGGTACGACGAGCTCGCGCGCCTCACCGGCAGCCCGGTCGTCCGGCTCAACCGCGCCGTCGCCGTCGGGGAGGCCGACGGACCGCGCGCCGGCCTGGCGGCGCTCGCGGAGCTGGACGCCTCACTGCCCCGCCACACAGCCGTGGCGGCGTACCTCCACGAGCGCGACGGCGACCTGACGACGGCGGCACGGCTGTACGCCGAGGCGGCCCTCAAGGCATCCGACCTCGCCGAACGTGACCACCTGACGCGCTGTGCCGCCCGGCTCAACTCCCGTCCGCGCCCCTGACGGAGCCGCCGCCCCGGGACCGGAGACCACGACCAGATCGTGACAGGGCCATGACGGGGCCATGGGGGAGCGTCCGGAATGCTGTGCGTTACGGTGTCGCGCGGCCCGCGCGGCGGCCGGAGGAGCCAACTACGGGAAAGCCGACTACAGCAAGGGGGGCTGCATCGATGATGCGGCGACAGATGAGGTTCGCGGCCGTACTGGTCGTGGTGGTGCTCGCGCTCACCGGATTCTCCACATCCAGCCACGGCGGCAAGAGCGGGAAGAGCCGGAGCAGCGGCGGTTCGGGCGGAGGCGGCTGCTCCAGCTCCAAGAAGAGCAACAACGGTTACCGCGACTACGACGACGACGACTACGACAGCTCGTCCAGCTCGTCCGGCGGCTCCACGTACGAGTCGGCCACGCCCGGCCCCACCGCCTCGGACGCCCCCGTGGTCCGCGTCGTCCGCTGCGCCCAGCCCAAGAAGGGCAAGCGCAGGGCGGTGACCTCCTCGACGGTCGAGATCCGCTCGACGGCGACGACCGAGCACACGTACGAGGTGGACGTGACGTTCGTCGACGCGAAGGGCCTGACCGTCGACACGGGCGAGGCGACGGTCGACCTCGCGAACGGCGACACCGCGACCGTGACGGTGAAGATGGACAGCCCCCGTCTGGTCTCCCGCGTGAAGCGCTGCACGGTCTCGGCGGAGCTGCGGTACTGACTCCGGGCGGTACGGCCGCTGGTACGGCCGCCAGGAAGGCGCTCACGGTCGCAACGCCCGGACCTGGACTGCCGGCCGGCACAGCTTCCGCCTGCCGTCCTTGCCCGACGCGCGGCGGCACGGACGCGCGGCGGCCGCGGCGGCTCCCCCTCCGCGCCGCCGCGGCCGTTCCCCCCGTCCCCCGCAGAGTGAAGGTCTACTTGGGCGTGGGAGCCGAACCGTGGTTGTCCAGCGTCGTGATCTCTTCGCCGGACGCGTGGTTGTCCAGGGTCGTGATGCCCCCACCCGAGGCGTGGTTGTCCTGCGTGGTGGCGACGCCCGTGTCGGCGTCGGACGCGTGGTTGTCCTGCGGCTTGAGGAGGTCGTCCTTGGCCTTCTTCGCTTCGCTCATCGTCAGCTCCCGTTCGTCATTCCGTGCGAGGTCGGCGATGCCCGCCCGGCCATTCCCCCGTGGATCGCCGGGCGGGCATCTCAGGGCCGCTCACCCTACTGGGACGGCCGTTCCGTCGATCCGCCTGCCCCCCGACGCGACGGCTCGATGAACCACAGACTGGCGCCCGGCGATAAACGAACGATGAACGCCATGGCTACGCCGCGGCCACCGGCGTGAGCAACAGGCGAGCCTCCTCGGCCTCGGGCGCGCCCAACTGCTCGTAGATCGCGAGGGCTTCGCGCCAGCAGGCCCGTGCGCGGTCAGGCTGGCCGATGGTGTCGAGCGCCTTGCCGAGCACGGTCAGTACGGTGCCGCGGCGCCACTCGCCCCCGATGCCACGGAGTGCGATCGCCTGCTCCGCGTGAGCAGCCGCCAAGGTCGGGCGGTGTGCGGCGAGGTGAGCCTCTGCCAGCCTGAAATGCGTGACGCCCTCCCACAGCGGCTGACGGTTGTCATGGAAGAGGGCCAGTGCCTCGGTGAGCTGGTTCAGGGCTTCGGACAGCCGGCCCGCCCGGGTCAGGGCAATACCCAGGGCGTATCGGCCGTTGGCCAGGCGCAGGCTGAGCCCCATCCGGTCGTAGATGTCGATGCCCTGCTGCGCGAGCTCTATCGCGCTGGAGATGCGCCCGAGTGATACGTGGATCCGGGAGAGATTGCACAGGGCACTCGCCTGGCCGACGTAGTTGCCGTCGGCCCGGAAGTTGTCGATGGCCTGGAGCAGATACCGTTCGCCTTCCTCGTGCCGCCCCTGGTAGATGGCGACCACTCCCCGGTCGTTGGGTGCCCAGCAGTTGGGAACCGGGTCGTCGGCCGAACGTGCGAGCTGCATGGCCAGCTGTGCCTCGGCGTCGGCTTCGTCGAAACGGCCCGCCACGATGTGGACATTGGTGATGGTGGTCCGGGCTCGGCCCTCCGCGTGTGCGTCCCCGCAGGTCTGAGCCGCGTCTCGCGTCTTCAAGGCCGCCGACTCGTACTGCTTCGAGTTCGCCCCGGACTCGGCCAGGTCCTTCGCGGCCCACAGCAGGTCGACCGCTCTGCGCAGCGTGCTGGTCCCGGTCGACTGCTGTGCGCACGCCAGGAGGCAGTTCGCTTCGGAGTAGAGCCAGTCCAAGGCGGAATGGCGGTTCTCGAACGTGAGCCCTGGGTACTGCGTCGGCTCCAGGTGAGTGACCAGCCGGTCCCCCGGCCGCTCCAGCGCGTACACCCCCGCCGCCGTGGCCAGGTAGAAGTCCAGCAGCCGCGAGAGCGCCAGGTCCTTCTCCACCGGCGGCTGTTCGTCGCGTTCCGCGCACGCACGCGCGTAGAGCCGCACCAGGTCGTGGTAGCGGTAGCGGCCCGGGGCGGCGGACTCCAGGAGGCTGGTGTCGACCAGGGTCTCCAGGAGGTCCTCCGTCGTGTGGGGGTCCAGGTTCAGGAGCGCGGCCGCCGCGGCGAGGGAGATGTCGGGGCCGTCCGCCAGGCCCAGGAGGCGGAAGGCGCGGGCCTGGGCCGGCTCCAGCTGGCCGTAGCCGAGCTCGAAGGTGGCCTTCACCGCGAGGTCGCCCGCCTGGAGTTCGTCGAGGCGGCGGCGTTCGTCGGCGAGCTTCGCGGCCAGCACCGAGACCGTCCAGGTGCGGCGGGCGGCCAGCCGGGAGGCGGCGATGCGGATGGCGAGGGGGAGGAAGCCGCACGCGGCGACCACGTCCAGGGCGGCCTCGCGCTCCGAGCGGACGCGCTCGTCGCCGACGATGCGGGTGAAGAGCCGCAGGGCCTCCTCGGGGGACATCACGTCGAGGTCCACGAGGTGCGCGCCCGCCAGGTCGACCATGCGGACGCGGCTGGTGACCAGGGCCGCGCAGCCCTCCGTGCCGGGCAGCAGCGGCCTGATCTGGGCCGCGTCATGGGCGTTGTCGAGCAGGACCAGGATGCGGCGGCCGTCGAGGGCGGAGCGGTAGAGGGCGGCCCGCTCGTCGAGGGAGTCCGGGATCGCGGAGTCGGCGGTGCCCAGGGCGCGCAGGAACGCCCCGAGGACCGTCTCGGGTTCCGCGGCCCGGTTGCCCGCACCCTGGAGGTCGACGTACAGCTGGCCGTCCGGGAAGTGACGGCGTGCCTGGTGGGCGACGTGCACGGCGAGGGTCGTCTTGCCGACGCCGCCGATCCCGGCCAGCGCGGAGACCGCCATCACGGAGCCCTCGGCGGTCGCGATCCGGGCGCCCAGCTCGCGTACGAACGCGTCGCGTCCCGTGAAGTCGGGGACGGTGGCCGGGAGCTGGGCCGGGCGGACCGGGGCGGGCGCCGCCGCGGGCTCGTCGGCGGGGCGGGCCAGCTCCTCGTCGGCCCGCAGGATCCGCTGCTGGAGCTGGGCGAGCTCGGGGCGCGGGTCGACGCCCAGTTCCTCCGCGAGCAGGCGGCGGGTGTCGGCGTACACCGCGAGGGCCTCGGCCTGCCGGCCGCTGCGGTACAGGGCGACCATCAGCAGTTCCCGCAGCCGCTCGCGCAGGGGGTGCGAAGCGGTGAGCGCGGTCAGTTCGGAGACCGCCTCGGCGTGGCAGCCGACCTCCAGGTCCAGGTCGAGACGTGTCTCGACGAGCTGGAGATGCCATTCCTCCAGGCTGGTGCGCTGGTTCTCCGCATAGGGCCCGGGGAGGGAGGCGAGCGCCTCGCCGTCCCAGAGGCCGAGCAGTTCGTTGAGCAGGGTGCGGGCCCGGCAGCGGTCCCCGCCGCCGCGGGCCTTCTCCGCCTGGGCGGCCAGGTCCTGAGCGGCGGTCAGGTCCAGTGCCTCGCGCGCGATCCGGACGGCGTACCCGCCGGACTCGCTGACGAGTGTGTCCTGGCCCAGGATCTTGCGGAGCCGCGAGGCGTACGTCCGTACGGTGGCCAGCGCCTGGGACGGCGGGTCGTCGCCCCAGAGGGCGTCGATGAGTTCGCCGGCGGTGGCCGTGCGGCCGTCCCGCAGGAGCAGGGCTGCCAGCAGGGCGCGTTGCTGCGGGGAACCGGACGGCAGGAGCACGCTGCCGCGCCAGGCGCGTACCGGGCCGAGGACGGTGAAGCGCAGTGAGGCTCCGGCTGTTCGCTCCTGTGGAGCACGCTGCTCCGGAACGCGCACGCCGGGTCCGTTGTCGCGGTTCATGGTGCCCCCTGTACTGCTCGCCCCGCCGGTCCTGCCGACCCCGCCGCACCACACCGGTGGTACCGGGCTCAACAGTCTGCCTTGTGATGGGCGGGCTCGTCAGCATCGGGTGTCGCTCTGCACAGGGCCTCGACAACGACGGCCCGGGCCGGCACCGGCCCGGTGCCCCGAAGGCAGGAGCCCCGCTCCCCCGCCGAAGCGGGGGAGCGGGGCTCCTTGGGTACTGCTCACTCGGCCGCGATCGGCCGACCCGGGCAACTAGGCCGGGGTGACGTTCTCAGCCTGCGGACCCTTGGGACCCTGAGTGACGTCGAAGTTCACGACCTGGTTCTCCTCGAGGGAGCGGAACCCGGACGCGTTGATCGCGGAGTAGTGGACGAAGACATCCGGGCCGCCGCCGTCCTGGGCGATGAAGCCGAAGCCCTTTTCAGCGTTGAACCACTTGACGGTTCCGGTAGCCATAAAGCCCTCCTTGGGCCAAAGGGTTGCCCTGCTCCAGAACCTGCAAACAAGTCTGAAAACTACAAAAGCCTGCGGGTTACATGCTCCGCAGGCTCTGTACTGCAAGGGAAACCAAACTGCAACTTGCGGGCGAGCCTAGCACGCAGTGTGCGGGGAGCGGTAGAGGGAAAGATCACCTCACTCGGATGTTTGATCGGGCCCTCGCGGAGCTGACGGACAAGGCCTCGGGAGCGCTCTCGGACGCCCCGATGAAGCGGGTCGGCGGGGGCAGGTCTAGCCTCGCGATGTGGACAATTCAACCGTCTCTCCCGTAGAAGGCGACGACCGTCGCAGCAGGCCGCGCGTCGGCCACATCCAGTTCCTGAACTGCCTCCCCCTGTACTGGGGCCTGGCACGGACCGGAACCCTGCTCGACCTGGAGCTCTCGAAGGACACCCCGGAAAGACTCAGTGAGCAGCTGGTCAGGGGTGATCTGGACATCGGTCCGGTCACCCTGGTCGAGTTCCTGCGCAACGCCGACGACCTGGTCGCCCTCCCCGACATCGCCGTCGGCTGCGACGGCCCCGTCATGTCGTGCGTGATCGTGTCCCAGCTGCCCCTGGAGCAGCTGGACGGGGCCCGGGTGGCCCTCGGGTCGACCTCGCGCACCTCCGTGCGCCTGGCCCAGCTGCTGCTCTCCGAGCGGTACGGCGTCGCCCCCGACTACTACACCTGCCCGCCCGACCTCGGCCTGATGATGCAGGAGGCGGACGCGGCCGTCCTCATCGGTGACGCGGCCCTGCGGGCCAACCTTCACGACGCTCCCAGGCTCGGACTCCAGGTCCACGACCTGGGTGAGATGTGGAAGGAGTGGACGGGGCTGCCGTTCGTCTTCGCGGTCTGGGCAGCGCGCAAGGACTACCTGGCCTCGCACCCCGACTACGTGGAGAAGGTGCACGAGGCGTTCCTGGCCTCCCGTGACGTCTCGCTGGAGGAGGTCACCAAGGTGGCCGAGCAGGCGGCGCGCTGGGAGGCCTTCGACGCCGAGGTGCTGGAGCGCTACTTCACCACCCTGGACTTCCGCTTCGGCCCGGACCAGCTGGCGGGGGTGCGCGAGTTCGCCCGGCGGACCGGCCCGACGACCGGCTTCCCGGCGGACGTCAAGGTCGAACTGCTCGGCGGCTGACACGCGGCGAGCACGGGAATGGCGCGGGGGAGAAGAGGAATCCCGCGCCTTCCCGCACCTTGGCACACGGGTGCCCTTTACCCCTGACGCGCGGCATCGGCATTCCGTTCCCGGGAAAGGGCGTCAATGTTCCGGAGTTCCAGGCGGAGTACCTGCCCGCACGCGTGGGGAGGAATAGCGGATGGCTTCCACAAGCCCTTCCGGTTTCTCTCCGGTGAACCCGGGCGGCACCGGACGAACGACGTATTCGCGCCTTTCCGAGTGGCGAAATCCCTGCTTCATGCCGATAGGGGCGGTATCGGCGGAAGGGGTCTCCGTGACCCCGCGAGCCGCGCCCCCTAGGCTGCCGTCCGAGTTCCGGGGTCCACAGGGGGAGACCGTATGCAACCGCTGGAAGCCGGCGAACCGCACACCATCGGCGCCTACCGGCTGCTCGGCAGGCTCGGGGCCGGCGGGATGGGCCGGGTCTATCTGGGCCGCAGCGCCGGCGGCCGTACCGTCGCGGTCAAGGTCGTGCACCCCCACTTCGCCCTCGACGAGCAGTTCCGCGCCCGGTTCCGGCGCGAGGTGGACGCCGCGCGGCGCCTCGGCGCGCAGTGGACGGCCCCGGTGCTGGACGCCGACCCCGACGCGCCCGTGCCGTGGGTGGCCACCGGATACGTGGCCGGGCCGCCGCTCTCCGACGCGGTCACCCGTCACGGCCCGCTGCCCGAGTGCGCGGTACGGACCCTGGGCGCGGGGCTCGGCGAGGCGCTCGACGCCGTGCACGCGCACGGCCTCATCCACCGGGACGTGAAGCCGTCCAACGTCCTGCTCGCCCTCGACGGCCCCCGGCTGATCGACTTCGGGATCGCCCGGGCGCTCGGCGCCACCGTCTCCCTCACCTCGACCGGCGTCTCCGTCGGCTCGCCCGGCTACATGGCCCCGGAACAGATCCGGGGGCTCGACCTCTCCGGTGCGGCCGACGTCTTCTCGCTCGGCGCGGTCCTCGCCTACGCGGCGACCGGAGCCGCGCCCTTCCTCGGCGACTCCTCCGCCGTACTCCTCTACAAGGTGGTCCACGAGGAACCCGAACTCGGGGAGCTGGAAGGCGAACTGCGGGAACTGGTGGCCGGGTGCCTGGCCAAGGACCCCGCCGACCGGCCCGCCCCCGCCGAGCTCGCCCGCAGGCTCGCACCCGGCGGGGCCGCCGCGCTGGTGGCTCCCGGCTGGCTGCCGGGCCCCCTGGTGCGCGAGGTCAGCAGTTCGGCGGTGGCCCTGCTGGACCTGGAGCCGCAGGACGCGCCCGTGCGGTCGGGCCCCGTGCCGTTCAGCAACGCCTCCCTGGGGAGCGCGGCGCCCGGCACCTTCGGGCCTCCGCCGCCGCCTCCGCCCGCCGGGCCGCCGGCCGCCGTGGGCGCCCCGGGGGAGCGGGACCAGGGGTCCCGCGTCGCCCTCACCGTGGGCTCCGTCCCGCCGTCCGGCGGCCGAAGGGGGCGGCGGGTCAGCTGCACCGTCGCGCTGGCCGTCGCGGGCGCGCTCGCCGTCGTGACGGTCGGCGCCGCGACGCTGGGGGACCTCTTCGGGAGCGGTGACGACGACCGGGGCAGCGACGCCGCCCAGCAGCCCCCGTCGGCCGACCGCTCGCAGTCCCCGCCGGACGCCGCGCAGTCCCCGCCCTCACCGGCCGCCTCCGCGCCGGTCGGCGCACTGCCCGAGGCCTTCGCCGGTACGTGGAAGGGCTCCGCGACCGAGCGCAGCGGCGCGCCGCACGGCTCGGTCACCGCCGTCTTCGTCGAGGGGAGGAAGGGGGAGGAGGTCGTCCGGCTCTCGTACCGCTTCGACGCGCTCGGGACGACCGTCGTCTGCAAGGGCGTCGGCACCCTCGTCTCCGGGACGGCCACCGAGGTGAAGATCCGGGAGCGCGCCGACCCCGATGCCCGCACCGGCACGATGTGCACCGGCGGGGAGGCCGACCTGGACTTCACCCTCACCTCGGACGAGACCCTCCTCTACGAGTCCCACGAAGACGCCGCGGGCACGCCGAAGGGCACGCTCACCCGGTCCGACGGCTGACCCCGGGAAGGGCTGGCGTAGGCTGGATCGGTCCGTGGATCCGTAGAAAAACCGCCGAAAGGTGACAGCCCGGTGACCGAGAAGGCCGACCTTCAGCCCGTCCTCGACCGCGCCGCCGAAGGCGGGCGGATCACTCCGGAGGAGGCGCTCGACCTCTACAGGTCGGCACCGCTGCACGCGCTGGGGGCCGCGGCCGACGCCGTACGCCGCCGCCGCTACGCCGGTACCGAGCACATCGCGACGTACATCATCGAGCGCAACATCAACTACACCAACGTCTGCGTCACGGCCTGCAAGTTCTGCGCGTTCTACGCGCCGCCCAAGGACACGGCCAAGGGCTGGTCCCGCGACCTCGACGACATCCTGCGCCGCTGCGCGGAGACCGTCGAGCTGGGCGGCACACAGATCATGTTCCAGGGCGGCCACCACCCGGACTACGGCGTCGAGTACTACGAGGAGCACTTCTCCGCGATCAAGAAGGCGTTCCCGCAGCTGGTCATCCACTCGCTCGGCGCCTCCGAGATCGAGCACATGGCCCGCATCTCGGACGTCTCCGCGAAGGAGGCCATCGAGCGGATCCACGCCGCCGGTCTCGACTCCTTCGCCGGCGCGGGAGCCGAACTGCTGCCCGCCCGGCCGCGTACGGCGATCGCCCCGCTCAAGGAGTCCGGCGAGCGCTGGCTGGAGATCATGGAGATCGCCCACGGCCTCGGCGTCGAGTCCACCTCCACCATGCTGATGGGAACCGGCGAGACCAACGCCGAGCGCATCGAGCACCTGCGGATGATCCGCGACGTCCAGGACCGCACGGGCGGCTTCCGCGCCTTCATCCCGTACACCTACCAGCCGGAGAACAACAAGCTGAAGGGGCAGACGCAGGCCACGCTCTTCGAGTACCTGCGGATGATCGCCATCGCCCGGCTCTTCCTCGACAACGTCGCCCACATCCAGGGCTCCTGGCTGACCACGGGCAAGGAGGTCGGCCAGCTGTCCCTGCACTACGGCGCGGACGACCTCGGCTCGATCATGCTGGAGGAGAACGTCGTCTCGTCGGCCGGTGCCAAGCACCGCTCGAACCGGCTCGAGATCATCGACCTGATCCGCAAGGCCGGCCGCGTCCCCGCTCAGCGCGCCACGACCTACGAGCACCTGGTCGTCCACGACGACCCGGCGAACGACCCGGTCGACGAGCGCGTCGTCTCGCACATCTCCTCCACGGCGATCGTGGGCGGCACGGCGCACCCGGAGCTCAAGCTCCTCGACGCCAACTGAGGCACGCGTGCTGACCGTTCACGCCGCGCCACTGGTCCTCCCGGTCGGCGCGGCAGCCGTCCGCGGCGGCGCGGTCGCCGTGGACGGGGACCGGATCGTGGCCCTCGGCCCGTACGACGCGGTCGTGGCCGCGCATCCCTCCGCCCGGGTCCGGGAGTGGCCGGGCGTCCTCACCCCGGGCCTGCGCCAGTGGGACGGCCTCCCGCTGCTGACCCGCTGCTACCACCCCGACCCGCGCGAGGCCGACGAGCTCGGCGAACAGCCCCTCACCGGGGCGCGGTTCGAGCAGCTGGCCGAGCGGATGGACGAGCCCCGCCGGGCCGGAAGCGTACGCCGCGGGCTGCAGCGCATGCTGCGCCACGGCACCACCCATGTCGCGGGCGTACTCGGCGAGCCGGCCGTGCGCACCGCCGTGGGCCGGGCGGGTCTGACGGTGGTCCCGCCCGCCGGGGCCCCGGCCGGCGGACCGGACCTGGACCCCTTCGCGCGGGGGCGCGACCTGGCGGGTTCCGCGCACGGCCCGCTCGCCGTCGGCGGCCGCGCCGACCTCGCGGTCTTCGACGTGGCGGACGAGGCGGAGCTGTGCGCGGCGGGCGCCGTCACCTGCGTGGCCACGGTCCTCGGCGGGCGGCTGGTGCACCGGCGGCGGTGAGACGCTCCCGGGGCGCGGCCTCAGGCCACGGAGGGCCCGCCCAGGTAGCGGCCGTCGCCGTCGTACGGCCAGGCGTTGGACACGCAGCCCTTCAGCCCCTTGATCTGCTGCATCATCGCGGGCGCGGGCTTCCCGGCGCCGGGGCACGTCTCGTGGCCGTGTCCCAGCCAGTGGCCGACCTCGTGATTGATGATCAGGGCCCGGTACTCGGACGCGGACCCGTCGAACGTCGGTGAACCGAGCTGCCAGCGCCGCAGGTTGACCATGACGTTCTTGCCGCCGCGGCAGTTGACCTCGCCCCGGGTGTCCAGGTCGTACTGCCCGCAGAGCCGGTCCGTGGTCCTCGGCGTGCCGATCCGGATCACCAGTCCGGCGCTGTCGTCCGCGACCTGGCGGAAGGTGTGGCTGTCGCCCTTGCTCCAGCCCCGTGGGTCGGACAGTATCTCCGCGACGTCCTCGGCGGCGCTGTCCGGGTCCACCCCGATACCGTCCTCCACCTCGACGCGGTAGCGGCTGCCTCCGCCGCCGGAGGAGACGCCCTCGTGCGCCACCGTGAAGGTGCCGGGACCCGAGGACGGCACGGAGGCGGGATCCACGGACTCCTCGGCGCTGGGCGAGCCCTCGGGGGACTCGGAAGCCGAGGGGCTCACCGACACCTTCGGCGAAGCCGACGCCGGGGGCGAGGCGGGGGGTGGCGGAGCGGTCCGGCCGGGCTCCAGGTCCGCCGCGACCGCGGCGCCGTCGTCCTGCCACGGCGCGGCGGTGTAGAGGAAGGCCGCGGCGGCCACCACCGTGAGCACGGCCCCGGCGAAGACGGTACGACGTCTTCGCATCCGTCTTCGGCGGGCGACGGACCGTCTCCGGGCCTCCGTACGGGAGGGCCCCGTCCTGGGAGCGGGCGCCCCGGCCCCCCGCCGGGGGGCGCCGCTCCGTATTCGGTAGGTGTCGTCGTCGCTGTACATCGTCCGGTGAATGCCCGTCGTCTCGGAACGTCCGTGCGGGGGATCACCCGCCCCGCACGCTGATCTGCTTCTGGAGTACCGGGTGCTCGTCCGCGTACCGCACGACGTCCAGCAGCCCGCTCTCCCTTACGCCGTCCAGGAGTTGCTGGGTGGTCACCGGCGCGGAAACCCCTTTCCCCTCATCGGGAGAGACGTCGATCAGCACCGTGCTGTTCCCGATTTCGAAGGCGATCGACGTGGACGTCGTCTCCAGGGAGTTGACGGCGGCGACCCGGAGCCTCGCCTCGACGGAGTCGGTGAGCTCCTCCTTCACGCAGGTCATGCGCTTCTCGGGGACGCTCCGGCACTCTCCGGCGGCCCCGCCGTCGCCCGGACGGACCGAGAAGCCCACCTGGAAGACACTTCCGTCCTTCTCCCCCTGGTAGCGCGCCACGGAGGAGTCGACCGGGCGGATCGTGCCGACCGTGTCCGGCAGCGCCTCGTCCAGCGCCACGGCCGCGCGCTGCTGGAAGTCCTCCAGGCGCCGCCGCTCCCCGGGGGGCAGCCCGGCGAGGGCGCCGTCCTCCTCCGCCTCCCCGGGCGACGGCGCCACATGGACCGGGGTGCGGTACGGCGCCGGTGCCGCGGCCACTCCCGTGCCGGAGGCCACGGTGTCCGGGCCGGAGCCGCCGCCCGACAGCGCGGCGGTGCCGAGCGCCACCAGGGAGACCGCTCCGAAGGCGCCCGCCGTGAGCGCGAGCCGGGTCCTCGCCCGGCGCCGCCTGCCCCGGGCCACCGCGCCGGGCACCAGGTCGGGAAGGGGGGCGAGCCCGTCCGCCGTACGCTTCATGACGTCCTTGACCAGCAGGGCATCCTTGCTCATCACGCGGCTCCTCAGTTCGGGGTGGTGTAGACGTGGGCCGGTCCGAGCTGCTCCCGAAGGCGGGACAGGGACCGTGAACACTGGCTCTTGACGGTGGACTCGCTGCACCTGAGCAACTCGGCAACCGACTCCACGCTGAGGTCCTCCCAGTAGCGCAGTACCACCATCGCCCTGGCCCTGGGCGGCAGTTCGGCGAGCGCGGCCAGCAGCGTCACGGTCAGGTCGGGGCCGACCGAGGCCCGGGGCACCTCGACGGGCGTGTGGGCCAGGAGGTCGCGCAGCCGCCGTCTGCGCTCCGCGAGATACGTACGCGTCAGCACCGTGCGCGCGTAGGCCTCGGGACGGTCGGCCGTGCTCACCCGCCGCCAGTGCTGGAAGATCTTCGCCAGGGCCGTCTGGGTCAGGTCCCGGGCGCCCTCCTGGTCACCGCAGAGCAGATACGCCGTGCGGTACAGACGCTGCTGGTTGGCCCGGGCGAAGTTCTCGAAACCGTCCTCGGAGCCACTCGGGCCGGTGGAGTCCCTGTCGCGCAGAACGGACATCCGTCCCCCCTCTCACATCATCCGGTGGGTCACACCCCTTTATGAGCACCGTCGGCACCGAAAGGTTGAAGCCGGTCCACGCCGCCGCGAGCGCCCGGGTGCGGGGCTGCTTGAATGGGGGGGTGACCCGAGCATCCCTGGACAAGCAGCCGCACGAAGTCGCCTCGATGTTCGACGACGTGGCGGCGAACTACGACCTCACCAACGACGTGCTGTCGCTCGGGCAGGCGCGGCTCTGGCGCAAGGAAGTCGCTCGGGCCGTCGACGCCCGCCCGGCTCAGAGGATCCTCGACCTGGCGGCCGGGACGGCCACCTCCTCGCAGCCGTTCGCCCGGGCCGGCGCCTACGTGGTGCCCTGCGACTTCTCCATCGGAATGCTCCGCGTCGGCAAGGCACGCCACCCGTGGATGCCGTTCACCGCGGGTGACGGCATGAGGCTCCCGTTCAAGGACGAGACCTTCGACGCGGTCACGATCTCCTTCGGGCTGCGCAACATCCAGGACACCGGCGCCGCCCTCGCCGAGCTCTACCGGGTCACCAAGCCGGGCGGCCGGGTGGTGATCTGCGAGTTCTCCCAGCCGACGTGGACGCCCTTCCGCACGGTCTACACCGAGTACCTGATGCGCGCGCTGCCTCCGGTCGCGCGCGCCGTCTCGTCCAACCCCGACGCCTACGTCTACCTCGCCGAGTCGATCCGGGCCTGGCCCGACCAGGCCGGCCTCGCGACACTGCTGCAGAAGGCCGGCTGGTCGAAGGTGGCCTGGCGCAACCTCACCGGCGGAGTGGTGGCGCTGCACCGGGGCGTGCGCGACTGATCCGGCGGGGCCTCAGAGGTCCAGCCGGAAGCAGTACGCCTCCCGTCCCGACACCGGGGAGGTGTACGTCTCGGCCTGCCGCATGCCCAGCCGCCGGGCGACCGCCACCGAGCGCGCGTTGCGCGTATCGATCATCGCCACGACCTCCCGCACCCCGAGCGCCCTCGTCCGCTCCAGTGTCGTGCGCGCCGCGGCCGTCGCGTAGCCGTGTCCCCAGGCCGCCCGGCCCAGCCGCCAGCCGATCTCGATCTCGCCGACCGGGCCGAACGACGCGTGCGGCCACGGCTGGGCGCCCGTGAAGCCGAGGACCTCACCCGCGCCGTCGAGGACCGTCCACAGACAGTGGCCGAGCTCCGCGTCGTGCCGTCTCTGGCGTGCGGTCAACTCCTCGTACACGGAGTACTCCGCCGGGCGGCCGCCGTGGAACTCCATCACCTCCGGATCGGCGAACACCCGGTGCCAGGCCAGGGCGTCCTCGTCGGTGGGGACGCGCAGACGGACGGTCGGAGACGGGTCAGGCGTGTGCGGCATCGGGGAGCCCTTCGGAAGGTTGATCAGCAGGCACCCATAGACTGCACGCGACCTGTGCCGCGCGGCACGCGAATTCGAGTCTTCGGGAGATCCGACCGTGACCGAGCCCCTCTCCGAACACAGCGCGGACGTGATCGTCGTCGGAGCGGGCCCAGCCGGCTCCACGACCGCGTACTACCTCGCCAAGGCCGGACTCGACGTGCTCCTCCTGGAGAAGACGGCCTTCCCGCGCGAGAAGGTCTGCGGCGACGGTCTCACCCCCCGCGCCACCAAGCAGCTCGTCTCCATGGGCATCGACATCTCCGAAGAGGCCGGCTGGCTGCGCAACAAGGGTCTGCGCATCATCGGCGGCGGCGTCCGCCTCCAGCTGGACTGGCCGGACCTCGCCTCGTACCCGGACTACGGACTGGTCCGCAAGCGTGACGACTTCGACGAGCAGCTCGCCCGCCAGGCGCAGAAGGCCGGCGCGCGGCTCCACGAGCGCTGCAACGTCGGCGAACCGATCAAGGACGAGCGCACCGGGCGCATCACCGGGGTCCACGCCAAGCTCGGCGAGGAGAAGACCCCGGTCACCTTCCACGCCCCGCTCGTCGTCGCCGCCGACGGCAACTCCACGCGGCTCTCCCTCAACATGGGCCTGCACCGCCGCGAGGACCGCCCGATGGGCGTCGCGGTCCGCACGTACTTCACCTCGCCCCGCCACGACGACGACTACCTGGAGTCCTGGCTGGAACTGTGGGACCGCCGCGGCGCCGAGGACCGCCTGCTGCCCGGCTACGGCTGGATCTTCGGCATGGGCGACGGCACCTCCAACGTGGGCCTCGGCATCCTCAACTCCTCGTCGGCCTTCAGGGAGCTGGACTGGCGCGAGGTGCTCAAGGCGTGGTGCGCCTCCATGCCGGAGGACTGGGGCTACACCCCCGAGAACATGACGATCCCGATCCGCGGCGCGGCGCTCCCGATGGCGTTCAACCGCCAGCCGCACTACACCAAGGGCCTGCTGCTCGTCGGTGACGCGGGCGGCCTCGTCAACCCGTTCAACGGCGAGGGCATCGCGTACGCCATGGAGTCGGGCCAGATCGCCGCGGACGTCATCGTCCAGGCGCACGCCCGCGCGACCCCGGCGCAGCGGGAGCTCGCGCTGCAGCACTACCCGAAGATCCTCAAGGACACCTACGGCGGCTACTACACGCTGGGCCGCGCCTTCGTGAAGATGATCGGGAACCCGCACGTCATGAAGATCGCGACGCAGCGCGGTCTGACCCACCCGCTGCTGATGAAGTTCACGCTGAAGATGCTCGCCAACCTCACCGACCCGACGGGCGGCGACGCGATGGACCGCATCATCAACGGCCTCTCGAAGGTCGCCCCGAAGGCCTGAGCGCACGGGGCCCGGGTGACCCCGGGCCCCCGCCCCGCCCTGCGGTAGGTTTCGGGCCATGGGGGCATCAAGGGCATGGACCACCCGCGGCTGCCGGTGGCTCGGCGCGGCCGGATCGCTGGGCGTCGCGCTGGGCGGCTGGGCGGTCGGCACACTGCCCGCCCACGACCCCTGGGGGCTGTGGGTGCCGCACGGCCCCGCGGTGAGGGCCTCCGGCTACGCGCTCGCGTACGGCGGACTGACGGTGCTCGTCGTCGCCTGGTGGCTGTACGGGCGGACGGGAGCCTCCGTACGCGACAGCCTCACCACCCTCGGGTGGTGGACGGCACCGCTCGTGGTGGCCCCACCCCTCTACAGCGCGGACGTCTACAGCTACATCGCCCAGGGCGCGATGGTCCTCGAAGGCCATGACGTCTACACCGTGGGGCCGTCCGCCCTCGACCCGGGCGGGCCGGGCGGCGACGCCGCCGCGAGCGTCGGCGGCCACTGGACCGACACCCCGGCGCCGTACGGCCCGTTCTTCCTCGTCCTCGCGCGGGGCGTGGCCTGGGCGACCGGCGGGACGATCGTGCCCGCCGTGCTCGGGATGCGCCTCATCGGCCTGTTCGCGCTGGCGTTGATCGTCTGGGCCCTGCGCGGTCTCGCCCGGGAGCACGGCCGCAGCGAGAGCGCCGCGCTGTGGCTGGGCGCGCTGAACCCCCTGCTGCTCATCCACGTGGTCGGCGGCGCGCACAACGACGGGCTGATGACCGGCCTCATGCTGGCGGGCGCGTTGCTCGCCCTGCGGGGCAGATGGATCACAGGCTCGGCGCTGATCGGGCTCGCCGCGATGGTCAAGTCGCCCGCGGCGGTGGCCCTGCTCTTCGTCGGCGTGGCCGTGGGCCGCGCCGCGGACGGTCCGGCGGTCCGGAGGGTGGCGAAGGGGCTGCTGGCGCCCGGCCTG
This sequence comes from Streptomyces sp. NPDC102402, assembly GCF_044765765.1. Classification (NCBI taxonomy): domain Bacteria; kingdom Bacillati; phylum Actinomycetota; class Actinomycetes; order Kitasatosporales; family Streptomycetaceae; genus Streptomyces; species Streptomyces sp. NPDC102402. Next base: position 253,880 of record NZ_JBIWKR010000002.1, read on the forward strand.
GTCGCCGGGGCGGTCGTTGTCGCCGCGACCTTCGCAGGGGGCACCGGCTTCGGCTGGCTGGGGACCCAGAGCGTCGCGGGGCGCATCCACACCGCGCTGTCCCTCAGCAGCGACCTGGGCCTGGGGCTGGGCGAGCTCCTGCGGCTGCTGGCCGGGACGGATCCGGATCCGGTCAAGTCCGCCGTGCAGAACCTCGGTCTGCTGGTGGCTCTGGTCCTGATCGGCCGCCTCGCGTGGCATGCGGCGACCGGGCGGACCGAGCCCGTTCGCGCTCTGGGCACCGCGCTGCTGGTCCTGGTCGTGCTCTCGCCGATGGTCCAGCCCTGGTATCTGCTGTGGGCGACGGCGGTGATCGCCGCCACCGCGAACGGGGGCCGGGCTCTGAGCGCGGTGACCGTGCTGTCGGCCGCACTCGTCTACGAGACGCAGCCTTCGGGCTCGACCCCGCCGTACGGCTTCGTGCTGGCGGCCCTCGTGTGCGTGGCGGGTGTCCTGCTGCTGCGCCGGGAGCGGGCCGACGGGGAACGGGGGCACGTCCCGGGGCAGCGGCGGCCGGCACGGGCCGCCGCGGACCCGGACGTCCGGACCACGGCGCACTGACGCGCGGGGCCGCTTCCCGCGCCGCCTGGGCCCGGTCCCTTCCGCGGGGCCGCTTTCGAGCGCGTCCGGGCATGCCGGAGGGCCGTGGCTCCCGAGCGGGGGAGCGACGGCCCTCTGCGGTGTCCAGCCACGTCCCGGGGCGGCCCGGGACGCTTGTGAATCAGAGAACGCGGACGGCGCCCGACGGCGGGTCGTAGTCCAGGGACTGCTGCACGACGCCGGTGCTGGAGTTCTGCGCACCGACGAACTGGCCGCCGCCCACGTAGATCCCGACGTGGTACGCGCTGCCCGCACCGCCCCAGTACAGGATGTCGCCGGGCTGCAGGTTGCCGAGGGAGACCTGGGTGCCGGACGTCGACTGGTCCTGCGAGACACGCGGAAGGTCGATGCCCACCGAGCCGAAGGCGGCCTGGACCAGGCCCGAGCAGTCCCACGAGTTCGGGCCGGTGCCGCCGGAGACGTACGCGTCGCCGACCTGGGACTGCGCGAACGCGATGACGGACGCGGCGGACCCGGTGGCGCTCGACGAAGAGGAGGAGGACGACGACGACGAGCCGGAGGAGGCGCTGAGCGTGGTGCGCTCGGAGGAGCGGGACGCGCGCTCCGCGGCCTCCGCCTTGGCCTTGGCCTCCGCCTTGGCGGCTGCCTCGGCCTTCTTCTTGGCCTCGGCCTTGCGGACCGCCTCCGCCTTGGCGGTCTTGGCCGTCTTGGCGGCCTTGGCGGCCGCGGCGTCCTCCTGGGCCTGCGTCTCGAGGTCGAGGGCGACCGCCTGGGTCGCCTGCGCGGACGCGGCGACGGTGGTGGAGAGCCCGGCCGTGATGGTGGGCATCTCGATGGTCTGGGTCACCGGCTCGGCCTGGGCCGGACCGGCGGCACCCGCGACCGCGATGGTGCTGAGGACGCCGCCGGCAACTCCTGCCCGCAGGGCCGTCTTCGAGGCACTCTGGCGGGGCTTCCGGTGGCTGGGTATGTGAGCGGTGTGGGACATGGGTACTAGCGCTATCAGGGCTGTAGGGGTCCCATCAAGAAACGTGTGTTGCGACACAGTTACGTTCGGAATCTACGAATCCGCTTATTACGGGCCCTTATTGACGCCCTAACGGGCAAATCGGGCACCTGTGTACACGGCTGTGATCACGGCGTTCTTTCAATACGCCCGAATTGCCCGTCGCTTACCATCCGTTCACACCGATGGCCAAGCCCGCTTCTCTTGGAGCGCGCGTGGAGTGATGCAGGTCACAGCATGGGTGTTCCGTGAGAGGCAACCGCGCGGGCGCGGGCCGCGTTCGGGGTGGGCTCGGTCGTGGGGGCGGTCGCGGGGGCGCGGAGGGGTGACCCGTCGGGGAGTCGTGTCCGTTCCTCCGGCTGTCGCCGACGGGCCGGAGCCGCTCGGACCCTGGCGCGGTCGAGAGGCTTCGCCGGGCGTCGGCGGCCGGCCTCCGGCGGCCCGGCGGATCCCTGCCCGGAAGTTCGTGAATGCGCGCACATTGTCCACATCGGTACCGGAAGCCCCTCTTCCGAGTGGGGGCGGAATGTGACCGGTCCCTATATCACTCGTGTCGCGTCCATCGCCAATTTGCTTGTAGGGGCCGTCCATTGATAGGGCTACGCCCCTTTGACCAGCGGTAACGCCGCAAGATGTCACGTCTCGTAACCGGTCGGCCGCTTCGCGTACGAAGATCACCGCTCATCCGACTTCATGATCGTTCGTCAGGTGGTGGAGATCACAAAGACGTTGCTGCACCCCGTGTCGCAGATCACAGGACGGCAGGCATAGGATGCGGGGCAGTCGGGCTTGTGAACTGCCTCACATGTGCACGATCTTGATGAGGTGGCGAGCCGGTCGCCCGATGCGGTCCAACGGTCAAGGACGACTGGAAGGAGCGAGGAGCGTGAATGCCTACGCGCCCATCCTCGTGCTCGGCGCCCTCGGGGCAGGGTTTGCGATCTTCTCCGTGGTCATGGCCACGCTTATCGGCCCGAAGCGGTACAACCGAGCAAAGCTCGAAGCGTACGAGTGCGGTATCGAACCCACCCCGACTCCTGTCGGAGGTGGCCGTTTCCCCATCAAGTACTACCTGACGGCGATGCTGTTCATCGTCTTCGACATCGAGATCGTCTTCCTCTATCCCTGGGCGGTCACCTTCGACGCCCTGGGGATCTTCGGGCTCGTGGAGATGCTGCTCTTCGTGCTCACCGTCTTCGTCGCCTACGCGTATGTGTGGCGCCGGGGCGGCCTGGAATGGGACTGAGGGGCTGAGGGGCACACCATGGGACTCGAAGAGAAGCTGCCGAGCGGCTTCGTGCTGACCACTGTCGAGCAGGCCGCCGGCTGGGTACGGAAGTCCTCCGTCTTCCCCGCCACCTTCGGCCTCGCCTGCTGCGCCATCGAGATGATGACGACCGGCGCGGGGCGGTACGACCTGGCCCGTTTCGGGATGGAGGTCTTCCGCGGATCACCGCGGCAGGCGGACCTGATGATCGTCGCCGGGCGGGTCAGCCAGAAGATGGCACCCGTCCTGCGGCAGGTGTACGACCAGATGCCCAGCCCCAAGTGGGTCATCTCCATGGGGGTTTGCGCGTCATCGGGTGGAATGTTCAATAATTACGCCATTGTTCAGGGTGTTGACCATATTGTTCCCGTCGACATCTATCTGCCGGGATGCCCGCCGCGTCCCGAGATGCTGATCGACGCCATCCTCAAGCTCCACCAGAAGATCCAGGGCTCCAAGCTCGGGGTCAACGCGGAGGAGGCCGCCCGCGAGGCGGAGGAGGCGGCTCTCAAGGCACTCCCCCTGATCGAGATGAAGGGGCTGCTGCGATGAGCGACGAACCGAACAGCAACAGCGGCCAGGTGCCCGTCCCGCGCGACGACTCCGGTGAGGTCATCGGCGTACGCAAGGGGATGTTCGGCGCCGACAACGGCGGCGACACCTCGGGCTACGGCGGACTCGTCCGCACGGTGGCCATGCCGGGAGCCACCTCCCGGCCCTACGGCGGCTGGTTCGACGAAGTGGCCGACGAGCTGGAAGGGGCCCTGGAGGAACAGGGCCTGCTCCCCGGCAACGCCGTCGAGAAGACGGTCGTCGACCGGGGCGAGGTCACCTTCTTCGTCGCGCGCGAGCACTTGGTCCAGGTGGCCCGCACCCTGCGGGACGACCCGGCCCTGCGCTTCGAGCTCTGCACGGGCGTCAGCGGTGTCCACCACCTGGGGGACAAGGGGCGCGAGCTGCACGCGGTCTACCACCTGCGCTCGCTCACCCACGGGCGGCTGATCCGCCTGGAGGTGTCCGCCCCCGACAGCGACCCGCACATCCCGTCGCTCGTCGGGGTCTACCCGGCCAACGACTGGCACGAGCGCGAGACCTACGACTTCTTCGGCCTGATCTTCGACGGGCACCCCGCCCTGACCCGGATCATGATGCCGGACGACTGGCAGGGCTTCCCGCAGCGCAAGGACTACCCGCTCGGCGGCATCGCCGTCGAGTACAAGGGCGCCCAGATCCCGGCTCCGGACCAGCGGAGGTCGTACAGCTGATGACCACTCCCCACGCAACTCCCCGCGCCACGACCGAGGGGACTGTATATACAGTCACCGGCGGCGACTGGGACGAGGTCGTCGAGTCCGCCGCCAAGTCGGACGACGAACGCATCATCGTCAACATGGGCCCCCAGCACCCGTCCACGCACGGCGTGCTGCGGCTGATCCTGGAGATCGACGGCGAGACCGTCACCGAGGCCCGCTGCGGCATCGGCTACCTCCACACCGGCATCGAGAAGAACCTCGAATTCCGGAACTGGACCCAGGGCACCACCTTCGTCACACGCATGGACTACCTGACGCCCTTCTTCAACGAGGCGGCCTACTGCCTCGGGGTCGAGAAGCTCCTGGGCATCGAGGACCAGATCCCCGACCGCGCCACGACCCTGCGCGTGCTGCTGATGGAGCTCAACCGGATCTCCTCGCACCTGGTGTGCATCGCCACCGGCGGCATGGAGCTCGGCGCCACGACGATCATGATCTACGGTTTCCGCGACCGTGAGCTCGTCCTCGACATCTTCGAGCTGATCACCGGCCTCCGTATGAACCACGCGTTCATCCGTCCCGGCGGGCTCGCCCAGGACCTGCCCATGGGCGCGGTCGACCGGCTCCGCGAGTTCGTGAAGACCATGAAGAAGAACCTGCCGGAGTACGACAAGCTCGCGACCGGCAACCCCATCTTCAAGGCCCGCATGCAGGACGTCGGGTACCTCGACCTGACCGGCTGCATGGCGCTCGGCGCCACCGGCCCGATCCTCAGGTCCGCCGGACTCCCGCACGACCTGCGCAAGTCCGATCCGTACTGCGGATACGAGACCTACGAGTTCGACGTGCCCACCGCGGACACCTGCGACGCCTACGGCCGCTTCCTCATCCGGCTGGAGGAGATGCGCCAGTCGCTCAGGATCGTCGAGCAGTGCCTGGACCGGCTGGAGCCGGGACCGGTCATGGTCGCCGACAAGAAGATCGCCTGGCCCGCCCAGCTCGCGCTGGGACCCGACGGCCTGGGCAACTCGCTCGACCACATCAAGAAGATCATGGGCACCTCCATGGAGGCCCTGATCCACCACTTCAAGCTGGTGACCGAGGGCTTCCGGGTCCCGGCCGGGCAGGCGTACACCGCCCTGGAGTCCCCCAAGGGCGAACTCGGCGTGCACGTCGTCTCGGACGGCGGCACCCGCCCCTACCGGGTGCACTTCCGCGACCCGTCCTTCACCAATCTGCAGGCCATGGCGGCGATGTGTGAGGGCGGCCAGGTCGCCGACGTCATCGTCGCCGTCGCGTCCATCGACCCCGTGATGGGAGGCGTCGACCGGTGACCGCGTCCAACCAAGAAGTCAGCCTGGGGATGCCGCAGCTCCCCGCCCCCGCCTACCCGGCCGACGTGCTCGGCCGGCTCGAAGCGGACGCGAAGGAGGTGATCGCCCGCTACCCCGGCAGCCGCTCCGCGCTGCTGCCGCTGCTGCACCTGGTGCAGTCCGAGGAGGGGTTCGTCTCCCGCACGGGCATGGCGTTCTGCGCGGACCAGCTCGGTCTCACCACCGCCGAGGTCACCGCGGTCGCCACCTTCTACTCGATGTACCGGCGCAGGCCGAGCGGCGACTACCAGGTCGGGGTCTGCACCAACACCCTGTGCGCGGTGATGGGCGGCGACGCCATCTTCGACCAGCTCAAGGAGCACCTGGGCGTCGGCAACGACGAGACGACCGACGACGGCAAGGTCACCCTCGAACACATCGAGTGCAACGCGGCCTGCGACTTCGCGCCCGTCGTGATGGTCAACTGGGAGTTCTTCGACAACCAGACGCCCGAGAGCGCGACCCGGCTCGTCGACGACCTGATCGCCGGCCGCACCGTGGAGCCCACCCGGGGCGCGCCGCTCTGCACCTACAAGGAGACGTCCCGGATCCTCGCCGGCTTCCCCGACGCGCGCCCCGGCGCCGTCGAGGCGAGCGGCGGAGCGGGCGCGGCCTCCCTGGTCGGGCTGAAGCTCGCCAAGGGCGAGGCAGCACCGAAGGCACGCGTGGTCGGCCCGAGGGGCGAGGCCCCGAGCGACCAGCCGCAGAAGGGCGCCGAACACCTCAGTTCCCACGACGCGCCGCAGCAGACCTCGGCCTCCGACCCGGACAACCCGGCCGGACCCGCAGCCGAGGAGGGGGAGTGATGACCTTGGCCACCGAGATCGACAAGAACGGGACCAGTCCCGAGAAGCTCCTGTCCCCGGTCCTCTCCTCCTTCTGGGACGATCCGGAGTCCTGGACGCTGGACACCTACCGTCGCCACGACGGTTACGAGGGGCTGCGCAAGGCCCTGGCCATGGCGCCCGACGACCTCATCGCGTACGTCAAGGACTCCGGTCTGCGCGGGCGCGGGGGCGCGGGCTTCCCCACCGGGATGAAGTGGCAGTTCATCCCGCAGGGCGACGGCAAGCCGCACTACCTCGTCGTCAACGCCGACGAGTCGGAGCCCGGGACCTGCAAGGACATCCCGCTCCTCTTCGCGAACCCGCACAGCCTCATCGAGGGCATCGTGATCGCCTGTTACGCGATCCGCTCCTCGCACGCCTTCATCTACCTGCGCGGCGAAGTCGTCCCCGTACTGAGGAGACTGCACGAGGCCGTGCGCGAGGCGTACGAGGCCGGCTACCTCGGGAAGGACATCCTGGGCTCCGGGCTCGACCTGGAACTCACGGTGCACGCGGGCGCCGGAGCGTACATCTGCGGCGAGGAGACCGCGCTGCTCGACTCGCTCGAAGGACGGCGCGGCCAGCCCCGGCTGCGTCCCCCCTTCCCCGCGGTCGCCGGTCTGTACGCCTGTCCCACTGTCGTGAACAACGTCGAGTCCATCGCCTCGGTTCCCGCGATCCTGCACAGGGGCAAGGACTGGTTCAAGTCGATGGGCAGCGAGAAGTCCCCGGGCTTCACGCTGTACTCCCTCAGCGGGCACGTCACCAGCCCCGGCCAGTACGAGGCACCGCTCGGCATCACCCTGCGCCAGCTCCTCGACATGAGCGGCGGCATCCGGGAAGGGCACCGCCTGAAGTTCTGGACCCCCGGCGGCTCCTCCACCCCCATGTTCACCGAGGAGCACCTGGACGTCCCCCTGGACTACGAGGGAGTCGGCGCCGCCGGATCCATGCTCGGCACCAAGGCGCTCCAGTGCTTCGACGAGACCACCTGCGTGGTGCGCGCCGTCACCCGCTGGACCGAGTTCTACGCCCACGAGTCCTGCGGCAAGTGCACGCCGTGCCGCGAGGGCACCTACTGGCTGGTCCAGCTGCTCCGCGACATCGAGGCCGGCAAGGGGCAGATGGCCGACCTCGACAAGCTGAACGACATCGCCGACAACATCAACGGCAAGTCGTTCTGCGCCCTCGGTGACGGCGCCGCCTCGCCGATCTTCTCCTCGCTGAAGTACTTCCGCGAGGAGTACGAGCAGCACATCACCGGCAGGGGCTGCCCCTTCGATCCGGCCCGGTCGACCCTCTGGGCCGACGACAAAGACGACAAGAACGCTCACCGGGGGGTGAACGCATGACAGTCACCACGAGTGCGCCCTCCGGGGGCGGCGAGGCGGCCGTTCCGCCCGAGGACCTCGTCACGCTCACGATCGACGGCATCGAGATCAGCGTGCCCAAGGGCACCCTCGTCATCCGCGCCGCCGAGCTCCTGGGCATCGAGATCCCGCGCTTCTGCGACCACCCGCTCCTCGACCCCGCCGGTGCCTGCCGGCAGTGCATCGTCGAGGTCGAGGGCCAGCGCAAGCCGATGGCCTCCTGCACCATCACCTGCACCGACGGCATGGTCGTCAAGTCGCAGATCACCTCGCCCGTCGCGGAGAAGGCCCAGAAGGGGGTGATGGAGCTCCTGCTCATCAACCACCCGCTGGACTGCCCGGTCTGCGACAAGGGCGGCGAGTGCCCCCTGCAGAACCAGGCGATGTCGCACGGCGGCGCCGACTCCCGCTTCGACGGGAAGAAGCGCACCTTCGAGAAGCCCGTCCCCATCTCCACCCAGGTGCTGCTGGACCGTGAGCGGTGCGTGCTCTGCGCGCGGTGCACCCGGTTCTCCAACCAGGTGGCGGGCGACCCGATGATCGAGCTGATCGAGCGCGGCGCGCTCCAGCAGGTCGGCACCGGCGAGGGCGACCCCTTCGAGTCGTACTTCTCCGGCAACACCATCCAGATCTGCCCGGTCGGGGCGCTGACCTCGGCGGCGTACCGCTTCCGCTCCCGGCCCTTCGACCTGGTGTCGACGCCCTCCGTGTGCGAGCACTGCGCCGGCGGCTGCGCCACCCGGACCGACCACCGGCGCGGCAAGGTCATGCGGCGGCTCGCCGCCAACGACCCCGAGGTCAACGAGGAGTGGCTCTGCGACAAGGGCCGCTTCGGCTTCCGTTACGCCCAGCAGCGCGACCGGCTCACCACGCCGCTCGTGCGCAACGCGGACGGCGTGCTGGAGCCGGCGAGCTGGCCGGAGGCGCTGGAGGCAGCGGCGGCCGGGCTCTCGGCGGCGCGCGGCAGGACCGGTGTCCTCACCGGAGGCCGGCTGACCGTCGAGGACGCCTACGCGTACAGCAAGTTCGCGCGGGTCGCCCTCGACACCAACGACATCGACTTCCGCGCCCGCGTCCACAGCGCCGAGGAGTCCGACTTCCTGGCCGCGCGGGTCGCGGGGCGCGGACGCGACCTGGACGGCAGCGGGGTCACGTACACCGCGCTGGAGAAGGCACCGGCCGTCCTGCTGGCCGGCTTCGAGTCCGAGGAGGAGGCGCCCGGCGTCTTCCTCCGTCTCCGCAAGGCCCACCGCAAGCACGGGCAGCGGACGTTCGCGCTCGCCTCGCACGCCACCCGCGGCCTGGAGAAGGCGGGCGGCACCCTGCTTCCCGCCGCACCCGGAACCGAGACCGAATGGCTGGACGCCCTCGCGGGCGGTGTCGGTCTGGAGGCCGAGGGCGCCGCGGCGGCCGAGGCGCTGCGCGGCGAGGGCGCCGTCATCGTGGTGGGCGAACGGCTCGCCGCGGTGCCCGGCGGGCTCACCGCCGCCCTGCGCACCGCCGCCGCGACCGGCGCCGCGCTCGTGTGGATCCCGCGCCGGGCCGGCGAACGCGGCGCGCTTGAGGCGGGCGCGCTCCCGTCGCTGCTGCCCGGCGGCCGCCCCGCGACGGACCCGCGGGCCAGGGAGGAGGTGGCGTCCGTCTGGGGCGTCGCCGAACTCCCCGCCCGCTTCGGGCGCGACACCGGACAGATCGTGGAGGCCGCGGCCACCGGCGAACTGGGCGCGCTGCTGGTCGCGGGCGTCGACCCCGAGGACCTGCCCGACCCCGCGGGGGCGCTGAGAGCGCTGGACGAGGTCGGGTTCCTGGTCTCGCTGGAGCTGCGGCCCGGCGCGGTCACCGAGCGCGCCGACGTGGTCCTCCCCGTCGCCGCCGTCGCCGAGAAGCCCGGCACCTTCCTCAACTGGGAGGGCAGGGCCCGGATGTTCGAGGCCGCTCTGAAGCCCGAGCAGATGCCCAGGACGCTCTGCCCGACCGACGCGCGGGTGCTTCACATGCTGGCCGACGCGCTCGACGTCCACCTCGCGCTGCCCGACCTGCGAGCGGCCCGCCGTGAGCTCGACCGTCTCGGCGGCTGGCAGGGCGGCCACGCCGACGACCCGCGGGCGACCTCCCGCCCGGTGCCCCGGCCCGGAGACGGCGAGGCGGTCCTCGCGGGCCACCGGATGCTGCTCGACCGGGGCCGGCTCCAGGAGGGCGACGAGGCCCTGGCCGGTACGAGGCACGCGGCCGTCGCCCGGCTCTCCCCGGTCACCGCAGCCGAGTCCGGGGTGAAGGACGGCGACCTGCTGGCCGTCACCGGCCCCGCCGGCACCACCGAACTCCCGCTGGCGGTCACCGAGATGCCGGACCGGGTCGTGTGGGTGCCGCTCGACTCCGTCGGCCGGGGTGTCCCCGCCGACACCGGCGCCCAGCCGGGCGGACTGGTCCGGATCGGTCCGGCCGCCCCGGGCTCCCACGTCGTGACAACGGAGGTAGGAGAGTGACCGGCCTCGCCCAACTCGCCACGGCACCGCGGGGGACCGTCCTCGCAGCCGAGGACCTCTCCATGTTCGGCACGGACCCCTGGTGGCTCGTCGTCGTCAAGGCGGTGTTCTGCTTCGCGTTCCTCATGGTGACCGTGCTGTTCTCCATCGTGTGGGAACGCAAGGTCGTCGCCTGGATGCAGCTGCGCATCGGCCCCAACCGGCACGGGCCCTGGGGCATGCTCCAGTCGCTCGCCGACGGCATCAAGCTGATGCTCAAGGAAGACGTCGTCGTCAAGCGCGCCGACAAGGTCGTCTACATCCTGGCCCCGATCGTCGCCGCCGCACCCGCGTTCATGGCGATCGCCGTGATCCCGTTCGGCCCGTCCGGCAACGAGGTCTCGATCTTCGGCCACCGCACGACGATGCAGCTGACCGACCTGCCGATCGCGATGCTCTACATCCTCGCGGTCGCCTCCGTCGGCATCTACGGCATCGTGCTGGCCGGCTGGTCCTCCGGATCGACGTACCCGCTGCTCGGCGGACTGCGCTCCTGCGCCCAGATGATCAGCTACGAGATCGCGATGGGCGCCGCCTTCGCCTCGGTGTTCCTCTACTCCGGGTCCATGTCGACCTCGGAGATCGTGGCTGCCCAGGAGGACCGCTGGTTCGTCATCCTGCTTCCGGTCTCCTTCATCATCTACGTCATCACGATGGTCGGGGAGACCAACCGCGCCCCGTTCGACATGCCGGAGTCCGAGGGCGACCTGGTCGGCGGCTTCAACACCGAGTACTCGTCGATCAAGTTCGCGATGTTCATGCTCGCCGAGTACGTCAACATGGTGACCGTCTCCGCGGTCTCCGTGACCCTCTTCCTCGGCGGCTGGCGGGCTCCGTACCCGGTCAGCACCTTCTGGGAGGGCGCGAACCACGGCTGGTGGCCGATGCTCTGGTTCGTCGTCAAGGTGCAGCTGCTCCTCTTCTTCTTCATCTGGCTGCGCGGCACCCTGCCACGGGTGCGCTACGACCAGCTGATGAAGCTCGGCTGGAAGGTCCTGATCCCGGTCTCCGTCGTCTGGCTGATGCTGGTCGCGACCGTCAGGGCGATGAACAACGAGGGCTACGACTACGCGAAGATCCTGCTGTACGTCGCCGGAGCGGTGATCGCGGTCCTGCTGATCTCCTTCGCCGCCGACATCTTCCGCGACCGGAGGACCAAGGCCGCCGAGGAGGCGGCCGGACCGGAGCCCGCGTTCGACCCGATGGCGGGCGGATATCCGGTGCCGCCGCTGCCCGGCCAGACACTGCCCCCGGTGCCGCGCCGCACGCCACGACGCGAGCGGGAGCTCGTTGTCAGTGGCGGGCCGGACACTCGGAGTGACGACCTGGTGAGTGACGGAAGTGCGAGTGACGGAAGGGAGGCCGACGGTGTCTGAGTCATCGGAACCCTCGGGGGAGAAGTTCCAGAATCCTGTGGCCGGCTTCGGCGTGACCTTCAAGGCCATGTTCAAGAAGCGGCTGACGGAGCAGTACCCGGAGACGCAGAAGGTGACGGCGCCGCGCTTCCACGGCCGGCACCAGCTCAACCGCCACCCGGACGGGCTGGAGAAGTGCGTCGGCTGCGAGCTCTGCGCCTGGGCGTGTCCGGCGGACGCGATCTACGTCGAGGGCGCGGACAACACGGACGAGGAGCGCTACTCCCCCGGGGAGCGCTACGGCCGCGTCTACCAGATCAACTACGCGCGCTGCATCCTGTGCGGGCTCTGCATCGAGGCGTGCCCCACCCGGGCACTGACCATGACCAACGAGTTCGAGCTGGCCAACACCACCCGCGAGAGCCTCATCTACACCAAGGACGAGCTGCTCGCGGGCCTGGAGGAAGGCATGGTCGACAGCCCGCACGCGATCTTCCCCGGCATGGACGAACAGGACTACTACCGAGGTCTGGTGACCGAGGCGGCCTCCGGTACGGAGCGCCAGGTCGCCGTCTCCAAGGGAGAAGCGGACAAGGAGGTGGACGCATGACCGCCACCCTGGCCGCGGCGGCCACCGCCACGTCGACCGGCGAGGCCGTCCAGTTCTGGATCCTCGGCACCGTCGCCGTCATCGGCGCGCTCTCGACCGTCCTGATGAAGAAGGCGGTGCACAGCGCGCTGTCGCTCGCCGGCACCATGATCGTGCTGGCGGTCTTCTACCTCGCCAACGGCGCCTACTTCCTGGGCATCGTCCAGGTCGTCGTCTACACCGGCGCGATCATGATGCTGTTCCTCTTCGTGGTCATGCTCGTCGGCGTCACGGCGGCCGACTCGCTGAAGGAGACCCTCAAGGGGCAGCGCTGGCTGGCCGCCGCCTGCGGGCTCGGCTTCGGCATCCTGCTGATCGCCGGAATCGGGCAGGCGTCCCTCTCCACCTTCAACGGCCTGGGAGCCGCGAACGCCCGGCACGGCGGAAACGTCGAGGGCCTCGCCAACCTCATCTTCACCAAGTACGTCTTCGCGTTCGAGATCACCGGCGCCCTCCTGATCACGGCGACCGTCGGGGCGATGCTGCTCACGCACCGCGAGCGCACCGAGCGGGCGAAGACACAGCGGGAGCTCTCCCAGGAGCGGGTGCGCAGCAGCCACCTCCCGCCGCTGCCCGCCCCCGGTGTCTACGCCCGGCACAACGCCGTGGACATCGCGGGACTCCTGCCGGACGGCACCCCGTCCGAGCTCACCGTCATGCAGACGCTGCGGCAGCGCGGCCAGATCCGCGACGTGTCCAGCGAATCGCTCGCCGACCTCAAGGCGCTGGAACAGCGCTCGGGGGAGCGGCTCGGACGTGACCGCGGGCCGGCCCGTGACCACGCGGAAGAAGAGGAGGAGGTCGCCAAGTGAATCCGGTCAACTACCTCTACCTCGCGGCCCTTTTGTTCACGATCGGCGCCTCCGGCGTCCTGATCAGGCGGAACGCGATCGTGGTGTTCATGTGCATCGAGCTGATGCTCAACGCCTGCAACCTCACGCTCGTCGCGTTCTCCCGGATGCACGGCAACCTCGACGGCCAGATCATCGCCTTCTTCACGATGGTCGTCGCCGCCGCGGAGGTCGTCATCGGGCTCGCGATCATCGTGTCGCTGTTCCGCTCCCGCCACTCGGCCTCGGTCGACGACGCCAGCCTGATGAAGCTGTAAGGGGTCGGAATCGTGGAAAACCTGATTGCGCTGCTGGTCGCGGCGCCCCTGCTCGGAGCGGCGGTGCTGCTCTGCGGCGGCCGCCGGCTCGACCGGGCCGGACACTGGATCGGCACGGTGCTCGCCGCCGTGTCGTTCGGCATCGGCGCCGTGCTGTTCACCGACATGCTGGGCAGGGGCGCGGAGGACCGCACCCTGCACCAGCACCTGTTCAGCTGGATCCCCGTCGAGGGGTTCCAGGCCGACGTGGCCTTCCAGCTCGACCAGTTGTCGATGACGTTCGTCCTGCTGATCACGGGTGTGGGCACGCTGATCCACATCTACTCCATCGGCTACATGGAGCACGACGAGCGCCGCCGCCGCTTCTTCGGCTATCTGAACCTCTTCCTCGCGGCGATGCTCATCCTGGTCATCGCCGACAACTACCTCCTGCTGTACGTCGGGTGGGAAGGCGTCGGCCTGGCGTCGTACCTGCTCATCGGCTTCTGGCAGCACAAGCCCAGCGCGGCCACCGCCGCCAAGAAGGCCTTCCTGGTCAACAGGGTCGGCGACATGGGCCTGTCCATCGCGATCATGCTGATGTTCACCACCTTCGGCACCTTCGCCTTCGGGCCGGTGTTCGAGGCGACCGGGGACACGAGCGAGGGCAAGCTCACCGCGATCGGCCTGATGCTGCTCCTCGCCGCCTGCGGCAAGTCGGCCCAGGTGCCGCTGCAGTCCTGGCTCGGTGACGCGATGGAGGGCCCGACCCCGGTCTCGGCCCTCATCCACGCCGCCACCATGGTGACCGCCGGTGTCTACCTGATCGTCCGCTCCGGCGCGATCTTCAACGGTGCCCCCGACGCCCAGCTGGTCGTCGTGGTCGTCGGCGCGGTCACGCTGATCTTCGGTGCGATCGTCGGTTGCGCCAAGGACGACATCAAGAAGGCCCTCGCCGGGTCGACGATGTCGCAGATCGGCTACATGATCCTCGCCGCGGGCCTCGGCCCCATCGGCTACGTCTTCGCGATCATGCACCTGGTGACGCACGGCTTCTTCAAGGCCGGTCTCTTCCTCGGCGCCGGTTCGGTCATGCACGGCATGAACGACGAGGTGGACATGCGGAAGTACGGAGGCCTGCGGAAGTTCATGCCGGTCACCTTCGTCACCTTCGGCCTCGGCTACCTCGCGATCATCGGCTTCCCCGGTCTGTCCGGCTTCTTCTCCAAGGACATGATCATCGAGGCGGCCTTCGCCAAGGGCGGCACCGAGGGCTGGATCCTCGGCTCGGTCACCCTGCTGGGCGCCGCGATCACCGCGTTCTACATGACGCGCGTGATGCTGATGACCTTCTTCGGCGAGAAGCGCTGGCAGCCGGACGCCGAAGGCCACGAGCCGCACCCGCACGAGTCACCGAAGTCCATGACGATCCCGATGATCGTGCTGGCCTTCGGGTCGGTCTTCGCCGGTGGCTTCTTCTCCATCGGCGACCGCTTCATGCACTGGCTGGAGCCGGTCACCGGCCACGACCACGGACACGCCCCGGTGAGCGCGACCACCGTCACCGCCGCCACCATGGTGGTGCTCGTCATCGGTGTCGCCGTCGCCTGGGCCATGTACGGGCGCAGGCCCGTCCCGGCCGTCGCCCCGCGCGGCTCCCTGCTCACCAGGGCGGCCCGCCGGGACCTCCTCCAGGACGACTTCAACCACGTGGTCCTGGTCCGCGGCGGCGAGCACCTCACCCGCTCCCTGGTCTATGTCGACCACACCCTGGTCGACGGTGTCGTCAACGGCACGGCCGCCTCGATGGGCGGGCTCTCCGGCCGGCTGCGCAAGCTGCAGAACGGCTACGCCCGCTCCTACGCGGTCTCGATGTTCGGCGGTGCGGCGGTCCTCATCGCCGCGACCCTGCTGATGAGGGCGGTCTGATCCCATGTCCTTTCCCCTCCTGACAGCGACGGCGGCGCTCCCGGCGATCGGCGCGATCGCCACCGCCGCCGTCCCGGCCGCCCGGCGTACCGCGGCCAAGTGGCTCGCCCTGGCGGTGTCGCTGGCCACGCTCGTCCTGGCCGGCATCGTCTTCGCCCGCTTCGAACCGGGCGGCGACCGCTACCAGCTCACCGAGTCGCACGCCTGGATCAAGGACTTCGGCGTCCGCTACGAGCTGGGCGTCGACGGCATCGGGGTGGCGCTCCTCGCGCTCACCGCACTGCTGATCCCCTTCGTGATCCTGGCGGGCTGGCACGACGCCGACCCCCTGGAAACCAACTCCAGCCGCTGGCGCCCGACCCAGGGCTTCTTCGCCCTGATCCTCATGGTCGAGGCGATGGTCATCCTGTCCTTCGTCGCCACCGACGTCTTCCTCTTCTACATCCTCTTCGAAGCCATGCTCATCCCGATGTACTTCCTCATCGGCGGCTTCGGGGACCGGGCACACTCCGGCAGCGACGAGAACGCGGCGGCGCAGCGCAGCTACGCCGCCGTGAAGTTCCTCCTCTACAACCTGGCCGGCGGGCTCATCATGCTGGCCGCCGTCATCGGGCTCTACGTCGTCGCGGGGAGCTTCTCGCTCTCCGAGATCGCCGAGGCCCGGGCCAACGGATCGCTGGACATGGCGACCTCCACCGAGCGGTGGCTGTTCCTCGGGTTCTTCTTCGCCTTCGCGGTGAAGGCCCCGCTGTGGCCGCTGCACACCTGGCTGCCCAACGCGATGGGGGAGGCGACCACCCCGGTGGCCGTCCTCATCACCGCGGTCGTCGACAAGGTCGGCACCTTCGCGATGCTGCGCTTCTGCCTCCAGCTGTTCCCGGAGGCCAGCAAGTGGGCGACGCCGGTGATCCTCGTCCTGGCCCTGATCTCCATCGTCTACGGCGCGCTGCTCGCCGTCGGCCAGCGCGACATCAAGCGGCTCATCGCCTACGCCTCGATCTCGCACTTCGGCTTCATCGTGCTCGGGATCTTCGCGATGACGAGCCAGGGCCAGTCGGGCGCCACGCTCTACATGGTCAACCACGGCCTCTCGACGGGCGCGCTCATGCTGGTCGCCGGATTCCTGATCACCCGGCGCGGTTCGCGGCTCATCGCCGACTACGGCGGGGTGCAGAAGGTGGCGCCCGTCCTGGCGGGAACCTTCCTCATCGGTGGCCTGGCCACCCTCTCGCTGCCCGGACTCGCCCCCTTCGTCAGTGAGTTCCTCGTCCTGGTCGGCGTGTTCAGCGCGTACCCGGTGGTCGGCATCATCGCCACCGTCGGCATCGTCCTCGCCGCGCTCTACGTCCTCGTCCTCTACCAGCGGACGATGACGGGCCCGGTCAGGGAGGGGATCGGGGGCATGCCCGACCTCAAGGTCCGTGAGCTGGCCGTGGCCGTCCCGCTGATCGCCCTGCTGATCTTCCTGGGCGTCTTCCCGAAGCCGCTCACCGATGTCGTCAACCCGGCGGTGCAGCACACCATGCAGGACGTACAGAAGAAGGACCCCCAGCCCGAGGTGGAGGCCGCCAAGTGAGCGCAACAGCTGTCCACAGTCTGTGGACGACGGCGGGCGGGGTGACGACGGCCGCACCGGGCGACAAGTTCACCGCTCCGACCATCGAGTACGCCCAACTGGCGCCCGTCCTGATCGTGGTCGGGGCCGCCGTCATCGGGATCCTGGTGGAGGCCTTCGTCCCGCGCAGGGCCCGCTACACCACCCAGGTGTTCCTGACGGTCGTCGCGATCGCCGCCGCGTTCGCCGCGGTGGTGGGGCTCGCCGCAGACGGCTACGCCTCGAAGAACGCGCACATCGCCGCGATGGGCGCCGTCGCCGTCGACGGCCCCGCCCTGTTCCTGCAGGGCACCATCCTGCTCGTCTCGATGGTCTCCGTCTTCACGTTCGCCGAGCGGCGCCTCGATCCGGCCTCGCACGGAAACCACGTCGACTCCTTCGCCGCCCAGGCCGGTTCGGTGCCCGGCAGCGACGGCGAGAAGGCGGCGGTCAAGGCCGGGTTCACCACGACCGAGGTCTTCCCGCTGGCCCTCTTCTCCGTGGCCGGCATGCTGGTCTTCCCCGCGGCCAACGACCTCCTGACGCTGTTCGTGGCGCTCGAGGTCTTCTCCCTCCCGCTCTACCTCCTGTGCGCCGTCGCCCGCCGCAAGCGGCTGATGTCGCAGGAAGCCGCCGTGAAGTACTTCCTGCTCGGCGCCTTCTCCTCGGCCTTCCTGCTCTTCGGGATCGCCCTGCTCTACGGGTACGCGGGCACCGTCTCCTACGCGGGCATCGCGAACGTCGTCGACGGCACCGTCCAGCAGATCGACCCGGCGCTCGCCGACACCATGGGCAACGACGCGCTGCTGCTCATCGGCGGCGCCCTGATCCTCATGGGCCTGCTCTTCAAGGTCGGCGCGGTCCCGTTCCACATGTGGACCCCGGACGTCTACCAGGGCGCCCCGACCCCGGTCACCGGCTTCATGGCCGCGGCCACGAAGGTCGCCGCGTTCGGCGCGCTGCTGCGCCTGCTGTACGTGGTGCTGCCGGGCCTCACCTGGGACCTGCGCCCCGTCATGTGGGGTGTCGCGATCGTCACGATGCTGGGAGGGGCGGTCGTCGCGATCACCCAGACCGACATCAAGCGGCTCCTGGCCTACTCCTCGATCGCGCACGCGGGCTTCATCCTCGCCGGTGTCATCGCGGCCAGCCCGGAGGGCATCTCCTCGGTCCTCTTCTACCTCGCGGTGTACTCCTTCGTGACCGTCGGTGCCTTCGCCGTCGTCACCCTGGTGCGCGACGCGGGCGGCGAGGCGACCCACCTGTCGAAGTGGGCCGGCCTCGGCCGGCGCTCGCCGCTGACCGCGGCGGTCTTCGCGGTGTTCCTGCTGTCCTTCGCCGGCATCCCGCTCACCTCCGGGTTCTCCGGCAAGTTCGCCGTCTTCAAGGCGGCGGCGGACGGCGGCGCGGGCGGCCTCGTCGTGGTCGGTGTGATCTCGTCGGCCATCGCGGCGTTCTTCTACATCCGGGTCATCGTCCTGATGTTCTTCAGCGAGCCGAAGGCGGACGGCCCCACGGTCGCCGTCCCGTCCCCGCTGACGATGACCACCATCGCGGTCGGGGTCGCCGTGACCCTCGTCCTCGGCCTTGCCCCGCAGTACTTCCTCGACCTGGCGAGCCAGGCGGGAGTCTTCGTGCGGTAACGGCGGCAGAGAGCGGTACGCGCGCCGGACGGGCCTTGGAAAGTCAAGCCCGTCCGGCGTTGTCGTAGGCGGCGCCTATGGTTGCTGTGGACGGGTGAAGACGGACGGACGGGCGCGACCATGAGTGTGACGACCGAGAGCGCTGCGCAGCAGACACTGCACCGGGTGTTCGGGTACGAGACGTTCCGCGGCGAGCAGGGCGCGGTGATCGAGCATGTCGTCGGGGGCGGCGACGCGGTCGTGCTCATGCCCACCGGTGGGGGGAAGTCCCTCTGCTACCAGATCCCCGCCCTGGTCAGGCCGGGTACGGGCGTCGTGATCTCCCCGCTGATCGCGCTCATGCAGGACCAGGTCGACGCCCTGCGCGCGCTCGGTGTCCGCGCGGGCTTCATGAACTCCACGCAGGACTTCGACGAGCGCCGCTCGATGGAGGCCCAGTTCGTCGCCGGTGAGCTCGACGTGCTGTATCTGGCCCCCGAGCGGCTGCGTCTCGACTCGACGCTCTCCCTCCTGGCCCGCGGTGAGATCTCCGTCTTCGCCATCGACGAGGCGCACTGCGTCGCCCAGTGGGGCCACGACTTCCGCCCCGACTACCTCGCCCTGTCCGTGCTGGGCGAGCGCTGGCCCGACGTCCCCCGGATCGCCCTGACGGCCACGGCCACCGACGCCACGCACCGGGAGATCACCCAGCGCCTGGGCATGCCCGACGCCCGGCACTTCGTGGCCAGCTTCGACCGGCCCAACATCCAGTACCGCATCGTGGGGAAGGCCGACCCGAAGAAGCAGCTGCTCACCTTCCTCAAGGAGGAGCACGCGGGGGACGCGGGCATCGTCTACTGCCTCTCGCGCAACTCCACGGAGAAGACCGCCGAGTACCTCAGCCGCAACGGCATCGAGGCCGTGCCCTACCACGCGGGCCTCGACGCGGGGACGCGCGCCGCCCACCAGTCGCGCTTCCTGCGCGAGGAGGGGCTGGTCGTCGTCGCGACCATCGCGTTCGGCATGGGCATCGACAAGCCGGACGTGCGCTTCGTCGCCCACCTCGACCTGCCCAAGTCCGTCGAGGGCTACTACCAGGAGACCGGCCGCGCCGGCCGTGACGGCGCACCGTCCACGGCCTGGATGGCCTACGGACTCCAGGACGTCGTCCAGCAGCGCAAGCTGATCCAGGGCGGCGAGGGCGACGAGGCCTTCCGGCGTCGTGCCGCCTCGCACCTCGACTCGATGCTGGCGCTCTGCGAGACCGTCCAGTGCCGTCGCGCCCAGCTCCTGACGTACTTCGGCCAGGAGCCCGGCGAGCAGACCTGCGGCAACTGCGACACGTGCCTCACCCCGCCCGAGACCTGGGACGGCACGGTGGTCGCCCAGAAGCTGCTGTCGACCGTGGTCCGCCTGAAGCGCGAGCGGAACCAGAAGTTCGGCGCCGGGCAGATCATCGACATCCTGCTGGGCCGCAAGACCGCGAAGACCATCCAGTTCGACCACGACCAGCTCTCCGTCTTCGGCATCGGCGAGGAGCTGGCCGAGGCGGAGTGGCGGGGCGTCGTGCGGCAGCTGCTGGCTCAGGGACTGCTGGCGGTCGAGGGCGAGTACGGCACGCTCGTACTGACCGAGGAGAGCGGCTCGGTCCTCGGCCGGGAGCGCGAGGTGCTGCTGCGCAAGGAGCCGAAGCGGCCGACGACCCGGTCCGGCGGCTCCGGTGAGCGGAAGGCCAAGTCCGCCGCGGCGGCGGCCGACCTGCCGGCGGAGGCCGTCCCGGTCTTCGAGGCGCTCCGCGCCTGGCGCGGGGCGACGGCGAAGGAGCTGGGCCTCCCGGCCTACGTGATCTTCCACGACGCGACGCTGCGGGAGATCGCCACCCTGCGTCCCAGCTCGCTCGGTGAGCTGGGCGGCGTCAGCGGCCTGGGCGAGAAGAAGCTCGCGACGTACGGCGAAGGCGTGCTGGAGGTGCTGGCGGGGCTGGGAGAGGCGGGCCCGGCGGCTGCCCCATCAGCGGCAGCGGCGCCCGCACCGGACCGGACGCCGGAGCCGACGGCCCGCCCCGCCGCCCAGGACGCGGACCCGGAGTTCGGCTGGGACGAGGAGCCGCCCGAGTTCGAGTGAGCGGGACCGGGGCTACTCCGGCTCCGCCGCCCGGCGGCGGGAGACGATCGCGGTCAGATCCAGGTCCGCGGGAAAGGGCGTGGAGACCTTCATCCGGTCATGGAAGATCCCCGTGGACGTGTACGCGCCGGTCGCGGGCTCCAGCTCGAAGACGTAGACCACCGCGCGGCCGTCCTGGTTCTCCACCCGCCAGTAGTGCGGGATCCTCGCCCGCGCGTACTTCACGGGCTTGGTCTCCCGGTCACGGGTGACGGACTCGTCGGACACCACCTCGATCGCGAGCAGCACGCTGCTCGCGGGGAACCGTGTCTGCCGCAGGCTCTCGACCGCGTCCGCGCGCACGACGACGACATCGGGTTCCGGCCGGTTCTGGAAGTCGATGTCGATGGTGAACTCCCGCACGACCTCCAGCTCAGGCGGTGCCAGCGACTCCAGCTGCCATTCGAAGAAGCTGACCGCCCGTGTATGGAACAACGTCTGCGGACCCACGAAAACCAGGCTCCCGTCGATCAGCTCCGTGTGCGGAGGCAGATTCGGGAGTGTGTCCAGGTCATCGGCGGTCCAGCCGCCCACGGGCGGGACCGCCCACCGCGGCTGGGGGGCCTCGGGTTCGATGCTCATCAGTGCTCCCATGGGACGAAGCCTCGCGGGTGCGTTCAGCGTATCCGGCGAAAACCGATCATGGCCGCCCAAACGCGTGAGCGACTTACGCGTCGTTGACCAACGCCCCTCTGGCCGCATACGCGCGCACGTCCGCGTCCGGGTCCGTGAGCACCCCGGCGAGAGCCTCCCGGGCCGCGTCGTGGGACGTGTGGTTCAGCAGCGCCAGCACCGCCGCCATCCGGACGTCGGCGTTAGGGTCGGCCAGCGCCCCGGCCAGCGGGGCGAGTGCGGAGACCGGTTCGGCCGAGGAGAGCGCCGTCGCCGCCCCCGCTCTGACCTGCCAGGCCGGATCCGCCAGCGCCGCGGTGGCCTGGGCCGCGTACGGCTCCGGGCACCCCGTCGCCGCGAGCGCCGCCAGGGCGGCCGCCCGCACCAGCAGGTCCGGGTCCGAAAGGAGCGGGGCCAGCGGTTCCGGGCCGGGGGAGCGGGTGGCCGCCAGCCCCTTCGCGACGGCCACCCGGACCTCCCGGGACGGGTCCGTCACGGCCCCGGCCAGCAGGTCCGTGGCGTCCACCGAGACCAGGGCGCTCACCGTGTGGACGCGTACGTCGATGACGGGGTCGCCGAGCGTGCCCGCGAACAGCTCCGCGTCCCCCAGCCGCAGCGCCCGCAGGGTGTCCAGCGCCGTGGCCCGTACGACCGGGTCCTCCGAGCCCAGCGCCCCCACCAGCGGTTCGCGCAGGGCCGGTTCGGCCGGCAGTACCTCGACCAGCTCCCGCAGGGAGGCGGCCGCCTCCGCCCGCACGGACGGCACCGGGTCCGCGAGCCCCGCCGCCAGCGCCGGCCCCGCGCCCCGGGGCGTCGACTCGGTCAGCGCGGCCACAGCGGCCCGCCGGACCGCCGGGTCGGGATCGGCCAGATACGGGGCGAGGTCCGCCAGCTCCGGCTGGTCCTCCGCCAGCGCGAGGAGTTCGAGGATGCGGGGGGAGGGCCCGGCCGACAGCGCCGCGGCGGCCCCGGCGCGGACGGCCGGCGTGGAACCGGACGGGGCGGCCTCCTTCGCCCCGGCCGTCGCCACCTGCTCCGCCTCGACCTCGCCGAGCTCCCTGGAGGCCCCGCCGACGGGGTCGAACCCGTCCACCGGCACGAGGTACGGCGCCACCGGCCGGGCCGTGAACTCCATCGCGCCCGCAGCCGACTTCCGCAGGTCGAGGTGGTGGAACCAGTCGGTGTCGTCGCGCTCCGGATGGTCCGTACGCTCGTGGTAGAGGCCCCAGCGGGACTCCGTCCGGGCCAGCGAGGAGCGCGCCGCCATCTCCGCGCAGTCCCGGATGAAGCTCACCTCCGCGCAGCGCATCAGCTCGTGCGCGGTGGTCGCCCCCATCTCCGCGATGTCCGTACGCATCCGCTCGAAGTGCTCCAGCGCGAGCGAGAGCCGGGCCCCCGACTTCGGCGGGGCCACGTAGTCGTTCACGAAGCGGCGCAGCTTGTACTCGACCTGGGTCTGCGGGGGCCCCTCCGGATTCCGCAGCGGCCGGTAGACCAGCTCGTGGGCCTCCTTGAGCTGCTCCGCGGGCAGCTCGCCCTCGTACGCGGTGTACTGCGAGGCGTCGGCGCCCGCGAGGTCGCCGTAGACGAACGCGCCGATCATGTAGTTGTGCGGGACGCAGGCCAGGTCCCCGGCCGCGTAGAGGCGGGGCACCGTCGTGCGGGCGTGGTCGTCGACGCGGACCCCGGAGGCGGAGTGGCCGCCGCACAGACCGATCTCGGAGATGTGCATCTCGATGTCGTGGGTGCGGTAGTCGTGGCCCCGGTTCGCGTGGAACGTGCCCCGGGTCGGCCGCTCCGTGGAGTGCAGGATGCCCTCCAGCGCGCTGACGGACTCCTCGGGCAGGTGGCTCAGCTTCAGGTACACCGGCCCGCGGTCCGAGGCGACCTCCGCCGCGAACTCGGACATCATCTGCCCCGACCAGTAATCGGAGTCGACGAACCGCTCGCCGTGCCGGTTCACCTGGTAGCCGCCGAAGGGATTGGCGACGTAGGCGCAGGCCGGGCCGTTGTAGTCCTTGATCAGCGGGTTGATCTGGAAGCACTCGATGCCGGTCAGTTCGGCGCCCGCGTGGTAGGCCATGGCATAGCCGTCGCCCGCGTTGGTGGGGTTCTCGTACGTCCCGTAGAGGTACCCGGAGGCGGGGAGGCCGAGCCGCCCGCAGGGGCCGGTGGCCAGGACGACCGCCCCGGCACGCACGGTGACGAACGCGCCGGTGCGGGTGTTGAAGGCCGCCGCGCCGATCGCCCGGCCGTCGTCGCCGGTGAGGATCCGGACCGGCATCACCCGGTTCTCGATGCGGATCCTCTCCCGCATCTCCCGGCGCCGCAGCTGCCGGTACAGGACCTTCTTGACGTCCTTGCCCTCAGGCATCGGCAGCACGTACGAGCCGGAGCGGTGCACCTGGCGGACGGCGTACTCGCCGTGCTCGTCCTTCTCGAACTTCACCCCGTACGACTCCAGCCGCCGCACCATCCCGTACCCGCGCACCGCCGTCTGCCGGACGGTGGACTGGTCGACGATGCCGTCGTTGGCCCGGGTGATCTCGGCGACGTAGTCGTCGGGTTCGGCCCGGCCCGGGATCACCGCGTTGTTCACACCGTCCATGCCCATGGCGAGGGCGCCCGAGTGGCGGACGTGCGCCTTCTCCAGCAGCAGGACGGAGGAGCCGTGCTCGGCGGCGGTGAGCGCGGCCATCGTGCCGGCTGTGCCGCCCCCCACGACCAGTACGTCGCAGGAGAGTTCCTCGGCGTCGGCGAGGGCGGGGATCTGCACGGTCAGGCCTTTCCACGGTCGGGAGTGAGCGATTCGAGGACCTCGCGGCGCAGCGCGACGGTCGCCGGATCGGTGTGCGCGGCGCGTTCCCGCGGGCGGGGCACGTCCAGGACGCGCGCGGTGGGCAGCAGCGCCACCCGGTCGCCCAGGAACAGGGCCTCGTCCACGTCGTGCGTGACGAAGACGACCGTGGCGCCCGTACCCCGCAGGACGTCGACGAGCAACTGCTGCATCCCGGCCCTGGTCTGGGCGTCCAGCGCGCCGAAGGGCTCGTCCATCAGGACCGCCCGCGGCTCGGCCGCCAGGGCGCGGGCCAGCTGGACGCGCTGGCGCTGGCCGCCCGAGATCCGGTGCGGGAGCCTCGCGCCGTGGCCGTCCAGGCCGACCCGGGCAAGCCAGGACTCGGCACGTGCCCTGCGGGCCCCGCGCGGGACGCCCCTGATGGCCAGCGGGAGTTCCACGTTGGCCCGTACCGTGCGCCACGGCAGCAGCGCGTCGTCCTGGAAGACGAGGGCCCGCTCGGCCCGGGGCACGGTGATCGCCTCGCCGTCCTGGGTGACCTCGCCGCCGAGGGCGGGCAGCAGCCCGGCCAGGGTGCGCAGGAGCGTGGACTTGCCGCAGCCGGACGGCCCGACGACGGCCAGGATCTCGCCGGGTACGACGTCGAGGTCGACACCGTCCAGCACCGGTGTCCCGGCCCGGCCGAGCACTGCGCCGCGCAGCGTCAGCCGGACTCCCGGGGGAGTGGTCGTGGTCATGGGTGCACCCGCTCCTTCGCCAGGGCCGCCGGTGCGGCCGCCGAGGGCACGGCCCGGTTCCGGTGCCGTACGGGGGACGGAGGGCGGCTGCCCTCCGTGCGTGGCAGCCACCGGGTGAGCCGGCGGCCGAGCAGCTCCACCGCGGTCGAGGTGATCCACCCCAGCAGGCCGATCGTGGCCATGCCGACGAAGACCCCGGGGTAGTCGACGACCGTGTAGTCCTGCCAGGTGCGGTAGCCGACCCCGTACTCGCCGGAGATCATCTCGGCGGAGATCACACAGATCCACGACACCCCGATGCCGACGGAGAGCCCGCCGAGGATGCCGGGGAGTGCGCCGGGCAGGACGACCGAGCCGAGGACCCTCCACCGGCCGCCGCCCATCGTCAGGACGGCCTCCTCCCACACCGGGGTGAGCGCACGCACCGCGTGCCGGGTGGAGACCATGACGGGGAAGAACGCCGCGGTGCAGGTGATGAAGACGATGCCCTGCTCGTTGCTGGGGAAGAGCAGGATCGCCACGGGCACCAGGGCGATCGCCGGGACGGGGCGCACCACCTCCAGGACGGGGCCCAGCAGGTCCGAGACCAGCCGCGATCGGGCGATCGCCGTGCCGGCCGTGATGCCGAGGACGGCGGCCAGGGCGAAGCCGGTGACGATCCGGGTCAGACTGTCGGTGAGGTCCTGCCAGTACGCGTCACTGCCCAGCCGGTCCCCGAACGCCCGGGCCACATCGGTCACCGTGGGGAACTGCTCGAAGCGCAGCCACAGGTTGACGTCGTAGGAGGTCAGCAACTGCCAGACGGACAGAGCGGCCACCAGCGACAGGGCCCGCAGCGCGACCGACGACCGCCGCCCCCTCATGAGGCGCGGGCCAGGTCGAGCGCCGTGGCGTACGGGACGGTCCGTGAGCCGGGGTGCGCCGCGACGTCGGTGCGGGCGGCCGACTCCGTGACGTACGGCCGCAGTTCGTCGCCTTCCGACACCCAGACGGCCCGGTCCGCGAACCACAGGGTCCCGGTGCCCGCGTCGGGGACGTACGCGGCGCGGACCCGGCCCTCGTGCCCGGCGGCGTACCGCAGGACCTCGGCGGGGGTGGCGAACGCCGAGGTGGTGTCCTCGCCCTTCAGCCAGACCTCGCCCCCGCGGGCGGCGGGCGGACCGGCGGCCCGGGCCTTCGTGTAGCCGTTGCCGAACGCCCGCTTCACGTACTGCTCGTCGACGAAGGCGTCCACGTCGACGTCGCCGACGAGCTTCGCCGAGCGCAGAACCGGGACGTCCTTCTCGAGCGCGGCCACCAGCGCGGGCTTCACCGTCGTGTCGAACGTCGCGATGCCCTGGGCACCGTTGTAGAGGTGGACGACCTCGGCCGGCAGGCCCGTCGCCTTCGCCACCGACTCGGAGGCCGCCACCGGGTGCTCGTGCAGGTACTCCGTCGCCCGGCCCTGCGCCCGGAGGAAGTCCTCCAGCACGGCGGGCCGCTTCTTCGCGAAGTCCTCGACGACGGTGACCCCGTGGAACGTCGGAAGATTCAGCTCCGCCCCGTCGTAGAGGGCCTTCGCCCGGCCCTGGAACGCCAGCAGTCCGGGCCACGCCACGAACTGCGACAGGGCGTCCGCGCTGCCGGCCTGGAGCGCCGACGCACCCACCGCGGGCTGCTGGTTGAGCTTGCGGATGTCCTTGTCCGGGTCGAGCCCGGCCTGCTGGAGCGCGCGGACGAGCGTCCCGTCGGCGGCCGATCCGACGCTCGTGGAGACCTTCCTGCCGCGCAGGTCCTTCAGGGACTCGAGAGTCGAATCAGGGCCGGTCACCACGGTGTTGAGGCCACCGCGGAGGTTGTAACCGGTGACCGAGACCAGCTTGGTGGGACGGTTCAGCTGTTTGCCGCGGGCCGCGTTGATCAGCAGGGGGAAGTCGCCCATCGAGCCGATGTCGATCTTTCCCGCGGTCATCTGGGCGGTGATGGGGGCGCCGGTCGCGTAGTCCTGCCACTTCACCTCGTACGTGACCCCGTCCCGCTCGCCCCGGGCCCGCAGTTCGTCCTCGAAGTAGCCGAGCGAGCGCAGGAGGGTGCCCGCGGTGACGGTGTTGATGGTCCTGGACTGGTAGCCGACGGTCACCGTGACCGTGTCGTCGTCACCCGCGCTCGCCTCGCCGCCGCAGCCCGTCACGAGCGGGACGAGGAGTGCGGAGGTCAGCAGGGCGCCGGCGCGGATTGCCGTGCGTGGCATGGGAGGAGGGGCCTTTCACCGGAGGAGGTAGGGCATGTTGACCGTGACCGCGTCGGTGGGACACCTGGCCGCGCACGGGCCGCAGTACCAGCACTCGTCGACGTGCATGTACGCCTTGCCGCTGTCCGGGTTGATGGCCAGGGAGTCGAGCGGACACATGTCGACGCAGAGGGTGCAGCCGTCGATGCACTTCGACTCGTCGATGGTCACGGGCACGTCGGCCCGCTGGGGCGCCAGAGGCATGGCGGTCTCCAGGAAAGAAGGGGAAGGGGGTCTCAGCCGGACCTGTGCAGCAGCCCGCTCATGCTGATGCGGTCGCCGCGGAAGCGGATGAACTCCAGGTCCACGGGACGGCCGTCACCGAGGTGGGTGAGCCGTTCCAGCATCAGGACGGCACAGCCTTGCGGGGCCTCCAGGACGGCGGCGGAGTGCGCGTCGGCGTTGACGGCCTCCAGGGTGATCTCTGCGGTGCCGAGCGGCTGCCCGGTGAGGCGCTCCAGCAGCCGGAAGACATCGGTGTTCTCCAGGTCGCAGCCGAGGAGGCCGGCCCCGATGTCCATGGGGACGTAGGTGAGGTCGAGGGAGAGCGGCAGCCCGTTCAGCAGCCTGCGCCGCTCGATGTAGAGCACGTCGGTGTGTTCCGCGATCTTCAGCCGCCGTGCGACGGGGCCCGGAGCGGGCACCGGGCCGACGGTACGGACCTCGTTGGTGACCCGGCCGTGTTCGCGGAGGGTCTCCGCCAGGCCCTGGAGCCGGTCGAGGCGGTGGGGGTACCTCTCGCTGACCACGACGGTTCCGACGCCCGGCTGCCGTTCCACCAGGCCCTCGGCGCGCAGCAGGTCCAGGGCCTGGCGGACCGTGTTGCGCGAGACGCGGTAGTCGTTGCCGATCGCGTCCTCGAAGGGCAGCACCCCGCCCGGGAATCCGCCGGTCCGCACCTGGTGGCGCAGGAGGTCGGCGAGCAGCCGGGCATGGTCCGCGCGGAGCCGGCGCCGACGGGCGGCGGCGACGGGCACGGTGTGCTCACGGGTGCGATCGGCTGGCATGCGCTGGACCATACCGACGGGGTCCACGCGGTGGTGTTGCCGCAGTGTTGCGCCACCTGGGGACGCCGGGCCCACCGCTGTGACCAGCTACGTTCCGCCCGGCCAGGCAAGATCTGCCACCCGGCTGACCAGCCCTCGGACACCGGGGCAGCGGCCCGCGACCACCCCTCGGACACCGGGGGCGTCAGTCGCCGTCCCTGCTTCCGCCGCCTCCGTCCCCGCCGGCCCCACCGCCGGCCCGGGCGGCCTTGTCCTGGCGCACGTTGCGGTGCACGGCAAGCGACGGCCACTCCTCGCGGGCCAGGGACCGCGCCGCCCCACGCGTGCGGCGGTCACCCTGCTTCACCACGGACGGGAGCTCGACCGCCGCGGCCAGGCCCGCGAGCAGCCGGCCCCTGCGGTCCGGGTACCCGGCCGCACGGGACGCCTCGAAGCGCCGGCGCACCTGCTCCGCCGGCGATGCGGAGCCCGCGGGATGGCGGTGGTACGGGAAGAGGCCGAGGAAGCGGCGCGTCTCCCTGCGCAGGGCGCCGCGCTCCACCAGGGCGTCCAGACACAGCCCTTCGGCCTGCCGCCCCGCCTGCCGCACCCAGCGCCTCGCGGACACCCCCGAACCGAATCTGCTCTTGCCCGGCGGCGGAAGACTCCGCAGGAACACCGCGAGCAGCGCATCCGGCGGGTCGAGCGGATTCACGACCACCACCCGGCCGCACGCCTGCGAGATCCGGCCCTGGAGTTCGAGCTCCGCCAGAGCGGCACCGGCGATTCCGTACTCCAGGAACCGGCCGCGGCAGTACGGCCTGCCGTGTACGGGGTCCAGCGCGAGCAGCAGCAGCTCCTCGGGGAGCGTCGGAATCGCGTCGTTCACGACGAGGCCGTGATCCGCCCCGTCACCTCGCCGAGCCCGACCCGCGTGCCGTGCGGGCCCGGTGCCCAGGCCGTCAGGGTGACGGTGTCGCCGTCCTCCAGGAACGTCCGCTTGCCCTCGGGCAGGTCCAGCGGGTCGCGGCCGTTCCAGGTGAGTTCGAGCAGGGAGCCACGCTGGGCGGGCTCCGCGCCGCTGACCGTGCCGGAGCCGTAGAGGTCGCCGGTGCGCAGCGAGGCGCCGTTCACCGTCATCTGCGCCAGTTGCTGGGCGGCCGTCCAGTACATCGAGGAGAACGGCGGCTCGGCGACCACCTGGCCGTTGATCTCGACGCTGATCCGGATGTCGAAGCCGCCGGGCTCCTCGTCCTCGGAGTCGTCCAGGTAGGGGAGCAGCGGGAAGTCCCGGGCGGGCGGGGCCGTACGCGCCGCGTCCAGGGCCTCCAGCGGGGTCACCCAGGCCGACACGGAGGTGGCGAAGGACTTGCCGAGGAAGGGGCCCAGCGGCACGTACTCCCAGGCCTGGATGTCCCGCGCCGACCAGTCGTTGAGCAGGGAGAGCCCGAAGACGTGCTCGCGGAAGTCGCCCAGCGCCACCGGGGAGCCCTGCTCGGAGGGGACACCCACCACGAAGCCGACCTCGGCCTCGATGTCCAGCTTCACCGAGGGGCCGAAGACGGGGGCAGGGTCGGACGGCGCCTTCCGCTGCCCGGAAGGGCGCACCACATCCGTGCCGGAGACCACGACCGTGCCGGCCCGGCCGTGGTAACCGATCGGCAGATGCTTCCAGTTGGGGGTGAGGGCCGCCCCGTCGGGCCGGAAGATCCTCCCCACGTTGGTGGCGTGGTGCTCGCTGGCGTAGAAGTCCACGTAGTCCGCGACCTCGTACGGCAGGTGCAGGGTCACCGAGTCGAGCGGGTGCAGCAGCGGCTCCAGGTCGGGGCGGTGCGACGGCACCGTCACCCACGCCGTCAGTGCCCTGCGCACGTCCCTCCACGTCGTGCGCCCCGCCGCCAGCAGGGGCGTCAGGCTCGGCTGCGCCAGGAGTCTGGCGTACGGCGAACCGAGTGCGTGCGCCGCCGCTCCCGCGTCCAGTACATGTCCGCCGACGCGGACTCCGACCCTTCGGTCCTCGGGGTGCCCGGGGGTGGAGAACACTCCGTACGGAAGGTTGTGCGGACCGAAGGGATCGCCCTCGGCCAGGTCGAGCGGGCTGCTCTGCTCGGGCATCTGTCGCTGCCCCTTTCCAGTCGCTTGAGGAACACGGTACGTCGGCTGCCCCGGTCGGCGGCAGTGCCTCAAGTAGGCGTAATGCCCGGAAAGTTACGTGATAACCCTGCTCGTGCCCGCTCCCCGACCGAGGTCAGCCCGCCGTGCGCGGGATCCGCTTCTCCCAGGTCCGGTGGAAGACGACCTCCTGGCCGTCCTTGCACACGACCTCGTTGGACGTGATGAAGTCGTCCGCGTCCGCGCTCGTCTCCGAACGCGTCTCGACGCGCACGTCCCAGGACATCTCCGGCCGGTGCAGCCGGATCGTCCAGTCCGAACGGGCCCTGGCCGACAGCGGGTCGTCCTGCTGGATCGTGTACGCCTCCAGCGCGTCCTCGGTGAACTCCAGCCCGTCGGGGTAGACCCGGGTGCCGCCGTAGCGCGGATCGACCTCCAGGCGCCATTCACCCTTCGCGACGTCGCGGACGACCAGGCGCTCCGGGCGCTGCTCGTCGAGCGTGACCGGGAAGACGACGCCGAGCGGCTCCGCCTGCTCCGGTTCGCCGAAGGTGATCGACGGGTCCTCGGTGTGCCGGCGCACGGGGAGTTCGACGAGGCTGCCCTCCGCCTCCAGCGTGAAGCCCGCCGAACCTGCCTGGGGCCAGATCCACGGCCAGTACGAGGAGGAGATGGCGACCCTGATCCGGTGGCCGGGCGGGAAGGTGTGCCCGATGCCGTTCAGCTCGAAGTTCACGTATTCGGCCTCCCCGACGGGCCAGTCCTCCGCGCGGTCGCGCCCGTGACGGGTGGCCAGGTTGAGGGCCCCGCGGGTCACCAGGGTGGAGGCCCCGTCCGGTGCCACGTCGCAGAGCCGGGCGATCACCTGGCCGCGCGGTACGTCCATCCGGAGCAGGAGCGTCACCCCGGGGCGGCCGAGGATCTCGATCGGGGCGTCCTCGACGGGGAACTCGAAGCACACCGACTTGGCGTCCTCGTCCCGCTGGTCGGGAGGCAGGTCGGCGTCGTTGCCGAACGGGAAGAAGCGGCCCGCGTCGAGCCCCGTCTGCTGCGGCGAACGGACGGTCTGCGCCCCGCCCCCCAGCGCGTACGTGACGGCGGCGACGTTCTCCGAAGGCCAGCTCGCGTCACCGACCCAGCGGCCGGGCAGCGTCTCGTAGGCAGTGGCGGGGCGGTGCGAGCCGCTGATCCAGGACCGCAGCAGAGGCTCGTTCATCACCCCGGTGTCCTCGTCCTTGAGGTGCTGGTCCCACCAGCGCAGCGTCTCCTGGAGGAAGCCGATCGCGGGGCCCGGGGGGAGCCCCCGGTCCGGGTACTGGTGCGACCAGGGGCCGATCAGGCCCCGCACCTGTCCGGGGTCCAGGTGCTCGACGAGCCGCAGGACGGTGTCCCGGTACGGATCGTGCCAGCCGCCCACCGCCAGGACCTTCGCCTTGATCGCGCCGTAGTCCTCGCAGACGCTGCCGTGCTTCCAGTAGTCGTCGCGGGTCTGGTGCGCCAGCCACGTATGGATGAACGGCTCCACCTTCTCGAGCCGGCGCAGCCACATGTCCCGCCAGTCGTCCCCGACGTCCGCCGGGTCCGGGGGGCGCGAGACGAAGGCCAGCATGGTGGAGGCCCAGGCGTGCATGTCCACACCGAGGACGGAGCCACCCATGTAGTGGACGTCGTTGTCGTAGCGGTCGTCCGCGGAGCAGACGGTCACGATGGCCTTCAGGGGCTCCGGTGCGAGCGCCGCGATCTGGAGCGAGTTGAAGCCGCCCCAGGAGATGCCGAACATGCCGACCTTCCCGGAGCACCACTCCTGCTGGGCCAGCCAGTGCACGACGGCCACCCCGTCGGCCAGCTCCGTCGCGTCGTACTCGTCCCCCGGCATGCCCTCGCTGTTGCCGTGCCCGCGTACGTCGACGCGTACGGAGGCGTAGCCGTGGCCCGCGTACCAGGGGTGGCGCTGCCAGTCGCGCGGCGCCGTCCAGTCACTGAGCCGGTAGGGCAGGTACTCCAGCAGCGCGGGCACCGGCTCGTCGGTGACCGGCCGCCAGATCCGGGCGTACAGCTCGGTGCCGTCCGCCAGCGGGATGTAGAGGTCCTCGTGGGTGGTCTCGTACGGGAAATCGGTGCGGATGTGCATGGCGGTACCTCAGTGGACGGGGTGCATGGTGCGCTTGAGCCAGGGAGCGGCGGCGATGACGGCCACACCGGCCGCCACCGCGATAGCGCCATTGACACCGAAGTAGGCGGGGTTGGACACCTCGCCGTACAGCTTCACGATCTGTGACTGGATGCCGTTGGCGAGGGCCAGCGACAGGAACCACAGGGCCATCGTCTGGCTGGCGAACGCCTTGGGCGCGAGCTTCGTGGTGGCGGACATGCCGGACGTCTCCACGAGGATGTCGCCGAGCCCGAGCAGCAGGTAGGAGCCGACGATCCACCAGGCGGCCATCTTGTAGGTGTCGTCGGCGTGACCGGAGGTCGGCAGGACCATCAGCAGGAAGGACAGCCCGCCGAGGATCACCCCGATCGCGATCTTGTTCGACGCGTGCGGCTGGCGCGGGCCCATCCTGGCCCAGACCGCGGCCACGACGGGCGCCAGGGCGACCTCGAAGGCGCCCAGGGCCGAGGCGTACCAGCTCGCAGGGAAGTGGAAGCCGAAGATCTCCGTACGGGCGTTCGTCGAGGCGAGCAGGATCATCGTCGAGTACGCCTGGAAGAGGATGAAGTTGAAGACGACGGAGGCCAGGAACAGCACGACGTAGGGGCGCAGCCTGCCGCGCTCCTCCGGGGTGACCCGGGGGCTGCGGAACATGACCACGAAGTAGGCGACCGGCGCGATCACCGAGACGACGGTGAGCACGTCGACGAAGCGGTCCATCGTGAGCCAGCCCGCCAGTGCCAGGGCGGTGGCCACCAGGGCGACCACCACGGCACCGGCCACGATCGTCAGCACGGCCCGGCGCATCGGGCCGGGGGCCAGCGCGTACTCGGCGGCGTGCTTTCGCCCGGCCAGGTGACGCCGGCCGGCGACGTACTGGATCAGGCCGAGCGTCATACCGAAGGCGGCGGCCGAGAAGCCCCAGTGCCAGCTCGCGTGGTCGCCCAGCCATCCGGTGACGAGCGGGCCGGCGAAGGCGCCGATGTTGATGCCCATGTAGTAGAGGGCGAAGCCGGCGTCCCGGCGGTCGTCCTCGGTGCCGTAGAGCTTGCCGACCATCGAGGCGACATTGGGCTTGAGCAGGCCCGTTCCGGCGCTGATCAGGCCGAGGCCCACCCAGGTCATCGTGTCGGTCGGCACGGCCATGGAGTAGTGGCCGCAGGCGATGAGGATGCCGCCGTACAGGACGGCGCGGTACGAGCCGAGGATCCGGTCGGCCAGCCAGCCGCCCGCGACGGACACCAGATAGACCAGCGTGCCGTACGCGGCGGACACCGAGGCGGCGGTGCCCGGGTCCATGCCCATGCCGCCGTTCGAGACCTTGTCGGCGAAGAAGAGGACCAGGATCGCCTGCATCCCGAGGAACGAGAAGCGCTCCCAGACCTCCAGTCCGGACAGGGTCATGAGACCCCGTGGCTGGCCGAAGAAGGCGGTGTCGTCTCCGGGCGGCGGCTGGGTCGGTTCGGTACCGGCCGTTGTGTGGGACAAAGCGATAACTCCTGATCGTATGAGCTGATCCCGAACATACCGGCGGTGGCGGGAAGGCGCCCACGGTGATCCAAACGGGACCGGATACGCTGAGTTGAGTGAGGACAACGACACATCGACATTCCGTGTGATCGTCAGCAGACAGGAGATGCCCTCGTGACCGTCGTCGGGCCGTTCGGACTGAGCGTGCGGGACCAGGCTCTTGAGGCCGATGTCCAGGCAGGTTTGGCCGCTGTCGAGGCGGGGCTGCTGGATGCCACCAAAAGTGAGGTCCCGTTCATCACGGAGGCCGCGCAGCACCTCGTCAGCGCGGGGGGCAAGCGTTTCCGGCCACTGCTGGTGATGCTCGCGGCGCAGTTCGGCGACCCCGACGCCCCGGGCGTCGTCCCCTCCGCCGTGGTCGTCGAGCTGACGCACCTGGCGACGCTGTACCACGACGACGTGATGGACGAGGCGGACGTGCGCCGCGGGGTGGAGAGCGCCAACACCCGGTGGGGCAATTCCGTCGCCGTCCTGACGGGCGACTTCCTCTTCGCCCGTGCCTCGCACATCCTGGCCGACCTCGGGCCGGAGGCCGTCCGCATCCAGGCGGAGGCGTTCGAGCGGCTGGTCACCGGTCAGATCCTGGAGACCGCGGGCCCGCGCGACGGACGCGACCCGGTGGACCACTACATGGACGTGCTGAGCGGCAAGACCGGCTCCCTGGTCGCCGTGTCCGGCCGGTTCGGTGCCCTGATGGCGGGCGCCGACGAGTCGGTCGTCGACATCCTCACCCAGTACGGCGAACGCCTCGGCATCGCCTTCCAGCTCGCCGACGACGTCCTCGACATCGCCTCCGACTCCCACGAGTCGGGCAAGACGCCCGGCACCGACCTGCGCGAGGGCATCCCGACCCTGCCCGTCCTCCTCCTGCGCGCGCGGTCGGAGGCCGAGGGCCGTCCGGAGGACAAGGAGCTCCTGGCGATGCTGGACGGCGACCTGGGGGACGACGCCCTGCTCGCCGAGGCGCTGCGCAGGCTGCGCGCCCACCCCGCGCTCGAGCAGGCCCGCCGCGACACCGTCCGCTACGCCCAGGAGGCCCGGGCGACGTTGGCGCCGCTGCCCGAGTGCTACGCGAAGGCCGCGCTCGAAGAGCTGTGCGACGCCGTGGTGCACCGCGCGGGCTGACCCGTCCGTGTCCGGCCGACCCCTAAGGGCTCGGTGGGCGGTGCGCACCGCGGGTCATCCTGGAGAGGTACGCGCAGTTGCTCCCGGGGGCTGACGCTTGTCCCCGCCCGATTTGGTCAGATGGATAAGAACCACTCCTGACCACATCGGGTGAG
Source organism: Streptomyces sp. NPDC102402 (assembly GCF_044765765.1). Classification (NCBI taxonomy): domain Bacteria; kingdom Bacillati; phylum Actinomycetota; class Actinomycetes; order Kitasatosporales; family Streptomycetaceae; genus Streptomyces; species Streptomyces sp. NPDC102402. Next base: position 288,975 of record NZ_JBIWKR010000002.1, read on the forward strand.
AATGGCGGCGAGGAGTGGACAGGCTCAACGGGATGGCAGCCGCCGACCACGGAGGTAGAGCACACATGGCACCGAACGACAGCGCAGAGACCAACGGCGAGGCCACGGGCACTGTCGTGGTCCGTCGGAAGGCGGCGCGTTACATCGTCCCGTTCGCGGTGGCGGGCGTGGCGGCGGCGACGATCGGACTCGTCCCGGCACTGGCGGACTCCGGCGACCCGGACCTGCCGGACATCACCGCGCAGGAACTCGTCGAGAAGATCGCCGCATCGGACGAGGAGCAGCTCTCCGGCACGGTGAAGGTCAGCACCGACCTCGGTATCCCGTCGATCGGCGGGCTCGCGGGCTCCTTCGCGCCGGGCGCGGGCTCGGCCGGGTCGAGCGCGTCACCCGAGGCCAAGCTGATGGAGCTCGCCTCCGGGACGCACACGCTCCGGGTCGCGGCCGACGGCCCCGACAAGCAGCGCCTCTCGATCCTCGGTGAGGGCTCCGAGTACAGCCTCGTCCACAACGGGGACGACGTCTGGGGCTACGACAGCGAGAGCAACGAGGTCTACCACGCGACGTCCGAGAAGGGCGCGGGCGCCGGGGCCGGGAAGCACGAGGCACCGAAGGGGGTGCCGGCCACTCCCAAGGAGCTCGCCGAGGAGGCGCTCGCCGCCGCCGACGACACGACGTCCGTCACCGTCGACGGCACGGCGCAGGTCGCGGGGCGCGACGCCTACAAGCTCCTGATCAAGCCCAGGCAGTCCGGTTCGACGATCGGGTCCGTCACGGTGGCGGTCGACGCCTCGACCGGCCTGCCGCTGAAGTTCACGCTGGCCCCGAGCGGCGGTGGCAAGGCCGCGGTCGACGCCGGCTTCACCGAGGTCGACTTCGCGAAGCCCGCCGCCTCCTCCTTCTCCTTCACCCCGCCCAAGGGTGCGAAGGTGACCGAGGCCGACGAGCTGAAGGCCGGGGCCGGGGAGAAGGGCGCGGCGGACAAGGCGCGGAAGGACCTGAGCGCCATGGAGGGCTTCCAGGGCCCCAACATCATCGGCAAGGGCTGGAACGCCGTCGCCGAGATCGAGATGCCGGGCGGCGCGGGGCTGCCCGCCCAGGACTCCGGCGACATGCCCGCGCAGGCGCAGCAGTTCCTGGACGCGCTCGGCGACAAGGTCACCGGAGAGTTCGGCTCGGGCACGGTCTTCAAGACGCGCCTGGTGAACGCCCTGCTGACGGACGACGGCAAGGTCTACGTCGGGGCGGTCACCGAGGACGCGCTCGTGAAGGCCGCCGACACCGCGAAGTAGGACGTACCGCACGCCCCGCCCCGTCGTACGCTCCGTACGGCGGGGCGGCTCGTGCCACGGGCGGTCCGGCACGCGGCGCGGCCGGACACGGGCGGCCGGACACGGAGGGGACGGGACCGGGAGTGGGCATGACCGAGACAGCGGCCGCCGCGGCCGGAACGCGCCCGGGACCGGGACCCGTGATCGAGACGCGCGGCCTCACCAAGCGCTACCGAGGCGGCCGGCCGGCCGTCGACGGGCTCGACCTCACCGTCCCCGCCGGCAGCGTCTTCGGTTTCCTGGGGCCGAACGGCTCCGGCAAGACCACCACGATCCGGATGCTCCTGGGGCTCATCGACGCCACCTCCGGCACCGCCCACGTCCTGGGGCGCCCCATGCCGGCCGCCTCCCGGGCGGTGCTCCCGCAGGTCGGCGCGCTCATCGAAGGGCCCGCCCTGTACGGGTTCCTGACGGGCCGCGACAACCTCGTGCGCTTCGACTCCGCCGACCCGACGGCCGACCCGCGCACCCGGCGCGCACGGGTGCAGAGCGCCCTGGAGCGGGTCGGCCTCGCCGCCGCGGCCGGCAAGAAGGCCAAGGCGTACTCGCTCGGGATGAAGCAGCGCCTCGGACTCGCCGCCGCCCTGCTCCAGCCGCGCGGACTGCTCGTGCTGGACGAACCGACCAACGGCCTCGACCCGCAGGGCATGCGCGAGATCCGGTCCCTGGTCCGGGACCTGGCGGCCGAGGGCACCACCGTCTTCCTCTCGTCCCATCTGCTCGACGAGATCGAGCAGATCTGCACCCACGCCGCGGTGATGTCCCGCGGCCGGCTCCTCGTCCAGGGGCCGGTCGCCGCACTCGCCGCGGACGCCAGAGGCAGGCTCGCCGTCACCACACCCGACCCCGGTGACGCCGCGCGCGTCCTCACGGCACACGGGGCGACGGGGCTGGTGACCGACGGGGAGCGGGTGAGCGCGGACGCGCCCCCGGGTGACGTGGAGCTCGCGGACCTCAACGCGGCCCTGGTGCGTGCCGGCGTCCGCGTACGCGCCTTCGGCGTCGAGCGGGCCTCGCTGGAGGACGCCTTCGTCGCACTCACCGGAGAGGGATTCGATGTCGCAGGCTGACGTCACGGCCGTCCCCGCGCCCCGCGTGCGGCGCCGGGCACTGTGGACCCTGGGGATCCTCCGCTCCGAACTGACCACCACACTCCGGCGGTGGCGCACCCTGGCCCTGCTCGGGGTACTGGCCGCCGTGCCCGTCCTCATCGGGATCGCCCTCCGGATCGAGGGGGGCGACGGCTCACCGGGCGGGCCGGGCGGCCCGGCGTTCCTCTCCCAGGTCACCGACAACGGTCTCTTCCTGGTCTTCGCGGCGCTCTCCGCGACCCTGCCCGTCTTCCTCCCGATGGCCGTCGGCGTCGTCGCGGGGGACTCCGTGGCCGGCGAGGCGAGCGGCGGCACGCTCCGCTATCTGCTGGTCGCCCCGGCGGGCCGCACCCGTCTGCTGCTCGCGAAGTACGCGTCCGTGCTGGTGTTCTGCCTGGTCGCCACAGTGGTCGTCGCGGCATCGGCGCTCGCGGCCGGCCTGCTGCTCTTCCCCGTCGGTGAGGTCACGACGATCTCGGGGACCCGGATCGGCTTCGGCGAAGGGCTCCTGCGGGCGGGAGCGATCGCGGTCGCGGTGGCGGCGTCCCTCATCGGGTTCGCCGCGCTGGGCCTCTTCGTCTCGACCCTCACCAACAGCGGGATCGCGGCGATGGCGGCCACGGTCGGAGTGCTGATCACCGCGCAGATCCTGGACACGATGCCGCAACTGGACGGGATCCGTCCGTATCTCTTCCCGCACTACTGGATGTCCTTCACGGACCTGCTGCGCGCCCCGGTCTACTGGGACGAGACGGTCAGGAACCTGGAGCTGCAAGCCCTGTACGCGGCGATGTTCGGCTCTGCCGCCTGGGCGCGGTTCACCACGAAGGACATCAGCGTCTGAGGGGTCCGGCACCGGTCCGCCCGTACCGTCGGCCGGTCGAGCCGTCCCCCGATCGGCTCGTCGCGGCACGAACGGCACGAACGGTCTGCTGCGGAACGTCACGACACGGTACGTTCCGTTTCCAGCCTGGTCATTGTTCGACTTCTGGCGACGACCTGTCAACAAGCGGTGGGCAGAATCCCCCTATGCTCACCGAATGATCACATCGCCGAGTTCCCTGCGCCGCAGTGAGAGGTCGCGCCGGGCGACGCTGGACGCAGCTCTGGAGCTGTGCACGGAGAAGGGGTACGGGCGGGTCACGATCGAGGGCATCGCGGCCCGTGCCGGTGTGAGCAAGAAGACGATCTACCGGTGGTGGCCCTCGAAGGGCGCGGTGCTGCTGGAGGCGTTCGCCGAGGCGTTCGTCGGCGCCACGCCGTTCGTCGACACCGGTGATGTCGAGGCCGATCTCCGGACGCACATCAACAGCGCGGTGCGACTGGTCTCCACGCCGCCCTACGGCCCCGCCTACGCCGGGATCCTGTCGGAGATGCACCACGACGACGACCTCGCGCGAGCCGTCCGCGAGCAGCTGGTCGACCCGCGGGTGGAGGCCGCGGTGGGGCGGCTGCGCCGCGCCCAGGAGCAGGGGCAGATCCCGGCGGGCGCCGACCTCCCCCTCACGGTGGAGATGCTCTACGGCCCCGTCTACTACCGCCATGTGCTGCGCAAGCCGGCGCAGGACGAGGCGACGGTCGCCACGCTCGTGGCCCACGTCCTGCGGTCCCTGGGACCCGTCGGCAGCACTCCGGCCGGGGGCGGGGGCGACGTCCCGGGTGGTACTCCGGCCTGAGCCCGGGTGACGTCCCGGGCCCGGACCGGGACGCCACCCCGGACGCCTCAGCTGAAGAAGACCTTCGCCCGGGCCGTGGCGCCGGTGTCGGAGCGTACGTCGCCGGGCTTGGTGCCGTTGCCCAGGAGTACCCCGCCCCAGCGCATCCCCAGGTACTCCGCGGAGTTGCGCAGGGTCCCCGCCAGGGGTTCGGCGACGGCGGGATCGCCGTCCGCGAGGGCGGTGACCCCCCAGAGCGTCTTGCCCGCCATGCGCTGCCGGAAGCCGGCGCCGGGGGTCTCGAGCCAGCCCGACCAGTGGTCGAGGTAGCGCTTGGTGGAGGAGGAGACCGAGTACCAGTAGAGCGGCGAGGCGATCACCACGTCGGTCGCCTCAAGAGTGGCCCGGAGCAGGCTCGCGGCGGGCCCGTCAGGAGGGGTGTGGCGGCGTTCGGGGTGGCGCAGGTCCTCGAAGTCGGGCAACGGGAGCCCGCGCAGGCTCAGCCAGCGCTGCCCGGTGTCCGCGGGGAGCTGCTCGGCCGCGATCCGGGCGAGCGTCTCGGTGTTGCCGCCGGCGCGGCTGCTGCCGAGCACGAAGAGGAAGGAACGTGCTGCCATGATCACTCCAAATTGCCCGCGTGCGACGATTGCTTGCGTACGCAGCATATCGGCGCGCGACGGGTTGAGTGAGGCGGATTTCAGCCGAACAGGCGCTCCAGCACGGAGGCCACCCCGTCCTCCTCGTTGGACAGCGTGATCTCGTCGGCCTCGGCCCGGAGTTCGGCGTGGGCGTTGCCCATCGCCACGGAGTGGCCGCAGAGCCGGAACATCGGCAGGTCGTTGGGCATGTCACCGAACGCCAGAGCCCCGGCCGGATCGCGGTCCAGCATCTCCGCGGCCCGCGAGACGCCGGTGCCCTTGTCCACGCCGTACGGTGCCAGCTCCACCGTCCCCGGGCCGGCCATCGTGACGGACGCCAGGTCGCCCACCGCGCTCCGGGCCGCCGAGGCCAGTTCGTCGTCGGTCAGCTCGGGGTGGCGTATCAGCACCTTGACGACCGGGGCCGCCCACAGCTCCTGGCGGTGCCCCGCCCGCTGCGCGGGGAGGGACCGGTGCGGCATCAGGTAGCCCGGCTCGGTCAGGGTCCGGCCGTCGGTGCCGTCCTGGTCCACCGCGGCGAACACCTGCCCCACCTCGGCCTCGATCTTGCCGAGCGCGGTGTCGGCCAGCTCCCGGTCCAGCGTCACCGAACTCAGCATGCGTGCCGTCCCGGCGTCGTACAGCTGTGCGCCCTGGCCACAGACCACGAGACCGTCGTAGCCCAGGTCCGTGAGCAGGGCGCGTATCCCGGGTACCGAGCGGCCCGTGACGATCAGATGGCGCGCCCCCGCCGACGCGGCACGGGCGAGGGCGGCGCGGGAGCGGGGGCTCACGGTGTCGTCGGGACGCAGCAGCGTGCCGTCCAGATCCGTGGCGACGAGGGTGTATGCGGCGGGTGGCGTGAACATGAGGTCAGCCTAGAGAGATCGCCCCGCCGCCGTACGCCCCTGACCTGCGCGGACGGGTCGGCTCCGTCACTGCACGCAGAATTCGTTGCCCTCCGGGTCCAGGAGCACCTGCCACGTCCCCCCGGGCTCCTCGACGAGCCCCAGCACGCTCGCGCCCAGACCCACCAGACGGTCCGTCTCCGCCTCGCGCCGGCCGGGCTCCGCGTGGACGTCGATGTGGAGGCGGTTCTTCACCGTCTTGGTCTCCGGCACGCGCTGGAAGAGCAGCCGGCGGCCGAGCCCCGCACCGCTCTTCCCGTCGTAGGGGTCGTCCGGATGCCGTGCCGCGGCGAGATCGCGCCAGGCGCGGCGGCCGTGCGGCTCGACCGTGTCCGCCTCGGTCACGACGCCGGCGCCGAGCAGCTCGCCGATCAGGACGCTGTTGTCCTCCACGACGTAGCCGAGGGCCTCGGCCCAGAAGTCGGCCTGGGCGTGCGGGTCGGCGGCATCGATGACGAGCTTCCAGTGAAGAGTCATGGAAGCCGTTTGTACTGGTTACCCGGACGCCGGGGCAACGGGCACGCCGGAACCGGGGCCGTTTCTTCGAAGGACGCGGGGGCGTGAGGGGCGTGAGGCCTGCCCGCCCGCAGGGGGCCGCGACCCCGGGCCGCGACCCCGGGCCGCGACCCCGGGCCCCGCCCGGCCCGTGGGTCTCAGTGCGCCGGGCAGGTCCCGCAGGAGTGCCCGCCGAGTGCCGTCAGCAGCTCTCCGGCCGCCGCGCTCACCGCCGGGTCGACGTCGGCGGCCAGCCGCTCGGCAGTCGGCCTGCCGGCCAGCACCGCCAGATGTGCGTCCCTGGTCCACTCCGGGTGGTGCGTGTGGCCGTGGGCCAGGATCGTCCCCAGCAGTCCGAGCACCCCGGCGCGGTCCTTCACGGTCTCCATGGCCGCGAGTTCCCAGAGGAACGGCACCGCGGCGACCGTCGCGTCGAAGACGGCCAGCGCCCCGATCCACTGCCCCAGGTCGCTCAGCGCGTCCTCGGCCGATTCGCTGTCGCCCCAGGCGATCCGCGACAGCATCCCGGGGACCTGGGAGGCGGAGCCCTGGGCATGGCGCAGCTCATGCCACTGAACGTGCCTCATGTCCTTCAGGATCGTCCCCATCCGGGCACTCAATCAGCCTTTGCGGGTGCCGTCCACCATGCCTGCCACACTCATCGGATCCGGCTCCCGTGCCCCGTCCAGCACGTCCAGATACCGCCGCACATCGTCGAAGCCCTCGGTGTCCGAGATCAGCCCCACGTGGTTGTCGGGACGGATCACGACGACGGTGTCCCGGCCGATGCCGTAGGCCGCGCGGGCCAGGCCCTCCCGGTCGTGCAGGGCGTCCGGGCCCACGGCGGCCGTCCCCGGCTCCGCCGCCCCGGCGGCGTACACCCGTACGGTGCGCACCGCGTCGCCATGGGTCTCGGCGGCCTCCCGCAGCGCCCGCGCGGTGCCGTCCCCGAAGCCCAGCACGGTGAGGTGCGGACCGGCGAAGGCGCGGAAGAGGCGGGTGGGCCGCCCCGTCGCCGCCATGACGCAGGGGGCGTCCGGGGCGCGGTCGCCGGACCGGGGGCCGCCGCCGGCCCCGGGGCGGGCGAGCGAGCTCCACCGGTAGCCGACGTCGAGCCCGCTCATCGAGGGCGTGACCGCACTGTCGAGCCCGCCGCCCGGCCTCCTGATCGCTTCGAGCGTGGCCCGGAGGCGGTCCGAGGTGAGGTCCAGCGTCCGGGCCGCGACCGGCAGCCTCTCCTCCCCGTAGGTGTCCAGCAGTTCCTCGCCCGCCCGCTCCCGCACGACCTGGGCGAGCTTCCAGCCCAGGTTGAAGGCGTCCTGGATGCCGGTGTTCATGCCCAGCCCGCCCGCGATCGCGTGCACATGGGCGGCGTCCCCGGCCAGGAGGACCCTGCCCACCCGGTAGCGGTCCGCCATGCGCACGTTGACGCGGTACGTCGAGAGCAGCGTGGCCTCGGTGAGGTGGGCGGCCGGAAGGCGGGTGTGCCGGGCGAAGAGCCGCCGGAATCCGTCGGTGGAGGGGGCGAGGGGGCGGCCTTCGGCGTCCCGCTCGGGGCCCGCCTGGAACCACCAGCCCGTCCGGGTGCCGGGGACGGGGCAGAGCATGACCGCGCCGTCCTCGTCGAACCACTGGTGCCAGACGGTGCGGTCGAGGACGCCCGGATCGATCTCGACGTCGCCGCAGACCATCACCTGGTCCTCGGCCGTCTCTCCCTCGAAGGGGACGCCGAGCAGTTTCCGTACGCGGCTGTGGGCGCCGTCGCAGCCCACCACGTAACGGGCCGAGGCGCCGGAGCCGTCGGCGAGGGTGACGGTCACCGAGGTGCCCTCATCGGTGAGGCCCACGACCTCGGTGCCCGTCTCCACGGCCACGCCGTATCCGGCGAGCCGGTCGCGCAGGATCTCCTCCAGCCGCCACTGGGCGATCAGCCGGCCCCGGTCGTAAGGCGCGTCCGGGGTCGGCGCGGACCCGGCGTACGGGTCGGTGTCGGCGACGGGCGCACCGTCGCGGTACTTGCGCATGGGGAGCGGCGCCGAACCGGCCGCCAGCACCTCCTCGGCGACGCCCAGGTCCTCCAGCACCTCCAGCGAGCGTGGGTTGGGCCCCTTCGACCGCGACGTGCGCGGATGGACGGGCGACCTGTCCACGATCCGGATGGCGAGGCCGCGCCTGGCGAGGTCGCACGCCAGCGTCAGCCCGGTGGGACCCGCGCCCACGATCAGTACGTCGGTCATGCCTGCTCCTCGGTTCGCCCGTCTCTGCGGACAGGAAACAGCAACCGAGTAATAAAAGCAACGCGGTAACTATTTCAGGGCCGGGGTGTCCGAGTCCGGGGACGAGGCGGGAGCCGTCCCGACGGGCCCCGCGGCCTGGGCCGTCCGCACGGCCAGGCGCAGCGCCTCCGCCCTCGTGCGACGCGCTGTCCGCAGGGCGTCCCAGGTCAGCAGCATCAGCGCCACCCAGACCAGTGCGAAGCCGGCCCACCGCTCGGGCGGCATCTCCTCGTGGAAGTACAGGATGCCCAGCGCGAACTGGAACACCGGTGCCAGATACTGCAGCAGGCCCAGCACGGACAGCGGCACCCGGATCGCGGCGGCGCCGAAGCAGACCAGCGGGATCGCGGTGACGAGTCCCGTCGCGGCGAGCAGGGCGCCGTGCCCCGCGCCCCCGGCCAGGAACGTCGCGCCGCCGCTCGCCCCGAGCCACACCAGGAAGCCGAACGCGGGCACGAACAGCACGGCGGTCTCGGCGGCGAGGGACTCCAGGCCGCCCATGCCGACCTTCTTCTTCACCAGGCCGTACGTCGCGAACGAGAACGCCAGCACCAGCGAGATCCACGGCGGCTGCCCGTAGCCGATCGCCAGCACGAGCACCGCCGCGAAGCCGGTCGCCACCGCGGTCCACTGGACCGGGCGCAGCCGCTCGCCGAGCAGCAGGACGCCCATGGCGATCGTGACCAGCGGGTTGATGAAGTAGCCGAGTGACGCCTCGACGACGTGGCCGTTGTTGACGGACCAGATGTAGAGGCCCCAGTTCACGGAGATCACGGTCGCGGCGATCGTGATGAGCCCCAGCCGCCGGGGCTGCCGTATCAGCTCGCCGATCCACGCCCAGCGGCGCAGGAACAGCAGGGCGATGCCGACGACGCCCAGTGACCAGACCATCCGGTGCGCGAGGATCTCCACCGCGCCGGACGGTTCCAGCAGTGGCCAGAAGAGGGGCACGAGGCCCCACATCCCGTACGCGCCGACTCCGTACAGCAGGCCGGCCCGCTGCTCGTTCTTCCCCTTCATGGGCCCTCCCGGCGCTCCTGTGCCGGCGATCGGCCGACTGCACGACGGTAGCGCCGGAAGGGCCCTCTGTCATTGCCGTCTCACGGAAACGGTCGTGACAGCGGGCGGGGGTGCCCGTCCGGGCGGAACCCGTGCCCGGTCAGGCGCCGCTGACCGCCGCGGCGACCGTCTCGGCCATGGGGGTGGACGGCCGGCCGGTCAGTCGGGCCAGGTCCCCGCTCGTACCGGCGAGGAGGCCGCGCGCGATGGCCTCGTCGACGTCGACGAGGATCTCGGCGAAGGGCTCGGGCAGTCCGGCCTTGACGAGGATCTCCTGGTGCACGGCCGCCGGCACGTCGGTGTACGCGATCTCCCTGCCGGTCGCGGCGGAGACCGCGGCGGCGTACTCGGCCAGTGACCAGGCGACGTCGCCGCTCAGCTCGTACGCCGCGCCGAGGTGCCCCTCGCCGGTGAGCACGGCGGCGGCGGCGTCCGCGTAGTCGGCCCGGGTGGCGGAGGCGATACGGCCCTCGCCGGCGTTGGCGACGACGGCGCCGTGCTCCAGGACGGACGCCAGGTTCGCCGTGTAGTTCTCGGTGTACCAGCCGTTGCGCAGGAAGGTGTAGGGGACTCCGGAGTCCAGGATCAGCCGCTCGGTCACCTTGTGCTCGGCCGCCAGCAGGAAGTCCGCATCGGGACCGCCCAGCACTCCGGTGTAGGCGAGCTGTGCGACGCCCGCGGCCTTCGCGGCCTCGATCACGGCCGTGTGCTGCGGTACGCGCCTGCCGGCCTCGCTGCCGGAGACGAACAGCACGCGGTCGCCCGCCCGGAACGCGCCGGTGAGGGTCTCGGGCCGGTCGTAGTCGGCGACGCGGATCTCGACACCGCGGGCGGCGAGCGCCGCCGCCTTCTCCTTGTCGCGGACGACCGCGGCGACCGATTCCGCCGGGACGGTGGCGAGCAGCCGCTCGATGACGAGACGGCCGAGCTGTCCGGTCGCTCCGGTGACGACGATGCTCATGGGGTTCCTCCTAGGGGCGCTGATCCTCGTATGCGTGTGTTCTCCTCACTCACCCTACGACTGGCACTAACCAGGGGAAAGTACCCACTTTGAAGTAAGGTACTGGTATGAACGTAAGCCCGGTGAGGTCCTCCGACGTCAACCAGCCGATGTGCCCCTCCCGGCTGGTGCTGGAGCACGTCACCAGCCGCTGGGGGGTGCTCGTGCTGGCCGAGCTGCTGGAACGTCCGTGCCGCTTCAGCGAGCTGCGCCGCGCCGTCGGGGGCGTGAGCGAGAAGATGCTGGCCCAGACCCTGCGGACACTGGAACGGGACGGCTTCGTGCACCGGGACGCCAAGCCCGTGATCCCGCCGAGGGTCGACTACTCGCTCACCCCGCTCGGCAAGGAGGCCGCGGAGCAGGTCTGGGGACTGGCCCGGTGGGCGGAGCGCGCGGTCGGCGCGGTGGAGAGGGCCCGCGAGGCGTACGACGAAGCCCGGCCCTGATCGTCCGGGGCCGGGCTTCGGGTGTAACGGCGGCGGGTCAGCCGACGACGGTCCAGGTGTCGCTGCCGGCCAGCAGGGCGCTCAGGTCACCCTTGCCGCGCTGTTCGATCGCGGCGTCGAGCTGGTCGGACATGAGTGTGTCGTAGACCGGGCGCTCCACGCTGCGCAGGACACCGATCGGGGTGTGGTGAAGGGTGTCGGCGTCCGCCAGCCGGGACAGCGCGAACGCGGTCGTGGGACTGGGGTTGTGGGCGTCGTGCACCAGGATCCGTGACTGGTTCTCCTCGGTGACCGCGACCACGCTCAGATCGCCCGTGAGGGGATCCCGGACGACACCCTTGCCGCCTTCGGCACCGAAGCGGATCTGCTTGCCGTGTTCGAGGCGGATGACCGCCTCCTCGGCCTGCTCCTTGTCCTTGAGGACCTCGAAGGCACCGTCGTTGAAGATGTTGCAGTTCTGGTAGATCTCCACCAGCGCCGTGCCCGGGTGGTCGGCGGCCGCGCGCAGCACGCTCGTGAGGTGCTTGCGGTCGGAGTCGACCGTGCGGGCGACGAAGGACGCCTCGGCGCCCAGGGCGAGGGAGACGGGGTTGAACGGGGCGTCGAGCGAGCCCATCGGCGTCGACTTGGTGATCTTGCCGACCTCGGACGTGGGGCTGTACTGCCCCTTGGTGAGCCCGTAGATCCGGTTGTTGAACAGCAGGATCTTGAGGTTGACGTTCCGGCGCAGGGCGTGGATGAGGTGGTTCCCGCCGATGGACAGCGCGTCACCGTCGCCGGTGACGACCCAGACCGACAGGTCGCGGCGGGACGTGGCCAGGCCCGTCGCGATGGAGGGGGCGCGGCCGTGGATGGAGTGCATCCCGTAGGTGTTCATGTAGTACGGGAAGCGGGACGAGCAGCCGATGCCGGAGACGAACGTGATGTTCTCCTTGGCCAGCCCCAGTTCGGGCATGAAGCCCTGCACCGCCGCGAGGACCGCGTAGTCACCGCAGCCCGGGCACCAGCGCACCTCCTGGTCGGACTTGAAGTCCTTCATGGACTGCTTGCCCTCGGCCTTGGGGACCAGCTGGAGGAGCTCGTTGGCGTTGGCGTCAGGCACCGATGGCCTCCTTGAGGACTGTGGCCAGCTGCTCGGCCTTGAAGGGCATTCCGTTGACCTGGTTGTAGGACTGCGCGTCGACCAGGTACTTCGCGCGGATGAGCAGCGCGAGCTGACCGAGGTTCATCTCCGGTACGACGACCTTGTCGTAGCGGTTCAGCACCTCACCGAGATTCCGGGGGAAGGGGTTGAGATGGCGCAGATGCGCCTGCGCGATCGTCTCGCCCGCCGCCCGGAGCCTCCGGACCGCCGCGGTGATCGGCCCGTACGTCGAACCCCAGCCGAGGACCAGGGTGTTCGCGCCGGCCGGGTCGTCGACCTCCAGGTCCGGGACCTCGACGCCGTCGACCTTCGCCTGGCGGGTGCGGACCATGAAGTCGTGGTTGGCCGGATCGTAGGAGATGTTCCCCGAACCGTCCTGCTTCTCGATCCCGCCGATCCGGTGCTCGAGACCGGGGGTTCCCGGCACCGCCCACGGGCGGGCCAGGGTCTGCGGGTCGCGCTTGTACGGCCAGAACACCTCCGTCCCGTCGGCGAGTTCGTGGTTGGGGCCGGTCGCGAACTGTGTCCGCAGATCGGGGAGGCTGTCGGTCTCGGGGATCCGCCACGGCTCGGAGCCGTTCGCCAGATACCCGTCGGAGAGCAGGAAGACCGGAGTCCGGTAGGTCAGCGCGATCCGGGCGGCGTCCAGGGCGGCGTCGAAGCAGTCCGCCGGGGTCCTGGGCGCCACGACCGGGACGGGTGCCTCGCCGTTGCGGCCGTACATGGCCTGGAGCAGGTCGGCCTGCTCGGTCTTGGTCGGCAGACCGGTCGACGGGCCGCCGCGCTGGATGTCGATGATCAGCAGCGGCAGCTCCAGCGACACCGCCAGGCCGATCGCCTCCGACTTGAGCGCCACACCCGGCCCGGAGGTCGTGGTCACGCCGAGCGAACCGCCGAACGCCGCCCCCAGCGCCGCCCCGATCCCGGCGATCTCGTCCTCGGCCTGGAAGGTCCGTACACCGAAGTTCTTGTGCTTGCTCAGCTCATGCAGGATGTCGGACGCAGGAGTGATCGGATACGAACCCAGATATACCGGCAGATCCGCCTGCCGGCCCGCCGCGATCAGCCCGTACGACAGGGCCAGATTCCCCGAGATATTGCGGTACGTGCCCGTGGGGAAGGCCTTGCTCGCCGGCGCCACCTCGTAGGAGACCGCGAAATCCTCGGTCGTCTCACCGAAATTCCAGCCCGCACGGAACGCCGCCACATTCGCCTCGGCGATGGCCGGCTTCCTGGCGAACTTCGACCGGAGGAATGTCTCCGTCCCCTCGGTCGGACGGTTGTACATCCAGGACAGAAGCCCGAGCGCGAACATGTTCTTCGACCGCTCGGCCTCCTTACGGGAAAGGCCGAACTCTTTCAAAGCCTCGATCGTCAAGGTTGTCAAAGGCACCGGATGGACGTTGTACGCCTCGAGCGACCCGTCTTCGAGAGGGGACTCGGCATATCCGACCTTCGCCATCGGGCGCTTGGTGAACTCGTCCGTGTTCACAATGATGTCGGCGCCCCGCGGCACATCGGCGATATTCGCCTTCAGCGCCGCGGGATTCATGGCGACCAGTACGTTCGGTGCGTCGCCCGGTGTGAGGATGTCGTGGTCCGCGAAATGCAGCTGGAACGACGACACACCCGGCAGGGTGCCGGCAGGTGCCCGGATCTCGGCCGGGAAGTTGGGCAGCGTCGACAGGTCGTTCCCGAAGGACGCAGTCTCCGACGTGAACCGGTCACCCGTCAGCTGCATGCCATCACCCGAGTCACCCGCGAAACGGATGATCACCCGGTCCAGGCGGCGGATTTCCTTCTCGGTGGTGCCCGTACGATCAATGCGCGGGGCGCGCTGCTCCCCGACGACAGCCTCACTGGCCTCGTCGGACTTTCCGGCTGGGCTACTGACCTGGCTGGTCACTGAACTGGACCTCCCTCTGGGCGGCGGCTCGGGACCGGCCGGCCCGCCGGCGGTCCAGGCACCACCCTACTTCTGTAAGGGTCGCCTTCCTCGGACCGGTCATATGGTGGACGCGTTTCCGACGTATGAATGCGCCACGCGTCGCCACATTTCGCGGACCCCCCAGGTGTGGGACGAGCCGCCCTCGGTGCTCATCTTTTCGTCGTGGACCTGGGGTTTCGCTTCACTGCGGGTGGAACATACAGATCATCGCGGGTGGATCAACGGTCTGTCATGAGTTCAGATAAGTAAGAACGGCGAGAACTCGCCGGTGATCCCCGTCGCTGGGGGACAGCCCCAGCTTCAGGAAGATGTTGCTGACGTGCTTCTCCACAGCTCCGTCACTGACCACCAGCTGCCGGGCGACGGCTGAATTCGTTCGCCCCTCCGCCATCAGACCCAGGACCTCACGCTCACGAGGCGTGAGACCCGCCAGGACGTCCTGCTTGCGGCTCCGGCCCAGCAGCTGGGCCACGACCTCAGGGTCCAGCGCTGTCCCGCCCTGCGCCACCCGCACGACGGCGTCCACGAACTCCCTGACCTCGGCCACCCGGTCCTTCAGCAGGTAGCCCACCCCGCGGCTGCTGCCGGCCAGCAGCTCCGTGGCGTACTGCTCCTCGACGTACTGCGAGAGCACCAGCACTCCGATGTCCGGGTACTCCTTGCGCAGCTTCACCGCCGCCCGAACCCCCTCGTCGGTGTGGGTCGGCGGCATGCGCACATCGGCGACCACCACGTCCGGCAGCGCGTCCTGCCCCGCGAGGTCGGCCACCGTCTTGAGCAGCGCTTCGGCGTCCCCCACTCCCGCGACGACGTCGTGCCCGAGATCGGTCAGCAGCCGGGTGAGGCCCTCCCGCAGCAGAACCGAATCCTCGGCGATGACGACCCGCACTCTTTCCTCCACGACGTTGTGTCCCCCACTGTCGGTCCCGCATGTGTACGCCGCTGTACGCGCCGCCCTGTGCGCCCAGCATTCCAGCATCGGCGCCCGGATGGACCCCGGACCAGCGGTTCCGTTGTCCCCGGTCACACCGCGGTGCCCCGGACGCCGTGAGGGCGTCCGGGGCACCGCGGCGGCCCGGTCCTTCAGCCCCTCCAGGGCAGCTCGGCCGTCACGGTCGTGGGGCCCCCGGCGGGGGAGTCGACGACGAGGATGCCGTCGACCGCGTCCAGCCGCTCCGTCAGCCCGGCGAGACCACTGCCCGTCGAGACACCCGCGCCGCCCCTTCCGTCGTCGGTGACCTGGAGCATCAGTCGGTCCTGGGCTCGCCATACGTCGACCTTGGCGTGGGTGGCGCGGGCGTGTTTGCTGACGTTCTGGAGGAGTTCGGAGACGGTGAAGTAGGCGATGCCTTCGATGGCCTGGGCGGGGCGTGCGTGGAGGTCGACGGTGACGTTCACGGGGACGGTGCAGCGGGAGGCGATGGCGGAGAGTGCGGCGTCGAGGCCGCGGTCGGTGAGGACGGCGGGGTGGATGCCGCGGGCGAGGTCGCGGAGTTCCTGGAGGGCGACCTTGACCTCGCCGTGGGCCTCGTCGACCATGCGGGCGGCGGCTTCGGGGTCGTCGGTCAGTTTCTCCTTCGCCAGCCCCAGATCCATAGCGAGGGCGACGAGTCGTGCCTGGGCGCCGTCGTGGAGGTCGCGTTCGATGCGGCGCAGGTCCGCGGCGGCCGTGTCCACCACCACCCCCCGGTCCGACTCCAGCTCCGAGACCCTGGTGGCCAGCCGGGACGGGCCGAGCAGCCCCAGCACCATCGCCCGGTCCACGGACACGAGGCCCCGGATGATCCACGGGGTGACCAGGACGAGCGCCAGGCCGAGCGCGGTGGTCACCGCGATCTCGAAGGGTGAGTCGAGGTAGACCTGATGCGTGCTGTCGCCGTACAGCTGGATCCCGCCGACACCCGCGTACACCGGGAAGACCCAGCGCCACAGCGGATAGGTGAACGCGGCCCAGCCGTACCCCCAGAACGTCATCGCGACCATGAACGCGAACGTCGCCCAGGGCATGTGGAGCACCGCGTAGAGCAGATGCCGCCAGGACACCCCGCTCTTCAGCGTCGCGCCGACCCAGGACATCAGGCCGCCCTTCCCGCGTACCGGCGCGGGATCGGCGATGTCCAGCCCCAGCAGTCCGCGAGCCCGGCCCCGCTCCATGACACCGAAGCCCCGGCACATGACCAGGCCGGCGGCGAGTATCGGGATGCCGAGGAAGGTGACCAGCATGCCCAGGCCCAGCGCCGTCATCGTGACCGCCAAGCTGAACAGGGCCACGCTGATCGGCAGGCTCAGCACCACGTAGGCGAGCTCGCGCCACGTACGCGCTTCGAGGGGCGCGCGCAGCGCCGCGGGGAGGAAGTGCTTCGCCGGGGGATGTCCCCCCGATCCGGTGGCGGGCCCTCGGCGCCGCGTGTCCCGTCCGTATGCGGTGGCCATCAGTGGCGTCCGTCCGTTTCTTCTGGGCGGGAACTCCCCGCGGGCCGATACAACGGCTGATGACTCAAGACTGCTGTGCGGAGGGGCCCCGCACCATGAGGACGGTCTCCGTATCCGGCAGGGGGTTTTCCCCACCACGGGGACCGGCGGGGCCGGCGGGGGCCGCCGATCTGCCGGCGGTTGCGCGGGCGCTCCGTGCGGGCACGCGGCACGGGGCGCCGGGGAGCCGGGCCCGCCACGCGGTCACGGGGCGCGGGCGTCGGGGGAGTCGGGCCTCGCTCCGGGGTCATGCCGCGCCGATCCGCTCGGACCCGTTGCCGGCCCGGTCGCGCCAGGGCAGTTCGGCGGTGACCGTGGTGGGGCCGCCCTCGGGGGAGTCCAGGACGAACAGCCCGTCGACCGCGCCAAGCCGCTCCGCCAGCCCCGACATGCCCGTACCGCCGTCGAGCCGGGCCCCGCCCCTTCCGTCGTCGGTGACCTGGAGCATCAGTCGGTCCTGGGCTCGCCATACGTCGACCTTGGCGTGGGTGGCGCGGGCGTGTTTGCTGACGTTCTGGAGGAGTTCGGAGACGGTGAAGTAGGCGATGCCTTCGATGGCCTGGGCGGGGCGTGCGTGGAGGTCGACGGTGACGTTCACGGGGACGGTGCAGCGGGAGGCGATGGCGGAGAGTGCGGCGTCGAGGCCGCGGTCGGTGAGGACGGCGGGGTGGATGCCGCGGGCGAGGTCGCGGAGTTCCTGGAGGGCGACCTTGACCTCGCCGTGGGCCTCGTCGACCATGCGGGCGGCGGCTTCGGGGTCGTCGGTCAGTTTCTCCTTCGCCAGCCCCAGGCCCATGGCGAGGGCGACGAGTCGTGCCTGGGCGCCGTCGTGGAGGTCGCGTTCGATGCGGCGCAGGTCCGCGGCGGCCGTGTCCACCACCACACCCCGGTCCGACTCCAGCTCGGCGATCCTGCGCTCCAGTTCGTCGGAGGGCGAGAGCAGCGCCCGCGCCATCGCCCGGTCCGCGTTCGTCAGTCCGCGCGCGATGAAGGGGAGCACCGGCCAGAGCACGAAGAGGCCCACCAGTGTCACGGCGAACGTCGCCACTCCCCACGGCAGCCGCATGAAGGAATACAGCAACGTCCGCCAGGCCACCGGGTCCTTCAGCCCCGACCACAGCCGGCTGAGGAACCCCTGGTCCCGCCTGCCCCGCGCCATCCGGCTGGGTTCGTCGATCCGCACACCGAGCATGCTCCGCGCCCGGGCTCGCTCGGCCCGGCCCAGCCCACGCGCACCCTGCAGCCCCAGCGCGAGCAGCGGCAGTCCGATGACGGTCACGGAGAGCCCGGCGCCCACGGAGACAAGGATCACGGCGTACACGAACCCGGCGATCGCCATCGGCAGACTGGTCAGGAGATAGGCGATCTCCTTCCACGTCCACCGGTCGAAGGCGAAGCGCGCGGGCGGCGGCCGGTCGTTGTCCGGCAGGGCGGGGCTCATGGTCATACGACCAGCGTGCCGGGCCGACGGCGCCCGCGCCATGGGGTTCGTGGGTGGCGCCGGGTAGGGATAACCCCACCTCGCGTCGCCGCTCCCCTGTCACCTCCTGTCCCACCTGTTGTGCGACGGGGCTGCTTACCATCTCTTTAACAGGGCCTAGACTCCCGTGCGTACAGACCGTCGAACAGGTTGAGGGAGCGAGGGGCGGACGTGGCGGACGTGCCGGAACCGACCGTTCTCGCGTCGGACTACTTCCAGAGCTACTCAGTGGTCGGACTGCTCGCCCTGGTGGGCGTGCTGTTCGTCGCCGTCGCCTTCGGCGCCGGCCGGCTGCTGAGGCCCGTGGTCCCGACGCCGGAGAAACTCCTCACGTACGAATGCGGCGTGGACCCGGTGGGGGAGGGGTGGGCCCACACACAGGTTCGCTATTACGTGTACGCCTTCCTGTACGTCATCTTCGCCGTCGACTCGATCTTCCTGTTCCCGTGGGCGACGGTGTTCGCGGCCCCGGGGTACGGGGCGACGACGCTGGTGGAGATGTTCATCTTCCTCGGTTTCCTGGCCGTGGGACTGCTCTACGCATGGAAGAAGGGCGTCCTCGAATGGGCGTGACGAGCCGGCCGAACCCCGGACCCCCCGTGTCGCTGCCCGATCCGACGCTGCGGCCCGGGCCGACCTCCCCCGAGCCGCCGACGCCCGGGCCGAAGAAGCTCGGTGTGCTGTCCCGGCTCGCACCCGAACCGATGAAGGTGGTCCTCAACTGGGGCCGCCGCTACAGCCTCTGGGTCTTCAACTTCGGACTCGCCTGCTGCGCCATCGAGTTCATCGCCGCTTCCATGGCACGGCACGACTTCATCCGGCTCGGCGTCATCCCGTTCGCCCCCGGCCCCCGGCAGGCCGACCTGATGGTCGTGTCCGGCACGGTGACGGACAAGATGGCCCCGGCCGTGAAGCGGCTGTACGAGCAGATGCCCGAACCGAAGTACGTCATCTCCTTCGGCGCCTGCTCCAACTGCGGCGGCCCGTACTGGGACTCGTACTCCGTGACGAAGGGCGTCGACCAGATCATCCCCGTCGACGTCTACGTCCCCGGCTGCCCGCCCCGGCCCGAGGCGCTCCTGCAGGGCATCCTCAAGCTCCAGGAGAAGATCGCCCGCGAATCGCTCGCCGAGCGGTACGCCACCGAGGACACGGCCCGCCCCTCGGCCGCGGCCCTGCGCAGCGGTCTCGTCGCAGCCCCGAAGACACCGGGGGAGGAGGGGAAGTGACCGCCTCGGACACCTACGACCGGCTGCCCGACGCCGTCACCGATGTCTTCGGAGCGGACGCCACGGCCACGCACGCGTACGACCTGCTGACCGTCGACGTCCCCGCCGCGGTCTGGACCGCCGCCCTCGAGACGGCCCGCGACGAGCTCGGCTGCACCTACTTCGACTGGCTGAGCGCCGTCGACGAACCGGGCACCGGCTTCCGCGTGTGCGCCCACGTCGCCGCCCTCGGCGACGGCACGGTCCGGCGCCTGCTGCTCCGTACGACCGTCCCGCACGACGCGGCCACCCTGCCCACCGCCGTAGGCGTCTACGCGGGCGCGGCGTGGCACGAGCGCGAGACGCACGAGATGTTCGGCGTCGTCTTCGAGGACCACCCGCATCTGGTCCCCCTGCTGCTGCCGGAGGCCTTCGAGGGCCACCCGCTGCGCAAGGACTTCGTTCTGGCGGCCCGCGTCGCCAAGGCCTGGCCGGGGGCGAAGGAACCGGGCGAGTCGGAGCACGGCGGGCCCAAGCGACGCACGATGCTGCCGCCCGGGGTACCCGATCCCAACGAATGGGGCCCGCTCAAGGGACAGCTCCCGCCCGCCCCGGCCCGCCCGGCCCGCGGGGCCCGCGCGGCGGGCGCGGGCGCCCCTCCGCGCGCGGCGGGCGACCGCCCCGTGCGCCGGGCCCGCAGTGCGAGTGAGGGCTCGGCGGCGCAGCGCCCCGACGCGGCGGAGTCCCCGCAGGCGGCGCCTCCGCGCCGCAGCCGCAGCGCCTCGCAGGGCTCGGCGAGCCAGGCCACCGGCCCGGCGGCCACACCTCCTGCCGGTACGCCGGACCCCGACGCCGCGCGGGACGCCGCCGCCCGCCGGGCGGGCGCGGCAGGCAGCGCCGACGCGCCCTGGCATGACGCGCGGCCCGCGTTCGACGAGCCCCCGAAGCAGTCGGCGGGGGAGCGACCTCCTGCGCCCGCGGAGCCCGCGCCGGACGCTGAAACGACAGCACCCGCACCGGGGTCCGAGCCTGTGCTGGCGTCTGAGCCCGAGCCGGCGTCTGAGCCCGAGCCGGGGTCCGAGCCCGCACCGGGGTCTGAGCCTGTGTCGGCGTCTGAGCCCGCACCGGCGTCTGAGCCCGAGCCGGCGTCTGAGCCCGCACCGGGGTCTGAGCCTGTGTCGGCGTCTGAGCCCGCACCGGGGTCTGAGCCTGTGTCGGCGTCTGAGCCCGAGCCGGGGTCCGAGCCCGCACCGGGGTCTGAGCCTGCGCCGGCGTCTGAGCCCGAGCCGGACCCGGCACCCGCACCGGCATCTGAGCCCGAGCCTGTGCCGGAGTCCGAGCCCTCGGAATCCTCCGGCCGGGACGACGCCGGTCGCGTTCCGGACCACGCCCCGGACAGCGACCCCGAGCGCGGTCCGGACAGTGCCTCCGAGTCCGAGTCCGAGTCCGATCCTGAGCCCGAGCCCGCCCCCGATTCCTCGTCCCGAAGCGACCGTTCCGCCGGTCCCGACCGTCCCTCCGGAGGCGATGCCGCGTGAACGACGTACTCGACGTCGCCCTCCGCCTCGTCATCGTCTTCGCCGTGTTCATGGTGGTTCCACTCGTCGTGGGCCAGGCCGAGCACAAGGTGATGGCCCACATGCAGGGCCGCCTCGGCCCCATGTACGCCGGCGGGTTCCACGGCTGGGCGCAGCTGGTCGCGGACGGGGTGAAGTTCGCCCAGAAGGAAGACGTCGTCCCGGCGGACGCGGACCGCCGCATCTTCCAGATGGCCCCCGCCGTCGCCCTGCTCCCGTACCTCCTCGTGATCGTCGCCATCCCGATCGGCCCCAGCGAGGGAGCGGTCGGCCAGGTCGTCGACGCCGGCATCTTCTTCGTGCTGGCCGTCATGGGGGTCGGCGTGCTGGGCTCGCTGATGGCGGGCTGGGCCTCGGCCAACAAGTTCTCCCTCCTCGGCGGTCTCCGTACCGCCGCGCAGCTCCTCGCGTACGAACTGCCGATGCTGCTCGCCGCCGCCTCCGTGGCCATGGCGGCCGGCACCGTCTCGCTCCCCGGCATCCTCAACGCCTTCGAGTGGTGGTGGCTGCCCTGGCAGATCGTCGGCGCCTTGGTCTTCTTCGTGGCGGGACTCGCCGAACTCCAGCGCCCGCCCTTCGACATGCCGGTCGCCGACTCGGAGATCATCTTCGGGGCGTACACCGAGTACACGGGCCTTCGCTTCGCCCTCTTCCTGCTCGCCGAGTACGCCGGAATCGTCGTCCTGTGCGGTCTGACGACCGTCCTCTTCCTCGGTGGATGGCACGGACCGCTCGGCGCCGACGGGCTCGGCTGGGTCTGGACCCTGCTCAAGACAGCCGTTCTCGCGTTCGTCGTCATCTGGCTCCGGGTCACCTACCCCCGCCTGCGCGAGGACCAGCTGCAGAAGCTCGCCTGGACCACACTCATCCCCCTCGCCCTCGCGCAGATCGCGCTCACCGGCATCGTGAAGGTGGCGATCAACTAGTGCCCCCGATTCCCGGCTCAGGCCTGGCCAAGGGTCTTGCCGTCACCCTGCGGACCATGACGAAGCGCACGGTCACCGCGCAGTACCCGGACGTCCAGCCCGAACTGCCGCCCCGCACCCGGGGCGTCATCGGGCTGTTCGAGGAGAACTGCACGGTCTGCATGCTCTGCGCCCGTGAATGCCCCGACTGGTGCATCTACATCGACTCCCACAAGGAGACGATGCCCGCAGCCGCACCCGGCGGCCGCGAGCGCAGCCGCAACGTCCTGGACCGCTTCGCGATCGACTTCGCCCTCTGCATGTACTGCGGTATCTGCATCGAGGTGTGTCCTTTCGACGCGCTGTTCTGGTCGCCCGAATTCGAGTACGCGGAGACGGACATCCACGAACTCACCCACGAGCGGGACAAGCTCCGCGAGTGGATGTGGACCGTTCCCGAGCCGCCCGCGCTCGACCCGGGAGCCGAGGAGCCCAAGGAGATCGCCGCCGCCCGCAAGACGGCCGACAAGCTCCAGGCCCAGGAAGCCCAACAGGCCCAGGAAGCCCAGCAGGCCCAGGAAGCCCAGCAGATTCAGGACGCGGAACAGGAGGGGCAGGAGTGACCCTCGCGGCCGCCGCCGGCCATCCCGGCTTCCTCTCCCCGACCGGCGTCGAGATCGCCTTCGTCCTCGTCGGCCTCGCCACCCTCGGCGCTGCCCTGATCACCGTCACGACGAAGCAGCTCGTGCACGCGGCCCTCTGGCTCGTGGTGGCACTCGGCGGCATCGCGGTGGAGTACCTGCTGCTGACCGCCGAGTTCATCGCATGGGTGCAGGTGCTGATCTACGTCGGCTCCATCGTCGTCCTCCTCCTCTTCGGGCTGATGCTCACCAGAGCCCCCATCGGCCGTTCCCCGGACGCGGACTCGGACAACCGGTGGATCGCCCTCGGCGCCTCGGTCGCCGCTGCCGGCGCCCTCGTCTGGGTCGTCGTGGACGCGTTCCGCACGACCTGGATCAACCTGGACGGTCCGGCCCAGGGCTCCACCAAGGCTTCCGGGGAGTTCCTCTTCAGGCACTGGGTGCTGCCCTTCGAAGCGCTCTCCGTCCTGCTGCTCGCCGCCCTCGTCGGAGCGATCGTCCTCTCCCGCAAGGACCGCCGCAGCGTCGTGGAACGACCTGCCGCGCACAGGGAGGACAAGAGCTGATGCACCTCGCCTATCCCGCCGTACTCGCCGTCCTCCTCTTCTGCACCGGGCTGTACGGCGTCCTGGCCCGCCGCAACGCGATCCTCGTCCTGATGTCCGTCGAGCTCATGCTCAACGCCGTCAACCTCAATCTGGTCGCCTTCGACGTCTGGCTCCGCGACGCGCTCCACGCGGGCCAGGCCCTCACCCTGTTCACGATCGCCATCGCGGCGGCAGAGATCGGCATCGGCCTCGCGATCGTCCTTGCCGTGTACCGCAACCGCGGCAGCTCGGACGTCGACCGTCTTCGTGACACCGCGGAGACCGACGACGCCGAAACGCTTCCCGACGACGACGACGACGCTGCCGCCGCCGAGGACAGCACCGCAGACCAGCCCACTGCTCCGGCAGGGAAGGCAAAGAAGGCAGAGGCCACCGCGTGACCACCACGACCCTCGCCGTCCTCGTCCCCCTTCTCCCCTTCCTCGGTACAGCCGCAGGACTCCTCCTGGGCCGGAGCGCACCCGGCTTCGTCCGCCCTCTCGCCGTCCTGCCGACCCTGACCGCCGCGGTCCTCGCGGTCGTCGTCGCCGCGCGCCAGGGCGGGGGCCGGCCCCTCGACGCCTCGACGCAGCTCACCCCCACCGGCTCCGTCCCGATCGACCTGGCCCTGCACCTCGACGGCTTCGCCGTCCTCGTCGCCGTCCTCGTGGGGCTCGTCGCCACCTGCGTACAGATCTACTCGACGGCGTATCTCAAGGACGACGCCCGCTACCCCTCCTACGCGGCCCTCGTCTCCCTCTTCACCTCCGCGATGCTGCTCGTCGTCTACTCCGGCGACCTCATGGTGCTCCTGGTCGGCTGGGAGATCATGGGCATCTGCTCGTACTTCCTCGTGGGGCACTACTGGGAGACGCCCGAGGCGCGCGCCGCCTCCCTCAAGGCCTTCCTCGTCACCAAGCTCGGCGACGTGCCGTTCCTCATCGGCCTGTTCGCGCTCGCCGCGGACACCGGAACCTTCCGCATCACCGGCATCCTGGCCGCAGTCACCGACGGCGGACTCGACCACCCCACCCTCATCGCGCTGCTGCTCCTCGCCGGCGTCGCGGGCAAGTCCGCGCAGTTCCCCCTGCACACCTGGCTGCCCGACGCGATGGCCGGCCCCACCCCCGTCTCCGCGCTGATCCACGCCGCGACGATGGTCGCCGCCGGCATCTACTTCGTAGCCCGGCTGCTGCCCGTCTTCGCCGCCTCCGGCGCCGCCCTCGTCGTCCTCGCCGTGATGGCGGCCGTCACCATGATCGGCTCCGGTCTCGCCGCCCTCGCGCAGGACGACATCAAGCGCGTCCTCGCCTACTCGACGATCGGCCAGCTCGGCTACATGTCCGGCGCCCTGGCCGTCGGCGACCGCGGGGCCGCCGTCTTCCACCTCCTGTCGCACGGTGCGTTCAAGGCCGTCCTCTTCCTCGCGGCGGGCGTCGTCATCCACGCGGCGGGCACCAACTCACTCGCCGCCATGTCCCGCATGGGCGGACTGACCAAGCGCATCCCGGACGCCTACTGGACGATGACCGTCGCCCTTCTCGCCCTCGCCGCCATTCCCCCGTTCGCGGGCTTCTTCTCCAAGGAAGCCGTTCTCGTCGCCGCCGAGCACACCGCCTTCGGAGACCGCGACGTCGCACCGGCCGCGGCAGGCTGGACGATCCTCGTCGCCGGACTCCTCGCCGCGGTCCTCACCGCCGCCTACGCCGTGCGGCTGTGGCTCCTCGCCTTCCGCGGGCGCGGCCCCGAGGCCCCCGACCACGGCAGGCAGCCCGTCGCGATGACCTCCGTCCTCTGGGTCCTCGCCGTCCCCACGATCGCCTTCGGCCTCGCCGCCGGCACCCTCACCGACTGGTTCGACGGACACAGCCTCACCCCCTCCCTCACGACCGCCGTCCTCTCCACCGGCGTCGGGCTCGTCGGCGGACTCGTCACCTACGGGGCGTGGCGTCACACCACGGCGCTCGCCGATCGTCCTCCGGTCGGCGCGGTCACCGCCCACCCCGACGCCGAACCCGCGCTCGTCGAGGCCGAGGCGATCGCCTCGCACACAGCGGTGTACGGCACCATCGCGGACGCACCGGACCCCACGGACCCCGGCCGTCTCCTGCTGGGCCCGCTGCACCGCCACGCGGTGACCGGCTTCCACCTCGACGCCCTGTACACCGCCGTGTTCGTCCGCCCCGTCGGGGCCGCCGCCCGGCTCGTCCGGTTCCTGGACCGCGAGGTCGTCGACACCTACGTACGCGGCTCGGGCAGCATCGCCCGCGGACTCGGCACCGTGGTCCGCCGCGCCCAGACCGGCAACGTGCAGACCTACCTCGGCGCGCTGCTCGCCGGAACCCTTGTCCTGGCGATCGCCGCCGTCGTCTTTGCCAACGTCTACGCCGGGGCGTGAGCCGTGTTCGATATCAGCGCATCCGTGATGCAGTTCCTTCTGGCGTTCGTCGTCGTCGCCCCGCTCCTCGGCGCGGTCGCGGCCCTCCTGCCCGCACCGCCCGGACTCAAGGGCAGGAACCCCGACCAGGCCGTACTCCGCCACGGTGTGACCGTCACCGGGGCCGTCCTCCTGGCCGTGCTCGTCCTGGCCGCGGGCTTCGACCACGACCACCCGTCGAAGATGCAGGCCACCACGGACATCAGCTGGATCCCGGCACTCGACGTCCGGATCCACCTCGGCACCGACGGCATCTCGCTCCCCCTTCTCGTGCTGACCGCGCTGCTGACCTTCCTCTGCGCGCTCCACAGCTACTTCAAGCTTCCCGCGGGCCCCTCCCCGAAGGCCTTCGTCGCTCTCGTCCTCGTGCTCGAGTCCGGCACCCTCGCGACCTTCGCCGTCCTCGACCTGATCCTGTTCTTCCTGGCCTTCGAGATGGTCCTCATCCCGATGTACTTCCTCATCGCCCGCTGGGGCGGCGACCGGAAGCAGCCCGCCGCCTGGAAGTTCATCCTCTACACGCTGCTCGGCTCCGTGATCATGCTGCTCGGGCTGCTCCTCATCGGACTGAAGAGCGGCACCTTCGACATGGTGGCACTCGCCACTGACAACGGCCGTGGCCTCACCACATCAGTGCAGGTCATCGCCGTACTCGCGGTCGGGATCGGGCTCGCGGTGAAGACCCCGATGTGGCCCCTGCACAGCTGGCTGCCCGACGCCCACACCGCGGCCCCCACCGTCGGCTCCGTCCTCCTCGCCGGCGTCCTGCTCAAGATGGGTACGTACGGATTCGTGCGGATCCTCCTCCCCGTCACACCCGACGGGATGCAGACCTTCGCGCCCTACCTCGCCGCGTTCGCCGTCGTCGGGATCATCTACGGATCCCTGGCCTGCCTCGCCCTCGCACGCCCCGGGGCCAAGGGCGACCTCAAGCGCCTGATCGCCTACTCCTCCGTGGGCCACATGGGCTTCGTGCTCCTCGGCATCGCGACGATGACACCGACCGGCGTGAACGGCGCGCTCTTCGCGAACATCGCCCACGGCCTCATCACCGGCCTGCTGTTCTTCCTGGTCGGCGCCGTCAAGGACCGCTACGGCACAGCGGACCTCGACACCCTGGCCGGAGCCACCGGCGCCGCTCTCTACGGCCGCGCCCCCCGGCTCGGCGGCCTCCTCGCCTTCGCCGCCGTCGCCTCGCTCGGACTCCCCGGCCTCGCCGGATTCTGGGGCGAGATGCTCACCCTCTTCGGCGCCTTCGACCCGGCCGAAGGGCTCAGCCGCCCCGCCTTCCTCACCTTCATGGCGATCGGCGCCCTCGGCACCCTGCTCACCGCCGCGTACATGCTGATCGTCGTACGCCGCGTCTGCATGGGTGAGCACCGTGAGCAGCCCCACCCGGTCGCCGACATCCAGCGCTACGAAATCGCCGCCTGGACCCCGCTCGCCGCCCTGACCGTCCTCGCCGGACTCTGGCCCGCCGTCCTCCTCGGCCTCACCGACCCGGCCGTGCAGAAGCTCCTCGCAGGAGGCAAGTCGTGACCGTGGCAGCCGACAGCGCAACCGGGGCGGCAAGCCTCGTCCAGTCCGTCGACTGGCTCGCGATCGCACCCCCCGTCATCGCGGCGTCCGTGGCACTGCTCGTCCTCGTCGCCGACCTCTTCACCGCGGAACGGCACAAGCCGCTCCTCGGCTACGGAGCCGTCGCCGGGCTCGCCGCCGCGCTCGCCATGACCGTCCCGCTGCGCGCCGGGGACCGCTCCACCTTCTGCCTCACCGGCGGGACCCAGGCCTGCAGCTACACCGCCGACCACTTCGCGCTCGTCATCCAGGCACTCGTGCTCGGCGGCGCACTGCTCACCGCGCTGCTCTCGATCGGCGACACCCGCAAGCTCCCCGCCGGCGAGTTCTGGTTCCTGCTGCTCTCCTCCGCCGCGGGCGCCGCACTCCTGCCCGCGGCCCGGGACCTGGCCACCCTCGTCGTCGCCCTCGAAGTGGCCTCGCTGCCCGCCTTCGCCCTCGTCGGCATCAAGCGGGGCGACCGGCGCTCCTCCGAGGCCGCCCTGAAGTTCTTCCTCTCCTCGGTCGTCGCCACCGCCGTCATGCTCCTCGGCGTCAGCTTCGTCTACGCCACCACCGGGACCATGCACCTCACGGAGATCGCCACCCGGCTCGACGACGTACCGGGCAGGTTCTCCACCCTCGCCGAGGCGGGCGTCGCCCTCACCCTCGTCGGCTTCGCCTTCAAGACGGCCGCCGCACCGTTCCACTTCTGGGTGCCCGACACCTATGTGGGGGCCCCGCTTCCGATCGCCGCGTACCTCTCCGTCGTCGGCAAGGCGGTGGGCTTCTCCGGCCTGATCCTCGTCACGGTCATCGGCTTCCCGTCGTACGCCGACGTCTGGGGCCCCGCCCTGGCGGTCCTCGCCGCGCTCACCATGACCATCGGCAACCTCGCCGCGCTCCGCCAGAACGCCACCCGCGCCCGGAGCGCCGTACGCCTCCTCGCCTGGTCGTCCGTCGGCCAGGCCGGCTACCTCCTCGTCCCGATCGCGGCATCCGCGTACGCCGGCGACGCACAGACCGGCTCGACCGTCGCCTACGCGCTCATGTACGCCGTGGTGAACCTCGGAGCCTTCGCGGTCGCCGCCCTGGTCGCCCGCAGCCATCCCGGCAACCGCCTCAGCGACTACCGCGGCCTGTACGCGACCCGGCCCCTGGCGGCGCTCGCCCTGGGCTTCTTCCTCCTCTGCCTCGCGGGCCTGCCTCCCGGCATCATCGGCCTCTTCGCCAAGGTCACGGTCTTCTCCGCGGCCGTCGACGCGGGACTCGGCTGGCTCGCCGTGGTCATGGCCGTCAACGTGGTGATCGCGCTGTACTACTACCTCCAGTGGACAGCCGCGCTCTTCCGGGCCCCCGGGACGGACACGCCCGCCGAGACGGCGCCCACGGCGCCCTCGCACCGGGTCCCCGCCCCGCTCACCCTGGCGATCGCCCTCACCGCCGTAGCCGGAATCACACTGTCCGGCGCTCCCCAGCTCATCCTCCGGTTCGCCGCCGTCAGCCTCTTCTGAGCGGCTCCGACCGGCTTGCCCGGGGAGCCGCGCACAGGGCATGGTCATGCGTGCACGCGTCACTAGAAGGGGACGCAGCACGGTACGACATGAAGAGCGCGACGTGAAGAACACAGAGGGAGCCAGAGCGGTGCTGAACGGGTTCAAGGACTTCATCCTCCGCGGGAACGTCATCTCCATGGCCATCGGCCTCGCCGTGGGAGCCGCCTTCACCGCCGTGGTCACGGGCTTCAGCAACGCGTTCATCGTGCCGCTGATCGGTCTGTTCACCCGGGGCACCGGCGACTTCAGCAAGGCCACCTACACCGTCGACGGCGTGAAGTTCCCCTACGGCCTCTTCATCAGCGCCGCGATCGCCTTCCTCATCACCGCCGCGGTGCTCTACTTCCTGGTCGTCCTCCCGATGGCCAAGGTCCAGAACCGCTTCACGGCCAAGGAGGAGGAGAAGGCGGCCGACATCAAGGCCGCCCTCCGCGACTGCCCCCACTGCTTCAGCGAGATCCCCTCCATCGCCAGCCGCTGCGCCCACTGCACCAGCGAAGTCGAGCCGGACTCCGAGGCACGCGCGCTCGCGGGACTGCCCGCCCAGCGCTGACACCCGCCGCGGCAGGGGCCACCCGTCCCGCGCGGCACCACCACCCGTACGGCCCAGGGGCGGATCCACCAGGATCCGCCCCTGCCGCTTGTGCCCCGGCCGCCTCGCACAAGGGAACTAGCTTCCTTCGCCTCGCGTTGACCAGTACAGGAGGCTCCACTGGGGAGTGGAGCACCACCGAGCAAGGGTTCCCCTGCTGCACCACTTGGAGGGCGTACCGTGCACCGCCGGCACAACGGGCTGAAAACCGCTGTACTCCTCGGGGGCCTCTCGGCCCTCATCATCGTCATCGGCAGTTTCTTCGGACGCACCGGGCTGATCGTGGCCCTCTTCGTCGCGCTGGCCACCAACGCCTACGCGTACTGGAACAGCGACAAGCTCGCCCTGCGTGCCATGCGTGCCCGGCCGGTCAGCGAGTTCGAGGCACCGCAGCTCTACCGCACCGTCCGCGAGCTATCGACGGCGGCCCGCCAGCCCATGCCCCGGCTCTACATCTCCCCGACGCAGGCGCCCAACGCGTTCGCCACCGGCCGCAACCCGCGCAACGCCGCCGTGTGCTGCACCGAAGGCATCCTCCAGATCCTCGACGAGCGCGAGCTGCGCGGCGTCCTCGGCCACGAGCTGAGCCATGTCTACAACCGCGACATCCTCATCTCGTCCGTCGCGGGCGCCCTCGCCTCCGTCGTCATGTTCCTGGTCAACTTCGCCTGGCTCATCCCCGTCGGGCGGTCCGACGACGACGACGGCCCCGGGCTCCTCGGAATGCTCCTGATCATGATCCTCGGTCCGCTCGCCGCCTCCGTGATCCAGCTCGCCGTGAGCCGTTCCCGTGAGTACCAGGCCGACGCGTCCGGGGCTCAGCTCACCGGTGACCCGCTCGCCCTGGCGTCGGCCCTGCGCAAGCTCGAAGCCGGGACCAAACAGCTTCCGCTCCCCCCCGAACCGCGGATCGAGACCGCGAGCCACATGATGATCGCGAACCCGTTCCGTCCCGGCCAGGGCATGTCCAAGATGTTCTCCACCCACCCGCCCATGGCTGAACGCATCGCCCGACTCGAGCAGATGGCAGGGTATCGACCATGAACGCAATCCTGAACGTCATTTGGCTGGTCCTGTGCGGACTGTGGATGTTCCTGGGCTACATCGCCGCCGGGCTCCTGCTCTGCATCACGATCATCGGCATCCCCTTCGGCGTGGCCGCGTTCCGTATCGGCGTCTACGCGCTGTGGCCCTTCGGCCGCACCGTCGTGGACCGTCCCGGCGCCGGAGGCGGCTCCCTCATCGGCAACGTCCTCTGGGTCATCCTGGCGGGCTGGTGGCTCGCCCTCGGCCACATCTTCACCGGCATCGCCCTGTGCGTCACGATCATCGGCATCCCGCTGGGCATCGCGAACTTCAAGCTCATCCCGGTGTCGCTGATGCCGTTCGGCAAGGAGATCGTCCCGAGCGACCAGCCGCTCGTCGGCCACTAGCGGAACAGCCGGCCGGCAACCGCACCCGTCCTGAAGGCGTCACTGCTTGCAGGAACGAGTGACGGGTAGGAACGCGAACATGAGCATCATCAGCTGGATCATCCTCGGGCTGCTGGCCGGCGCCATAGCCAAAATCCTCCTGCCGGGCCGCGATCCCGGCGGCATCATCGGCACCACCCTCATAGGCATCGTGGGTGCCTTCCTCGGGGGGTGGCTGTCATCGCGCTTCCTGGACCGCCCCATCAGCACCGACTTCTTCGACGCGGCGACCTGGGTGGCCGCCGTCGCCGGATCCCTCGTGCTGCTGATCGCCTACCGCCTGCTCTTCGGCAACTCCCGCGACCGCCGCTGACCACCCCGGCTGCGGATACGGCAACGGGGCGGGGAGCGCCACATGGCACGCCCCGCCCCGCCCGGCGACTCGCTGCACGCGAAGCAGCGAACCCTCTCTACCGGTAGTTCGCGAACTGAACCGCGAAGTCGAGGTCCTTGCCCTTGATGAGCGCCTGCACCTCCTGCAGGTCGTCCCGGCTCTTGGAACTGACGCGCAGTTCGTCGCCCTGGACCAGTGCCTTGACACCCTTCGGACCCTCATCGCGGATGATCTTCGCCACCTTCTTGGCGTTCTCCTGGGAGATGCCCTCCTCGATCGTGGCGAAGATCTTGTACTCCTTGCCGGACAGCTGCGGTTCGCCCGCGTCCAGCGACTTCAGGGAGATCCCGCGCTTGATCAGCTTGGACTGGAAGATGTCGAGGATCGCCTTCACCCGCTCCTCGCCGTTCGCCTCCATGAGGATCTTCTCGCCCGACCAGGAGATCGACGCGCCCGTGCCCTTGAAGTCGTAGCGCTGGGAGATCTCCTTGGCGGCCTGGTTGAGGGCGTTGTCGACCTCCTGCCGCTCGACCTTCGAGACGATGTCGAAACTGGAGTCGGCCATGACGTGTGGCTCCTTGCGTCGTATGCGGTGGGTACGGCGCAAAGCCTAGCCACCCGCGCGCGCCCCTGGCGCTGATCAACCAGGTGGCGTAGCACCCCCGGGTATCAGGTATCGTTTACGTCGTCGCCAAGGAGCCCTCACCGGGATCCGAAGCGCCGTTCCAGGCGGTGTGCCCGAGTGGCCAAAGGGAGCAGACTGTAAATCTGCCGGCTCAGCCTACCCAGGTTCGAACCCTGGCGCCGCCACAGGACGGGAAACCCCGTCCGACCTGCTTAAAGACCAGGTCGGGCGGGGTTTCTGCATGTATGCACGTGGGGGCACGAAGGACGTCGGCAGCAGGGCCTAAGGGCGCTCGTAGAACTGCAGCACCCCGCCGGCGCAGAAACAGAGCGCACCGGCGAGCGTGCCCCAGTTGGCGATGTCGATGTTCACGACGCTTCCCGTCGCCGGGCGGGTGAAGTCGGCCAGTGCCGAGCCCATGAACAGCACGGACCCGAGCTGGTTGACCGCCACGATCCACCAGCCGAGATCATGGGGGCGGACGCCTGGACGGCCGTGGCAGACCTCCAGCAGGGCCGTGTGCCCCGAGACGAGGAACAGCGTGCAACCGATCAGGTCAGGGGCCCAGACCAACCTGTCCACCTGCTGCACGGTGAGCCCCTGCAACAGGGAACCCAGCAGGTTGACCCCGAACACGAGCGTGCCCACGAACAGCAGGAAGGTGCTCAGCCAGTCGATCCGGCCGGGCTCGTAGCTCCACCATCTCCAGCGCTGTGCGGCGAGGGCGGCGATCCCGCCGTCCCGGCGGGGAGCGTTGACCGCCTGGAGCAGGGACGCGTAGCCACCCGCGTTGAAGAACAGGCCGCCGGCGAAGTAGATCCAGGCCCCCGTCGCACCACCCGTGCCGAACTGGGCCACCGAGGCCCCGGCGACGAACAGGCCCCCGCCGATCACGAACGCACCCGCGGCCATGGCGTTCAGCCGGCGGATGCGCTCCACCGACGCGCTGTCCGCGCTGCGGGAGCGGGACTCCGACGCGCCCGCGGCCCGCACGGTGAGCAGGCCGCGCTTGCGCGCCTGCCGTGACTCCCAGACCGCCGTGCCTCCGTCACCGAGGCGCCAGGTCAGCCGGGTGGTGAACGGTCCTGCGCCCTCGGCGGTGTCCTCGGTCCGGCTCACCGCTCGACCCTTGCCTTCCGTCATGCGTCGTCCCGTTCGTCGCACATGTCATGCGAGGGCGGCCCGGGAGCGGGGAACCCTGCCTCCATCGCCCGCGGACGCCGTGTCCCGCTCACGCTCCGGCACCCCCCGGCCGCCGCCGCACCAGGTAGATCCCGGCGGCCGTGACCAGGACCGCCATGCACGCGATGAAGACCAGCCCCGCGTCCTGGAGGCCGATGTGGACGGACAGGACGCCCACGCCGATCACCGGAAGGGAGATGCCCGCGTAGGCCACCACGAAGAGCGTCGAGATGACCGCCGCCCGCTTGTCCGCGGGTGACGCCGCCGCTACCTGGGCCAGGGCGGCCCGGAAGGTCAGGCCCTGGCCCGCACCGCCGAGGAGCGCGCTCAGCACCACCAGGGGCAGCAACTGCCACCACAGCGCGGCCGCGAGCAGCGCCAGCCCGCCGAGGAGTCCCGCGCAGCCCAGGGGAAGTGACCGCCGCTCACCGATCCTGCCGACCGCCGACTGTCCGGCGATCGAGGAGAAGAAGGCCAGCGCGACGATCAGCCCGCTCACCGCGTGGTTGTCCACGTCCAGGAACTGGGACAGGAACGCCGGGCTTACCGAGGTGAACACCCCGAACAGGGCGAATCCCGCGAAGGAGGCCAGTGCCGCCGGCCGGAACACCACCCGGACCCCGGGGGGCAGTCCGGGCCGCTGCGGGCGGACCGTGCTCAGAGGCCGCCGCACGCGCACGGTCTCCCGCAGGCCGAGCAGGACGGCCCCCGAAGCCGCCAGCAGCGCCAGGTGCACGATGAACGGCAGGTACAGCGGCCAGGGAGCGTACTGGGCGAGGACTCCCGCGAGCAGGGGCCCGCAGCCCAGGCCGCCCATGTTCGCCGCCGTCGCCACGAACGAGGCCCTGGGGGAGTCCCGGCCCGGTGCCAGCTCCATGACGTACGCGGTGGCGGCCCCGGTGAACAGCCCGGCCGACAGGCCCGACAGCAGCCGTCCCGCGAAGAGCCAGCCCAGAGCGGTGGCGCACAGGAAGCAGACCGCGCTCGCCGCCGCGCAGCCCAGGCCCCAGAGGAGCACGGGGCGTCTGCCGACCGCGTCGGAGGCGTTGCCCGCCAGCAGGAGCACTCCGATGACGCCGAAGGCGTACACGGCGTACACCACGGTCACCGTCAGCTCGGAGAATCCGAGCTTCTCCTGGTAGAGGCTGTAGAGAGGCGTCGGCAGAGTGGTCCCCGCCATGCACACCGCGAACACCGCCCCGCTGAGAAGGCAGGCGAGCCAACCTCGGCGATCAAGGCCACCGTCCATGTGCCCGACGGTATCCCGCAGCCGCTCCGGCAGGCCGCAACGCCTCGCCCCGGCGCCACCGGGAGACGGCCCGGCCGGGCTCGCTCCCCGCCGTTCCGGGGCGCTTGCGCCCTGGCAGCCCGCGAGGTGACGGGTGGTGAGGTCCGCGGGACCCCCCTGCGCGACGACGGAGCCCGGTGCGCCGGCGGGGCCGCGACAAGACCGCCCGGACCGTCCCGCGCGTGCCCGGACGGTTCATGAACTGCGGCGGTGCTGAGCGCGGTCCCTGCCGCGCAGCCGCAGGACCACGTACGTCACGACGGCCACGACCGCGAGGGCGAGCACCGCCTTGGAGGCGAACCCCACGTACGTCCCCACCGACTCCCACCGGTCGCCCAGCCAGTAACCGGCCATCACCAGGACCGAGTTCCAGATCAGGCTGCCGAGTGCCGTCAGGGTGAGGAAGGCGGGCAGTGGCATGCGCTCCACACCCGCGGGGACGGAGATCAGACTGCGGAAGACCGGCACCATGCGGCCGAAGAAGACCGCCTTGGTGCCGTGCTCGGCGAACCACTCCTCCGTGCGCACCAGGTCGGAGGCCTTCACCAGCGGCAGCTTCGCCCACAGGGCGTGCATGCGCTCCCGGCCGAAGGCCGCGCCGATCCAGTAGAGGACCAGGGCTCCCACGACCGAGCCGAGCGTGGTCCAGAACAGCGCCGAGGCCAGGCTGAGGACGCCCTGCCCGGCGGCGAAGCCGGTCAGCGGCAGGACCACCTCGCTGGGCAGCGGCGGGAAGAGGTTCTCCAGGGCGATGGCCAGGCCGGCTCCGGGACCGCCCATGGTTTCGACGAGTCCGGTGGCCCAGCCGGCGATGCCGCCCGAGGGCTCCTGCGGTGCGGCGGCCGGGTACGTGAGATGCATGGAGGTCTCCAGGTCGGCGGGTCGTCACCCCGGGCGTGTACCCCGATCACCCGCCCGCCTCCGGCACCACGGCGCGACGGCCGGTGTGCGGATGACGGATGACCGCCCGGTCCGGTGCGGTTCTCCGCCGGGCCCGGCCCGCGGAGAACCGCAGCGCGGGGCCCGGCCCGCGGAGAACCGCACCCCTCCGGGCGCCGGCCGCACCGCGTCGCGCCTCAGTTCCCCGCGATGTCCTTCACCGCGACCGTCACCGGCGTGGAGCCGCTGATCAGCTCCAGCGTCAGGCCCGCGGTCGCCGGGGTGTCCAGCAGCTCCGCCAGCACCGCCGCCACGTCGTCACGGGGGATCGGGCCGCGGCCCGTCGAGGCGGCGAGCAGGACCTGGCCGCTGCCGGCGTCGTTCGTCAGCATCCCGGGGCGCAGGACCGTCCAGTCCAGACCGCTCCTGGAACGTACGTACGCGTCCGCCTCGCCCTTCGCCCGCTGGTAGATGTCGAACACCTCGTCGCCGGGGTGAGCGGGGTCGGCGCCCATCGAGGACACGACGACGTAGCGGCGCACACCCGCCCGCTCCGCCGCGTCGGCGAAGAGCACGGCCGCTCCGCGGTCCACCGTGTCCTTGCGCTCCGAGCCGCTGTCCGGGCCGGCGCCGGCCGCGAAGACCGCCGCGTCCGCCCCCCGCAGGACCTCCGCCGCCTCCTCGACGGACGCCGATTCGAGGTCGAGGACGACGGGCTCGGCCCCTGCCGCCCTCAGGTCCTCGCTCTGCTGAGGATTGCGGATGACACCCACCGCTTCGTCACCGCGCGCGGCGAGCAGCCGCTCCAGCCGCAGCGCGATCTGACCATGTCCACCTGCAATGACAATGCGCATGCTTCCGACCGTACGCCGCGCGACGTGCTCATGCGCAAGGCCCGGACCCCGTGCCGGAGTCGGTGCGACCCTGACGGGGGAGGTCCAGGGCGGCCGCGGCCTCGGAGTCGCAGTACTCGCGCACGGCGCTGGTCCGTGCCACCACCCGTCCCCGGTGCACCACGATCCGGCTGTACGCGAGGGAGAGCGCGCCTGCCAGCTCCTCCCCGCGCACGGCCAGGAGCTCTGCGGGGAAGCCCGCCTCGATGCGCACCACGGGCAGGCCCAGGGCCGCCCTGGCGGTGTCGGAGACGGCGTCGTAGGCCTGCTCGGGGCCGAGGCCCTCCTGGGAGGCGAGCAGGTACGCGGCCTCCAGGGGGTCGCCGCGGCCCACGGGGTTGGAACTGTCGCGCAGGGCCCCGCCGCCCGCCGCCACCCGCACCCCGGCGGCCCTCAGCAGCCGTACGGGCGGCCTCCCGCGGAACAGGGTGCCCGAGCAGCCGCCCTGCGGAAGGCAGACCACCGTGACAGCGGCGGCGGCGAGCCGGTCGGCGACGGAGGCCGCCTCGTGGCCGGGAAGCCGCGAGAGGCCCGCGCAGGGGCCGAGACAGACCGCTGGTCGGAGTCCCCCCGCCATGGCGGCCAGCCGGGCGAGCCGGGCGGGGTCCTCACCGTCCGTGTGCAGGTCCACCGGCAGGCCGTGGGCAGCGGCGAGGTCCAGGACCGCTTCCGTGTGGCCGGCCGGATCGGGATCGAGGTCGGGGCAGCCGCCGACCACGCCCGCACCCATGTCCACCGCGTCACGGAGTGCCGCGAGCCCGTCGGCGCCCGCGACGCCGGTGAGGAGCCGGGGCACGGCGACGGCGGTCAGATCGGTGAGGCCGCGCAGGGAGCGGCGGGCACCCAGGACGCCTTCGAGGGAGCCGAGCCCCTGGACGTCGCCGACGCGCACGTGGGCGC
Organism: Streptomyces sp. NPDC102402; assembly: GCF_044765765.1. Taxonomy (NCBI): domain Bacteria; kingdom Bacillati; phylum Actinomycetota; class Actinomycetes; order Kitasatosporales; family Streptomycetaceae; genus Streptomyces; species Streptomyces sp. NPDC102402. Next base: position 325,551 of record NZ_JBIWKR010000002.1, read on the forward strand.
GCACCGCGGTGGCCCCGTGGCTGAGCTGGAGCAGCGCGGCCTCCGTGGCGCGGCGCCGCACGTCCTCGGGCCGGTAGGACGGCGGGCCCGTCGCGGTGCCGGTGAGCGCCGTGTCCGCGTGGGCGTGGGGTTCCGCGGGGGCGGGCAGCAGGAGGTAGCCGCGCAGGTCCAGACGGGTCCCCGGGGTGGTGAGGCTGCCCGCGGTCCCGACGGCCTCGATGCGCGGGCCGCCGATCCGCACGTCGACGGTGCGCCCGTCCACGAGCCGGGCCCCACTGAGGAGGAGCGCGGACGCGTCGCTGTGGCTGTCGGGCATCGCGCCGCTCCTGGAGGGAATTCAAGATCACGCAGAGTGCGCCGAGCCTAGGCGGGTGCTCCGCCCACTCCGTGGAGGAGCGAATTAGTCGTACGAATGTGGCCCTGCGGGGCCGGGCCGGGGCGGGCCGGGAGCGGGGTGCCGGGAGGGTCCGCGCAGTCGTCCGCGGAGATCGCGTACGTGCTGATCAAGGGCCTGATCAGGGGGTGGGGGCGGGTGCTTCGCGGAGGCCGGCGAGGGGTGCGGCGGGGGCGGCGGAAACGGATTTGGGCGATCGGCGAGGGACCGTGTAATGTCTTCCTCGCTCGCCCCAATAGCTCAGTCGGTAGAGCGTCTCCATGGTAAGGAGAAGGTCTGCGGTTCGATTCCGCATTGGGGCTCTGGTGATCAGGCGACCCCGCTTCGGCGGGGAAGCCCGTCATCAAAGCGGTGTAGCTCAGTCGGTAGAGCAAGCGGCTCATAATCGCTGTGTCACCGGTTCAAGTCCGGTCACCGCTACTAACGGTAGCCGATTGCAGGGTCGGTCCTTCGATCGGCTACTCTTTTATGCGTTCATCCGTCCATCCGTCCGTCCAAGGAGCACTCACGTGGCTGCCACCGACGTCCGCCCGAAGATCACGCTGGCCTGCGTGGAGTGCAAGGAGCGGAACTACATCACCAAGAAGAACCGGCGTAACAACCCGGACCGTCTTGAGATGAAGAAGCACTGCCCGCGCTGCAACTCACACACTGCGCACCGCGAAACGCGCTGAAACAGGCTCGTACACGAGGCCGTCCCCACTGGGGGCGGCCTCGTGTCGTTTTATCTGGGGGTTGGGGTGGTTCCCCGCCCCATTCGACTTTCATCAGGAGGTACCGGGCTCATGGCGCTCGACCAGTCCTTCGTAGGGCGGACCTATCCGCCCACCCCGGCGTACGAGGTCGGCCGGGAGAAGATCCGGGAGTTCGCGGAAGCGGTGGGTGACGCCAATCCCGCGTACACGGACCCGGAGGCCGCCAAGGCTCTCGGGCACCCGGACGTGATCGCTCCGCCCACATTCGTCTTCTCCATCACCTTCAAGGCCGCGGGCCAGGTGATCCGGGACCCCCAGCTGGGCCTGGACTACAGCCGGGTGGTGCACGGCGACCAGAAGTTCGCCTACCGGCGCCCCGTCAGGGCGGGGGACCGGCTGACGGTCACCTCCACCATCGAGGCCGTCAAGACGATGGCGGGCAACGACATCCTGGACATCCGGGGCGAGGTGCACGACGAGTCCGGTGAACACGTGGTGACCGCGTGGACCAAGCTGGTGGCGCGTGCCGCCGAGGAGGCGTGATGACGGCGAACATCGCCTACGGGGCCGTCGAGGTCGGCACGGAGCTGCCGGCGCAGTCGTTCCCCGTGACGCGGGCCACGCTGGTGCAGTACGCGGGCGCCTCCGGTGACTTCAACCCGATTCACTGGAACGAGAAGTTCGCGCGCGAGGTCGGACTGCCGGATGTCATCGCGCACGGCATGTTCACGATGGCCGAGGCGATCCGGGTGGTCACGGACTGGACCGGCGATCCCGGTGCGGTCGTCGAGTACGGCGTGAGGTTCACCAAGCCCGTCGTCGTCCCGAACGACGACACCGGGGCGCTGGTCGAGGTCAGCGGCAAGGTGGCCGCGAAGCTCGACGACAACCTGGTGCGGATCGACCTGACGGCGATGAGCGAGGGCAAGAAGGTGCTGGGCATGTCCCGCGCGGTCGTCCGTCTGGCCTGACGCGGCGCCGCACAGAACGGACCGAAGGGCGCTCTCCTCGGAGGGCGCCCTTCGCGCGCCCGTGGCCCCACCCGGGCGACGGGGCCGCGGACCGTACTCTTGTCCCCGTGCAGGAACTCCACGACGCCCCCCTCGCCCCCCTGACCACCTTCCGGCTCGGCGGTCCGGCCAGCCGCCTCCTGACGGCCACCACCGACGCGGAGGTGATCGCCGCCGTACGTGAGGCCGACGACAGCGGCACCCCGCTCCTGGTCATCGGCGGCGGCTCCAACCTGGTCATCGGCGACAAGGGCTTCGACGGAACGGCCCTCCGTATCGCCACCAAGGGCTTCGAGCTCTCCGGTACGGCGCTCGAACTGGCCGCCGGCGAGGTCTGGACCGACGCCGTGGCCCGTACGGTCGAAGCGGGCCTCGCCGGGATCGAGTGCCTCGCCGGGATCCCCGGGTCCGCCGGAGCGACGCCGATCCAGAACGTCGGTGCCTACGGCCAGGAGGTGTCCTCGGTCATCACGGAGGTCGTCGCCTACGACCGGCAGACCCGGGAGACGGTCGTACTCCCGAACGAGGCCTGCGCGTTCTCGTACCGCCACAGCCGCTTCAAGGCCGAGCCGGACCGCTTCGTCGTGCTCCGTGTCCGGTTCGGGCTGGAGGACGCGGGCGGCCGGTCCGCGCCGCTCCGCTACCCGGAGACGGCCAGGGCCATGGGCGTCGAGCAGGGCGAACGCGTCCCCGCCGCCTCGGCCAGCGAAACCGTCCTCCGGCTGCGGGCGGGCAAGGGAATGGTGCTCGACCCGGAGGACCACGACACCTGGTCGGCCGGGTCCTTCTTCACCAACCCGATCCTCGGCGAGGCGGAACACGCTGCCTTCCTGGCGCGTGCCGCCGAGCGCCTGGGCGCGGACACCGCACCCCCGGCCTTCCCGGCGGGCGATGGGCGGATGAAGACCTCGGCCGCCTGGCTCATCGACAAGGCGGGCTTCACCAAGGGCTACGGGACGGGCCCCGCCCGCATCTCCACCAAGCACACGCTCGCCCTCACCAACCGCGGCGACGCGACCACCGAGGACCTGCTGGCCCTGGCCCGCGAGGTCGTCGCAGGTGTCCACGAGGCCTTCGGGGTCACTCTCGTCAACGAGCCGGTGACGGTCGGCGTCAGCCTGTAGGGGCGCCCTCCGGGCGGCCTGCACACCGGCCGGGACGCCCGCCGGGTGGCCCGCCGGGCGCTGTGCACCGGCCGGGACGCCAGCCGGGTGGCCTGCGGGGCGTGCGGGGCAGGCCGCCCGGGGCGCCGTTCAGTAGGCGATGCCCACGCCCTGCTTCACGGCGCCCGGCTCGTCGATCAGCGCGAGCATCGCATGGGCCACGTCGGCCCGCGCGATGGACCGTCCGCTGCGCGGGGTGCCGCCCACGACCGTGCGGTAGGTCCCCGTCAGCGGGCCGTTCGTGAGCTTCGGCGGACGCACCGACGTCCAGTCCGTCGCACTGGCGGCCAGCGCGGCCTCCATGCGCGTCAGGTCCGCGTACACCTCCTTGAGGACCGTGCCGATCACCCGGCGGACCGCCCGGTCCAGCAGGGGGTCGTCGGCCGGCTCGGGGCCGACCGGTGCCGCGCTCACGACGAGCAGCCGCCGCACGTCCGCCGCCTCCATGGCCCCCAGCACCTGCCGCGTGAGTCTCTCCGCCACGTCGCCGGCCTTGCGGCCCCGGGAGCCCAGCCCGGAGAGCACCGCGTCCCTCCCCGCCACCGCGGCCCGCACGGCCGCCGCGTCCCCGAGCGGGACGACCCCGCTCGGATCCGCGGCCCGGAGCCCCTCCGGGAGCCGGGCCGGGTCCCGGACCACCGCCGTCACCTCGTGCCCCGTCGAGAGCGCCTGCCTCACGATCTCCTGGCCGACGGCCCCGGTCGCTCCGAACACTGTGATCCTCATGGCGTGCGCCTCCGAGTGGGTGAGTATTCACTTACCCATAGAGTGAGCGGACACTCACCCGTTCGTCAAGCCGTTCTGGAGCACCCATGGAGCAGAAGCCGGCCCGCATCCGCATCGTCGACGCGGCGCACGAACTCATGCTCGGCATCGGCCTCGCACGGACGACCACGAAGGAGATCGCCAAGGCCGCAGGCTGTTCCGAGGCGGCGCTGTACAAGTACTTCCGGAGCAAGGAAGAGCTCTTCGTGACCGTTCTCGGCGAACGGATGCCGAAGCTGGGCCCACTCCTGAGCGACCTGGAGCCGGGCAGGGGCGAACTGGAGCGGAACCTCACCGACGTCGCCCGCCAGGCAGCGCTCTTCTACGAGCAGACCTTTCCGGTGCTCGCCTCCCTGTACGCCGATCCCCGGCTCAAGCACCGCCACGAGGCCGCGATGCGGGAGATGGGCACAGGCCCGCACAAGCCCATCCAGGGGCTGGACGCCTACCTGCGCGCCGAACAGCAGGCGGGCAGGGTCCGCCCCGGCGCCGACACCTACGCCGCCGCCTCGCTGCTGCTGGGCGCGTGCGCCCAGCGCGCCTTCGCCTACGAGATGGGCGGCGCCCCGCAGCCGCTGGACGACTTCGCCGCTTCCCTCGCGCGCACCCTGCTGGGCGGCATCAGTTAGCGAGCCAGGCGTCGATCCCGCCCAGCAGCTCCTCCCGCACCTCGGCGGGAGCCACCGACCCCCGCACGGACTGCCGTGCCAGCTCGGCCAGTTCCTCGTCGGTGAACGCGTGATGACGGCGTACGAGGTCGTACTGCGCGGCCAGCCGTGAACCGAAGAGCAGCGGGTCATCCGCGCCGAGCGCCATCGGTACCCCCGCGTCGAACAGAGTGCGCAGGGGTACGTCCGCGGGCTTCTCGTAGACGCCGAGCGCCACGTTGGACGCCGGACAGACCTCGCACGTCACTCCCCGCTCCGCGAGCTTGCGAAGCAGCCTCGGGTCCTCGGCCGCCCGGACGCCGTGCCCGATCCGGGCCGCGTCGAGGTCGTCCAGGCAGTCCCGGACGCTGGAGGGGCCCGACAGCTCGCCGCCGTGCGGCGCCGCGATCAGGCCGCCCTCGCGGGCGATGGCGAAGGCGCGGTCGAAGTCGCGCGCCATCCCGCGACGTTCGTCGTTGGAGAGCCCGAAGCCGATGACTCCCCGGTCCGCGTAGCGCACGGCGAGCCGGGCCAGCGTCCGGGCGTCCAGGGGATGCTTCATCCGGTTCGCCGCGATCACCACCCGGATCCCGAGCCCGGTCTCCCTCGCCGCGCTGTCCACGGCGTCCAGGATGATCTCGATGGCCGGGATGAGCCCGCCGAGCAGGGGTGCGTACGAGGTGGGGTCGACCTGGATCTCCAGCCATCCGGACCCGTCCGCGACGTCCTCCATGGCCGTCTCGCGCACCAGCCGCTGGATGTCCTCCGGAGAGCGCAGGCAGGAGCGGGCGATGTCGTAGAGGCGCTGGAAACGGAACCAGCCGCGTTCATCGGTCGCACGCAGCTGCGGCGGTTCGCCGCCGGTCAGGGCTTCGGGCAGGCGGACCCCGTACTTGTCCGCCAGTTCGAGCAGGGTCGTTGGCCGCATCGACCCGGTGAAGTGCAGGTGCAGGTGGGCCTTGGGCAACAGCCGTACGTCACGCTCCATTGAAGGATCTTGCCGCACCCGGGGTGCCTCGCGGTAGCCGGATTCCCTTGTGAGTGATCCGTCGAACAAAAAAGTGGCCCCCGGCCTGAGCCGGGGGCCACCTGATGCGCGCGTGATCAGTCGCGGGCCTCGCCCAGCAGCTTCTGGAGCCGCGACACGCCCTCTGCCAGGTCGTCGTCGCCCAGGGCGTAGGACAGCCGCAGGTAACCCGGGGTGCCGAACGCCTCGCCCGGGACCACGGCGACCTCTGCCTCGTCCAGGATGAGGGCCGCGAGCTCGACGGAGTCCGCCGGACGCTTGCCCCGGATCTCCTTGCCGAGCAGGCCCTTCACCGACGGGTACGCGTAGAACGCGCCCTCGGGCTCGGGGCAGAACACGCCGTCGATCTCGTTGAGCATGCGCACGATCGTCCTGCGGCGCCGGTCGAACGCGGTCCGCATCTCGGCGACCGCGTCCAGGGGGCCCGACACGGCTGCCAGCGCGGCGACCTGCGCGACGTTGCTGACGTTGGAGGTGGCGTGCGACTGCAGGTTGGTCGCGGCCTTCACGACGTCCTTGGGGCCGATGATCCAGCCGACCCGCCAGCCGGTCATGGCGTACGTCTTGGCGACGCCGTTGACCACGATGCACTTGTCACGCAGCTCGGGCACGACCGCGGGGAGTGACGCGGCGGCGGCCCCGCCGTAGACCAGGTGCTCGTAGATCTCGTCGGTCATGACCCACAGGCCGTGCTCCACGGCCCAGCGGCCGATGGCCTCGGTGTCGGCCTCGTTGTAGACGGCGCCGGTCGGGTTCGACGGGGAGACGAACAGGACGACCTTGGTGCGCTCGGTGCGCGCGGCCTCCAGCTGCTCGACCGAGACCCGGTAGCCGGTGGTCTCGTCGGCGACGACCTCGACCGGGACACCGCCCGCGAGACGGATGGACTCCGGGTAGGTGGTCCAGTACGGGGCGGGGACGATGACCTCGTCGCCCGGGTCGAGGATCGCGGCGAAGGCCTCGTAGATGGCCTGCTTGCCGCCGTTGGTCACCAGGATCTGGGACGCGTCGACCTCGTAGCCGGAGTCGCGCAGGGTCTTCTCCGCGATGGCGGCCTTGAGCTCGGGAAGCCCGCCTGCGGGGGTGTAGCGGTGGTACTTCGGGTTGCGGCAGGCCTCGACCGCGGCGTCGACGATGTAGCCGGGTGTCGGGAAGTCGGGCTCGCCGGCGCCGAAGCCGATCACCGGACGCCCGGCGGCCTTCAGGGCCTTGGCCTTGGCGTCGACGGCGAGGGTGGCGGACTCGGAGATCGCACCGATGCGGGCCGAGACCCGGCGCTCGGACGGAGAAGTTGCAGCGCTCATGCCCCCATGCTCGCAGACCGCAAAAGGCCCGGGCACAGGGGTTTCAGGGACCGGACAGCACTCGGACAGCATCCGGACAGGACCGGTCGGTAGTTGTCTGTTCGACGCGAGGCCCCTGAGCACGTACACTCACCTGTCGTTGGCCTTCATCAGCCGCACCGTTTTCCCAACCGGCCCACCGGGGAAGATGCGGTAGGTTGGTGGAAACCACAAAGGGTCGTAGCTCAATTGGTAGAGCACTGGTCTCCAAAACCAGCGGTTGGGGGTTCAAGTCCCTCCGGCCCTGCTACACACTCCTTCGCCAGGATGTGTGCGCATGTACGTACTTCAATGCACCGCCGTGCGGCTCCACCGGGCGCGGCACGGCCACGACCCGGAATCAGGTGAGTAGCGTGACGGACGCCGTGGGCTCCATCGACATGCCTGATGCCGAGGACGAAGCCCCCGAGTCGAAGAAGAAGGCCCGGAAGGGCGGCAAGCGCGGCAAGAAGGGCCCTCTCGGCCGTCTCGCGCTGTTCTACCGCCAGATCGTCGCCGAGCTCCGCAAGGTCGTATGGCCGACGCGCAGCCAGCTCTCGACCTACACCGCTGTCGTTATCGCGTTCGTGGTCGTGATGATCGGCCTCGTCACCGTGATTGACTTCGGATTCGCGCGGGTCATCAAGTACGTCTTCGGCTGATCCTCGCGAAGGGCGCCTCACAGGCGCCCCTTTTCGCGTGTTCCACCCATATGTATCCAGGAAGAAGCAGCCATCGTGTCTGACCCGAACCTGAACGACGACGCCGAGCCCACGGCGAGCGCCGTCGAGTCCGCCGAGGACGAGCTCGACATCGTCGAGGCGGCGGATGCCGTGGCCCCGGACCAGGTCGAAGCTGCTGACGCCGCCGCGGGAGAGCCTGCGGAGCAGGACGCCGTGCAGGCCGAGTCCGACGAGGACGCAGAGGCCGCCGAGTCCGACGAGGACGACGAAGCCGCCGAGTCCGACGAGGACGACGAAGCCGCGGAAGACGCCGACGACGAGCCCGCCGAGGAGGCCGCCCCCGTCGACGCCGTCACCGCCCTGCGTGAGGAACTGCGCGGGCTGCCCGGTGAGTGGTACGTCATCCACACGTACGCCGGCTACGAGAAGCGCGTGAAGGCCAACCTGGAGCAGCGCGCCGTCTCGCTCAACGTCGAGGAGTTCATCTACCAGGCCGAGGTGCCCGAGGAAGAGATCGTCCAGATCAAGAACGGCGAGCGGAAGAACGTCCGTCAGAACAAGCTCCCGGGATACGTCCTGGTGCGCATGGACCTGACGAACGAGTCCTGGGGTGTTGTCCGCAACACGCCCGGCGTCACCGGCTTCGTGGGCAACGCCTACGACCCGTACCCGCTGACCCTGGACGAGATCGTCAAGATGCTCGCCCCCGAGGCCGAGGAGAAGGCCGCCCGCGAGGCGGCCGAGGCCGAGGGCAAGCCGGCTCCGGCCCGCAAGGTCGAGGTCCAGGTCCTGGACTTCGAGGTGGGCGACTCGGTCACCGTCACCGACGGCCCCTTCGCGACGCTGCAGGCGACGATCAACGAGATCAACGCCGACTCGAAGAAGGTCAAGGGCCTCGTCGAGATCTTCGGTCGCGAGACTCCGGTCGAGCTCAGCTTCGACCAGATCCAGAAGAACTGACGGGCTTTCCGCCAGCTTCTGGACACATGCCTACCGAGCAGGTCAGACAGGCTTCGCAGCCGGTCTGACCTGCTCGGTTTTTGGTCGCGCAGCTATACCCGTTATCGTTGTGCGGTATGCCTCCATCCGGATGACCGGAACGGCGGCGAAACACTCTCACTAGGACCCGGAGAGAGCAATGCCTCCCAAGAAGAAGAAGGTCACGGGGCTTATCAAGCTCCAGATCAACGCCGGTGCGGCCAACCCGGCGCCGCCGGTCGGTCCCGCACTGGGCCAGCACGGCGTCAACATCATGGAGTTCTGCAAGGCCTACAACGCCGCGACCGAGTCGCAGCGTGGCATGGTCGTGCCGGTGGAGATCACGGTCTACGAGGACCGCTCCTTCACCTTCATCACGAAGACTCCGCCGGCCGCCAAGCTGATCCTCAAGGCCGCGGGTGTGGACAAGGGCTCCGGCGAGCCGCACAAGACCAAGGTCGCCAAGCTCACGGCCGCCCAGGTCCGCGAGATCGCCACGACCAAGCTCCCCGACCTGAACGCCAACGACCTCGACGCCGCGTCGAAGATCATCGCTGGCACCGCCCGTTCCATGGGCATCACGGTCGAAGGCTGAAGTCAGCCCCGTAGCCCCACAGTGGTAGGACCAAGCGCTGGTCCGCACCACGACTCCACACTCTGAAACCATCAGGAGTAGATGTGAAGCGCAGCAAGAACCTCCGCGCTGCGGACGCGAAGATCGACCGGGAGCGTACCTACGCCCCGCTCGAGGCCGTCCGGATCGCCAAGGACACCGCCACCACCAAGTTCGACGGCACCGTCGAGGTCGCGTTCTGCCTGGGTGTCGACCCTCGCAAGGCCGACCAGATGGTCCGCGGCACCGTGAACCTCCCGCACGGCACCGGCAAGACCGCCCGGGTCCTGGTCTTCGCGACCGGTGACCGTGCTGCGGCCGCGGAAGCCGCGGGCGCCGACATCGTCGGCGCCGACGAGCTCATCGACGAGGTGGCGAAGGGCCGTCTGGACTTCGACGCCGTCGTCGCCACGCCGGACCTCATGGGCAAGGTCGGCCGCCTGGGCCGCGTGCTCGGTCCGCGTGGTCTGATGCCGAACCCGAAGACCGGCACCGTCACCCCCGACGTCGTCAAGGCTGTCAACGACATCAAGGGCGGCAAGATCGAGTTCCGCGTCGACAAGCACTCGAACCTGCACTTCATCATCGGAAAGACCTCTTTCGATGACACGAAGCTGGTCGAGAACTACGGCGCCGCTCTGGAGGAGATCCTCCGTCTGAAGCCGTCCGCCGCCAAGGGCCGCTTCATCAAGAAGGCGACCATGAGCACGACGATGGGCCCCGGCATCCCGCTGGACGCCAACCGCGTGCGCAACCTCCTCGTCGAGGAGGACCCGGCCGCCGTCTGAGCCCCCGTGCTCACCCGGTAGCCGTCGTCACGGCATGGGACGGGCCCCGCAGCCTCTCGGAGGCAGCGGGGCCCGTCCTCGTACGCGACAGGGGGTCCGTGAGCCGTCCGAGAGGCGTTCAAACCTCTCGCACCGGTCGAACCGGGACGGATTTGCTCCGAACGGCCCCGGTCGCGTACTCTCACGAAGAAGCCAAAGACCGCTGGTCGTTGCCGCGTCCTCGCAAGGGGAACGGTGACCGAAGGATCCGTCAAGAACGGACGACCTGCGCAGGTGACTGTGGAAAGCTCCCGGATTCATTCGGTCGAGCTACGCCCTGGCGCCTGCGCCGGGGCGTTTCGTCTTTTCCGGCCCCTTCTGAGCGGTCCTCATCACCCGGAAGGAGGCCGACGCTCATGGCAAGGCCCGACAAGGCTGCCGCGGTAGCCGAGCTGACGGACCAGTTCCGCAGCTCGAACGCCGCCGTGCTGACCGAGTACCGGGGTCTCACCGTGGCGCAGCTCAAGACGCTGCGTCGTTCGCTCGGTGAGAACGCCCAGTACGCCGTGGTGAAGAACACGCTGACCAAGATTGCGGCCAACGAGGCCGGGATCGACACGCTGGACGACCTGTTCGCAGGTCCGACGGCGGTTGCCTTCATCACCGGTGACCCGGTGGAGTCGGCGAAGGGTCTTCGTGACTTCGCCAAGGACAACCCCAACCTCATCATCAAGGGCGGTGTCCTTGACGGTAAGGCGCTGTCCGCCGATGAGATCAAGAAGCTCGCGGACCTCGAGTCCCGCGAGGTTCTGCTCGCCAAGCTGGCCGGCGCCATGAAGGGCAAGCAGACTCAGGCTGCGCAGCTCTTCCAGGCTCTGCCGTCGAAGTTCGTCCGCACCGCGGAAGCGCTTCGCGCCAAGAAGGCCGAGCAGGGCGGTGCCGACACGTCGGCTCCCGCCGACGCCGAGGTGGCGGAGTAACACTCCGCTCCACCGGCTCGCAGCGGGCCCGTACGCCCGCCTACATATACATCCGGCACCTGCCGAATTAGTGGAAGGACGCCATCATGGCGAAGCTCAGCCAGGAAGACCTGCTCGCCCAGTTCGAGGAGCTCACCCTCATCGAGCTCTCCGAGTTCGTGAAGGCCTTCGAGGAGAAGTTCGACGTCACCGCCGCCGCGGCCGTCGCCGTTGCCGGTCCCGCCGCCGGTGGCCCCGCCGCTGAGGCCGAGGCCGAGCAGGACGAGTTCGACGTCATCCTCACGGGTGCCGGCGAGAAGAAGATCCAGGTCATCAAGGTCGTGCGTGAGCTGACCTCGCTGGGTCTCAAGGAGGCCAAGGACCTCGTCGACGGCGCCCCGAAGCCCGTCCTCGAGAAGGTCGCCAAGGAGGCCGCCGAGAAGGCTGCCGAGTCCCTCAAGGGCGCCGGCGCCTCCGTCGAGGTCAAGTGACCCTGCGAGTCCTCTGACTCCGTGAGGTAAGTCCCTGCCGCGAGGCGGGGATGTCACATCGCAAAGGGCGATCACCCATCCGGGTGGTCGCCCTTTGGCGTGCCTCAAGCGGCTGCCTTGATCTTCGGCGCGCGGCGAGTAGGGTGATCTTCGCCGTGCGTTTCTCCGGGGCGCCATGAGGCGTCAACCGGCGTCCTCCGGGCGCAGGTGAAGATCGCCGGCCGTCCGCCGGGGCCCTGGGGGCCTTGACGAACCGCACGCGGCGCGCAATTCTCAGGACGCGTCGTCATCTCGATCCGCATCCGAGGCATGGATCGAGAGCGAAGAGGGCAGTAAAGAAGAGCGCACACCGCGCGAGGGCTATTCATAGGTGTTGAGAACAGCTGTTGAGAGCAACGTGGGTCTCTGAGAACCCCGACTGGACATCAGTGTGCCGCTTGGCTACACTGACCCTTTGCGCTGCCTGTTAGCTGCCTCCTGCCCGTCACCAGGGGCATGCCCACGCCTAGCACCGATGACCGGACCTTCCCCGACCTTGGGGACCTTGGGATTCCTGTCTCTGTGTGCGGCTTGGGGCCGGTACGCGCGTAGTGAGTCCGAGCCCTCGGAAGGACCCCCTCTTGGCCGCCTCGCGCAACGCCTCGACCTCGAATACGAACAACGGTGCCAGCACCGCCCCGCTGCGCATCTCTTTTGCAAAGATCAAGGAGCCCCTCGAGGTTCCGAACCTCCTCGCGCTGCAGACCGAGAGCTTTGACTGGCTCCTCGGCAACGCCGCCTGGAAGGCTCGCGTCGAGGCTGCTCTGGACAGCGGACAAGACGTCCCCACCAAGTCCGGCCTGGAGGAGATCTTCGAGGAGATCTCGCCGATCGAGGACTTCTCCGGGTCGATGTCGCTCACGTTCCGCGACCACCGCTTCGAGCCCCCGAAGAACTCGATCGACGAGTGCAAGGAGCGCGACTTCACGTTCGCCGCGCCGCTCTTCGTCACGGCCGAGTTCACCAATAACGAGACCGGCGAGATCAAGTCCCAGACGGTCTTCATGGGCGACTTCCCGCTCATGACCAACAAGGGCACCTTCGTCATCAACGGCACCGAGCGTGTCGTCGTGTCGCAGCTCGTGCGCTCGCCGGGTGTCTACTTCGACTCCTCCATCGACAAGACGTCCGACAAGGACATCTTCTCCGCCAAGATCATCCCGTCCCGGGGTGCCTGGCTGGAGATGGAGATCGACAAGCGCGACATGGTCGGTGTCCGCATCGACCGCAAGCGCAAGCAGTCCGTCACCGTCCTCCTGAAGGCTCTCGGCTGGACCACCGAGCAGATCCTCGAGGAGTTCGGCGAGTACGAGTCGATGCGCGCCACCCTGGAGAAGGACCACACCCAGGGCCAGGACGACGCGCTGCTCGACATCTACCGCAAGCTGCGTCCGGGCGAGCCGCCCACGCGCGAGGCCGCTCAGACGCTGCTCGAGAACCTCTACTTCAACCCGAAGCGCTACGACCTCGCGAAGGTCGGCCGCTACAAGGTGAACAAGAAGCTCGGCGCCGACGAGCCGCTCGACGCGGGTGTCCTCACCAGCGACGACATCATCGCCACCATCAAGTACCTGGTGAAGCTGCACGCCGGCGAGACCGAGACGGTCGGCGAGTCCGGCCGTTCGATCATGGTCGAGACCGACGACATCGACCACTTCGGCAACCGCCGTATCCGTAACGTCGGTGAGCTGATCCAGAACCAGGTCCGCACGGGTCTCGCCCGTATGGAGCGCGTCGTGCGCGAGCGCATGACCACCCAGGACGTCGAGGCGATCACGCCGCAGACCCTGATCAACATCCGGCCGGTCGTCGCCTCCATCAAGGAGTTCTTCGGCACCAGCCAGCTGTCCCAGTTCATGGACCAGAACAACCCGCTGTCGGGCCTGACGCACAAGCGTCGTCTCAACGCCCTCGGCCCGGGTGGTCTGTCCCGTGAGCGCGCCGGCTTCGAGGTCCGTGACGTCCACCCGTCGCACTACGGCCGCATGTGCCCGATCGAGACGCCCGAAGGCCCGAACATCGGTCTGATCGGTTCGCTCGCCTCCTACGGGCGCATCAACCCGTTCGGCTTCATCGAGACGCCGTACCGCAAGGTCGTCGAGGGCGTCGTCACCGACGACGTCGACTACCTGACGGCCGACGAAGAGGACCGCTTCGTGATCGCCCAGGCGAACGCGACGCTCTCCGAGGACATGCGCTTCACCGAGGCCCGCGTCCTGGTCCGCCGTCGTGGCGGGGAGATCGACTACATCCCCGGTGACGACGTCGACTACATGGACGTCTCGCCGCGCCAGATGGTGTCGGTCGCGACCGCGATGATCCCCTTCCTCGAGCACGACGACGCCAACCGTGCCCTCATGGGCGCGAACATGATGCGTCAGGCCGTCCCGCTCATCAAGAGCGAGGCGCCGCTGGTCGGCACGGGCATGGAGTACCGCTGTGCCACCGACGCCGGTGACGTGCTGAAGGCCGAGAAGGCGGGTGTGGTCCAGGAGGTCTCCGCGGACTACATCACCGTGACGAACGACGACGGCACGTACACCACGTACCGCATCGCCAAGTTCTCGCGCTCCAACCAGGGCACCTCGGTCAACCAGAAGGTCGTCGTCTCCGAGGGCGACCGCGTGATCGAGAGCCAGGTCCTCGCCGACGGGCCCGCCACCGAGAACGGTGAGATGGCGCTCGGCAAGAACCTCCTCGTGGCGTTCATGCCCTGGGAGGGCCACAACTACGAGGACGCGATCATCCTGTCGCAGCGCCTCGTGCAGGACGACGTCCTCTCCTCGATCCACATCGAGGAGCACGAGGTCGACGCCCGTGACACCAAGCTCGGCCCGGAGGAGATCACCCGGGACATCCCGAACGTCTCCGAAGAGGTCCTCGCCGACCTCGACGAGCGCGGCATCATCCGTATCGGTGCCGAGGTCGTCGCCGGCGACATCCTCGTCGGCAAGGTCACGCCCAAGGGTGAGACCGAGCTGACCCCGGAGGAGCGCCTGCTCCGCGCGATCTTCGGTGAGAAGGCGCGCGAGGTGCGCGACACCTCGCTGAAGGTCCCGCACGGCGAGATCGGCAAGGTCATCGGCGTCCGCGTCTTCGACCGCGAGGAGGGCGACGAGCTCCCGCCGGGCGTGAACCAGCTGGTCCGCGTCTACGTCGCGCAGAAGCGCAAGATCACCGATGGTGACAAGCTCGCCGGCCGTCACGGCAACAAGGGCGTCATCTCGAAGATCCTCCCGATCGAGGACATGCCGTTCCTGGAGGACGGCACCCCGGTCGACATCATCCTCAACCCGCTGGGTGTCCCGTCCCGAATGAACCCGGGACAGGTCCTGGAGATCCACCTCGGCTGGCTCGCCAGCCGCGGCTGGGACGTCTCCGGCCTCGGTGACGAGTGGGCCCAGCGCCTGCAGGCCATCGGCGCCGACCAGGTCGCCCCCGGCACCAACGTCGCCACCCCCGTCTTCGACGGTGCGCGCGAGGACGAGATCACCGGCCTCTTCCAGGCCACGATCCCGAACCGCGACGGCGACCGGCTGGTCCTGCCCTCGGGCAAGGCCAACCTGTTCGACGGCCGCTCCGGCGAGCCGTTCCCGGACCCGGTCTCGATCGGGTACATGTACATCCTCAAGCTGCACCACCTGGTCGACGACAAGCTCCACGCGCGTTCGACCGGCCCGTACTCCATGATCACGCAGCAGCCGCTGGGTGGTAAGGCGCAGTTCGGTGGTCAGCGATTCGGTGAGATGGAGGTGTGGGCCCTTGAGGCTTACGGCGCCGCATACGCCCTCCAGGAACTCCTGACGATCAAGTCCGACGACGTGACCGGCCGCGTGAAGGTCTACGAGGCGATCGTCAAGGGCGAGAACATCCCCGAGCCGGGCATTCCCGAGTCCTTCAAGGTGCTCATCAAGGAAATGCAGTCGCTCTGCCTCAATGTGGAGGTGCTGTCCTCGGACGGCATGTCCATCGAGATGCGCGACACGGACGAGGACGTCTTCCGCGCGGCGGAGGAGCTCGGTATCGACCTGTCCCGGCGCGAGCCGAGCAGCGTCGAAGAGGTCTGACGGGTTGCCCGGCCGGATCCCAGTGATCCGGCCGGCCCTCCCCGGACCCGTTCAGACCATTGCTGAAGTGCCCCGATTTCTCGCGTGAGCGAGGGGGCTCGAACCCCCGAAAGAGGGATTGACGACAAGTGCTCGACGTCAACTTCTTCGACGAGCTGCGGATCGGCCTTGCCACCGCGGACGACATCCGGACCTGGTCCCACGGCGAAGTGAAGAAGCCGGAGACCATCAACTACCGCACGCTCAAGCCCGAGAAGGACGGACTCTTCTGCGAGAAGATCTTCGGTCCGACCCGGGACTGGGAGTGCTACTGCGGCAAGTACAAGCGTGTCCGCTTCAAGGGCATCATCTGTGAGCGCTGTGGCGTAGAGGTCACGCGCGCCAAGGTGCGCCGTGAGCGCATGGGTCACATCGAGCTTGCCGCTCCCGTCACCCACATCTGGTACTTCAAGGGCGTCCCGTCGCGCCTCGGCTACCTGCTGGACCTCGCGCCGAAGGACCTCGAGAAGGTCATCTACTTCGCCGCGTACATGATCACGTTCGTCGACGAGGAGCGCCGCACGCGTGACCTCCCGTCGCTGGAGGCGCACGTCTCCGTCGAGCGTCAGCAGGTCGAGAACCGCCGTGACTCGGACCTCGAGAACCGTGCCAAGAAGCTCGAGACCGACCTGGCCGAGCTCGAGGCCGAGGGTGCCAAGGCCGACGTGCGCCGCAAGGTGCGCGAAGGTGCCGAGCGTGAGATGAAGCAGCTGCGCGACCGTGCGCAGCGCGAGATCGACCGTCTCGACGAGGTGTGGAGCCGCTTCAAGAACCTCAAGGTCCAGGACCTCGAGGGCGACGAGCTGCTCTACCGCGAACTGCGTGACCGCTTCGGCACGTACTTCGACGGCTGCATGGGCGCCGCCGCGCTGCAGAAGCGCCTGGAGTCCTTCGACCTCGACGAGGAGGCCGAGCGCCTCCGCGAGATCATCCGCACCGGCAAGGGCCAGAAGAAGACCCGTGCGCTCAAGCGCCTCAAGGTCGTCTCCGCGTTCCTGCAGACCAGCAACAAGCCCAAGGGCATGGTGCTCGACTGCGTGCCGGTCATCCCGCCGGACCTGCGTCCGATGGTGCAGCTGGACGGTGGCCGCTTCGCGACCTCCGACCTGAACGACCTGTACCGCCGTGTGATCAACCGCAACAACCGTCTCAAGCGTCTCCTTGACCTCGGTGCCCCCGAGATCATCGTGAACAACGAGAAGCGGATGCTGCAGGAGGCCGTCGACGCGCTGTTCGACAACGGCCGCCGCGGTCGCCCGGTCACCGGTCCCGGTAACCGTCCCCTGAAGTCCCTCAGCGACATGCTGAAGGGCAAGCAGGGCCGTTTCCGTCAGAACCTCCTCGGCAAGCGTGTGGACTACTCTGCGCGTTCCGTGATCGTCGTCGGCCCGCAGCTCAAGCTGCACCAGTGCGGTCTGCCGAAGGCGATGGCGCTGGAGCTCTTCAAGCCGTTCGTGATGAAGCGCCTGGTGGACCTGAACCACGCGCAGAACATCAAGTCGGCCAAGCGCATGGTCGAGCGTGGCCGCACCGTCGTGTACGACGTCCTCGAAGAGGTCATCGCCGAGCACCCGGTGCTGCTGAACCGTGCGCCCACCCTGCACCGCCTCGGCATCCAGGCCTTCGAGCCGCAGCTGGTCGAGGGCAAGGCCATCCAGATCCACCCGCTCGTCTGCACCGCGTTCAACGCGGACTTCGACGGTGACCAGATGGCCGTGCACCTGCCGCTCTCCGCGGAGGCGCAGGCCGAGGCCCGCATCCTGATGCTGTCCTCGAACAACATCCTGAAGCCGGCCGACGGTCGTCCCGTCACCATGCCGACCCAGGACATGGTGCTGGGTCTCTTCTTCCTCACCACGGACGAAGAGGGCCGCAACGTCAAGGGCACGGACCGCGCGTTCGGCTCCACGGCCGAGGCCACCATGGCCTTCGACGCCCGCGAGCTCTCGCTGCAGGCGAAGGTCGACATCCGCTTCCCGGTCGGCACCATGCCGCCGCGTGGCTGGGTGCCGCCGGTCGCCGAGGAGGGCGAGCCCGAGTACCAGCCGGGTGACACCTTCCGTCTGCGTACGAGCCTGGGCCGCGCGCTCTTCAACGAGCTGCTGCCCGAGGACTACCCGTTCGTCGACTACTCGGTGGGCAAGAAGCAGCTCTCCGAGATCGTCAACGACCTGGCCGAGCGCTACCCCAAGGTCATCGTGGCGGCGACGCTCGACAACCTGAAGGCGGCCGGTTTCCACTGGGCGACCCGTTCCGGTGTGACCGTGGCCATCTCCGACGTCGTCGTGCCCGAGGCCAAGAAGGCCATCGTCAGGGGCTACGAGGAGCAGGACGAGAAGGTCCAGAAGCAGTACGAGCGCGGTCTCATCACCAAGGACGAGCGCACGCAGGAGCTCATCGCGATCTGGACCAAGGCGACCAACGAGGTTGCCGAGGCGATGAACGCGAACTTCCCGAAGACGAACCCCATCTTCATGATGGTCGACTCGGGTGCCCGAGGAAACATGATGCAGATGCGTCAGATCGCGGGTATGCGTGGTCTGGTGTCGAACGCCAAGAACGAGACGATTCCCCGTCCCATCAAGGCGTCCTTCCGTGAGGGCCTCACCGTTCTGGAGTACTTCATCTCCACGCACGGTGCCCGTAAGGGTCTGGCGGACACCGCCCTGCGTACCGCCGACTCGGGTTACCTGACCCGTCGTCTGGTGGACGTCTCGCAGGACGTCATCATCCGCGAGGAGGACTGCGGCACCGACCGCGGCCTCAAGCTGAAGATCGCGGTCAAGGGCGCCGACGGTGTCCTGCGCAAGACGGACGACGTCGAGACCTCGGTGTACGCCCGCATGCTGGCCGAGGACGTCGTCGTCGACGGCAAGGTCATCGCGCCTGCCAACGTCGACCTCGGTGACGTCCTGATCGACGCCCTCGTGGGCGCCGGCGTGGAGGAGGTCAAGACCCGCTCGGTCCTGACCTGTGAGTCCGCCGTCGGCACCTGTGCCTTCTGCTACGGACGCTCGCTCGCCACCGGCAAGCTGGTCGACATCGGTGAGGCGGTCGGCATCATCGCCGCCCAGTCCATCGGTGAGCCCGGTACCCAGCTGACGATGCGTACCTTCCACACCGGTGGTGTGGCCGGTGACGACATCACGCAGGGTCTGCCCCGTGTCGTCGAGCTCTTCGAGGCGCGTACCCCCAAGGGTGTCGCCCCGATCTCGGAGGCCAAGGGCCGGGTCCGCATCGAGGAGACCGAGAAGACCAAGAAGCTCGTCGTCACCCCGGACGACGGCAGCGAGGAGACGGCGTTCCCGATCTCCAAGCGTGCCCGTCTCCTGGTCGGCGAGGGCGACGCGGTCGAGGTGGGCCAGAAGCTCACCGTCGGTGCCACCAACCCGCACGACGTGCTGCGGATCCTCGGTCAGCGCGCGGTCCAGGTCCACCTGGTCGGCGAGGTCCAGAAGGTCTACAACTCGCAGGGTGTGTCGATCCACGACAAGCACATCGAGATCATCATCCGGCAGATGCTGCGCCGCGTGACGATCATCGAGTCCGGCGACGCGGAGCTGCTGCCGGGCGAGCTCGTCGAGCGTTCGAAGTTCGAGACCGAGAACCGTCGTGTGGTCCAGGAGAGCGGTCACCCCGCCTCCGGCCGTCCGCAGCTGATGGGTATCACCAAGGCCTCGCTCGCCACCGAGTCGTGGCTGTCGGCGGCGTCCTTCCAGGAGACGACCAGGGTCCTGACCGACGCGGCGATCAACGCCAAGTCGGACTCCCTGATCGGCCTCAAGGAGAACGTCATCATCGGTAAGCTCATCCCGGCCGGTACGGGTCTGTCCCGCTACCGCAACATCCGGGTCGAGCCGACCGAGGAGGCCAAGGCCGCGATGTACTCGGCCGTCGGCTACGACGACATCGACTACTCGCCGTTCGGCACGGGCTCCGGCCAGGCCGTTCCGCTGGAGGACTACGACTACGGTCCGTACAACCAGTAAGCGGGTCGCTCGACTCGATCGCAGGGCGGTCACCCCGTATCGCACGGGGTGACCGCCCTGCGGCGTTCGCGCCGGTGCCCCGTGAGGTCGGTCACCCCGGGTGACCCGCACCCAGCCGGTGACCCGGGGAGGGCCTGGAGCGCTCCGGGCCGCGGGGGAGTCGTTTATGCTGGTCGGAGGTGCTGTGCCGGCCCTGCGTACGCCCCTCCGGGGTGCCGTGCGGGGCCGTGTCGCAGTGTCCCGGTCCGTGTCGGCCGGGGGTGGACGGCATTTGTTTTGACCCAGCTCCGTGAGGTAGGTACGCTCAAGCCTTGTGCCTGGGGTGTGCCTGGGCTCGGGTGCGTGTCCTCAACCGCATGGCGAGTCCGTAAGTGGCCACCGCAATCTGTGTTTCTTCTGCCTCACCGCAGAGACGTGCAGTGTTCGACACACCCGACCGCGTGGGTCGGTGAGTGTTCCAGGTTAGTTTCACGAACGGCACACAGAAACCGGAGAAGTAGTGCCTACGATCCAGCAGCTGGTCCGGAAGGGCCGGCAGGACAAGGTCGAGAAGAACAAGACGCCCGCGCTCGAGGGTTCGCCCCAGCGTCGCGGTGTCTGCACGCGTGTGTTCACGACCACCCCGAAGAAGCCGAACTCGGCGCTCCGTAAGGTCGCGCGTGTGCGTCTGACCTCCGGCATCGAGGTCACGGCCTACATCCCGGGTGAGGGGCACAACCTGCAGGAGCACTCCATCGTGCTCGTGCGTGGTGGCCGTGTGAAGGACCTGCCGGGTGTTCGTTACAAGATCATCCGCGGTTCGCTCGACACCCAGGGTGTCAAGAACCGCAAGCAGGCCCGCAGCCGCTACGGCGCCAAGAAGGAGAAGTAAGAATGCCTCGTAAGGGCCCCGCCCCGAAGCGCCCGGTCATCATCGACCCGGTCTACAGCTCTCCTCTTGTCACGTCGCTGATCAACAAGATCCTGCTCGACGGCAAGCGTTCCACCGCCGAGCGGATCGTGTACGGCGCCATGGAAGGCCTCCGCGAGAAGACCGGCGCTGACCCGGTCATCACGCTGAAGCGCGCGCTTGAGAACGTCAAGCCCTCGCTCGAGGTCAAGTCCCGCCGTGTCGGTGGCGCCACCTACCAGGTGCCGATCGAGGTCAAGCCCGGCCGCGCCGCCACCCTCTCGCTGCGCTGGATCGTGGGTTACTCCCGCGCCCGTCGCGAGAAGACCATGACCGAGCGCCTCATGAACGAGCTGCTCGACGCCTCCAACGGTCTTGGCGCTGCCGTCAAGAAGCGCGAGGACACCCACAAGATGGCCGAGTCCAACAAGGCCTTCGCGCACTACCGCTGGTAGTCGCTTACCCCATCGAGACCGAGAGAAGATTGAGCCTTATGGCCACCACTTCGCTTGACCTGGCCAAGGTCCGCAACATCGGGATCATGGCCCACATCGACGCGGGCAAGACGACCACCACTGAGCGGATCCTCTTCTACACCGGCGTTTCGTACAAGATCGGTGAAGTCCACGACGGCGCAGCCACGATGGACTGGATGGAGCAGGAGCAGGAGCGCGGCATCACGATCACGTCCGCCGCGACGACCTGTCACTGGCCGCTCAATGATGTTGACCACACCATCAACATCATCGACACCCCGGGTCACGTGGACTTCACCGTCGAGGTGGAGCGTTCGCTCCGCGTCCTCGACGGTGCCGTCACCGTGTTCGACGGTGTGGCGGGCGTCGAGCCCCAGTCCGAGACCGTCTGGCGTCAGGCGGACCGCTACGGCGTGCCGCGTATCTGCTTCGTCAACAAGCTCGACCGCACCGGCGCCGAGTTCCACCGCTGCGTCGACATGATCGTCGACCGCCTCGGTGCGGTTCCGCTGGTCATGCAGCTCCCCATCGGCGCCGAAGCCGACTTCAAGGGCGTCGTCGACCTCGTGTCGATGAAGGCCTTCGTGTGGTCGGACGAGGCCGCCAAGGGCGAGATGTACGACACCGTCGAGATCCCGGACACCCACAAGGAGGCCGCCGAGGAATGGCGCGGCAAGCTCCTTGAGGCCGTCTCGGAGAACGACGACGAGATGATGGAGCTGTACCTCGAGGGCGTCGAGCCCACCGAGGAGCAGCTGCACGAGGCGATCCGTCGGATCACCCTCGCGTCGAAGGGCTCGGCCGACTCCGTCACCGTGACCCCCGTCTTCTGTGGCACCGCGTTCAAGAACAAGGGCGTCCAGCCCCTGCTCGACGCGGTCGTCCGCTACCTGCCTTCCCCCCTGGACGTCGAGGCCATCGAGGGCCACGACGTCAAGGACCCGGAGCTGGTCGTCAAGCGCAGGCCTTCGGACGACGAGCCGTTCTCCGGCCTCGCGTTCAAGATCGCGAGCGACCCGCACCTCGGCAAGCTCACCTTCGTCCGGATCTACTCCGGTCGCCTCGAGGCCGGCACCGCGGTGCTGAACTCGGTCAAGGGCAAGAAGGAGCGCATCGGCAAGATCTACCGCATGCACGCGAACAAGCGTGAGGAGATCGCGTCGGTGGGCGCCGGTGACATCGTCGCCGTCATGGGCCTGAAGCAGACCACCACGGGTGAGACGCTGTCCGACGACAAGAACCCGGTGATCCTGGAGTCCATGGACTTCCCGGCGCCGGTCATCCAGGTCGCCATCGAGCCCAAGTCCAAGGGTGACCAGGAGAAGCTGGGTGTCGCCATCCAGCGCCTCTCGGAGGAGGACCCCTCCTTCCAGGTGCACTCCGACGAGGAGACCGGCCAGACCATCATCGGTGGTATGGGCGAGCTTCACCTCGAGGTGCTCGTCGACCGCATGAAGCGCGAGTTCCGCGTCGAGGCGAACGTCGGCAAGCCCCAGGTCGCGTACCGCGAGACGATCCGCAAGACCGTCGAGCGCATCGACTACACGCACAAGAAGCAGACTGGTGGTACCGGCCAGTTCGCGAAGGTGCAGATCGCCCTCGAGCCCATCGAGGGTGGCGACGCCTCCTACGAGTTCGTCAACAAGGTCACCGGTGGCCGCATCCCCCGTGAGTACATTCCCTCGGTGGACGCGGGTGCCCAGGAAGCCATGCAGTTCGGCATCCTGGCCGGCTACGAGATGGTGGGCGTCCGCGTCACCCTTCTCGACGGTGGTTACCACGAGGTCGACTCCTCGGAGCTCGCCTTCAAGATCGCCGGTTCGCAGGCGTTCAAGGAGGGTGCCCGCAAGGCGTCCCCCGTGCTCCTCGAGCCGATGATGGCCGTCGAGGTCACCACGCCCGAGGACTACATGGGCGATGTCATCGGCGACCTCAACTCCCGCCGTGGCCAGATCCAGGCCATGGAGGAGCGCAGCGGCGCTCGCGTCGTGAAGGGCCTCGTGCCCCTCTCGGAGATGTTCGGCTACGTCGGAGACCTCCGCAGCAAGACCTCGGGTCGCGCAAGCTACTCGATGCAGTTCGACTCCTACGCCGAGGTTCCGCGGAACGTCGCCGAGGAGATCATCGCGAAGGCCAAGGGCGAGTAACTCTTCCGAGCTCACGCTTTAGGCTTGTCACCGGAGCCCGGTAGGGCATTCGTCGCAGCGCGCAAGCAGCGCGGCGAATGCCCCCGGCACCGGCATTCCAGCAAAGATCACCTGGCGCCGATGAAGCAAGGCGTACAGAACCACTCAGGAGGACCCCAGTGGCGAAGGCAAAGTTCGAGCGGACTAAGCCGCACGTCAACATCGGCACCATCGGTCACATCGACCACGGTAAGACGACCCTCACGGCCGCCATTACCAAGGTGCTGCACGACGCGTACCCGGACCTGAACGAGGCCTCGGCCTTTGACCAGATCGACAAGGCTCCTGAGGAGCGCCAGCGCGGTATCACGATCTCGATCGCGCACGTCGAGTACCAGACGGAGTCGCGTCACTACGCGCACGTCGACTGCCCGGGTCACGCGGACTACATCAAGAACATGATCACGGGTGCGGCGCAGATGGACGGCGCCATCCTCGTGGTCGCGGCCACCGACGGCCCGATGCCGCAGACCAAGGAGCACGTGCTCCTGGCCCGCCAGGTCGGCGTTCCGTACATCGTCGTCGCCCTGAACAAGGCCGACATGGTGGACGACGAGGAGATCCTGGAGCTCGTCGAGCTCGAGGTGCGTGAGCTCCTCTCCGAGTACGAGTTCCCGGGCGACGACCTTCCGGTCGTCAAGGTCTCGGCGCTCAAGGCCCTCGAGGGCGACGCCGAGTGGGGCAAGACCGTTCTCGACCTGATGAAGGCCGTCGACGAGTCCATCCCGCAGCCCGAGCGTGACGTCGAGAAGCCGTTCCTCATGCCGATCGAGGACGTCTTCACGATCACCGGCCGCGGCACGGTCGTCACCGGCCGTATCGAGCGTGGTGTCCTGAAGGTCAACGAGACCGTCGACATCGTCGGTATCAAGACCGAGAAGACCACCACCACGGTCACCGGCATCGAGATGTTCCGCAAGCTGCTCGACGAGGGCCAGGCCGGTGAGAACGTCGGTCTGCTCCTCCGTGGCATCAAGCGCGAGGACGTCGAGCGCGGCCAGGTCATCATCAAGCCGGGTTCGGTCACGCCGCACACGGAGTTCCAGGCGCAGTCCTACATCCTGTCGAAGGACGAGGGTGGCCGTCACACCCCGTTCTTCAACAACTACCGCCCGCAGTTCTACTTCCGTACCACGGACGTGACGGGCGTTGTGACCCTTCCCGAGGGCACCGAGATGGTCATGCCGGGTGACAACACCCTCATGGACGTCGCGCTGATCCAGCCGGTCGCCATGGAAGAGGGCCTGAAGTTCGCCATCCGTGAGGGTGGCCGGACCGTGGGCGCCGGCCAGGTCACCAAGATCATCAAGTAATTACTTGATCGTCTGACCTGGTTGCTCCGCACAGAGCACCAGAAGGGCCCCGTACCTCTCTCGCGAGAGGTGCGGGGCCCTTCGCCGTGCCATGCAGGTGGTGCCTGCACGTAGTCGTCACAAGATCGTCACGGAACGCCTGTTCGTCTTGAACGCCGAAGAGTGGCGGACGAAGGTGCGATGAACAGCCGCAGTGGGGGAGTGGAACAGCACCGTGAGTACGAGTACGCCACCGGAAGAGCAGCCCGATCGCGACGGCCCCGTGCCTCCGGTGAGCGACGAGCAGTGGACGGAGCTGGTGCGCAGGGCGGAGGCCGGTGACGCGGGGGCGCCGAAGGAGCCTTCCGCGCGGGCCCGCATGGTCACGGCCAGGCTGCGCGCGCTCGACGAGGAGGCCGCACGCGCCCAGGGGGCCGGCCGGCGCTGGGGCAGGAAGCCCAGGCAGGTGGAGCCGTGGCAGCCGGACGGCTGGCGCACGGGGCCGGAGTGGCAGCGGATGAACGGCCGTCCGAGGAAGAGGCGGCGCCTCGCCGGCACCCTGGGGTTCGTCGCCGTGGTGGGAATCCTGGTGATCGCCATGCGGCCGAGCCTGCTGACCGGCCGCCTCCCGGGGGGAGACGATGCCGCCGGCACCACGCCCCTGTCGGCGGAGTCCGCACCGCCGACGGCCGCGCCGCCCCACGGGACGGCTGGGGACCGGCCGACCCCGGAGGAGCCGTTCCTGGGCTCGCCCGCGATCCGCTGGGCGGACGGGGCGGCGGGGATCGAGGTCCCCGAGGCCAAGGCGGTCGGAGGCATCAGCGAGGACCAGGTCGCGTACGCCCTGCGCACCACCCGGCAGCTCCTCGTCGACGCCAACCTCGATGCTTCCACCCTGCGCGGCGAGAACCCCCGGGAGGCACTGGCGCTGCTCGACCCGCTGCAGGAGGACGGCCGGGAGCACCTGGCACTGGCGCTGGCGGAACCGGACGAGAAGCGGGACCCGGTGGCGTTCTTCTCCCGTTTCGCCCCGTCCGAGGCCCGTCAGCTGGGAGACGTGGTGAAGGTGCGTGGCCGGACGACCTTCGAGGCGGGGCGGCCGGGCTCCGTGGAGGTGCACGCCGACTACACCTTCGTCTATCCCGTGGTGAAGGCGGGCAACGAGGACGAGGTGGCGCGCACGATCGTGCGCCGCCGTGTGACGACGGTGCTGTACGACCCGCGGAACTACGAAGTGACACCGGGCAAGCTCTCGCTCCTCAGATACGAATCCCGCGCGGGCAACTCCGCGTGCGAGGTGTACGACGGCTTTCTGCACCCCGCCTTCGACAGCGACGCGCAGGGCCGGGAACCCGGCGGCGACCTGGTCGACCCGTACGACCGGAGTACCTGGCCGAGTCAGGAGGACTGCTCCACGGTCAGCCGCTCATGAGGCCAGGGGGCCGACGCGGGCCTCGGCAGGGCCGGCGGGAGCACCGGGCGGGACGGACGGCGCCGCGCGGATGCCGAACCGCACCGTGTCACTCCGGGGACCTGACGCTGCCGCGCAGCAGGGCGGCTCCGAGCGGGGTGAGGGTGTGCAGGACTGAGGAGGCCTGGCGGTTGGTGACGATCAGGCCGTTGTCCCGGAGAGCGGTGGTGTGCTGGCTCGCGGTCGACGCGGAGACACCGGCGGCACGGGCCAGCTCGCCGTTGGTGGCGCCGTTGGCGGCGGCGCGCAGGACGGTGGCGCGGGTGCGTCCGAGCAGCGTCGCCAGCGGCGCGCCGGAGCCGAGGTCCCCGGGGAGCTCGGAAGGGCGCGGTTCGTGCGTGAGCGGGTAGACCAGGACCGGATCGAGTGCCGGCTCGGCGAAGGCGACCGGGTTGCCCCAGCAGAAGTACGACGGGACGAGGAGGAGCCCGCGACCGTTCAGGAACAGGTCGCGCTCCACGGGATAGACGATGTGCATGACCGGGGGTCTCCACCGGAGGCAGGGCCCCAGACTGTGGAGAGCCCCCTCGATCCCGTGGTCGAGCACGGCGCGCGCGCGGGTCGACCGCTCCGCTTCGACGCGGGCCCGGGTGTGCTCGTCGTACGGCGCGATGACCGTGTCGTAGTAGGCGCGCATCGCCTGGACCAGTTCCTCCCGCACGCGCCGTTCGGCCAGGCGTGGTGCCCAGGAGGGGGCGCCGCTGGTCCGCCCGAGGATGCCCACCTCGTCCAGGACGCGTTCCACGGGTGTGGCCAGGACGGCCTCCAGTCCGCTGTCGAGTCCCGCGGAGGCCTCGGGCGGGGTCAGGAAGTCCGGGAAGTACGCGGCCCGCGGGACCAGGGGCAGCAGGAGGGTGCGCACGGTGCGGGTCAGGTGGCCGGCGCGCAGCCGGTCACGGGAGGTCCGGTACCAGTCGGCGTAGGCCCAGCGTCCGCGGCGGGTCTGTAATCGGTGCAGGCTCGTGCAGATCTCCCACAGCGGGTCCGGCCCGGAGGCCACGCGGGTCCTGGCGAGGTCGGCGTCGGTGAAGTGGATACGGAGCACGGCATCTCCCCCTGATGCGCGGGCCTTCGGTCGGTACGAGAGCCCTGCCGTCCATGGTCCCGTCGCACGGGCGCGTGGGGCAAAGCGGCACGAGGGGGCGCGTGCCACTCGGGGGAGGAGAACACCGCCGGAGAACCGGGGCGGTGCGTGATCGCATCGCGATCGCCATGTCCGGTCCCGGTGCCGCGGAGCAGGAGGTGCCCGGCCCCCGGGGTGCTGAGGAGGGCCGGGCACGAGCGCTGCCGACGGGTCAGAGCAGGCAGGCGCTGGGGCAGTAGCCGGCCGCCCGCTTGAACGCGGCCTGGGTGCCCGCCCCGGCGACACCGTCGATCGGGCCGGTGTAGCCGTAGAACGTCGCGAGGTAGCGCTGCAGGGCCTTCACCGTGTTGGGCCCGACGATGCCGTCGATGGTGCCCGTGTAGCCGTGGTTCGCCTTGAGGAAGCGCTGCATCGCCTTCCAGCTGTTGGTGCCGAGCTGTCCGTCGATCGCTCCCGTGTAGCTCCAGCGGGCCTTCAGCGCACCCTGGACGGCCTTGGCCTGTGTGGTGCTCAGGCCGAGATTGACCGTCGCGAGTACGCCGGCCTCCGCGCCGGCCGCCGACGTCGTGCCCGGTGCGGCCGCCGCGAGCCCCGCACCCGCCAGGCTGCCGGCGGCGAGTCCTGCGGCCGCGGCGAGTCCGACGAGTGTCCTTGCCATGGTCCTCTGTCGCATGAGATCCCCCGATGCTCGTGGAGCGGCCGGCGGACGTGCCTCGGCCCGGACCGCTCGGTGGTGCGCCGCGGTTCGGTTCCCGGCGGCGCGTTGAACTGAGCATCTCCGAGGAGTGCATGGCCGACCAGGCTGTTCGGTACCCGCCGAAAAGCCCAGGGCGGGAGGGAGGAGGCGCCCGCTCCGGCGTGTCCGGCGGTCGAGGGCGCGGTCCCCTCCCGGTGCTCAGGGCCCGGAGGGCCGCACCATGTACACGTCCACCGGGTCCTCGCGCTCCACGGTGAAGCCGTGGCGCTCGTAGAGGCGCCGGGCCGGGCTCCCCTGGAGCACCTGGAGGCGGACCGTCGCGCCCGTGCCGTCCGTACGGGCGAGGAGGGCGGCCAGCACCGACGTGCCGATGCCCCTGCCCTGCAGCTCCGGGGCGAGGTAGAAGCTCTCCAGCCACCAGCCGTCGCTCTCGTGAGGGCGCAGGACGAAGCAGCCCGCGAAGACACCGCCGGTCTCGATGACCGTGGTGCGGCCCGCCTCGTACCCGTCCCGCAGGCGCTGCCGTACGCGGTGCTCGTCGTAGCGGCCCAGGCGCTCCAGGTCGGGGCGCATGACGACCGCCCGGAGCTCGGCGATGACCTCGACGTCGTCCGGCGTGGCGGGGCGCGGACTCCAGGCATGGGCGGTGGTGTGCGGAGACATGGGCCGGATCCAACCAGAGGGGCCTGCCGCGGCCGAGGGCGGCCCTCGCACTTCCGGAGGCGGTGACCCCTGCTCTGCCGAGGCGTCCGCCCCGGCCCGAGCGGCGCGGCGAGGGGCCGGGGAGGGGTCGGGGAGGGCTGCGTAGGGCCCCCGCAGGGCCGGCCCGACCGTCCGCGCGGCGGTGCGTGTGTTTGATCCGTCCCCCACAGGGGGTAGGATCCCCGGCCCGATTGGCCAGGCCCCTGAGCCGTATGGCACACTAGCCAGGTTGCTCGGTTGAGTGTCAATGCTGCGCGCCTCCCGCCGGGAGGACCGGAAGCGAGTCCCACAGTACTCGTCGACCCCCAGGGTCGGACGTACGGGAATCTTTCGGGAAGCGTCAGTGGGGCGCTGACCAGGCACCCGGTGGGGTTTCGCCCCCGGCAGCGCGGTTTCGGCCCGCACCCCCTTGGTTGGGAAATCCTTCGGGAGATCTTCGTAGAGGGGATGCGACACGCCCGACCGCGTGGGTCGGAGGCGGAGTTAAGAGAACTCCCGGGTTCCAGAGCGTTATGAGAGACAGGACTACTAGTAGCCATGGCGGGACAGAAGATCCGCATCCGGCTCAAGGCCTACGACCACGAGGTCATCGACTCCTCGGCGAAGAAGATCGTCGAGACGGTGACCCGCACTGGTGCGTCGGTCGCGGGCCCGGTGCCGCTGCCCACTGAGAAGAACGTGTACTGCGTCATCAAGTCGCCGCACAAGTACAAGGACTCTCGCGAGCACTTCGAGATGCGCACGCACAAGCGCCTCATCGACATCCTCGACCCCACCCCGAAGACGGTTGACTCGCTGATGCGTCTCGACCTGCCGGCTGGCGTCGACATCGAGATCAAGCTCTGAAGGGACGGGCCGAGATGAGCAAGAACATCAAGGGCGTCCTGGGCGAGAAGCTCGGCATGACCCAGGTCTGGGACGAGAACAACCGGGTTGTCCCGGTGACCGTCGTCAAGGCCGGTCCGTGCGTCGTGACGCAGGTCCGTACGAACGACAGCGACGGCTACGAGTCGGTCCAGATCGCCTTCGGCGAGATCGACCCGCGCAAGGTGAACAAGCCCCTCAAGGGTCACTTCGCCAAGGCTGACGTCACCCCGCGCCGCCACCTGGTGGAGCTCCGCACCCCTGACGCCAGCGAGTACACGCTGGGCCAGGAGGTCACTGCCGAGGTGTTCGAGTCCGGCGTCAAGGTCGACGTCACGGGCAAGAGCAAGGGCAAGGGCTTCGCCGGTGTCATGAAGCGTCACAACTTCAAGGGCCTCGGCGCCGGCCACGGCGTCCAGCGCAAGCACCGTTCCCCCGGTTCGATCGGTGGCTGCGCCACCCCTGGGCGTGTCTTCAAGGGCATGCGCATGGCCGGTCGGATGGGTAACGAGCGCGTCACCACCCAGAACCTGACCATCCACGCGGTTGACGCGGAGAAGGGTCTGCTCCTCATCAAGGGCGCGGTCCCCGGTCCGAACGGCGGCCTCGTCCTGGTCCGTACCGCGGCCAAGGGGGCTTGAGGTAATGAGCACCATTGACATCCTTTCGCCGGCAGGCGACAAGGCCGGTACCGTCGAGCTCCCCGCGGAGATCTTCGACGCGAAGACCAGCGTTCCGCTGATCCACCAGGTCGTCGTCGCACAGCTGGCAGCTGCCCGTCAGGGCACGCACAAGACCAAGACCCGCGGCGAGGTCCGTGGTGGTGGGCGCAAGCCGTACCGCCAGAAGGGCACCGGCCGCGCGCGCCAGGGTTCGACCCGTGCGCCGCAGTTCGCCGGCGGTGGCGTCGTCCACGGCCCGCAGCCGCGTGACTACTCGCAGCGCACCCCGAAGAAGATGAAGGCCGCCGCCCTGCGCGGTGCCCTCTCGGACCGGGCGCGTCACTCCCGCATCCACGTCGTCACCGGCGTGGTCGAGGGTGGGATCTCCACCAAGGCCGCCAAGACGCTGCTCGGCAAGATCTCGGAGCGCAGCAACCTGCTCCTGGTCGTCGACCGTGCCGACGAGGCCGCGTGGCTGTCCGCGCGCAACCTGCCCCAGGTGCACATCCTGGAGCCGGGCCAGCTGAACACGTACGACGTGATCGTCTCTGACGACGTGGTCTTCACCCAGGCCGCTTTCGAGTCCTTCGTGTCTGGCCCCCAGACCGCTGAGACCGAAGGGAGCGCCGCCTGATGAGTGAGGCGACCGTTACCAGCAAGACCTACTCGGACCCGCGTGACGTTCTCGTCAAGCCGGTTGTCTCCGAGAAGAGCTACGCGCTGCTCGACGAGAACAAGTACACCTTCATCGTCGCGCCCGGCTCCAACAAGACCCAGATCAAGCAGGCCGTGGAAGCGGTCTTCTCGGTCAAGGTCACCGGGGTCAACACGATCAACCGGCAGGGTAAGCGCAAGCGCACCAAGACCGGCTTCGGCAAGCGCGCCGACACGAAGCGCGCCATCGTGACCCTCGCCGAGGGCGACCGTATCGACATCTTCGGCGGCCCGACCTCCTAGTGAGGTCGAGTCGTCCGGAATCGGACGAGGACTGAGAAATGGGTATCCGCAAGTACAAGCCGACGACCCCGGGCCGTCGTGGCTCCAGCGTCGCCGACTTTGTCGAGATCACGCGGTCCACGCCGGAGAAGTCGCTGGTCCGCCCTCTGCACAACAAGGGCGGCCGTAACAACGCCGGTCGTGTGACCGTTCGCCACCAGGGTGGTGGCCACAAGCGCGCCTACCGCGTGATCGACTTCCGTCGTCACGACAAGGACGGCGTGCCGGCCAAGGTCGCGCACATCGAGTACGACCCGAACCGCACCGCGCGCATCGCGCTGCTGCACTACGCGGACGGCGAGAAGCGTTACATCGTCGCTCCCCGTGGCCTGTCGCAGGGTGACCGTGTCGAGAACGGTCCGACCGCCGACATCAAGCCCGGTAACAACCTGGCGCTGCGCAACATCCCGGTCGGTACGACCATCCACGCCATCGAGATCCGTCCCGGCGGCGGCGCGAAGTTCGCCCGCTCCGCGGGTGCCTCCGTGCAGCTGCTGGCGAAGGAGGGCACCATGGCCCACCTTCGTATGCCGTCCGGTGAGATCCGGCTGGTCGACGCCCGCTGCCGCGCCACGATCGGTGAGGTCGGCAACGCCGAGCAGTCGAACATCAACTGGGGCAAGGCCGGCCGTATGCGCTGGAAGGGCGTTCGCCCGACCGTCCGCGGTGTCGCGATGAACCCGGTTGACCACCCGCACGGTGGTGGTGAAGGCAAGACCTCCGGTGGACGTCACCCGGTCTCGCCGTGGGGTCAGAAGGAGGGTCGTACTCGTTCGCCGAAGAAGGCATCGAACAAGTACATCGTCCGCCGCCGCAAGACGAACAAGAAGCGCTAGGAGCGGGTTTAGATGCCGCGCAGTCTCAAGAAGGGGCCCTTCGTCGACGGCCACCTCATCAAGAAGGTGGACGTACAGAACGAGGCAGGCACCAAGAACGTCATCAAGACCTGGTCCCGTCGCTCGATGATCGTCCCGGCAATGCTGGGCCACACCATCGCGGTGCACAACGGCAAGATCCACGTCCCGGTGTTCGTCACCGAGTCGATGGTCGGCCACAAGCTCGGCGAGTTCTCGCCGACTCGCACCTTCCGCGGCCACGTCAAGGACGACCGGAAGTCGAAGCGCCGCTAAGCGCGGGGTGGAAACGACTATGACTTACACCGAAGGGACAACCATGGAAGCCAGGGCCCAGGCGCGGTACATCCGCGTCACGCCCATGAAGGCCCGCCGCGTGGTGGACCTCATCCGTGGCATGGATGCCACGGAGGCTCAGGCGGTCCTGCGTTTCGCCCCGCAGGCCGCGAGCGTGCCGGTTGGCAAGGTGCTTGACAGCGCCATCGCCAACGCTGCACACA
Organism: Streptomyces sp. NPDC102402; assembly: GCF_044765765.1. Lineage (NCBI taxonomy): Bacteria > Bacillati > Actinomycetota > Actinomycetes > Kitasatosporales > Streptomycetaceae > Streptomyces > Streptomyces sp. NPDC102402. The sequence goes on from NZ_JBIWKR010000002.1 coordinate 357,872, forward strand.
ACTACGACCACACCGACGCCTCTTCGCTGGTCATCAGCGAGGCGTACGTGGACGAGGGCCCGACCCTGAAGCGGTTCCGTCCGCGTGCTCAGGGCCGTGCCTACCGGATCCGTAAGCGGACCAGCCACATCACCGTGGTCGTCAGCAGCAAGGAAGGAACCCGGTAATGGGCCAGAAGGTTAACCCGCATGGGTTCCGACTCGGCATTACCACGGACTTCAAGTCCCGTTGGTACGCCGACAAGCTGTACAAGGACTACGTCAAGGAAGACGTCGCCATTCGTCGCATGATGACGAAGGGCATGGAGCGGGCCGGCATCTCGAAGGTCGAGATCGAGCGCACCCGCGACCGCGTCCGCGTTGACATCCACACCGCCCGCCCGGGCATCGTCATCGGCCGCCGTGGCGCCGAGGCCGACCGCATCCGTGGCGAGCTGGAGAAGCTGACCGGCAAGCAGGTCCAGCTGAACATCCTCGAGGTCAAGAACCCCGAGGTGGACGCTCAGCTGGTGGCCCAGGCCGTCGCCGAGCAGCTCTCCTCCCGCGTCTCCTTCCGTCGTGCCATGCGTAAGAGCATGCAGAGCACGATGAAGGCCGGCGCCAAGGGCATCAAGATCCAGTGCGGTGGCCGCCTCGGCGGCGCCGAGATGTCCCGCTCGGAGTTCTACCGCGAGGGCCGCGTGCCCCTGCACACGCTCCGTGCGAACGTCGACTACGGCTTCTTCGAGGCCAAGACGACCTTCGGCCGCATCGGTGTGAAGGTCTGGATCTACAAGGGCGACGTCAAGAACATCGCCGAGGTCCGCGCCGAGAACGCAGCGGCTCGCGCCGGCAACCGTCCGGCTCGTGGCGGCGCTGACCGCCCGGCCGGCCGTGGTGGCCGTGGTGGCGAGCGCGGCGGTCGCGGCCGCAAGCCGCAGCAGTCCGCGCCGGCAGCGGAGGCCCCCAAGGCCGACGCTCCCGCCGCCGCTGCTCCGGCTGAGAGCACCGGAACGGAGGCCTGACCGAAATGCTGATCCCCCGTAGGGTCAAGCACCGCAAGCAGCACCACCCGAAGCGCAGCGGTATGTCCAAGGGTGGCACGCAGGTTGCGTTCGGCGAGTACGGCATCCAGGCGCTGTCCCCGGCGTACGTGACGAACCGCCAGATCGAGGCAGCTCGTATCGCGATGACCCGCCACATCAAGCGTGGCGGCAAGGTCTGGATCAACATCTACCCGGACCGCCCCCTGACGAAGAAGCCCGCCGAGACCCGCATGGGTTCCGGTAAGGGTTCTCCCGAGTGGTGGATCGCGAACGTCAAGCCCGGTCGGGTGATGTTCGAGCTGTCCTACCCGAACGAGAAGATTGCTCGTGAGGCGCTCACCCGCGCTGCTCACAAGCTTCCGATGAAGTGCCGGATCGTTCGGCGCGAGGCAGGTGAGTCGTGATGTCGGCCGGTACCAAGGCGTCCGAGCTGCGCGAGCTGGGCAACGAGGAGCTCCTCAACAAGCTCCGCGAGGCCAAGGAAGAGCTGTTCAACCTCCGCTTCCAGGCGGCGACGGGCCAGCTCGAGAACCACGGTCGGCTCAAGTCCGTCCGTAAGGACATCGCCCGGATCTACACCCTGATGCGTGAGCGCGAGCTGGGCATCGAAACGGTGGAGAGCGTCTGATGAGCGAGAAGACTGTGACTGAGACGAACACCGACCGCGGTTTCCGCAAGACCCGTGAGGGTCTGGTCGTCAGCGACAAGATGGACAAGACCGTCGTCGTCGCTGTCGAGGACCGCGTCAAGCACGCGCTGTACGGCAAGGTCATCCGCCGTACGAACAAGCTCAAGGCCCACGACGAGCAGAACGCTGCCGGCGTCGGCGACCGCGTTGTCATCATGGAGACGCGTCCGCTGTCTGCGACGAAGCGCTGGCGCATCGTCGAGATCCTCGAGAAGGCCAAGTAATCCCTGAGGGGGTCTCCCCTCAGGCCAGTTCCGCCAGGCTCGGCAGGGGCTTCCGGTAACGGAGCCCCTGCCGGGAACCGGCAGACGATCAGGAGATAGACGTGATCCAGCAGGAGTCGCGACTGCGCGTCGCCGACAACACGGGTGCGAAGGAAATTCTCACCATCCGTGTTCTCGGTGGCTCGGGTCGCCGCTACGCGGGCATCGGTGACGTCATCGTCGCCACCGTCAAGGACGCGATCCCCGGTGGCAACGTGAAGAAGGGTGACGTCGTCAAGGCCGTCATCGTTCGCACCGTCAAGGAGCGTCGCCGTCCGGATGGCTCGTACATCCGCTTCGACGAGAACGCCGCTGTCATTCTCAAGAACGACGGCGACCCCCGCGGCACCCGTATCTTCGGCCCCGTGGGCCGAGAGCTGCGCGAGAAGAAGTTCATGAAGATCATCTCGCTCGCGCCGGAGGTGCTGTAAGCATGAAGATCAAGAAGGGCGACCTGGTTCAGGTCATCACCGGTAAGGACAAGGGCAAGCAGGGCAAGGTCATCGTTGCCTTCCCCGCTCAGGACCGTGTCCTCGTCGAGGGTGTCAACCGGGTCAAGAAGCACACCAAGGCCGGTCAGACGGCTCGCGGTTCGCAGACGGGTGGCATTGTCACCACCGAGGCCCCGATCCACGTCAGCAACGTTCAGCTGGTTGTGGAGAAGGACGGCAACAAGGTCGTCACCCGCGTCGGCTACCGCTTTGACGACGAGGGCAAGAAGATCCGCGTTGCCAAGCGGACCGGTGAGGACATCTGATGACGACCACCACTGCGCCGCGTCTCAAGACGCGCTACCGCGAGGAAATCGCCGGCAAGCTGCGTGAGGAGTTCTCGTACGAGAACGTCATGCAGGTTCCCGGTCTGGTCAAGATCGTGGTCAACATGGGTGTGGGCGACGCCGCCCGCGACTCCAAGCTGATCGACGGGGCCGTCAAGGACCTCACCACGATCACCGGTCAGAAGCCGGCCGTCACGAAGGCCCGCAAGTCGATCGCGCAGTTCAAGCTGCGCGAGGGGCAGCCGATCGGCTGCCACGTCACCCTCCGTGGTGACCGCATGTGGGAGTTCCTGGACCGTACGCTGTCGCTCGCGCTTCCGCGTATCCGTGACTTCCGTGGCCTGTCGCCGAAGCAGTTCGACGGCCGTGGCAACTACACCTTCGGTCTCACGGAGCAGGTCATGTTCCACGAGATCGACCAGGACAAGATCGACCGGGTCCGGGGCATGGACATCACCGTGGTCACCACGGCGACCAACGACGACGAGGGTCGTGCCCTGCTTCGTCACCTCGGCTTCCCGTTCAAGGAGAACTGACCGTGGCGAAGAAGGCTCTGATCGCTAAGGCCGCCCGCAAGCCGAAGTTCGGCGTCCGGGGTTACACCCGGTGCCAGCGCTGCGGCCGGCCCCACTCCGTCTACCGCAAGTTCGGCCTGTGCCGCGTGTGCCTTCGTGAGATGGCCCACCGTGGCGAGCTGCCGGGCGTGACCAAGAGCTCCTGGTAATCCTCCTTCGCCCTCGGGCGTCGTAGGACCAGAAAGCTCTCGGTAAGTATCCGGTCGGCAGGAGCCCCGCTCTTCATGCCGTAGGCTAGAAGGGTTGGGCGCCTGCCGCCCTGACCGACTTACTACGCCGTAGGTCCCCGCACCGCACCCGTCCCGCCACTGAGTGGGGAGAGGGATGGCGCATACAGGAAACCCCGGCGAGAGAGGCCGAAGGCCAACTCATGACCATGACTGATCCCATCGCAGACATGCTCACGCGTCTGCGTAACGCGAACTCGGCGTATCACGACGATGTTTCGATGCCGCACAGCAAGATCAAGTCGCACATCGCGGAGATCCTCCAGCAGGAGGGCTTCATCACCGGCTGGAAGGTCGAGGACGCCGAGGTCGGCAAGAACCTCGTCCTCGAGCTGAAGTTCGGGCCCAACCGCGAGCGTTCGATCGCCGGCATCAAGCGCATCTCGAAGCCGGGTCTGCGTGTGTACGCAAAGTCCACCAACCTGCCGAAGGTCCTCGGCGGCCTGGGCGTGGCGATCATCTCCACGTCCCACGGTCTCCTGACCGGCCAGCAGGCAGGCAAGAAGGGCGTAGGTGGGGAAGTCCTCGCCTACGTCTGGTAGTCGGGAAAGGAAGGAAAGCTCATGTCGCGAATCGGCAAGCTCCCCATCCAGGTTCCCGCCGGTGTGGACGTCACCATCGATGGCCGTACGGTCGCCGTGAAGGGCCCCAAGGGTTCCCTCTCGCACACCGTCGCCGCGCCGATCGAGGTCACCAAGGGTGAGGACGGCGTGCTCAACGTCGTCCGCCCGAACGACGAGCGTCAGAACAAGGCCCTCCACGGCCTGTCCCGCACGCTGGTGGCGAACATGATCACCGGTGTGACCCAGGGATACAGCAAGGCGCTCGAGATCAGCGGTGTCGGTTACCGCGTCCAGGCGAAGGGCTCCAACCTGGAGTTCGCCCTGGGCTACAGCCACCCGATCCTCATCGAGGCTCCGGATGGCATCACCTTCAAGGTCGAGTCGCCCACGAAGCTCAGCGTCGAGGGCATCGACAAGCAGAAGGTCGGCGAAGTAGCCGCCAACATCCGCAAGCTGCGGAAGCCCGACCCGTACAAGGCCAAGGGCGTCAAGTACGCGGGCGAGGTCATCCGCCGCAAGGTCGGAAAGGCTGGTAAGTAGCCATGGCATACGGTGTGAAGATCGCCAAGGGCGACGCGTACAAGCGTGCCGCTCTCAAGCGGCGCCACATCCGCGTCCGCAAGCACATCTCCGGTTCGCCGGAGCGTCCCCGCTTGGTCGTGACGCGTTCCAACCGCCACATCGTCGCCCAGGTCATCGACGACATCGCGGGCCACACGCTCGCGTCGGCGTCGACCCTGGACACGTCGATCCGTGGTGCGGAGGGTGACAAGAGCGCCCAGGCCAAGCAGGTCGGTGCCCTGGTCGCCGAGCGTGCCAAGGCCGCAGGCGTCGAGGCCGTCGTGTTTGACCGCGGCGGTAACCAGTACGCCGGGCGGATTGCCGCTCTGGCTGACGCCGCCCGCGAAGCCGGGCTGAAGTTCTAAGCCCCGGTTCCAACGCACAGCGGACGTAACAGAGAGAGGTAAATCCAATGGCTGGACCCCAGCGCCGCGGAAGCGGTGCCGGTGGCGGCGAGCGGCGGGACCGGAAGGGCCGTGACGGTGCTGCGGCCGAGAAGACCGCGTACGTCGAGCGCGTCGTCGCGATCAACCGCGTCGCCAAGGTAGTGAAGGGTGGTCGTCGCTTCAGCTTCACCGCGCTGGTCGTGGTGGGCGATGGTGACGGCACCGTCGGTGTCGGATACGGCAAGGCCAAGGAAGTTCCCGCGGCCATCGCCAAGGGCGTCGAAGAGGCCAAGAAGAGCTTCTTCAAGGTCCCGCGTATCCAGGGCACCATCCCTCACCCGATCCAGGGCGAGAAGGCTGCGGGCGTCGTCCTGCTCAAGCCTGCTTCCCCCGGTACCGGTGTGATCGCGGGTGGCCCCGTGCGTGCCGTTCTCGAGTGCGCCGGCGTCCACGACATCCTGTCGAAGTCGCTCGGTTCCTCGAACCCGATCAACATCGTGCACGCGACCGTGGCGGCCCTGCAGGGCCTGCAGCGTCCCGAGGAGATCGCGGCCCGCCGCGGTCTGCCCCTCGAGGACGTCGCCCCCGCGGCTCTGCTTCGTGCGCGTGCGGGAGCGGGTGCGTAATGGCTCGCCTCAAGATCACGCAGACGAAGTCGTACATCGGCAGCAAGCAGAACCACCGCGACACCCTGCGTTCGCTCGGGCTCAAGCGCCTGAACGACTCGGTTGTCAAGGAGGACCGCCCCGAGTTCCGCGGCATGGTGCAGACCGTCCGCCACCTCGTGACGGTTGAGGAGGTTGACTGACATGGCGGAGAACAGCCCGCTGAAGGCCCACAACCTCCGGCCTGCCCCGGGCGCCAAGACCGCCAAGACCCGTGTGGGTCGTGGTGAGGCGTCCAAGGGTAAGACCGCAGGCCGTGGTACCAAGGGTACGAAGGCTCGTTACCAGGTTCCGGAGCGCTTCGAGGGTGGCCAGATGCCCCTCCACATGCGTCTCCCGAAGCTCAAGGGCTTCAAGAACCCGTTCCGCACGGAGTACCAGGTCGTGAACCTGGACAAGCTCGCGACGCTCTACCCCGAGGGTGGAGAGGTCACGGTGGCCGGTCTGGTCGCCAAGGGCGCCGTGCGCAACAACCACCTCGTCAAGGTCCTCGGACAGGGCGAGATCTCCGTGGCGCTGCAGGTTTCGGTTGACGCCGTCTCCGGCTCCGCCAAGGAGAAGATCGCCGCCGCGGGCGGCACCGTCACCGAACTCGTCTGAGACAACTCGGACAGGTCTGTGGCCTGAACACCCGACCGGGGATGCCTCTCATTTGGGGCATCCCCGGTTGGTCGTTCCTAGGGGGGCATGTCCGCCGGTAAGGTGGCGTGCGTTGTTGCTGTGGTAAGTCCCGGGCAAGCGCCCGGGTTCCTTTGGCTGTTACGTAACCGTCGATCCTCAAGACCGTCACCTCACGCTTTTGCGCGGGGGTCGCAGGAGGCACCGTGCTCACCGCGTTCGCCCGGGCGTTCAAGACGCCCGACCTGCGCAAGAAGCTGCTCTTCACGCTCGGCATCATCGTGCTCTATCGTCTCGGGGCGCACATTCCCGTACCGGGGGTGAGCTACGAGAACGTCCAGACCTGTGTTGACCAGGCAAGTAAGGGCAACAACAGCCTCTTCGGTCTGGTCAACATGTTCAGCGGTGGTGCACTGCTGCAGATCACGATCTTCGCGCTCGGCATCATGCCGTACATCACGGCCAGCATCATTCTTCAGTTGCTGACCGTCGTCATCCCCCGGCTCGAAGCCCTCAAGAAGGAGGGGCAGTCGGGCACGGCCAAGATCACGCAGTACACGCGTTATCTGACCGTGGCGCTGGCCATCCTCCAGGGCACCGGCCTGGTGGCGACAGCCCGCAGCGGCGCGCTCTTCAGCGGCTGCCCGGTCGCCGACCAGATCGTGCCGAACCAGTCGATCTTCACGACCATCGTCATGGTGATCACCATGACCGCCGGCACCGCCGCCGTCATGTGGCTCGGTGAGCTCATCACCGACCGCGGCATCGGCAACGGCATGTCGATCCTGATGTTCATCTCGATCGCGGCCAGCTTCCCCGGCGCCCTGTGGGCCATCAAGCAGAGCGGCAAGCTGGCCGACGGCTGGATCGAGTTCATCACGGTCATCCTCATCGGCTTCGTGATGGTCGGCCTCGTCGTCTTCGTCGAACAGGCCCAGCGCAGGGTCCCCGTGCAGTACGCGAAGCGGATGATCGGGCGTCGGTCGTACGGTGGTACGTCCACTTACATCCCGCTGAAGGTCAACCAGGCGGGTGTGATTCCCGTCATCTTCGCTTCTTCGCTGCTCTACATTCCTGCTCTAATCGTTCAGTTCTCCAACTCCACCGCGGGCTGGGCGACCTGGATTACGGACCACTTCGTCAAGGGCGACCACCCGTACTACATCGCGACGTACTTCCTGTTGATCGTGTTCTTCGCATTCTTCTATGTGGCGATCTCGTTCAACCCCGAGGAAGTCGCCGACAACATGAAGAAGTATGGTGGCTTCATCCCGGGTATCCGGGCAGGTCGACCTACCGCCGAGTATCTGAGCTACGTGCTCAACCGGATCACTTGGCCGGGCTCGCTGTACCTGGGTCTGATCGCTCTGGTGCCGACGATGGCGTTGGCAGGCTTCGGTGGCGCTAACCAGAACTTCCCGTTCGGCGGGACGAGCATCCTGATCATCGTGGGTGTGGGTCTGGAGACCGTGAAGCAGATCGAGAGTCAGCTCCAGCAGCGCAATTACGAAGGGTTCCTCCGCTGATGCGAATCGTCCTCGTCGGGCCGCCCGGTGCCGGCAAGGGAACGCAGGCCGCGTTCCTTGCCAAGAATCTCTCGATTCCGCACATCTCCACGGGCGACCTCTTCCGCGCCAACATCAGCCAGGGCACCGACCTTGGCAAGCAGGCCCGCGCCTACATGGACGCGGGACAGCTGGTGCCGGACGAAGTCACCATCGCGATGGCCAAGGACCGCATGTCCCAGGCGGATGCCGAGAACGGCTTCCTCCTGGACGGCTTCCCCCGCAACGTGGGGCAGGCCGCGGCGCTCGACGAGATGCTCCTCGGCGAGGGCGTCAAGCTGGACGCGGTTCTTGACCTCGAGGTCCCCGAGGACGAGGTGGTCAAGCGCATCGCGGGCCGCCGTATCTGCCGTAACGACAGCGCGCACGTCTTCCACGTGACGTACAACCCGCCGAAGGCCGAGGGCGTCTGCGACGTCTGCGGCGGCGAGCTGTACCAGCGGGACGACGACACCGAGGAGACGGTCCGGACCCGTCTCGAGGTCTACCACTCGCAGACCGAGCCGATCATCGACTTCTACCGGGCCCAGGGCCTCGTCGTGACGATCTCGGCGCTCGGCAAGGTCACCGAGGTGACCGAGCGGGCCATGGAGGCCCTCAAGAAGTCCGACGAGGGCTGACCCCTCCGTTTCCACCACAGCAGCCGGCCGCGGCGCCTCAGGGCGTCGCGGCCGATTGTTTGCGCCGTATCGTGGAATACGGCCCGACGTTCCCCTCCGTACCCAGAAAGGCGCCCAGCGATGGTGCAGATCAAGACCCCCGAGCAGATCGCGAAGATGCGCGAGGCGGGCCTCGTCGTCGCTGCCGTTCACGCCGCCACACGCGAGGCCGCCGTTCCCGGCGCCACCACGAAGGACCTGGACGAGGTCGCCCGCAAGGTGATCGCCGATCACGGCGCCACGTCGAACTTCCTGGGTTACGGCGGATTCCCCGCCACGATCTGCACCTCGGTCAACGAGGTCGTCGTGCACGGCATCCCGGACGAGAAGACCGTCCTCAAGGACGGCGACATCATCTCGATCGACGCCGGCGCGATCATCGACGGTTGGCACGGCGACGCCGCGTACACCGCCTTCGTGGGCACCGGGCACGCTCCGGAGCTCGTCGAGCTCTCCCGGGTGACCGAGGAGTCCATGTGGGCCGGGATCGCCGCGATGAAGGTGAACAACCGCCTCGTCGACATCTCCAAGGCCATCGAGTCCTACATCCGCCGCCAGCCCCGTCCGGCGACCGGGAAGTACGGGATCATCGAGGACTACGGCGGCCACGGCATCGGCACCGAGATGCACATGGACCCGCACCTGCTGAACTACGTCTCCCGCAAGCGCGGCAAGGGCATCAAGCTGGTCCCGGGCGTCTGCCTGGCCATCGAGCCCATGGTGTCGCTGGGCACGGCGCAGACGAAGGTGCTCGCGGACGAGTGGACGGTACTCACGACCGACGGCACCTGGTCCTCGCACTGGGAGCACTCGATCGCCCTCACGGAGCAGGGCCCGCTGGTCCTGACCTCCCCGGACTGCGGCCGGGCGAAGCTCGCCCAGTACGGCGTCGAGGCGGCGCCGGACCCGCTGGCCTGAGAGCCCGGCCCCTCCTCCCGGGCGGGACCGCTCACAGGACTGTCCGGCTGATCCGTGTCTAAGGATCAGGGGAAGTGGGCAAACTTGACGGATTCGTCTTTTGGGGTCCGCTGAAGTAGACTGACTCGTCGGCTCCCGTGCATCAGTGTGTCCGTATGTCTGGGCACCGGATGGTGGAAGTCGATCAAGGTAGCCGATTCGAAGGGCGAAGCGTGGCCAAGAAGCAAGGTGCCATCGAAATTGAGGGCACCGTGATCGAGTCCCTCCCGAACGCCATGTTCAAGGTGGAACTCCAGAACGGTCACAAAGTCCTCGCGCACATCAGCGGCAAGATGCGGATGCACTACATCCGCATCCTCCCGGATGACCGGGTCGTCGTGGAGCTCTCTCCGTACGACCTGACGCGTGGCCGGATCGTCTACCGGTACAAGTAGATCTTGCCGCCATCCCGCTTCGGCGTGGTGAGGGCACTGACCCGGAGAACCTGACATCCCATGAAGGTCAAGCCGAGCGTCAAGAAGATCTGCGACAAGTGCAAGGTGATCCGCCGTCACGGCCGGGTCATGGTCATCTGCGACAACCTGCGCCACAAGCAGCGCCAGGGCTGACGCACGACCCCCTGCATCTCGCAGTTCTTCGCGCGACGCACGTAAACGTACATACGCAGAGCCCGTCCAAGCTTCGGCTGACGACACCTCCGGCGGGGGCCGGGGACCTGGGCGTACCACCTCCTCCCACGCGGTCGAGGTCGGCGTCCGGGAGCGGCACTGCGGAAGACCCCCGAAATAACAACTGGAGCCATTGAATGGCACGCGTTTCAGGTGTTGACATCCCGCGCGAAAAGCGCGTGGAGGTTGCCCTCACCTACGTCTTCGGCATCGGGCGTACCCGGTCCAAGGAGATCCTCGCCACCACCGGCGTGAACCCCAACACCCGCGTTCGTGACCTGGCCGAAGAGGACCTGGTCAAGATCCGCGAGTACGTGGACGCCAACCTCCGCACCGAGGGTGACCTTCGCCGCGAGATCCAGGGCGACATCCGCCGCAAGATCGAGATCGGCTGCTACCAGGGCATCCGGCACCGTCGCGGTCTGCCGGTCCACGGTCAGCGCACCAGCACGAACGCGCGTACCCGCAAGGGCCCGCGTCGCGCCATCGCCGGTAAGAAGAAGCCGGGCAAGAAGTAGTCCTCAGCGGACGTACTGCGGACATCCGGTCACCGGGGGTCCGCGGAAACCAGCGGTCTTCGCTGTAGGACCGATCACCTCCCCTCTCCATCTGGAGTCAAGACATGCCCCCCAAGGGTCGTCAGGGCGCAGCCAAGAAGGTGCGTCGCAAGGAAAAGAAGAACGTCGCTCACGGCCACGCGCACATCAAGAGCACGTTCAACAACACGATCGTCTCGATCACGGACCCCTCGGGCAACGTGATCTCCTGGGCCTCCGCCGGCCACGTCGGCTTCAAGGGCTCGCGTAAGTCCACCCCCTTCGCCGCGCAGATGGCCGCCGAGTCGGCCGCCCGCCGCGCGCAGGAGCACGGCATGCGCAAGGTCGACGTCTTCGTCAAGGGTCCCGGCTCCGGCCGTGAGACCGCGATCCGCTCCCTCCAGGCCACGGGCCTCGAGGTCGGTTCGATCCAGGACGTCACCCCGACGCCGCACAACGGCTGCCGTCCGCCGAAGCGTCGCCGCGTCTGATCCGCTACGGCCGGTGACGGCCGTGCGTCAGTAGCGTGGGTCCGGGCGGTATGCCCCTTCGGGGGCGTGCCGCCCGTACCCTTGTTTCATCTGTCGGGCATCAAATAGTGGGTGCCCACGACTGAAGGATCACCACATGCTTATCGCTCAGCGTCCGTCGCTGACCGAAGAGGTCGTCGACGAGTTCCGCTCCCGGTTCGTGATCGAGCCGCTGGAGCCGGGCTTCGGTTACACCCTCGGCAACTCCCTGCGCCGCACGCTCCTCTCCTCGATCCCCGGTGCCGCTGTCACCAGCATCCGGATCGACGGTGTCCTGCACGAGTTCACCACCGTGCCGGGCGTCAAGGAGGACGTGACCGACCTCATCCTCAACATCAAGCAGCTGGTCGTCTCCTCGGAGCACGACGAGCCGGTCGTGATGTACCTGCGCAAGCAGGGTCCCGGCCTGGTCACCGCTGCCGACATCGCCCCGCCGGCCGGTGTCGAGGTCCACAACCCGGACCTCGTCCTGGCCACGCTGAACGGCAAGGGCAAGCTGGAGATGGAGCTGACCGTCGAGCGCGGTCGCGGCTACGTCTCCGCCGTCCAGAACAAGCAGGTGGGCCAGGAGATCGGCCGGATCCCGGTCGACTCCATCTACTCGCCGGTGCTCAAGGTCACGTACAAGGTCGAGGCGACCCGTGTCGAGCAGCGCACCGACTTCGACAAGCTGATCGTCGACGTCGAGACCAAGCAGGCCATGCGTCCCCGTGACGCCATGGCGTCGGCCGGTAAGACCCTGGTCGAGCTGTTCGGTCTGGCGCGCGAGCTCAACATCGACGCCGAGGGCATCGACATGGGCCCGTCCCCGACGGACGCCGCGCTCGCCGCCGATCTGGCGCTGCCGATCGAGGAGCTCGAGCTCACGGTCCGTTCGTACAACTGCCTCAAGCGCGAGGGCATCCACTCCGTGGGCGAGCTCGTGGCGCGTTCCGAGGCGGACCTGCTCGACATCCGCAACTTCGGTGCGAAGTCGATCGACGAGGTCAAGGCGAAGCTGGCCGGTATGGGCCTCGCGCTGAAGGACTCGCCTCCCGGCTTCGACCCGACCGCTGCCGCCGACGCCTTCGGCGCCGACGACGACGCGGACGCCGGTTTCGTGGAGACCGAGCAGTACTGATCGCCTTCGGCGGGGGTGCCCGGGTTTCCGGGTGCCCCGTGCCGGAGTGAGGCTTTGTCCTCAAACGCCGGGCCGGCTTGATTCCGGCCGATGTCCGGCTGACGTCTGAGACTTCCGCGGGGCGGCCGCCTCGCGGGAACTGACACCGGTACCTGATACGGCCGGTGCAGCACACAAGGAGAAACACCATGCCGAAGCCCGCGAAGGGCGCCCGTCTGGGCGGCAGCGCTGCGCACGAGAAGCTTCTTCTCATCAACCTCGCGAAGTCGCTGTTCGAGCACGGCCGCATCACCACGACCGAGGCCAAGGCCCGCCGCCTGCGTCCGGTCGCCGAGCGTTTCATCACCAAGGCGAAGAAGGGCGACATCCACAACCGTCGCCTGGTGCTGCAGTCGATCACGGACAAGGGCATCGTGCACACGCTCTTCACCGAGATCGCCCCGCGGTACGAGAACCGCCCCGGTGGTTACACCCGCATCACCAAGATCGGCAACCGTCGTGGCGACAACGCCCCGATGGCCGTCATCGAGCTGGTCGAGGCGCTGACCGTGGCCCAGCAGGCCACCGGTGAGGCCGAGGCCGCGACGAAGCGCGCCGTCAAGGAAGACGCCCTCAAGAAGGACGAGGCTCCGGCCGAGTCCGTCGAGGACGCCAAGACGGCCGACGCCGCCGAGGAGTCCAAGGACGCCTGAGCGTCCTGAGACCCAGGTACGGGCCCGCATCACCCTTCGGGGCGGTGCGGGCCCGTTCTGTTCTGAGAGGATCTTCGGGTGAGTGACGAGGCAGAGCCCGGATTCGTACGGGTACGGCTGGACCTTTCCTATGACGGCAAGGACTTCTCCGGCTGGGCGAAGCAGACCAGCAGGCGCACCGTGCAGGGCGAGATCGAGGACGCGCTGCGCACCGTGACGCGGTCGCCGGTGACGTACGACCTGACGGTGGCCGGGCGTACCGACGCCGGGGTGCACGCGCGCGGGCAGGTGGCGCACGTGGACCTGCCGGCCGAGGTGTGGGCCGAGCACCGGGAGAAGCTGCTGCGGCGGATGGCCGGGCGGCTGCCGCTGGACGTACGCGTCTGGCGTGCGGCCGAGGCCCCGACGGGTTTCAACGCGCGCTTCTCCGCGCTGTGGCGGCGTTACGCGTACCGGGTGGGGGACCGGCCCGGCGGTGTGGACCCGCTGCTGCGGGGCCATGTGCTCTGGCACGACCGGCCGCTTGACCTGGACGCGATGAACGAGGCCGCCGCCCTGATGGTGGGGGAGCACGACTTCGCGGCGTACTGCAAGAAGCGGGAGGGCGCGACGACCATCCGCACGCTGCAGCGGCTGCACTGGGTGCGGGACACGGAGTCCGGGGTGCTGACGGCGGCCGTGCAGGCGGACGCGTTCTGCCACAACATGGTGCGGGCGCTGATCGGCGCGGCGCTGTTCGTCGGGGACGGACGCCGGCCCGCCGGGTGGCCGGCCGAGGTGCTGGCGGCGAAGGTGCGGGACCCGGGTGTGCACGTGGTGCGGCCGCACGGGCTGACGCTGGAGGAAGTGGCGTACCCGGCGGACGGGCTGCTGGCGGCCAGGGCCGTGGAGGCCCGGAACGTCAGGACGCTGCCGGGGGCGGGCTGCTGCTGAGCGGGCGGCGGCGCAGGGCGCGGAGCAGCTTGGCCGCGAAGTGCACGGCGACGGCGGTGGACACGGTGGAGCGGAACCAGCCGATGTCCGGCGCCCACCAGGCGTAGACGGCCGCCGCGCCGAAGACCAGCAGCGCCAGGGTGCGCAGGATCCACCAGCCGGCCGTGTGGGACTCGGACGTGGGTGGGGTCTCCGGGTGGACGCCGTCCTTGGTGGTCATGGTGTCCCGCATGCCCGCGAGGAATCCGCGCCGTGCCAGTACGCGGGCGCCGGGCAGCCCGGCGAGGATCTCCTGCTCGCCGCCGTAGCCCTCGGGGAGCGGCGGGAGACCGAGGGCGGCGACCAGCTGGCCCTGGTGCCGGGCGGGGTCGCCGGTGGCCCGCAGGAGGTGGGTCAGGGGGCGAGGGTCGGTGAGGCCGTAGACCCTGGCGAGCGCGGCGGCGGTCCTCGTCGCCTCGGCGTGGTCGGTCGCGGGGGCGGCCGTCTCCCAGGCGTGGTCCGCCACCTTCCTGCCCCGGTGCAGGAGCGTGAAGCTGCTGCGCTCCGGTGTGCGGTGCAGGACCAGGGCGGGCCAGTCCTCGCCCGTGGTGAAGTTGTCGGCCGCCGAGGTGAGCGGGTCGTCCAGGAGGAGGGCCGCGCGTTTGCCGCGTACCTGGTCCGGCACGATCTCGACGTACGTGTGGTGGCTGCCCGCCGGAGCCGTCCGGAGGCTGTGGCCGCAGATCAGGGCGGCCTGGGCGACCTCGGTGGGTCCGGTGGACGCGATGGCGACCGACCGGGGCGCCAGCTCGCGCTCCCAGTCGGGCGCGCCGGTGGCGGGGAGCCGGGGGGACGGGCGGAAGAAGGGGACCTTCATCGCGAGCTCGACCCGGGTGTCGGAGCGGGCCTCCAGGAACTCGGCACGGGCGTCGCCGAAGTAGGTCCAGGGGAACGTCGTGGCGTGCACCCCGATGCTGCGGAAGGCGGTGAGGGCCTCCTCGTAGCGGCTCATCGACCACAGGACCAGGGCCAGGTGGTTGCGGAAGCCGGCGGCCTCCCGGTCTCCGGGGGCGTAGCTGTCCGACAGTGCCTGGGCGCGGGTCACAGCGGCTTCGGCACGGGGGGTGTAGGGGTCGGGGTCGGGTGTCTCCTCGTCGGCGATCAGGTACTCCACGACGGCCTGGAGAGGCAGCGCGTGGAGCCGTGAGCCGGGCGGTGCCTGGTCGGCCGCGCGCTCGGCGAAGGCGAACATCTCCTCGTGCGAGCCGTACCACTTGCCGCAGAGGTACTGAAGGGCCTGGACGTGGCAGCCCTCGTGGTGCGGGTCGCGTGCGTGCGCCTCGGCCAGATAGGTGTCGAAGACCTCGCGCGGGGCCTGGATGCCCCGGGCCTGGGTCAGCGCGACGCGCCACGGGACGGGGTCGTCGGGGTTGAGCTCCGCGGCGGCCGAGATCACCGGCACCGAGTCCCGCAGCACCGCGTGGAACGCCCGGAACTGGTCGGCCTCGACGTGCTTGGCGCGGGCGCCCGTCCGTATCTGCCAGGCCTGGCAGACGTACTGGTCGGCCTTGACCAGGACCGCGTCGGGGTCCTCCGGGTCCTCCTCCAGCCAGCTGTCCAGCCACCCGGGGTGGTGCAGGGAGGCCCGTGCCAGTCGCGAGACGCAGGTGTCCCGGCGCTCCCACTGGGCGTGCTCGCGGGTCGCCGCGAGCAGCTCGGCGGCCGGTCCGTGGTCACCCGCCGCGGCGGCGGCGAGGGCAAGGCGCAGGGAGGTGTCCGGCGCGTCGAGTACGACGGCTTCGTCCGGAGGCAGGTCGGCGCCGATCGCATCGCTGTGGCGCAGGACGCGCGGGATGGTGAAGAGCGTGGTCAGACGCACGGCGGCGGGTCCTCGGTCGAGGGGAGGGAGGGGGCTGGTGCGTGGGGGGACGGGCGGGCGGTCAGGTGACGGGTGCGCCCGCGGCTGCCGAGGCCTGGACCTCGCCGCGGTGGCGGATCTGGCGGAACGTGAAGTCGGTGAGGTCGTCGCCGACCGCGTAGACGTCCTTGGCCGCCGTGGTGACGTTCTTCCCGCTGGTGAAGCCGCCGATGGTGAAGTAGGCGTAGCGGCCGTAGGAGTTGGCGGTGCGCCGGCAGACGGATCCGCCGCGGCAGAAGGTGGGGACGCCCGAGCCGCTGAGTGAGGCGAGGCCGCCGGAGGCCTGCTGGGCCGCCTTCCTGGCCTCGGCCTCGGTGCCGAAGACGGCGAGTCCGACGGTGACCGCGACACCGCCCTTGCTGTACGTGGCGCGGATGACCTGGTCGCAGCCGTTGCTGTCGAGGATCTGGCCGAGCGCGCCCTGGGTCGTCGTGGCGCAGTCCGCCGCGCGGGCGGTGGCGCCCTTGGCGTAGACGCGGTCGCCCATGGTCAGTTTCCTGCCGGGGAAGAAGGCGTCGACGGTGACCGGGCCCTTGTCCTTCTTCTCGTCGGCGATGTAGTCCTTCGGGTCCGGCGGGGGCGGCGGGGCCACCGAGGAGAAGGAGGGGCCCGGCGCGGAGCTCTCCGAGGGCAGGTCGGCGGGGGCGGGCAGCTCACTCGCGTTCTTGTCCGACCCGGACGCGCCGCCGCTTCCGCCGGTCGTGATGACGGCCGTGGCCACGATCGCGGCCACGGCGGCGGTGGCCACCGCGCCGCCGCCGATCAGCATCCACTTCCTGCGCCTGCCCCGCGCGGCGGACGCCTCCGCCAGCGCCGCCCAGTCCGGAGTCCGGCTCTCTCCCGGCCCCCAGGAGGGCCCCCCTTGCCCAAAGCTCATGCGGCGAATCCTAGACCGACGGTAATCCGGTTGGGCCAACGGTTCTCCTGCCGTGACAATGCTGTGCATGGGACATCTCGAAGCGGGCCACCTGGAGTACTACCTACCGGACGGACGGGTGCTGCTCGGCGACGCTTCGTTCCGGGTGGCGGACGGCGCCGTCGTCGCCCTCGTCGGCGCGAACGGGGCGGGCAAGACGACCCTTCTGAAGCTGCTCGCAGGAGAGCTCCAGCCGCACGGCGGATCGGTCTCGGTGAGCGGCGGGCTCGGCGTGATGGCCCAGTTCGTCGGCTCGGTACGGGACGAGCGCACCGTCCGTGACCTGCTGGTCTCCGTGGCGCAGCCTCGCATCAGGGAGGCGGCGCGGGCCGTGGACGCGGCCGAGGAGCGCATCCTCACCGTCGACGACGAGGCCGCGCAGATGGCGTACGCGCAGGCGCTGAGCGACTGGGCGGAGGCGCGGGGGTACGAGGCCGAGACCCTCTGGGACATCTGCACCATGGCCGCGCTCGGCGTCCCGTACGAGAAGGCGCAGTGGCGCGAGGTGCGCACGCTCAGCGGGGGTGAGCAGAAGCGGCTGGTCCTGGAGGCGCTGCTCAGGGGGCCGGACGAGGTGCTGCTTCTCGACGAGCCGGACAACTACCTGGACGTCCCCGGCAAGCGGTGGCTGGAGGAGAAGCTCAAGGAGACCCGCAAGACGGTGCTCTTCGTCTCCCACGACCGGGAACTCCTCTCGCGCGCCGCCGAGAAGATCGTGAGCGTGGAGCCCAGCCCGGCGGGCTCCGACGTCTGGGTGCACGGCGGCGGCTTCGCCACGTACCACCAGGCCCGCAAGGAGCGGTTCGCGCGCTTCGAGGAGCTCCTGCGGCGCTGGGAGGAGGAGCACGCCCGGCTGAAGGCGCTGGTCCTGCGGATGCGGCAGCAGGCGGCGAACAGCCCCGACATGGCGAACCGCTACCACGCGATGCAGACCCGCTTCAAGAAGTTCGAGGAGGCGGGACCGCCGCCGGAGCCGCCGCGCGAGCAGGACATCAGGATGCGGCTGCGCGGCGGCCGGACCGGGGTGCGGGCGGTGACCTGCACGAACCTGGAGCTGACCGGTCTGATGAAGCCGTTCGACCTGGAGATCTACTACGGGGAGCGGGTCGCCGTGCTCGGCTCCAACGGGTCGGGGAAGTCGCACTTCCTGCGGCTGCTGGCGGGGGAGCCGGTGGCGCACACCGGTGAGTGGAAGCTCGGCGCGAGGGTCGTGCCGGGTCACTTCGCCCAGACGCACGCCCACCCGGAACTGCTCGGCAAGACCCTCGTCGAGATCCTGTGGACCGAGCACGCCAAGGATCGGGGCGGCGCGATGTCGGTGCTGCGGCGCTACGAGCTGGAGCGCCAGGGCGACCAGGCCTTCGAGCGGCTGTCCGGCGGGCAGCAGGCACGCTTCCAGATCCTGCTCCTGGAGCTGGCCGGCACGACCGCGCTGCTGCTGGACGAGCCGACGGACAACCTCGACCTGGAGTCGGCCGAGGCCCTGCAGGACGGGCTGGAGGTGTACGACGGGACGGTCATGGCCGTCACCCACGACCGCTGGTTCGCGAAGTCCTTCGACCGGTATCTGGTCTTCGGCTCGGACGGCGTGGTGCGGGAGTCCACGGAGCCGGTCTGGGACGAGCGCAGGGTCGCGCGGGAGCGGTAGGCCCGGCGCGTTTTGACCCGTCCCGGGCGGGGCGGGTACTGTCGGGGGTTGTTATACGTATGGGTTCGCCGTTCTCACGCGAAGAGCCCCTGCGTAGGTTCTCTGGAGCAGTTACCAGTGGCTCGCATACGGGCGTCGTACCCGGCAGTGTGAGCCCCAGCTGCATGATCGCTTCAGGGGTGCCATGTGTTGTCTGGACCTCATCCACTGAAGAAGCGAAGGCTACGAAGTGCGTACGTACAGCCCCAAGCCCGGCGATGTCACTCGCCAGTGGCACATCATCGACGCTGAGGACATCGTCCTCGGTCGTCTGGCCACCACGGCCGCGAACCTCCTCCGAGGCAAGCACAAGGCGATCTACGCCCCCCACATGGACATGGGCGACTTCGTCATCATCATCAACGCCGAGAAGGTCCACCTCTCCGGCAACAAGAAGACCCAGAAGATGGCGTACCGCCACTCGGGCTTCCCGGGCGGTCTCCGTTCCGTGCGTTACGACGAGCTCCTCGCGAAGAACCCCGAGAAGGCTGTCGAGAAGGCCATCAAGGGCATGATCCCCAAGAACACCCTGGGTCGCCAGATGATCTCGAAGCTCAAGGTCTACGCGGGCGACCAGCACCCGCACGCTGCGCAGCAGCCGGTCCCGTTCGAGATCACCCAGGTCGCGCAGTAGTTCCGGCCTCCCCCCTAAGACGTAAAGAAAGATCTGAGGAGAATCGTGGCCGAGACCACTGCAGAGACGCCCGTCGAGGGTACCGAGGGCGAAGAGACCTTCGCCGAGGTGACCACCTTCGAGTCGGAGGTCCCCGTCGAGGGTGAGTACACCTCCGAGTCGCTCGCCGGCCGCTTCGGCGACCCGCAGCCCGCCGCCGGCCTTGGCCGTCGCAAGAACGCCATTGCCCGCGTCCGGATCGTTCCGGGCACCGGCAAGTGGAAGATCAACGGTCGCACCCTTGAGGACTACTTCCCCAACAAGGTGCACCAGCAGGAAGTCAACGAGCCCTTCAAGGTGCTCGAGCTCGACGGCCGCTACGACGTCATCGCCCGCATCTCGGGTGGCGGCGTCTCCGGTCAGGCCGGTGCCCTGCGCCTCGGCGTGGCCCGCGCGCTGAACGAGGCGGACGTGGACAACAACCGCGCCGCGCTCAAGAAGGCCGGTTTCCTCTCCCGCGACGACCGTGCGGTCGAGCGCAAGAAGGCCGGTCTCAAGAAGGCCCGTAAGGCCCCGCAGTACAGCAAGCGCTAAATCGCCTGCTCGTCTGCATTACACGTTCGCCCCGGCGGCACACCTCGTGCTGCTGGGGCGTTCGTTTATCAGCCCCCGTGGGCGTATAACGGCTTAAGACGTTTGCACGTTTATAGGGCTGGCGATCTCAGGTGTGCCCCCCCTTGCTGCGCCTTGCCTCGCTTTGCCCTACTTTGATTACTTTGGTTTTGCGGTTTCGGAGCACCTTCGGAGGACACCAGTGGGACGACTCTTCGGCACGGACGGCGTGCGCGGTGTCGCCAACGCGGACCTGACGGCCGAGCTCGCGCTCGGACTCTCGGTCGCGGCGGCGCACGTGCTCGCCGAGGCCGGCACCTTCGAGGGGCACCGGCCGACCGCTCTGGTGGGCCGCGACCCCCGTGCGTCCGGGGAGTTCCTGGAGGCCGCGGTCGTGGCGGGCCTGGCCAGCGCCGGCGTGGACGTCCTCCGTGTCGGGGTGCTGCCCACCCCCGCCGTGGCGTATCTCACCGGGGCGCTCGGCGCGGACATCGGCGTCATGCTCTCGGCCAGTCACAACGCCATGCCGGACAACGGCATCAAGTTCTTCGCCCGCGGCGGCCACAAGCTCGCCGACGAGCTGGAGGACCGCATCGAGACGGTCTACGAGCAGCACCGCACCGGCGAGCCCTGGGCCCGCCCGACCGGCGCCGGAGTGGGCCGGGTCACCGACTACGCCGAGGGCTTCGACCGTTACGTCGCCCACCTCATCGGCGTCCTGCCGAACCGGCTCGACGGCCTGAAGGTCGTGCTCGACGAGGCGCACGGTGCCGCGGCCCGCGTCTCGCCCGAGGCGTTCGCCCGGGCCGGGGCCGAGGTCATCACCATCGGCGCCGAACCGGACGGCCTGAACATCAACGACGGCTGCGGCTCCACCCACCTGGAGCTCCTGCGGACCGCCGTCGTCGAGCACGGCGCCGACCTCGGAATCGCGCACGACGGTGACGCCGACCGCTGCCTGGCCGTGGACGCGACCGGCGCGGAGGTCGACGGCGACCAGATCCTGGCCGTGCTCGCCGTCGCGATGCGCGAGGCCGGCAGTCTGCGCAAGGACACCGTCGTCGGCACGGTCATGTCGAACCTCGGCTTCAAGATGGCCATGGAGCGGGAGGGCATCCAGCTCGTCCAGACCGCCGTGGGCGACCGCTACGTCCTGGAGTCGATGAAGGCCGAGGGCTTCGCCCTGGGCGGCGAGCAGTCCGGCCACGTCATCGTCCTGGACCACGCCACGACGGGTGACGGCACGCTGACCGGGCTGATGCTCGCGGCCCGGGTCGCCGCCACCGGACGTACGCTCGCCGACCTGGCGGGTGTGATGCAGCGCCTCCCGCAGGTTCTCGTCAACGTGCCGGACGTCGACAAGTCCCGCGTGGACACCTCACCCGAGGTCGCCTCCGCGGTGTCCCAGGCCGAGCGCGAGCTGGGGGACACCGGGCGCGTGCTCCTGCGGAAGTCGGGCACCGAGCCGCTCGTACGCGTCATGGTCGAGGCGGCCGACCTGGAGCAGGCGCGCGCCGTGGCCGGACAGCTCGCCGACGTGGTGAAGTCCGCACTGGGCTGACGCCCACTCAGCCACCGGAGGGGCCCGGCCTCACGGCCGGGTCCCTCCGGCGCTGCCGGGCCCACAGAGCCCTCTGCGCCAGCAGGGTGAGGGTCCCGGACAGGACGATGCCGCCCAGGTTGGCCAGCAGCTGCACCGACGACCCCCACGTCTGGTCCAGGTCCTGGTAGCTGAAGGCGACGGCCGCGTTGGCCGCGGCCGGCACCGTGGTCACCGAGATGGCCACCCCGATCAGCGCACCCGACTTCGCCGAGGTCAGTGAGAGCGTCCCCGCGATGCCCGCCAGGAGCGCGACCACGAAGGACATCCAGTCCGGGTGCCAGATGAAGCGGGTGTTGGGGCGGTCCGCCGTGACCATGTCCTCGGTGAACAGGCCCAGCACGTCCATCAGCCAGGCGAAACCGGCCGTGAGCGCCATCGCCACCACGAAGCCGCCGATCAGCGCCCACAGCGACCGTGCCGCCAGCCGGGGCGCCCGCTGCACCAGCGCGGTCGAGATCCCGGCCAGCGGGCCGAACTCCGGGCCCACCGCCATCGCGCCCACGATCAGGACCGCGTTGTCCAGCATGACCCCGCAGGCCGCGAGCATCGTCGCGAGGGCGAGGAAGGCCACATAGGTGGCGCTGAAGGTCGACTCCTCGTGGGTCACCTCGCTCAGCTCTTCCCAGAGCACCGCGTCCGCGCCCTCGCCCGGCGCCGCCCTCTCCGCCTCGTCCGCGCGCCTGGAGAGCGTGAGGTCCATGTTCTCCACGGTGATCGAACCGCAGTCGTCGATGCCCATCTTCCGCAGGTCACCGATGAGTTCGTCGCCCGCCTCACGCGCGACGTCGCAGAGGACCACATCGCCCGCGGGGCTGCGCGCCGCCCCCGCGAGCACCGCGAGATGGGCGGTCCCCACCGTCCGTTCCAGCAGCTCCACCACCTCGTCGGTGCGGTCGGAGGGCAGGAGGAGGCGCAGATGCAGCACGGCGCACCCTTTCCGGAGTCAGAGCTTGCGCAGGGAGAGGCGCTGGACCTTGTGGTCCGGGCCCTTGCGGAGGACCAGGGTGGCACGGCCGCGCGTCGGCGCCACGTTCTCCAGCAGATTGGGCTTGTTGATGGTCCGCCACATGGTGCGCGCGTAGTCCAGCGCCTCCGCCTCGGAGACCTGGGTGTACTTGCGGAAGTACGAGAACGGGTTCTGGAACGCCGTCTCGCGCAGCCTGCGGAATCGGTGGAGGTACCAGGTCTCGATGTCCTCGGCCTTCGCGTCGACGTACACGCTGAAGTCGAAGTAGTCGGCGAGCCCGACCCGGGTCCGGCCGTCCTTGCCGGGCAGCGCCGGCTGGAGCACGTTCAGCCCCTCGACGATCAGGATGTCCGGGCGCCGTACGGTCAGCCGCTCGCCCGGCACGATGTCGTAGATCAGGTGGGAGTAGACGGGGGCCGTCACCTCGTCCTTGCCGGCCTTGATGTCGGCGACGAACCGGGTCAGCGCCCTCCGGTCGTACGACTCGGGGAACCCCTTGCGCGACATCAGGCCCCGCGCCTCCAGCTCCTTCATCGGCAGCAGGAACCCGTCGGTCGTCACCAGCTCCACCCGGGGGTGCTCCGGCCAGCGCGCCAGCAGTGCCTGCAGGATGCGTGCGCTGGTGGACTTGCCGACGGCGACACTCCCGGCGACCCCTATGACGAACGGGGTGCCACGCTGCTCGCCGTGTCCGTTGCCCGCGTCGCCCAGGAAGGTGTTCAGGGCGCCGCGCAGGCCGGAGGTGGCCTGGACGTAGAGGTTGAGGAGCCGGGAGAGCGGCAGATAGACGTCCCGTACCTCGTCGAGGTCGATGACGTCGCCGAGGCCCCTCAGCTTCTCGACCTCCTCGGCGGTCAGCGGCAGGGGGGTCTTGTCGCGCAGGGCACTCCACTCGGCCCGGGTCAGGTCGACGTAGGGCGTCGGCGCGTGCTCGGTGCGGCGGGTGCTCCGTGCGGGCGAAGTGATCACGTACTCATTGTCGCGGGAGTTCCGACGGAGTGGGGGGTGGGGTCGGTCACGTGGCCGAGCGGTTCTCCGGAGGGGGAGG
Source organism: Streptomyces sp. NPDC102402 (assembly GCF_044765765.1). Classification (NCBI taxonomy): domain Bacteria; kingdom Bacillati; phylum Actinomycetota; class Actinomycetes; order Kitasatosporales; family Streptomycetaceae; genus Streptomyces; species Streptomyces sp. NPDC102402. The sequence continues at coordinate 381,184 of NZ_JBIWKR010000002.1, forward strand.
CGGGGCGATCCGGTCGGCCGGCGGTCCCGGCCCTGTCCGGGCTCCCCGTCAGAACCGCTGGTAGCCTGCCGCCCCGCCGTGCGGACGTGATCGTCCCGGGCGGTGTCTCTCACATCGGCACACACAGCATCGAGGTACGCATGAAAACCGGCAGAACCGGCGCCGTCGCCGCAGTCGCGGGGGCGGCCGTCGCTCTCTCCACCTTCACGGCTCCCGCGGCACAGGCCGCGGACACCGGGATCACGGTGTCGCGGATCGTCGTCAACGAGGGCAAGTCCATCATCGTGGGCACCTCGGACGAGAAGGCCCCGCCCGTGACCTTCCGGATCACCCTCCCCGCCGGGTACAGCACCGCGGACCCCTTCGCGTACGACGCGGAGCCCTTCCTCTACCACGGCACCACCGCGGCCCAGGGCGCCGACAGCGGTGGCCTCCACATGGGCGGCTACACCTGCTACGAGACCAGCGCCCGGGTCGCGGACTGCGAGGGTGAGCTGTACATCAACCCGCGTTACGACCTCGACTCGAACGGCGACGCCACGACGTGGAAGATCGGCGTCGCGGCCAAGCTGTGGAAGACGAACGGCCAGCTGAAGACGGCGGAGTACACCACGGCCTCCGGCGGCGTGAAGGTCAAGCGCTGGGCCAAGGCCACGGTCAACGCCTCGCCCGAACCGGTGACGAAGGGAAAGACGATCACCGTCACCGGCAGCCTCACACGGGCGGACTGGGTGAAGCACTCGTACACCGGCTACGCGGGCAAGTCGGTCAGCCTGCAGTTCCGTAAGGCCGGCAGCTCCGTCTACTCCACGGTCAAGACGGCGACCTCCTCCAGCACGGGCGCGCTGAGGACCACGGTCACGGCCTCGGCGGACGGCTACTGGCGCTGGTCGTTCGGCGGCTCGTCCACATCGGGCACGGCCACCGCGGCGGGCGACTACGTCGACGTGCGTTAGCCGTACGGCGCCGACGGCACCTGGCCCCGGCCGGGCCCCGTCGGCGCTGCCCCGGTCCGAGTACCTCCCGGCGTGCCTCCGCGCGTGAGGTGCCGCGGTGACTTCACGCCTCGGCCGGACGCCCGCGGAGGCGGTCCCGGAGCGCTGCCGCCAGGCGGTCGGCCTGACCGGCCGTCACGCGGGCGTGCTCCGGGGCCCGCAGCAGCTCGAAGATCCCCGGACCGCGGTGCTCCGGCGCCAGGTCCGCGGTGCGGGGCACGATGTGGAAGTGCACATGGGCGAAGCCCTCCGCCTCGGCGAACTGCACGACGTACGTCTTCTCGCAGCCGGTCACGCTGCGGAGCGCCCGGGAGAGGCCGATCTGCCACGCCCCCAGCGTGGAGGCCTCCGCGTCGGTGAGGTCGTGCACCGCTGTGACGTGGCGGCGGGGCAGCAGCACCAGCCAGCCCGGAACCGAGGTGGTGAAGGAGTGAGCCACCCGCCAGTGCCGGTCGAAGTCGACGCGCTCCCGGGGCGGCAGTTCATCGAACTGTGCTTCCTTGTCGCACGCGTAGCACTCAGGGATCGTCATGACCCGAGAGCGTAGAACCGCCCCGCCGCGAGCGCACCGGTTCCCCGCCCGGGCCGTCGTCCGCACCCCCGTGCCGGACACCGGCCCCGCCCGGGAGAGGGCGGGCCACGCGGATCACGGCTTGGCGCCTTCGGCGTCGACGACGGCTGAGTGGTCGTCGTGGCAGCAGGGCTCCTCCGGTAGGTGCAGGTATTCACCAGGAGAGTCGACCGCAGCCCAGGTCCGGCCCGGACGCCCGGCACGTCCCGGCGCCCGGCTCGTGGGTTCGGTGCCGCGTAGGTGACTGTGTGCGCAAGGCCAGGTGCGACCAACATCGCCCGCGTGCGGACCGCCACTACTGTCCCCCGCCTCCATGCGGCCTTATGGTGCCGATATGTGCGGAATCGTGGGTTACGTCGGGGCGCAGTCGGCGCAGGATGTCGTTGTCGCGGGGCTGAAGCGGCTGGAGTACCGGGGGTACGACTCCGCGGGGGTCGCCGTCCTCGCGGACGGAGGGCTGGCCTCCGCGAAGAAGGCGGGGAAGCTCCTCAACCTGGAGAAGGAGCTCAAGGACCGGCCGCTGCCGGCCGGGAACACCGGCATCGGGCACACCCGTTGGGCCACGCACGGCGGTCCCACCGATGCCAACGCCCACCCGCATCTCGACAACGCGGGCCGGGTCGCCGTCGTGCACAACGGGATCATCGAGAACTTCGCGGCACTGCGCGAGGAGCTGGCCGGCCGGGGCCATGACCTCGCCTCCGAGACCGACACCGAGGTGGTCGCCCATCTGCTCGCCGAGGCGTACTCCTCCGGGGGCGATCTTGCGGAGGCCATGCGGGAGGTGTGCCGGCGGCTGGAGGGCGCTTTCACCCTGGTCGCGGCGCACGCCGACGAGCCCGACGCGGTGGTCGGGGCCCGGCGGAACTCGCCGCTCGTCGTCGGGGTGGGGGAGGGCGAGATGTTCCTCGCCTCCGACGTGGCCGCCTTCATCGCCCACACCAGGGACGCGATCGAACTGGGCCAGGACCAGGTGGTCGAGCTGCGGCGGGACGGGGTGACGGTCACCGGCTTCGACGGCCGGCCCGCCGACGTGAGCGAGTACCACGTGGACTGGGACGCCTCGGCCGCAGAGAAGGGCGGCTACGCCTCCTTCATGCTGAAGGAGATCGCCGACCAGCCCAAGGCCGTCGCCGACACCCTGCTCGGCCGGGTCGACGGATCGGGCACGCTCCACCTCGACGAGGTGCGCATCCCGCCGGGTGTGCTCCGCGAGGTCGACAAGGTCGTCATCATCGCCTGCGGTACCGCCTTCCACGCCGGGATGATCGCCAAGTACGCCATCGAGCACTGGACGAGGCTGCCCTGCGAGACCGAGCTCGCCAGCGAGTTCCGCTACCGCGATCCGATCCTGGACCAGCGCACCCTCGTCGTCGCCATCTCCCAGTCGGGCGAGACGATGGACACGCTGATGGCCCTCCGGCACGCCCGTGAGCAGGGGGCGAAGGTCCTCGCCATCTGCAACACGAACGGTTCGACCATCCCCAGGGAGTCGGACGCCGTCCTCTACACGCACGCGGGTCCGGAGGTCGCCGTCGCCTCCACCAAGGCGTTCCTGACGCAGCTCGTCGCCTGCTACCTCGTCGCTCTGTACCTGGGACAGGTCCGCGGCACCAAATGGGGCGACGAGATCCGCACCGTCGTGCGCCAGCTCTCCGAGATGTCCGGAGCCGTCGAACGCGTGCTGGGGACGATGGAGCCGGTGCGCGAGCTGGCCCGCTCGCTGTCCGGCCACGACACCGTGCTCTTCGTGGGCCGTCACGTGGGCTACCCCGTGGCCATGGAGGGCGCGCTGAAGCTCAAGGAGCTCGCCTACATGCACGCCGAGGGCTTCGCCGCCGGGGAGCTCAAGCACGGGCCGATCGCGCTCATCGAGGAGGGCCTGCCCGTCGTCGTGGTCGTGCCGTCCCCGCGCGGCCGTTCGGTGCTGCACGACAAGATCGTGTCGAACATCCAGGAGATCAGGGCGCGCGGCGCCCGTACCGTCGTCATCGCGGAGGAGGGCGACGAGGAGGTCGTCCCGTACGCCGATCACCTCATCAGGATCCCGGCTACGCCTACGCTGCTTCAGCCACTGGTCGCCACGGTGCCGTTGCAGGTGTTCGCCTGCGAGCTGGCGACCGCCCGGGGCAACGAGGTGGACCAGCCGCGCAACCTGGCGAAGTCCGTGACAGTCGAGTGAGTGAGTGAGCGCGTGATCATTGGGGTCGGGATCGATGTGGCGGAGATCGAACGCTTCGGCGCCGCGCTGGGGCGTACCCCGCAGCTGGCCGAACGGCTCTTCCTGGAGAGGGAGTTGCTGCTCCCCGGCGGGGAACGGCGGGGGATCGCCTCGCTGGCGGCCAGGTTCGCCGCGAAGGAGGCCCTGGCCAAGGCGCTGGGCGCACCGGGCGGGCTCCTCTGGACCGACGCCGAGGTGTGCGTCGAGGAGAGCGGCAGGCCCCGGCTCGAGGTGCGCGGCACCGTGGCGGCGCGGGCGGCCGAACTCGGCGTACGCAGCTGGCACGTGTCGCTCAGCCACGACGCGGGGGTGGCGTCGGCCGTGGTGATCGCGGAGGGTTGAGGTATGCGACATGCCTACAGCGTCGAGACCGTAAGGACCGCCGAGAAGGCGCTCATGGCACGGCTCCCGGAGGGCGCGCTGATGCAGCGCGCCGCAGCCGGGCTCGCGGTGGCCTGCGGTGATCTGCTCCGGCGCAACGGACGGGTCTACGGCTCCCGGGTCCTGCTCCTCGTCGGCAGCGGTGACAACGGCGGTGACACGCTCCACGCGGGAGCCCGGCTGGCCCGGCGCGGCGCCGGTGTACGGGCCCTGCTGACCTCACCGGACAAGGTCCACCGGGGCGGCCTGGCGGCCCTCCTCGCGGCGGGTGGGCAGGTCCTGGACACCCCCGACGGGCTGGGCCCCGTCGACCTCGTCGTCGACGGCATCACCGGGATCGGCGGGCGCGGCGGTCTGCGCCCGGAAGCGGCCGAACTGGTCCGCACGGTCTCCGCGGGCCACGCACCGGTGCTGGCGGTGGACCTGCCGAGCGGGGTCGAGGCGGACACCGGGCAGGTGCTCGGTGCGGCCGTGCGGGCGGACGCGACCGTCACCTTCGGTACGTACAAGCCGGGGCTGCTCATCGACCCGGCGGCCGAGCACGCGGGCGCGCTCCGGCTCGTCGACATCGGCCTCACCGCGCATCTGCCCGCGCGTCCGGACCTGGAGGCACTCCAGTACGCCGATGTCGCCGCCCTGCTGCCCGAGCCCGACGCCGAGAGCGACAAGTACCGCCGCGGGGTCGTCGGCGTGGCCGCCGGCTCGGAGCGGTACCCGGGCGCGGCCGTGCTCGCGGTCGCCGGGGCGCTGCACGGCGGCGCGGGGGCCGTGCGGTACGCGGGCCCGGGGGCCGGGGCGGTGATCGCCCGCTTCCCGGAGACGCTGGTGCACCCCGGCCCGCCGTCGAAGGCGGGACGGGTGCAGGCCTGGGTGGTCGGTCCGGGGCTCGGCGACTCCTCGGCGGCGGCCGGGTCGGTGGCCGACGTGCTGGCCGCGGACGTCCCGGTGCTGGTCGACGCGGACGGGCTGCGGCTGATGGACGAGGGGGCAGTGCGCTCCCGGACCGCCGCGACCGTCCTCACCCCGCACGCCGGCGAGGCCGCCGCGCTGCTCGGCGTACCGCGCGAGGAGGTCGAGGCGGGCCGGCTCGCCGCTGTACGGGAACTGGCCGCGCGGTACCGCGCCACGGTGCTGCTGAAGGGTTCGACGACCCTCGTGGCGGACGCCGCGGACGCGCCGGTGCGGGTCAACCCGACCGGCACCTCCTGGCTGGCCACGGCCGGCAGTGGTGACGTGCTGTCGGGGCTGACCGGTTCGCTGCTGGCGGCGGGCCTCGCACCGCGCGACGCCGCGTCGGTGGGCGCCTATCTGCACGGTCTCGCGGCGCGCCGCGCGTCCGACGGGGCACCGGTGTCCGCGCAGGACGTCGCGCACGCCCTGCCCGCGGCCTGGCGGGACGTGCGGGCCTGATCCACGCTGGGACGAAGGCCCGCGAGCGGTCCGGGCCGGAGCGACAGGGACGGACGGTGATCGGTCGTGGGCAGCGGCAGCGGCATACGCGTACGCAGGGTGTACGACCCGCCGGAGGACGACGACGGCACCCGGGTCCTGGTCGACCGGCTCTGGCCGCGCGGAGTCTCCAAGGAGCACGCGGCGATCGGCCTGTGGGCCAAGGACGTGACGCCCTCGGACGAACTCCGCACCTGGTACCACGAGGACCGCACGGGTGACCGGTACGACGATTTCGTGGACCGCTACCGCACCGAGCTCGGCGACGCCGCCCACACCGAGGCCGTCCAGGGACTGCTGGCCCTGCTGCGCGAGGGCGGCGCCGTCACGCTCGTCACGGCCGTGAAGGACGTCCCGGCCAGCCATGTCCCGGTACTCGTCGAGCATCTGGAGCACGCCCTCGACCACCGCTGACCGCCTCACCGGGCACAGGAGGTCGAGGGCACAGGCGTACGGCTCTGAGAGACTGGGCGCGATGAACGAGACAGCGACCCTGAGAGCACGTGCCGAGATCGACCTCGCCGCGTTGCGCGCCAATGTGCGCGCCCTGCGTGCGCGGGCGTCCGGGGCACAGCTCATGGCCGTGGTGAAGTCCGACGCGTACGGCCACGGAGCGGTGCCCTGCGCCCGGGCGGCACGGGAGGCCGGGGCGGCCTGGCTGGGCACCGCCACGCCGCAGGAGGCGCTCGCGCTGCGCGCCGCCGGTATCGGCGGCCGGCTGATGTGCTGGCTGTGGACGCCCGGGGGCCCCTGGCGCGCGGCGGTCGAGGCGGACATCGACGTCTCGGTGAGCGGGATGTGGGCTCTCGACGAGGTCGTCGCGGCCGCCACCGAGGCCGGGATCCCGGCCAGGGTCCAGCTCAAGGCGGACACGGGCCTCGGGCGCAACGGCTGCCAGCCGGCGGACTGGCCGGAACTGGTCGCGGCGGCCCGCGCCGCCGAGGACGCGGGCGTCCTGCGCGTCACGGGTCTCTGGTCGCACTTCGCGTGTGCCGACGAACCCGGCCATCCGTCGATCGCCGCCCAGCTGAACGTGTTCCGCGACCTGGTGGCGTACGCCGAGAAGGAGGGCGTCCGGCCCGAGGTGCGGCACATCGCCAACTCCCCGGCGACGCTCACGGTGCCCGAGTCCCACTTCGACCTCGTGCGCACCGGGATCGCGATGTACGGCATCTCGCCCAGCCCCGAGCTGGGCACCCCGGCCGACTTCGGCCTGCGACCGGTCATGACGCTCGCGGCGTCCGTGGCGCTGGTCAAGCAGGTGCCCCCGGGGCACGGCATCAGCTATGGGCATCACTACACGACCTCCGCCGAGACGACGCTCGCCCTGGTGCCGGTCGGCTACGCGGACGGCGTTCCGCGCCACGCGTCGGGGCGGGGCCCCGTCCTCGTCGGAGGCGCCGTACGCACGATCGCGGGCCGGGTCGCGATGGACCAGTTCGTGGTCGACCTCGGGGGCGACACCCTGGAGGCGGGCGCGGAGGCGGTGCTGTTCGGGCCGGGGGACCGGGGCGAGCCGAGTGCGGAGGACTGGGCGCGGGCGGCGGACACGATCGCGTACGAGATCGTCACGCGCATCGGCGCACGCGTCCCCCGCGTCCATCTCCATGAGGACTCCCGCCGGGACTGATCGCCCTCCGGCAGGGATCATGGCCCGACGACGACGACGACGACAACGACGACGAAGGAGCGCGGCACGGTGAGCGAGACCAGCGCGGAGGACGTGGTGGCGACGGCGGCCGTCGCGGCGGCCGGCTGGCGCCGGGCGGGCGTCGCCGGTGCGGCGATAGGCGTCATCGCCGCGGGCGCGGCCGCGGGCGTCGCCGTCGAGCGGCTCACCGTGGGCCGGGGCATGCGCAAGAAGGCGCGCCTCGCTCTGGACGCCTCCGGGCCCTACGGGTCGCTGCGCGGGCTGCCCGGCCGGGCGGTCGCCGACGACGGCACCGAGCTGTACTACGAGGTCGACGAGACCGAGCCGGACGGCGGGACGAGCCGTGCGGGCAAGGGCGCCGGTGCGAGTGCCCCCGCGGGCTCCGGAGGACGCCGACGCAGGCTCTTCGGCAGCAAGGACCCCGCGCCCCTGACCGTCGTCTTCAGCCACGGCTACTGCCTCGGCCAGGACTCCTGGCACTTCCAGCGGGCGGCGCTGCGCGGGCTGGTCCGCACGGTCTACTGGGACCAGCGCAGCCACGGCCGCTCCGAGCGGGGCAGGGCGCAGACCGAGGGGGTGGCGGTCGGCATCGACCAGCTCGGCCGCGACCTCAAGGCGGTCCTGGACGCGGCGGCCCCCGAGGGGCCGCTGGTGCTGGTGGGGCACTCCATGGGCGGCATGACGATGATGGCCCTCGCCGACCGGTATCCGGAGCTGATCCGCGACCGGGTGGCCGCGGTCGCGTTCGTCGGGACGTCGAGCGGCAAGCTCGGCGAGGTGAACTTCGGGCTTCCGGTGGCGGGCGTCAACGCGGTGCGCCGGGTGCTGCCCGGGGTGCTGAGGGCGCTCGGCTCGCAGGCGGAGCTGGTGGAGCGTGGGCGGCGGGCGACCGCCGACCTGTTCGCGGGGCTGATCAAGCGGTATTCCTTCGGCTCGCGGGACGTGGACCCGGCGGTCGCGCGGTTCGCGGAGCGGCTCATCGAGTCGACCCCGATCGACGTGGTCGCCGAGTTCTACCCGGCCTTCACCGAGCACGACAAGAGCGGTGCTCTGCCCGCCTTCCGTGACATCCCGGTGCTCATCCTGGCCGGGGACAAGGACCTCGTGACGCCCAGCTCGCACAGCGAGGCCATCGCGGACGAACTTCCGGACGCCGAGCTGGTCATCGTGCCGGACGCCGGTCACCTGGTGATGCTGGAGCACCCGGAGACCGTCACCGACCGGCTCGCGGACCTTCTGGTGCGGATCGGAGCCGTTCCGGCCGAGGCGCGCTGATCCTCTACCGTTGGTCGGCATGGAAGCAGCGCGCAACCGCCCGGTGGCCGAGACCGCCGCGCCGGGCACCGTCACCCTGGACGTCGCGGTCGAGTCCCCCGAAGAGATGAAGGAGCTGGGCCGCCGGATCGCCGGTGTGCTGGCCCCCGGTGACCTGGTCATGCTCACCGGCGAGCTCGGTGCGGGCAAGACCACCCTGACCCGCGGCCTGGGTGAGGGCCTCGGGGTGCGGGGTGCCGTCACCTCGCCCACCTTCGTGATCGCCCGGGTCCATCCGCCGCTCGGCGCGGGTCCCGCCCTGGTCCACGTCGACGCGTACCGCCTGGGCGGCGGCCTCGACGAGATGGAGGACCTCGACCTGGACGTGTCCCTGCCGGAGTCGGTGATCGTCGTGGAGTGGGGCGACGGCAAGGTCGAGGAGCTGTCGGAGGACCGGCTGCGGGTGGTGATCGACCGTGCGGTGGGGGACACGGACGACGAGCGCCGCGCGGTGACCCTGGTGGGGATCGGCGCGCGCTGGGCCGGGCTGGCCGCGGAGCTGGCGGTGCTCTGAGAGTGTGCGGCCGGCCGGGCCCCGCGAGGCGGGTCCGGTCCCGTACGCCCCGACGCTTTCCGACGGGGCGTCGGTAAAATGTTGCGCGGGGGAGGTCCGTCGTGGTCACATGGGTGGAGGGACTGGTTAGGTCTACCTAACCATGTCTCCCGCCGAAGCCCGAGGAGGCATCCATGCCGGCACCCGAGCGTGAAGTGCACCCGCAGTCGCAGGCGGAGCAGCCGTCGGTGTCCGCGGTGTCGATGAAGGACCTGCTGGCCTCCTGCGCGGCCGCGACAGCGGTGTCGACGCCCCCGCGCGACGAACAGGCGGACGACGACGGCACCGGGGAGACGGGGCCGGCCGCGGGACGCGACGCGGCCTGACCTCCGGGGCCGGAGCGCGCGGCCGGGCCGCCCCACGGACACACGGCGACGGGCCGCCACGGCGTCCGCCCGGGTGGGCTACGGGACGACGACGACCTTCACGCCGACCGTGGCGAACGTCCACAGCGCGTTGCCGTCGGCCCGCTTCATGCGTACGCCGCCGGTCTTCCTGGTGGGGTCGGGGCTCTTCATCGAGCCGTCCTGCGCGGCGCTGAAGCCCACGGAGACGTCGCCGACGTTCGTGAAGCGCACCACGTGCTCGATCAGAACGCCGTCGGAGCCCTTGATGGTGCCGGAGCGCGAGGTCACCCCGTACACGCCGGGCAGCGGGTCCACGGAGCTCGGCATGACGGTGAACGTCCGGAGCACCTTCTCCTTGTCGTCCACGATCCACACACGGCGGTCCTTCAGCCCGTACACGACGCGGGTTCCCGTGTCGGAGTCCTCCGGTACCGCGAGCGGGTCCTTCGAGGGGGCGGGCTTCTCCGAGGGGCGGGCGGAAGGGCCCGACGACTCGGAGGCCGAAGGAGCCGCGACCGAGTCGGGCGCGTTCGCCGACGCCTGGTAGGCGAGGAAACAGACCACGGCCACCGCCGCGGCGGTGAGCCCGGCCACCAATCCCGAGCTGCCCCTTGCCACCGTGAGGTCCCCTTTCGCATGCCGTCCGGCGCATGTCGTACAAGCATTTAGGTCGTACACGCGTATACCCGGCGACGGTACCAGCAGCTACAGGTGAGACCAGGACGCTCCACGGGCTGCCATGGCCGAGTCGACGGAGCCGTAGGCTGTTTGCGTGCTGCTGCTCGCCATGGATACCGCCACCCCCGCCGTCACCGTCGCCCTTCACGACGGGACCTCCGTCGTCGCCGAGACCGGGCAGGTCGATGCCCGGAGGCACGGGGAGCTGCTGCTTCCCGCCGTCGACCGGGTCCTCGCCGAGGCCGGGGTGAAGCTCGACGCCGTGACCGACGTGGTCGTCGGGGTCGGCCCCGGCCCGTACACCGGGCTGCGCGTCGGCCTGGTCACCGCGGCGACCTTCGGCTCCGCCCTGTCCGTGCCGGTGCACGGCCTGTGCACGCTGGACGCCCTCGCGTACGCCGCCGGACGGGACGGCCTCGAAGGCCCCTTCGCCGTCGCGACGGACGCGCGCCGCAAGGAGGTCTACTGGGCCCGGTACGAGGACTTCCGGACCCGGGACGGAGAGCCCTCCGTCGACCGCCCCGCCGACATCGCGGACCGGCTCGCCGGCCTGCCCGTCGCCGGCGCCGGGGCGCTGCTCTACCCGGAGGCGTTCCCGGACGCCCGTGGCCCGGAGCACGTCTCCGCCGGAGCGCTCGCGGCCCTGGCCGCCGAGCGCCTGGCCACCGGTGCCGCCCTGCCGCCACCGCAGCCGCTCTACCTGCGCAGGCCCGACGCCCAGGTCCCCAAGAACTACAAGGTGGTCACGCCCAAGTGACCACCGCGACCGCTGTGCTCCGCGAGATGCGCTGGTGGGACATCGCACCGGTGCTGGAGCTGGAACACGAGCTGTTCCCCGACGACGCCTGGTCGGCGGGGATGTTCTGGTCCGAACTGGCCCGTGCCCGCGGGCCGCGTGCCACTCACCGCTATGTCGTGGCCGAGGACCCCGCCGACGGCCGGATCGTCGGCTACGCGGGCCTCGCGTCGGCCGGGGACCTCGCCGACGTCCAGACGATCGCGGTCAGCCGCGGTCAGTGGGGCGGCGGACTCGGCTCCGAACTCCTGACCGACCTGCTCCGGCACGCCACCGCCTTCGAGTGCACCGCGGTGCTCCTGGAGGTCCGTGTCGACAACACCCGTGCGCAGAAGCTCTACGAACGCTTCGGCTTCGAACCCATCGGCTTCCGCCGGGGCTACTACCAGCCGGGGAACATCGACGCACTCGTCATGCGCCTGACCGTACAAGGAACAGAGACAGACTGATGGCTGACGAACCGCTCGTACTCGGTATCGAGACCTCCTGCGACGAGACCGGCGTCGGCATCGTGCGCGGCACGACGCTCCTCGCCGACGCCGTCGCGTCCAGTGTGGACACACACGCCCGCTTCGGCGGTGTGGTCCCTGAGATCGCCTCCCGGGCCCACCTGGAGTCGATGGTCCCCACCATCGAGCGCGCCCTGAAGGACGCCGGGATCAGCGCCCGCGACCTCGACGGCATCGCGGTCACGGCCGGTCCCGGGCTCGCCGGAGCGCTGCTCGTCGGTGTCTCGGCCGCCAAGGCCTACGCGTACGCGCTGAACAAGCCGCTGTACGGGGTGAACCACCTGGCCTCGCACATCTGCGTCGACCAGCTGGAGCACGGCCCGCTGCCCGAGCCGACGATGGCACTGCTGGTGAGCGGCGGGCACTCCTCGCTGCTGCTGGCCCCCGACATCACCAACGACGTGAGGCCGCTCGGCGCGACCATCGACGACGCGGCGGGCGAGGCCTTCGACAAGATCGCCCGGGTTCTGGACCTCGGCTTCCCGGGCGGTCCGGTCATCGACCGGCTGGCGCGGGAGGGCGACCCGAAGGCGATCGCCTTCCCGCGTGGGCTGAGCGGCTCGCGCGACCCCGCGTACGACTTCTCGTTCTCGGGCCTGAAGACGTCCGTGGCGCGCTGGATCGAGGCGAAGCGCGCGGCCGGCGAGGAGGTGCCCGTCAGAGACGTGGCGGCGTCCTTCCAGGAGGCCGTGGTGGACGTCCTCACTCGCAAGGCGGTCCGGGCCTGCAAGGACGAGGGCGTCGACCACCTGATGATCGGCGGCGGCGTCGCCGCCAACTCGCGGCTGCGGGCGCTCGCACAGGAACGGTGCGAGAAGGCCGGGATCAGGCTGCGGGTGCCCCGGCCGGGGCTGTGCACCGACAACGGGGCCATGGTCGCGGCGCTGGGCGCCGAGATGGTGGCGCGCAACCGCCCGGTATCGGACCTGGACCTCTCGGCGGACTCCTCGCTGCCGGTCACGGAGACCCATGTCCCGGGCGCGGGCGGACACAGCCACGGTCACGACCACGTGCACGAGATCAGCAAGGACAACCTCTACTCATGACCGTCGCCCTGATGTGGGAGGCCCGTGCGGTGGAGGGCCGGGGCGCGGAGCTGCTGGAGTGGGCCAGGGCCCGGACGGCCGAGCTGGCCCGGGAGCCGCTGCGCGACGAACTGCTGCGCGCCCCGCAGGACCGGGTGCTCGTACTGACCTGGTGGGACGCGGCGTACGACGAGGAGCTGCCGGAGCTGCCGGAGCCGGACGCGGGGCTGATCAGCCGCCCCGTGCACCGGTGGCGGTTCGAGTCGCTGGGTCCGGCGGCCGGCTGACGGGCCGAGCGTGTCCGGGCGAGTTCCGGGCGAGGGCCCGGTCTGCCTTGCACAGCGGACGACGTCCCCCGGTCCCGACCGGGCCAGGGCCGACCGCGTGATGAAGGCGATGACGGGGATGCGGAAGCAGGCGTCCAGGCCCTGCGGGACGCCTGAGCCGCGCGGTGCCGCACGCCGTGCGGGGGCGGGGGATCGGGCGCACCCTGGAAGCAGGAGTCCCGGGAGGTGACCGAACATGATGGAGACCACGGTCGGCTGGCACATCGAGCTGGAGTTCGAGGAAGACACCCACCGGACCCGCGCGGCCGCGATGGTGCGGCTGAGTGACGGGACCGAGGTGCGGGCCCACGGGTACGCCAGCCGCCACCCCTCCGACGCGGAGCAGCCACGGGTGGGCGAGGAGATCGCCGGAGCCCGCGCGCTCAACGAACTGGCGATGAAGCTGCTCACCAAGGCGCACGACGAGATCGACGAGGCGTCCGGCCGGGCGTCGTACCCGCTGACCTGACGGCTGCGGCACCGCACCGCCGGTCCTGGGGCGAGGGCGGAACCGCCGGCCGGCGTGGCCGGCTGACCGAGGACGCCTCACCGGCCGCCTTGCCGGGCAGGACGCTTCACCGGCCGGCCGGTCAGCGTGGTGGTCAGGGACGCTTCACCGGCCGGCCGATCAGCATCGTCGGGGCTCCGGCCACCCGGGTCAGGAAGACGGTGGCCGCATGCGGCCCCTGGAGCTTCATCTTCCGGCGCAGCTCCTCCGGTTCGACCGCCGAGCCGCGCTTCTTGACGGTCAGGACACCGACCTGGCGCTCCCTCAGCAGGGCTTTCAGCTTCTTCATGTTGAAGGGCAGCTCATCGGTGATCTCGTACGCGGCCGTGGCCTCGGACGCGTACGGCGTGTCACTCGTGACGTACGCGATCGTCTCGTCGATCAGCCTGCCGCCGCACCGTTCGACGACCTGGGCCACCAGATGGGCGCGGATGACGGCGCCGTCCGGCTCGTGCAGATACCGGCCGACGGGCCCGACCGGCGGGGCGGGGAGCGGGCCTTCGGAGGCGAGGGTCGTGCGCGACGGGAGCAGCGTGGCACGGAAGGTCCCCGGCGTGAAGCCCTCGCCGAACCAGAGCACGGCCTCCTTCACGTCGCCGCCGTCCGAGATCCACTCGGCCTCGGCCTGTGGGCCGATCGCCTCGTGCGGGACCCCGGGGGCGATCTTCAGTGCCGCGCGGGGGGCCTTCAGCGCGGCGTCCGTCGCCCAGGAGAGCGGCGGTGAGTAGGCCTCCGGGTCGAAGATCCTGCCCCGCCCGCCGCGCCGTGCCGGGTCGACGAAGACCGCGTCGTAGGGGGAGGTGTCGATCTCGGTGACGTCGGCGCACCGCACCTCGACGAGGTCCTGCAGCCCGAGCGCCTCGGCGTTGGCACGGGCGACGTGCGCCGTGAGCGGATCCCGGTCCACGGCCAGGACCGAGATGCCTGCCCGGGCCAGGGCGATCGCGTCGCCGCCGATGCCGCAGCACAGGTCAGCCACGCTGCGTACGCCGAGCTCCGCGAACCGCCCGGCGCGGTAGCCGGCGACCGAGGTGCGGGTCGCCTGCTCCACTCCGTTCGGGGTGAAGAACATGCGGTACGCGTCCGCCTCCCCGAACTTCGCCACCGCGCGCTGCCGCAGCCGTGCCTGGCCGAGTGCCGCCGACACCAGTGCGGCGGGGTGGGTGCGGCGCAGCCGGGTGGCGGTCGCCAGCTCCTGGGCGGGGTCGTGGTCGCGCAGCTCGTCCAGGAGTGCCGTGCCCTCGGGGGTACGCAGGGCGGCGAAGGCGGCGAGCGGGTCGGCCGGGCCGGCCTGACCGGCAGGGGGAAGGGCGTTCACCTGTCCATTGTGAGCCAGCCGGGGGACCCGGCTGATCCCCCGGAGGTGTCGCGGTGGGCGGCCGGTGTCCCGGTGGCAGGATGCGGCGCCATGCAGCTAGTACGACAAAAAGAAAAATCAGTCACGAAGCGCCGTAAAAGGATCTGCGCGGCCCTGGCCGCCCTGCTGATCGGCGCCGCCGCCGCCGGCTGCGCCGACGGTACGGACGAAGGGGCCCCCGGCCGGGGCGGGCAGGCCGCCGGACAGCCGGGAGCCGCCGCCGCGCCGGCGGGACCCGCCGCTGCCGCGGCCGAGGCCAGGGCCGAAGCCGAGCGGCTGAAGCGGGAACTGGCCGCCCGCGTGGCCGTGGCGAAGAAGTGGGGCCTGGCGAAGGTCCCGCTCGCCCCTCCCGCGCCACCCGCCGTGAAGCCGCGCATCACCACCCGCGAGGGGTTCGAGGTGGAGGGCGGGGAGGCGCTGCCACCGGTCTTCACCACCGTGCCCACCAAGGAGCGGGTCGTCTTCCTGACGATGGACGACGGGGCGGAGAAGGACCCCGAACTGCTGCGGATGATGACGGAACTGAAGATCCCGTACAGCGCCTTCCTCAGCGACTACGTGGTGAGCGACGACTACGGCTACTTCAAGGACATGCAGGCCAGAGGGGTCACCCTCAGCAACCACACGCTCAACCACCGCTACCTCCCGGGGCTTTCGAAAGCCGAGCAGCGCCAGGAGATCTGCGGGGAGCAGGACAAGATCGAGAAGTACTTCGGGAAGCGGCCCACCCTCTTCCGGCCGCCGTACGGCAACTACAACGGCGACACCCTGCGCGTCGCGAAGTCCTGCGGCATCAAGGCCGTACCCCTGTGGGCCGCCGAGGCGTTCCCCGACCACATGGAGTGGCGCGAGTGGGACCGGGACCTGCACCCCGGGGACATCATCCTCACCCACTTCCGGGGCGACGAGGACTGGGAGGGATCGATGGCCGACATGGTCCGGCGCGTCATGAAGACGGTCACGGACAAGGGCTACGCGGTGGCCAGGCTGGAGGACTACGTCTGACGGGGGCGTGGCGGCGCGCCCGGCCGTCCGGTGGTGGAACGACGTGGCGGTCTTCCGCGTTGTCCCGGTCGTACGCCGGTCCCGCGGCGCCACGCGTGGGTGGTGAATTGGCACTCCGCTTGACCGAGTGCTAATCGCGGTCATAGTCTCAGTGCTGGCACTCCCCGATGGAGAGTGCCAGCACAACCGCGCGACAGGGCAGGTCCGGCACCCGCGACGACGGATCCACCTGGTCGCCACCCCACAGACTGTTAAACCCCGTGAGATCTCCGAAGGGGGAGACCGGATCGTGTCGACCACCAGCTCCAAGGTTGCGATCAAGCCGCTCGAGGACCGCATTGTGGTCCAGCCGCTCGACGCCGAGCAGACCACGGCTTCCGGCCTGGTCATTCCGGACACCGCCAAGGAGAAGCCCCAGGAGGGCGTCGTCCTGGCCGTGGGCCCGGGCCGCTTCGAGAACGGCGAGCGCCTGCCGCTCGACGTCAAGACCGGCGATGTCGTGCTGTACAGCAAGTACGGCGGCACCGAGGTGAAGTACAACGGCGAGGAGTACCTCGTCCTCTCGGCCCGCGACGTCCTCGCGATCGTCGAGAAGTAGTTCACCCACGTTTGCTTCTGTTCTGCGCCCCTGGCCCCCTGCGAGATGACTAGCCGGGCGGCGAGGGGCGCAGTTCGTTTTGAGAGGGAAGAAAACAGCCCATGGCGAAGATTCTGAAGTTCGACGAGGACGCCCGTCGCGCCCTTGAGCGCGGCGTCAACAAGCTTGCCGACACGGTGAAGGTGACGATCGGCCCGAAGGGCCGCAACGTCGTCATCGACAAGAAGTTCGGCGCCCCCACCATCACCAACGACGGTGTCACCATCGCGCGCGAGGTCGAGCTCGACGACCCGTACGAGAACCTCGGTGCGCAGCTGGTGAAGGAGGTGGCGACCAAGACCAACGACGTAGCGGGTGACGGCACCACCACCGCCACCGTGCTCGCCCAGGCCCTCGTCCGCGAAGGCCTGCGCAACGTCGCCGCGGGCGCGTCCCCGGCCGCCCTGAAGAAGGGCATCGACGCCGCCGTGAAGGCCGTGTCCGAGGACCTCCTCGCGACCGCCCGCCCGATCGACGACAAGGCCGACATCGCCGCCGTGGCCGCGCTCTCCGCGCAGGACCCGCAGGTCGGCGAGCTCATCGCGGACGCGATGGACAAGGTCGGCAAGGACGGTGTCATCACCGTCGAGGAGTCCAACACCTTCGGTCTGGACCTCGAGTTCACCGAGGGCATGGCCTTCGACAAGGGCTACCTGTCCCCCTACATGGTGACCGACCAGGAGCGTATGGAGGCCGTCCTCGACGACCCGTACATCCTGATCCACCAGGGCAAGATCGGCTCGATCCAGGAGCTGCTGCCGCTCCTGGAGAAGGTCATCCAGGCCGGTGCCTCCAAGCCGCTGCTGATCATCGCCGAGGACGTCGAGGGCGAGGCCCTGTCGACCCTGGTCGTCAACAAGATCCGTGGCACCTTCAACGCCGTCGCGGTGAAGGCCCCGGGCTTTGGTGACCGCCGCAAGGCCATGCTCGGCGACATCGCCACCCTCACCGGTGCGACCGTCATCGCCGAGGAGGTCGGCCTCAAGCTCGACCAGGCCGGTCTGGACGTGCTGGGCACCGCCCGCCGCGTGACCGTCTCCAAGGACGACACCACCATCGTCGACGGTGGCGGCAAGTCCGACGAGGTCGCCGGCCGCGTCAACCAGATCAAGGCCGAGATCGAGTCCACGGACTCCGACTGGGACCGCGAGAAGCTCCAGGAGCGCCTGGCGAAGCTGGCCGGCGGTGTCTGCGTGATCCGCGTCGGCGCTGCCACCGAGGTCGAGCTCAAGGAGAAGAAGCACCGTCTGGAGGACGCCATCTCCGCGACCCGCGCCGCGGTCGAGGAGGGCATCGTCTCCGGTGGTGGCTCCGCTCTGGTCCACGCCGTCAAGGTCCTCGAGGGCAACCTCGGCAAGACCGGCGACGAGGCCACCGGTGTCGCGGTCGTGCGCCGCGCCGCCGTCGAGCCGCTCCGCTGGATCGCGGAGAACGCGGGCCTCGAGGGCTACGTCATCACCTCGAAGGTCTCCGAGCTCGACAAGGGCCAGGGCTTCAACGCCGCGACCGGCGAGTACGGCGACCTGGTGAAGGCCGGCGTCATCGACCCGGTCAAGGTCACCCGCTCCGCCCTGGAGAACGCCGCGTCCATCGCGTCGCTGCTGCTCACGACCGAGACCCTGGTCGTCGAGAAGCCGGCCGAGGAAGAGGCCGACGCCGGTCACGGCGGCCACGGCCACTCCCACTAGTACGCCCCGTACGCCGCCGAGGCCCGGTACCCCCGTCGCGGGGGCACCGGGCCTCGGTGTCGCTGCGGCGGTCTACTTCGGGCCGTACGTCCGGCCCGCGCGTGAGGTCACGCCGCCGAGCACGCTGCGGGGCGTCAGCTTGACCAGGCTCATCAGCGCCTTGTAGCGCGGGTCCGGGATCGACACCGTCCTGCCCCGGGCCAGGTCCGTCAGGGCCGCGGACACCAGCTTGTCCGCGTCGAGCCACATCCAGTCCGGGATGTTGCCCGTCCCCATCCCGGCCCGCTGGTGGAACTCGGTGCGCACGAAGCCCGGGCACAGGGCCATCAGCCGCACCCCCGAACCCGCCAGGTCCTTCGCCGCGCCCTGGGTGAACTGGACGACCCACGCCTTCGACGCCCCGTAGGTGCCCCGCGGCAGGAAGGCCGCCACGGAAGCCACGTTGACCACACCGCCGCGGCCGCGCTCCCGCATCGGGCCCGTAGCGGCCGAGGTGAGACGGAGCACCGCCTCGCAGTGGACCTTCAGCATCGTGAGCTCATCGGTGATCGAGACGTCCAGATAACGCCCCTTGTTGCCGAAGCCGGCGTTGTTCACCAGCAGGTCGACCGGGCTCACGCGGTTCGCCAGCCGCGCTTCGACCGCCTCGATCCCGGCGTCCGTGGCCAGGTCCGCCGTCAGCACCTCGGCCTCGATGCCGTGTCCGTCGTGCAGCTCCGTGGCCTGGGCCCGCAGCCGCTCCGTGTCGCGGGCCACCAGCACCAGGTTGTGCCCGTCACCCGCGAGCCGCCGTGCGAAGGCGGCCCCGATCCCCGCCGTGGCGCCCGTAATCAGTGCAGTCGTCATAGGCGGCACGTTAGTGCCCGCGCGTGCGGGCGTCCGACCCGCCGTCCCACTCCGGGCTGGTCAGTCCGGGTGGAGGGCCGCCCGGACGGCTCGGCCGATGTCGTGCCCCATCTGCCGGCGCGCGTCGAACTCCGCGTCGGCGACGGCGCTGGAGCACAGCCCTGACGACGGGGGCGGGTAGTGATCCCGCCCGCGTGCGGCGGTGATCTCGGCGAGGACGTGCAGCAGGGCGGTACGCAACTGCGGCGGCGGGGCGGAGTTGATCAGGTCGCGGAGGGAGCGCTCGTCGGCAGCGGGGGTGTGCATGGGCCTCCGGTGAGGAGCCGGGCCGGGGTGGAACGGAGCCGGCCGCCCGTCCGCCGGGCGGCCGGCGTCACGGTACGGCCCGCCGCTCAGGTCAGACGGACGCGGTCCGGCTGTCGAGGGCGTCCTCCTCGTCGAGGTGGAGGCGCGTGATGTCCTTGACGATGACGGCGTAGCTGACGACCGCCATGGCGGCGCACGCGCTGATGAACACGAGGGCCAGGTCGAAGGAGCCCGTGGTGTCGATGATGTAGCCGACGAGCAGCGGGGTGACGATGCCGGCGACCGCTCCGAAGGTGTTGAAGACGCCTCCGGCCAGGCCGGCTATCTGCTTGGGGGCGACGTCCGACATGACGGCCCAGCCGAGTGCGCCCAGGCCCTTGCCGAAGAAGGCGAGGGACATGATGAGGACGACGAGCCACGACGCGGTCACGTAGTTGCAGATGATGATGCTGGTCGACAGCAGCAGCCCGACGACGATGGGGATCTTGCGGGCGGCCGTGAGGCTGACGCCCCGGCGGGCGAGGGAGTCCGACAGGTACCCGCCCAGCACACCGCCGGTGAATCCGCACAGCGCGGGCAGCGAGGCGACGAAGCCGGCTTCGAGGATGCTCATCCCGCGTTCCTGGACCAGGTAGACGGGGAACCAGGTCAGGAAGAACCAGGTGATGGTGTTGATGAAGTACTGGCCGACGAAGATGCCCAGCATGTTGCGGTCGGACAGCAGCGTCCTGAGGTGCTTCAGGTTGCCGCCGCCGGACTTCCCGGCCTTCTCCTCGCCGCCGGCCGGGGCGTCCATGTCGATGAGCGCGCCACCGGAGCCGATGTAGTCGAGCTCTGCCCGCTTCATCCGCGGATGGCTGCGCGGCGGATAGATGACCTTGGTCCAGATCAGCGCCAGGACGACACCCACGCCGCCGACCACGGTGAAGACGTGCTCCCAGCCCATGGCGGTGACGAGCCAGCCCATCAGCGGAGCGAAGGCCACGGTCGCGAAGTACTGGGCGGAGTTGAACAGGGCGGAGGCGAAGCCGCGTTCCCTGGTGGGGAACCAGGCGGCGACGATGCGGGAGTTGCCCGGGAAGGAGGGCGCCTCGGCGAAGCCGACCACGAAGCGCAGGATGAACATCAGCACGATCGCGGCCCCGGCGAAGAAGCCGACGGCTCCCTGGGCCATGGTGAACAGCGACCACAGGAAGATGGCGATCCCGTAGACCTTCTTGGAGCCGAAGCGGTCGAGCAGCCACCCGCCGGGGATCTGGGCGATCAGGTACGACCACGAGAAGGCGGAGAAGAGCAGGCCCAGTTCCGAGGAGCTGATGCCCAGGTCCTTCTGCATGGAGTCACCGGCGATCGACAGCGTCGATCTGTCGGCGTAGTTGACCGTGGTGACGACGAAGAGCATGGCGAGGACGACGTACCTGAGCCGGCCTGCCTCGGGGGGAGCGGCTGCTGTCACCGGCGCGTCCTGCCGGTCGAGAGCTGTCATGCGGGCGATCTCCTAGACCTGGGAGTGGCGGCGGCGTTGCCGCGTGTGGTCGGAGCCACAGCGCCGATGGCTGGAGATGACCGTAGGTTCGCTTTCCATTCCCGTCTACATTGATTTTTGTAGGCTGCAATACCTTCCCGGTATGACTCACTGCCGGACGCCGGGAGGTCGCCCTGCGTCACAGATGGCGGAGCAGGGCGTGCAGTGCCGGGTTGTCGTTGTTGCGCCGCCAGACCAGGTGCAGTTCGACGGGGGCGGGGTCGGAGAGCTCCAGCGAGCGGTAGGTGATGCCGGAGAACCGCATCTGCGCGGCCGCCTCGGGGACGAAGGCGATGCCCCAGCCGGCGTTCACCATCGCCAGCAGGCTGTGGACCTGGCTGAGGTACTGGGTGAAGCGCGGGGCGATCTGCGCGGCGCGGAAGATGCTCACGAGCAGCTCGTGGAAGTAGCGGGCCTCGACCGGCGAGTACATCAGCACGTCCTGCCCGTCGAACACGCTCATCGGCAGCGGCCCGTCCCCTGTGGCGAGCGGGTGCTCAAGCGGTACGGCGGCGATCAGGCCCTCCCGTATGGCCGGCCGGGTCGCGAGGTCGGGGCCGGTGCTGGAGGGGCGGATCATCCCGAGGTCCAGGGAGCCCTCGGTGATCGCTTCGAGCTGGTCGCGGGTGACCTTCTCCCGCAGCACGATCTCGGTGCCCGCCATCAAGGAGCGGGCGACGGCCAGGAGCGGTCCGAGCGCGGAGTAGGCGGCGGCTGCCGTGAAGCCGACCGCGATCGCCCCGGCCTGGCCCGCGGAGACCTGTCTGGCGGCGAGGGTCGCCGCCTCCGACTGGCGCAGGATGGCGCGCGCCTCGTTGAGGAAGGCGCGGCCGGCCGGGGTGAGGCGGACGGTGCGGTTCGTACGGTCCAGGAGCTGGACGTCCAGCTCGTGTTCGAGCAGCTGGATCTGACGGCTCAGCGGGGGCTGGGTCATCCGGAGGCGGGCGGCGGCCCGGGTGAAGTGCAGTTCCTCTGCGACGGCGATGAAGCTCACCAGCTGTGCGAGCGTGAACAACGATGCCCTCCAGGTATCGAATCATCCAAAATCTATGTTGGACATGGATCAATCGCTGACCTTAGCGTCAGGAGCGACCAGCGGCGATCCACCCTCACGCCGGTACCCGCCGGTTCCGTCGCCGGTGTGCTGCTCGCCTCGCACCGTTCGTCTCGCACCGCTCGTTTCGCACCGGGAGCACGCACGTCATGCCGCAGCGACTCCACCCCTGGGCGGAACCGCTGATTCCGCCCTGAGGTACGTTCCCGGAACCCCTTGATCCGGGTCGGCGCCGCACCGTCCACGCCCGACGGCCTCCGCACCCTCGCCTCCGCGGTCCGGTGATCCCGCAAGGGCTGCCGGCCGCTCCCCGGGGCCGCCGTACCCCCCGCATCCGCCTCACACATCAGGGACATGAAGTGGTGAACACGATTCACACAGCCGCCTCCGCCGCACTCCGTCAGGGGGACGCGACGCTCGACGCCATCGCCTGGGTCAGGCTCTCCGCCGTCACTCTGCCGCTGCACGCACCGATCAGCGACGCCAAGGTGCTGACCGGACGGCAGAAGCCGATGACCGAAGTGGCCTTCCTGTTCGTGGAGATCGAGACCGAGCAGGGGCACCAGGGAGTCGGGTTCAGCTACTCCAAGCGCGCCGGCGGCCCCGCCCAGTACGCCCATGCCAAGGAGGTCGTCGACAACCTGATCGGCGAGGACCCCAGTGACATCGGCAAGCTCTGGACCAAGCTGGTGTGGGCGGGTGCCTCGGTCGGCCGCAGCGGTGTCGCCACGCAGGCCATCGCCGCCATGGACATCGCGCTGTGGGACCTGAAGGCCAAGCGGGCCGGGCTGCCCCTGGCCAAGCTGCTCGGCGCGCACCGCGACTCGGTTCGCTGCTACAACACCTCCGGCGGCTTCCTCCACACCCCCGTCGACCAGGTCCTGGACAACGCCACCGCGTCCCTGTCGCACGGCATCGGCGGCATCAAGATCAAGGTCGGCCACCCGGACGGCAAGCAGGACCTGGCCCGGCTGACGGCCGTGCGCGAGCACCTCGGCGACGACGTCCCGCTCATGGTGGACGCCAACCAGCAGTGGGACCGGCCCACCGCCCAGCGCATGGGCCGCGCGCTGGAGGACTTCGGCCTCGTCTGGATCGAGGAGCCGCTGGATGCCTACGACGCCCAGGGCCACGCCGCGCTCGCCGCCTCCCTGGACACCCCGATCGCCACGGGCGAGATGCTCGCCAGCGTCGCCGAGCACCACGAGCTCATACGGCACAACGCCTGCGACGTCATCCAGCCCGACGCCCCGCGCATCGGCGGCATCACCCAGTTCCTCAAGCTCGCCGCACTGGCCGAGCACAACAACCTGCAGCTCGCCCCTCACTTCGCCATGGAGATCCACCTCCACCTGGCCGCCGCCTACCCGATCGAGCCCTGGGTGGAGCACTTCGACTGGCTGGAGCCGCTCTTCGACGAGCGCCTCGCCATCAGCGACGGCCGCATGCACGTCTCTTCCCGCCCCGGCCTCGGCATCACGCTCAGCGAGCAGACGCGGGCCTGGACGACCGCCACCCACGAGGTGGGCAAGCGCCCCTGACTCCGCGGCGCACGCCGCTCTCCCGCCGGCATCCGACGAGGTGCCGACGGCCCCACACCTGGTGCGGGCCCCGCTACGGACAGCGCGGGGCCCGCACCAGTCGCATGTCGTCGCCGGACTGACGGCATTGATGCATGCAAGGTATGAGTCGATGCGAAAACGGTGTTGGACCGGCATGACAGGTCGCTCGTAGCGTGGACACCGGCACGGCGAGGAGTGATGCCGCCGACGCGCACGCCCCGCCCGCCGCACCTCGGAGCGACAGCGGTCCGAGGACCGCCCCGTATCGCCCACCCACCTCACAGGAGCAGCCCACCATGACGTCGTTCACCCCCACCGAGCTCGGCCGGCGCATCGGCTCGGGTCTGCTCTCCTTCCCGGTCACCCACTTCACGGCCGGTGACCTCTCCTTCGACGCCGACGCCTACCGCGCCAACATCGAGCGCCTGGCCGCCTACGAGGTCGGCGGTCTCTTCGCCGCGGGCGGCACGGGGGAGTTCTTCTCCCTCACCGCGTCCGAGACCGAGCAGGTCGTCACCGCGGCCGTGCAGGCCGCCCCCGAGGGCACCCCGATCCTCGCCCCGGCCGGCTACGGCACCCGCACCGCCGTCGAATACGCCCGGGCCGCCGAACGCGCGGGCGCCGACGGCATCCTGCTGTTCCCGCCCTACCTCACCGAGGCCGGACAGGAAGGGCTCGCCCAGCACGTCGAGGCCGTCTGCCGCTCGACCCGCCTCGGCGTCATCGTCTACGGCCGCGCCAACGCCACGTACAGCGCGGACACCCTCGCCCGACTCGCCGACTCCTGCCCCAACCTCATCGGCTACAAGGACGGCATCGGCGACATCGACGCCATGACCCGGATCTACACCCGCCTCGGCGAGCGGCTCACCTACGTCGGCGGACTGCCCACCGCCGAGATGTTCGCCCTGCCCTACCTCGAACTCGGCGTCACCACCTACTCGTCGGCGATCTTCAACTTCCTCCCCGAGTTCGCACTGGACTTCTACGGCGCCGTCCGCGAGCGCCGCCACGACACCGTCATCAAGCTGCTCAACGACTTCGTGCTGCCGTACACGGAGATCCGCGACCGGCGGGGCGGATACGCCGTCAGCATCGTCAAGGCCGGGATGACCGCCACCGGTCACGGCGCCGGACCGGTCCGTCCCCCGCTGACCGACCTCACCGAGGGCGAGCTCGCCGAACTCACCGCGCTCATCGCGGGCGTTCCCGCCCCGACCGCCTGACGCCCCCTCACCACCAGCAGCACGGAAGGACCCCGAGGTGACCACACCCATCGCACAGGCCCCCACCACGGAACTCGCAGGGACCATGTTCGTCGGCTCCGAGCCCGTCGCGGGAACGGGGCCGGAGGTGCGGTCCGTCGACCCGCGCACCGGCGAAGACCTCGCTCCGGCCTACCACTTCGCCGCGCCGTCGGACGTCGAGCGGGCCTGCCTGCTCGCGGAGGAGGCCTTCGACGCCTTCCGCTCCACCCACCCCTGGCAGCGCGCACGCTTCCTGGAGCGCATCGCCCACCACCTCACCGAAGCGGGCGAAGCCCTCGTGGCCCGCGCCCACCTCGAGACCGGCCTCCCCGTCGCCCGGCTCCAGGGTGAGGTCGGCCGTACCACCGGGCAGCTCCGCCTGTTCGCGGCGACGCTGTGCGAGGGCAGCTGGCACGGGGCCCGCATCGATCCCGCACAGCCCGACCGCACACCGCAGCCCCGCGCCGACATCCGCCGGCGCCTGGTGCCGCTGGGCCCCGTCGCCGTGTTCGGCGCGAGCAACTTCCCGCTCGCCTTCTCCGTGCCCGGCGGCGACACCGCCTCGGCCCTCGCGGCCGGCTGCCCGGTCGTCGTCAAGGCACACGAGGCCCATCTCGGCACCTCCGAACTGGCCGCCCGCGCCATCCTCGCGGCCGCCTCCGAGACCGGAATGCCGGAGGGCGTGTTCTCCCTGCTCGTCGGCGACGGTGCGGGTACCGGCACCCAGCTCGTCGGCGACCCGCGCGTCCAGGCCGTCGGTTTCACCGGCTCGCGCACCGCGGGCCTCGCCCTGACGCGTGCCGCCGCCGAGCGCCCGCAGCCCATCCCGGTGTACGCGGAGATGAGCAGCGTCAACCCCGTCGTCCTGATGCCCGGCGCGCTCGCCGGCCGTGCCGAGCGGCTCGCGGGGGAGTTCGTCGGCTCCCTCACCCTGGGCGGCGGGCAGTTCTGCACCAACCCCGGCCTCGTGATCGCCGTGGAGGGCGGCGACCTCGACGTCTTCACCACCGCCGTGGCCGCACACGTCGAGACCGACGGCGGCTCCACGATGCTCACCCCCCGCATCGCCCGGTCCTACCGGCAGGAGGCGGACACCGTCTCGGGGCGTCCCGCGGTCGAGATCATCGCGAGGGGCGCCGAGCCCGCCACGGCGAGCGCCGGGCGGGCGCTGTTCGCCGCCGTCACCGGCGACGCCTTCCGCGCCGACCCCGAGATCCAGCGCGAGATGTTCGGCGCCGCCTCCGTGCTGGTCCGCTGCCGCGACCTCGCCGAGGTCGCCGACGTCGTCCGCTCCCTGGAGGGCCAGCTGACGGCGACCGTGCACACCGCCGAGTCCGACCTCGGCGACGCCCGGGCACTGCTGCCCCTTCTCGAACGCCGCGTCGGCCGCGTCCTGTTCAACGGCTGGCCCACCGGTGTCGAGGTCGGCCACGCGATGGTCCACGGCGGCCCCTACCCCGCGACCACGGACGCCCGCAGCACCTCGGTCGGCTCGTCGGCCGTCGAACGGTTCCTGAGGCCCGTGGCCTACCAGGACATCCCCGACAGCCTGCTGCCCCAGCCCCTGCAGGACGGCAACCCGTACGGCATCCCCCGCCGCGTCGACGGCACCCTCACCCTGGGCTGAACCCGGCCGCGCGCCGCCGGGGCCCGGAGCGGGCCAGGATGTCCTGGCCCGCTCCGGGCCTCGGCTAGGCGCTGGTACCCCGCTGCGCCACGTAGGCCCGCGCGGCGCGCAGGGCCTCCGTGTGCAGCGCGTCCCCGGCGTCGAGCAGGCGGGGCAGCAGTTCCCGTTCCGTGGTCGTCGCCCGGAACTCCAGCGCCGCGGTGATCTCGTGGCCGGGCGTGTACACCACCTCGACCGGGTCGCCCGAGCGGATCGTCCCCGGTTCGATGACCCGGAGGTACGCGCCGGTGGCGCCCTCCTGGGTGAAACGCCTCACCCAGCCACGCTCACCCAGGTGGCCCGCGAACGTACGGCACGGAATGCGGCCGGACGTCACCTCGAGGACCAGCTCGTCGCCGATCCGCCAGCGCTCCCCGATCCGGGCGTGGCTCACGGTGAGGCCGAGGGTCGTCAGGTTCTCACCGAACGCCCCGTTGGGCAGGGGGCGTCCGAGCTCCCTCTCCCAGGCGTCGAGCTCCTCGCGGGCGTACGCGTAGACGGCCTGGTCGGAGCCGCCGTGGTGCCGGAGGTCGCACACCGAGTCACCGGCCAGGCCGCTGCCGCCGATGCCCTTGGGCCCGGGGTCGGCGACCCGCACAGGGGCGTCGGACGGATGCTTGCCGATCCCGGTGAGCCCGTCGGCTCCGTCCGGGTGAGGGGAGGGCGCGGGACGGCCGAGATTCACGGTGAGGACCTTCATGACCGGACAGGCTAATCGCGAGACGCTCAAAGCCGCTCGCCATTAATCGACCGGTGCTGCAAGAGTCCCTTATGGTTGGAGGGTGATCGAAGCCCGTCATCTCCGTGTCCTGCGCGCCGTGGCCACCACCGGCTCCTTCTCCGCCGCCGCGCGTGAGCTGGGCTGTACCCAGCCCGCCGTCAGCCAGCAGATGAAGGCCCTGGAAGGCTCCGCGGGCACTCCGCTGCTGATCCGTACGGGGCGCGAGATGCGTCTCACCCAGGCGGGTGAGGCGCTGGTGCGCCACGCGTCGGGCATCCTCGCGGGGCTGACCGCCGCCGAGGAGGAGGTCGCCGCGATCGCGGGGCTGCGGGCCGGCCGGGTGCGGCTCGTGTCGTTCCCGAGCGGAAGCTCCTCCCTGGTCCCCGGCGCCCTCGCCGCCCTGCGTGCGGGGCACCCGGGCACCAGGGTCTCGCTCGTCGAGGCGGAGCCTCCGCGTTCGGTGGAGATGCTGCGCGACGGCGACTGCGACATCGCCCTGGCGTTCCGCTACGGGGCCACCGGAGGTGAATGGGACGACCTGGTCGTACGCCCGCTGCTGAAGGACCGGCTGATCGGCCTGGTCCCCGACGGGCACCGGCTGGCCGGCACGGGCGCGGTGGGCATCGGGGACTTGGCCGACGAGTCGTGGATCGCCGGCTGCCCGCGCTGCAGGCGGCAGCTGGTGGAGGTCTGCGAGGCCTCGGGTTTCACCCCGAGGATCGACTTCGCCACGGACGACTACCCTGCGGTGATCGGGCTCGTGGGGGCGGGTCTCGGTGTCGCCGTCCTGCCCGAGCTGGCCCTGGAGTCCGTGCGGCCCAAGGGGGCGCGCACCGTGACGGTGGAGCCGGCCGTCGAGCGGGAGATCGTCGCCCTCACCCTGCCCGATCTCGCCAGGGTGCCCGCGGTGGCGGCGACCCTCGACCAGCTGTCCCTGGCGGCCGCGCGCTGAGCGGCCCGCACGCCGGATCCACCGCGTGCCGGACGTACGCGTGCCGGATCCACCGCGTGCCGGACGTACGCGTGCCGGATCCACCGCGTGCCGGACGTACGCGTGCCGGATCCACCGCGTGCCGGACGTATGCGCACCGGATCTGCCGTACGCCGGACGGTGCGGTCGGCTGCCTCCCGCGGTGTGAGGGGGCGGGCGCGCCCGATATGAAAAAACGTTTCTGCGCTCGGCGGGTCGTGCGGACTGTCAGGTGTGGCCGGCCTCCGGAGCCGGACCCGAGTGGGCGGAGATGAGGCGGTTGCGCGCGCGGCCCATCAGCTCCTCGCGCTCGTCCTCGGTCAGGCCGCCCCACACGCCGTAGGGCTCCCGTACGGCGAGTGCGTGTGCCGCGCACTCGGCGCGTACCGGGCAGCGCATGCAGACCTCCTTCGCCGAGGTCTCACGGGCACTCCGGGCTGCGCCACGTTCTCCTTCGGGGTGGAAGAACAGCGAACTGTCGACCCCGCGGCAGGCGGCCAGCAGCTGCCAGTCCCACAGGTCCGCGTTGGGTCCGGGAAGGCGGGAGAAATCTGCCATTGCGTGTCCCCTCGAAACCTTGCTGGTTCGGAAACGGCGTCCTCGACCGTTGGTGCTCGTCCGTCGTCGTCGATGACCGGAGTCCCGACCGTACATCTACGGTGTTAGTAGATGTAAATATGACTGATTGCGAATCTAGCCATAGACGCCAGCAAAAGGGAAGAAAACCCGCTAAATGGGGCAGTTCGCCGCGCGAGTGATCGGTTGAGGGATGAATGATCTCGTGTCGCTCTCCTCCGTGTGCGGCCCCTCACTTAGAGTGCCGAACCGGAAGCTCTGGCCCGTAACTCTTTCGAGTGACCGTCGTTGATGAGGGGGAGGCGGTTGACGGAGATCGAGCTCGGGCAGATGTCCGAGGGGGTCAACCGCACAGGTGACGACTTGTATCAGCCTGGAGGCTCAAGGTGACGCGCATCAGCTGCGGAGGACGGTCATGACATCCGTCCTCGTCTGCGACGACTCCCCGCTTGCCCGAGAAGCGCTCCGCCGGGCGGTTGCGACCGTTCCCGGCGTCGAGCGTGTGACGACGGCGGCCAACGGCGAGGAAGTCCTCCGCCGCTGGGGGGCCGACCGTTCGGATCTGATTCTGATGGACGTACGCATGCCCGGTCTGGGGGGTGTGGAGACGGTCAGGCGGCTGCTCTCGGCGGACCCCGGGGCCAGGATCATCATGCTGACCGTCGCGGAGGATCTGGACGGTGTCGCCCTCGCGGTGGCCGCCGGTGCCCGCGGATATCTGCACAAGGACGCCTCGCGTGCCGAGCTGCGGGCGACCGTCACCCAGGCGCTGGCCGATCCGACGTGGCGGCTCGCCCCGCGCCGGCTGCGGTCCGCCGAGATGGGTGCGGCGCCGACGCTCACCGCGCGGGAGATCCAGGTGCTCGAAGGCATGAGCCACGGCCGTTCCAACGCGGAGATCGGGCGTGAGCTCTTCCTCTCCGAGGACACGGTCAAGACGCACGCGAGGCGTCTGTTCAAGAAACTCGGGGCCTCGGACCGTGCGCACGCCGTCGCGCTCGGATTCCGCTGGGGTCTGGTCCGCTGACGCCGCGGCGAGCCCGGTAGCCGTGCGATCCCGTCCGCATGGCGGCGGACGGGGCGACGGTGGTGGCGGACCTGCGGCCGGGCCCTCCCGCACCAGCGCTGTGTGACGCTTTCCGGCCGATGCCGCATCCTTGGGGTTGTGGAGTTCCCAGGGGAACATTCGGTCGAGCGGAAGGGGAGGGCGCAGGACATGACATCCGGCGCACCCGCTCAGAACGCTGGAGCACTGGCACACGACACCGACGACGCACGACCCGAAGCCCGCGCCGGCCGTCCCGGTACGGCCGTCGGCCGCACCGGCGCACCGGCGGACGACGCTTCGGTGCACCACGCTGATAACGCTTCGGTGCGCCACGCTGATAACGCTTCGGTGCACAACTCGGGACGCGATGCCCCGGATCGGACGGGGCCGGGGCACCATGGTCCGA
The DNA here is from genome assembly GCF_044765765.1 of Streptomyces sp. NPDC102402. Classification (NCBI taxonomy): domain Bacteria; kingdom Bacillati; phylum Actinomycetota; class Actinomycetes; order Kitasatosporales; family Streptomycetaceae; genus Streptomyces; species Streptomyces sp. NPDC102402. The sequence goes on from NZ_JBIWKR010000002.1 coordinate 411,122, forward strand.
TGCGTGAGGACGGGACGACGGTGATCGGTGCTCTGGTGCACCGTGCGGTCGACGGTGACGCGCAGGCCACGCATGACCTGCTGGCCCACGTGCATCCCCTCGCTCTGCGCTACTGCAGGTCCCGGCTGAACCGGTTGCCCGGTGATGCCCGTCACTTCGTGGAGGACCTCGCGCAGGAGGTCTGCGTCGCGGTGCTGATGGCGCTCCCGCGGTACAAGGACACCGGCAGGCCCTTCGAGGCGTTCGTCTTCGCCATCGCGGGCCACAAGGTCGCCGACCTCCAGCGCGCCGCGATGCGGCATCCCGGATCGACGGCCGTGCCCTCCGACGAGATGCCGGAGCGGCCCGACGACTCGCTCGGTCCCGAGGAGCGGGCGCTGCTCAGCAGCGACGCCGCCTGGGCCAAGAAGCTTCTGGCCAACCTGCCGGAGAACCAGCGCGAGCTGCTGGTCCTCCGCGTCGCGGTCGGGCTGACGGCCGAGGAGACCGGGCAGATGCTCGGAATGTCACCCGGCGCGGTGCGCGTCGCCCAGCACCGCGCACTGAGCAGGCTGAGGGCCCTCGCGGGTCAGTAGGAACCGGTTCCGGAGGCTCCCGGCGATGTGGAGGAAGCCACAGAACAGCCAGGTGATCTTGATCGTGGAATGAGACACCCCGCGGGGCCGTTAGCATGGACATCCGCACCGATCAAGGCCATTTGGGGAAGGTGTCATGACTGCAAACGTCGACGGAGTGCCCGAGAAGTTCGCGACGCTCGGGCTGACATACGACGACGTGCTGCTGCTGCCGGGCGCGTCCGACGTGCTGCCCAACGCGGTCGACACCTCGTCGCTCATCTCGCGGAACGTACGCGTGAACATCCCGCTGCTCTCCGCCGCCATGGACAAGGTGACCGAGGCCCGGATGGCCATCGCCATGGCCCGGCAGGGTGGTGTCGGTGTCCTGCACCGCAACCTCTCGATCGAGGACCAGGTCAACCAGGTCGACCTGGTGAAGCGGTCCGAGTCCGGCATGGTCAGCGACCCGATCACCGTGCACCCCGACGCCACGCTCGGCGAGGCCGACGCGCTCTGCGCGAAGTTCCGCATCAGCGGAGTGCCGGTCACCGACGCCTCGGGGAAGCTCCTCGGCATCGTGACCAACCGTGACATGGCCTTCGAGTCGGACCGGTCGCGCCAGGTGCGCGAGGTCATGACGCCGATGCCGCTGGTCACGGGCAAGGTGGGGATCTCCGGCGTGGACGCCATGGAGCTCCTGCGCCGCCACAAGATCGAGAAGCTGCCGCTGGTCGACGAGGCCGGCATCCTCAAGGGCCTCATCACGGTCAAGGACTTCAAGAAGGCCGAGCAGTACCCGAACGCCGCCAAGGACACGGAAGGCCGTCTGCTGGTCGGCGCGGCCGTCGGCGCCAGCCCCGAGGCGCTGGACCGCGCTCAGGCGCTCGCGTCCGCCGGAGTCGACTTCCTGATCGTCGACACCTCGCACGGCCACAACAGCAACGCCCTCAACTGGATGGCGAAGATCAAGTCGGCCGTGGACGTGGACGTGATCGGCGGCAACGTCGCGACCCGCGACGGCGCCCAGGCCCTGATCGACGCCGGCGTGGACGGCGTCAAGGTCGGTGTCGGCCCCGGTTCGATCTGTACCACCCGTGTGGTCGCCGGCATCGGCGTCCCGCAGGTCACCGCGATCTACGAGGCCGCGCTGGCCGCCCGCGCGGCGGGCGTCCCGGTCATCGGCGACGGTGGTCTCCAGTACTCCGGCGACATCGGCAAGGCGCTGGTGGCCGGTGCGGACACGGTGATGCTCGGCTCGCTGCTCGCGGGCTGCGAGGAGTCCCCGGGTGAGCTGATGTTCATCAACGGCAAGCAGTTCAAGTCGTACCGCGGCATGGGCTCGCTGGGTGCCATGCAGTCCCGTGGACAGGGGCGGTCGTACTCCAAGGACCGCTACTTCCAGGCCGAGGTGTCCTCGGACGACAAGCTCGTCCCCGAGGGCATCGAGGGACAGGTTCCCTACCGCGGCCCGCTGGCCAACGTCCTCCACCAGCTGGTCGGCGGCCTCCGCCAGACCATGGGGTACGTCGGCGCCGCCTCCGTCGACGAGATGGAGAGCAAGGGCCGCTTCGTCCGGATCACCTCGGCGGGTCTCAAGGAGAGCCACCCGCACGACATCCAGATGACGGTGGAAGCACCGAACTACAGCAGGAAGTAACACATCAGCGCAGGTGAGGGGCGGACCGGGTTCCCGGGACCGCCCCTCACGCGTGCGTCGGGGATACTGGTCAGCGCAGACGTAGAGGGAAAGGCCACACCATCGTGACTGAGATCGAGATCGGGCGCGGCAAGCGCGGCCGCAGGGCATACGCGTTCGACGACATCGCTGTCGTGCCGAGCCGGCGTACCCGTGACCCGAAGGAGGTCTCGATCGCCTGGCAGATCGACGCCTACCGCTTCGAGCTGCCCTTCCTGGCGGCGCCGATGGACTCGGTGGTCTCCCCGCAGACCGCCATCCGCATCGGTGAGCTGGGCGGCCTCGGCGTCCTCAACCTCGAGGGGCTGTGGACCCGGCACGCCGACCCGCAGGCCCTCCTCGACGAGATCGCCGAGATGCCCGTGGAGACCGCGACGCCGCGGCTCCAGGAGATCTACTCCGCCCCCATCCAGGAGGAGCTGATCGGGCAGCGCATCAAGGAGGTGCGCGACTCCGGTGTCGTCACCGCCGCCGCGCTGTCGCCGCAGCGCACCGCGCAGTTCTCCAAGGCCGTGGTCGACGCGGGCGTGGACATCTTCGTGATCCGCGGTACGACGGTCTCCGCCGAGCACGTCTCCGGCGCGGCCGAGCCGCTCAACCTGAAGCAGTTCATCTACGAGCTGGACGTCCCGGTCATCGTCGGCGGCTGCGCCACGTACACCGCCGCCCTGCACCTGATGCGGACCGGCGCGGCGGGTGTCCTCGTCGGCTTCGGCGGCGGCGCCGCGCACACCACGCGCAACGTCTTCGGCATCCAGGTCCCGATGGCGACCGCCGTCGCCGACGTGGCCGGTGCCCGCCGCGACTACATGGACGAGTCCGGCGGCCGGTACGTCCACGTCATCGCGGACGGTGGCGTCGGCTGGTCCGGCGACCTGCCGAAGGCCATCGCCTGCGGCGCGGACGCCGTGATGATGGGCTCCCCGCTGGCCCGCGCCACGGACGCGCCCGGCCGCGGCCGGCACTGGGGCATGGAGGCCGTCCACGAGGACGTGCCGCGCGGCAAGCTGGTCGACCTGGGCTCCGTCGGGACGACCGAGGAGGTCCTGACCGGCCCCTCGCACAACCCCGACGGCTCGATGAACATCTTCGGCGCGCTGCGCCGGGCGATGGCCACCACGGGCTACAGCGACCTCAAGGAGTTCCAGCGCGTCGAGGTGACGGTGGCGGACTCCCAGCACCGGCGCTGATTTCACACGCGCCACGCACGGCGGCCCGGACCATCTCGGTCCGGGCCGCCGTGCGTGGCGCGAGGCGTCAGCCGGCCTTCTTGGCGCCCGCGAAGGCTCCGACCGGGCCCAGGATGAAGAAGAGGAACGTCATCACGTCGCCCTCCTCCTTCCAGACGTCGACGAGGTCTCCGAAGTGGTCGAAGAAGACCTCGGAGAAGCCGACGCCCAGGCCGTCCGCGAGGATCATCGAGATCCCGATGAGCTGGCCGAAGAAGACGGCTGCCAGAGAGAGCGCGGCACTGGCGATCCCTACGACCGGCATCGGCCCGCTCACCTTGCTCGCCGCGTAGCCGATCAGGAAGCCGACGGCGACGGCCGCGTAGCCGACCTCACGCTCGATGGAGCCCAGGATCACGCCGTACAGGATCGCCGCGACGACGGCCGATCCGAGCGCGACCAGAAGTCCGAGGCCGAGGCCGCTGCGCGTGGCGGGCGCGGCGGGCGGGAACGGGGCACCGCCGCCGAACTGGCCGGGCTGCTGCTGCCCGCCCGCGAACGGGTTGCCACCCGTCTGCGCGCCCGGGTGCGGCGCGTACGGGGCGTCGGCCGGGGGCTGCTGCGCCGCGTACGGGTTGCCGTCGGTCGGCTGTCCGCCGCCGTAGGGCTGCTGCGGTGGGTTCGGCGGCTGCACGGGCTGGCTCATACGGGTTCCCCCCTGGGAAGCGGTACGCACGGATGTGCGAGAAGTGACGCCGCAGGCTAGCAGTCCGCGCCGACACCGCCCACCGGAATCCCTGAGGACCCGCCCCGGGGCAGGTCAGAGGCGATGGGCGGCCCCAGCCGGAGTGGCCCCCCGGGTGTCGAGGAGGAGCTGGGCCTTCACCGCGAGCCCCTGGAGGTCGTACGTGCGGTGGTGCTGGAGCAGCACCGTCAGATCGGCCCCGGCGGCGGCCTCGTAGAGCGAGTCGGCCCGCGGTACGGGCAGGTCGCGCACCCGCCAGTCCAGGACGAGCGGGTCGTGATAGCCGATCTGGGCGCCCATGTCCATCAGCCGGGTCGCGATCTCGCGGGCGGGCGAGGCCTCCTGGTCGGCGAGGTCGGGCTTGTACGTGACGCCGAGCAGCAGGACCCGGGCACCGCGGACGGACTTGCCGTGCTCGTTCAGCAGGGTCGCGCAGCGCTGGATCACGTAGCTCGGCATCCGGTCGTTGATCTCCTTGGCCAGCGAGACCATGCGCAACGGGTGGCCGGACGTCCGGCTGTCGTAGGGGAAGTACCCGGGGTCCACCGGGGCGCCGTGGCCGCCGACTCCGGGGCCCGGGCGGAACGCCTCGAAGCCGAACGGCTTGGTCTCGGCGCACCTGATGACGTCCCAGAGGTCCACACCGAGGTCGTGGCAGAGCACCGCCATCTCGTTCACCAGGGCGATGTTGACGTGCCGGAAGTTGGTCTCGAGGACCTTCGTCATCTCCGCCTCGCGCGGCCCGCGGGCCCGGACGACCTTGTCGGTGAGCCGCCCGTAGAAGGCGGCGGCCGACTCGGTGCAGGCGGGGGTGAGGCCACCGATGACCTTCGGGGTGTTGGCGTAGACGTGGGTGCGGTTCCCGGGGTCGAGCCGGCCGGGGGAGTGCGCGAGGTGGAAGTCGCGTCCGGCGCGCAGCCCCGAGCCCTCCTCCAGCAGCGGGCGTACGACGTTCTCGGTGGTGCCGGGAGGCACGGCGGACTCGACCAGGACGGTGGTGTGCGGCCGGAGCCGGGCGGCGAGCGCCCGGGCCGCGGCGGTCACGGCGCCCAGGTCGAGGGTGCGGTCCGGGCCGAGGGGGGTGGGGGCGCAGATCGCGGCGGTGCGGACCCGGCCCAGCTCGGCCGGGTCCGCGGTGGGCCGGAAGCCGCCCGAGACCATCCTGCGGATGTCGGACGCGCTGAGGGATCCCTCGACCGGCGTACGGCCCGCGGAGAGTTCGGCGAAGGTGCGTGGGTCGGTGTCGTAGCCGACGGTGTGGATGCCGACGCCGACGGCTGCTTGGGCGAGGGGCAGGCCGAGGTGTCCGAGTCCGATGACGGCGAGGTCTGCGGGCATGTGGGCCGTCCTTCCCTAAGGCCAAGAGACAGAAAGCGCAACCGCTGTGGACAGCGCAATGTCAGACTAGGCGTAAATATGACCTATATGTCGCATTCTGTGGCTCGTGTGGGGCGGGTGTTGTCCACAGGCGGTGGCTGAAGTCGCGGAGCGCGGACAGAATCGAGTGGTGGGCACGGGCGCCCGGCCTTCCGGCCGGTCCCCGCTCCCGTGCCGTACCACCCCGATGCACCGGGATTACCGGGAGGCAGCAGTGAGGACAGCGACACTGGGACCCGCGGAGCGCGCCGAGGCGCTGACCGCGATGGCCGAGCGCGAACTGGACGTGCTGGTCGTGGGAGCGGGCGTGGTCGGCGCCGGCACCGCGCTGGACGCGGTGACCAGAGGACTCTCGACCGGACTGGTCGAGGCGCGCGACTGGGCGTCCGGAACGTCCAGCCGGTCCAGCAAGCTGATCCACGGCGGGCTGCGCTATCTGGAGATGCTGGACTTCGCCCTCGTGCGGGAGGCGCTGAAGGAGCGCGGACTGCTGCTGGAGCGGCTGGCGCCGCACCTGGTGAAGCCCGTGCCCTTCCTCTACCCGTTGCAGCACAAGGGCTGGGAGCGGTTGTACGCGGGCTCGGGCGTCGCGCTGTACGACGCGATGTCCGTGTCCTCCGGCCACGGGCGTGGGCTGCCCGTGCACCGGCACCTCTCCCGCCGCCGTGCCCTGCGGGTCGCCCCCGCTCTGAAGAAGGACGCCCTCGTCGGAGCCCTCCAGTACTACGACGCCCAGATGGACGACGCGCGCTACGTGGCGACCCTGGTGCGCACTGCCGCGGGCTACGGCGCGCACGTGGCCAACCGCGCGCGGGTCACCGGTTTCCTGCGGGAGGGCGAGCGGGTCGTCGGCGCGCGTGTGCAGGACGTCGAGGGCGGCGGGGAGTACGAGGTCAGGGCCAAGCAGGTGGTCAACGCGACCGGGGTCTGGACGGACGACACCCAGGCCCTGATCGCCGAGCGCGGACAGTTCCACGTCCGGGCGTCGAAGGGGATCCACCTCGTCGTGCCCAAGGACCGCATCCACTCCTCGACCGGGCTCATCCTGCGGACCGAGAAGTCGGTGCTCTTCGTGATCCCGTGGGGCCGGCACTGGATCATCGGCACGACCGACACCGACTGGGACCTGGACAAGGCCCACCCGGCCGCCTCCAGTGCCGACATCGACTACCTGCTCGATCACGTCAACTCGGTCCTGAACACCCCGCTCGGCAGGGACGACGTCGAGGGCGTCTACGCCGGACTGCGGCCCCTGCTGGCCGGCGAGTCGGACGCCACGAGCAAGCTCTCGCGCGAGCACACCGTGGCCCACCCCGCACCGGGGCTCGTCGTGGTGGCGGGAGGCAAGTACACGACGTACCGGGTGATGGCGAAGGACGCCGTGGACGAGGCGGTCCACGCCCTGGACCAGCGGGTGGCGGACTGTGTCACGGAGGACGTCCCGCTGCTGGGCGCCGAGGGATACCGGGCCCTGTGGAACGCCCGCGCCAGGATCGCCGCTCGCACGGGGCTGCACGTCGTCCGGGTGGAGCACCTGCTCAACCGCTACGGCTCGATGGCCGAGGAGCTCCTCGATCTCGTGAAGGCCGACGCGTCGCTGGGGGAGCCGCTGGCCGGGGCCGAGGACTACCTCCGGGCGGAAGTCGTCTACGCCGCCTCCCACGAGGGTGCCCGGCACCTCGACGACGTCCTGACGCGGCGCACCCGGATCTCCATAGAGACCTTCGACCGGGGCACCCGGTGTGCCCGTGAATGCGCCGACCTGATGGCGCCGGTCCTCGGCTGGGACGCCGACCAGGTCGAGCGTGAGGTGGAGCACTACCGCAAGCGGGTGGAGGCGGAGAGGGAGTCCCAGCGCCAGCCCGACGACCTGACCGCGGACGCGGCGCGGCTGGGGGCGCCCGACATCGTGCCGCTCTAGGCGCCCCACGGGCCCTCGGAGCGGGCCGGCGGACAGAACACCGCCTCCACCGACTCCGTTTCGAGGGCCGCCCCGGGCGGTGTGTCCGTGGTGACCCGGAAGGTGAGGACGTACCGAGGGTCACGGGTCGCGGGCCACGGTCACGGGTCGCGGGCCGGCAGCCCGTGAGCGCCGGATCCGTGGCGGGACGGGCAGCCGTGCCGTCGTCGGGTCCGCTCGTGCGGGGCAGGCGCGCGCAGGGTGAGGGCGGAACCGTCTTTCCCGATGTGACCGTGCACGACAGTCGGCCCAGGGGGTCGGGTCCGCGCTCACCACGGGGGGATCCCGCGGACGTCCCGGCAGGTCAGGGTGTGGGCAAGGCCTCGGTGAGTGCCATCCAGTGTCGGACCGTCTCCTGGTGCGAGCCGCTCGCCGTGCTAGCGGCCACCGCTTCGGCGTCCTCGACGGAGCACGGAGTCCCCGCCCGGGTGAGCAGGACGAGCGGCCACGTGGGGCCTTTACCTGCCGGCTCTTCGTCGAAGGCGGTCCAGTCCCAGGGGCCTTCGAACCGCCATGCCCGGCCGGCGATGTCGGCGACTTCGTCGCCCACCTGGAGAGACGCGTACGGACGCATCAGCAGTTCGAAGGTGAAGGGGATCCCGTCGCCGGGGTGGATGGTGTACCCCGAGCCGTCGAGATGGCTCTCATCCGGGAACTCGCGACAGGACAGACCTCGGCGCAGCACGGCACGGTCTCGGTGGGACGTGGCAGCCAGGCCGTCTCCAGCGGGGGATCGTGGTGGTCGACGCCCGTTACGTGCACCACGGTGGGCGGCACACCGACCCGGCACACGTCTCCGGCCTTCAGATGCTCGGGCGGAGGGTCCGTTCGGAACAGCTCGGGCTCCGTCTCGGACGCGATGCTGCCGCCGCCGTCCACGCCGAGGGCGACGATCCCGTTCCAGTGCGCGAACTCGTTGCCGCTGTCGATCTCCCACCACGGCCATCGCACCGAGACGTGATCCCACGTGACGCCCCGCTCGACCGTGGTGACCGTGAAGGGGCACGCGACCGACAGCACGTCACCGACCCGGAAGTCCCCCTCGCCAATCATCCGGCCAGGGTAGACGGGCCCTCGGCGGTTCACGAGCGCCTGCCGGCCAGGGCCCGCTCGAGCCGTGGGCCATCCACCGCGCCCATGGGCCGACCGGCGTGCTCAAGGGCCACCCACCTGTCGCGCTCGGTCACACCCGTGCCCCCGCAACGAGACCCGGCGGATGCTCCTCGACGCTGTCGTCCGGTCCGGGTCCGCCCTGGCGGGCGGGCCGGCGGACCACCGTCGCGACGAACGTCCCGGTGAAACCGCCTGCTTGGAAGCGGTCCCCCGCCCCGGATGCCGGAGCGCGCGGAGGCGGATGTCCGCCGTCGGCGGGGGTGCGCCGGAGTGCCGGAAAGGGGGCCGCCGGAGCACGGCCCTCGACGGCGAGCCGGGGGAGGTAGGACGATGCGGGCGTGGGGTGTGGTTCGCTGGGCAGGCTCGCGGGTCCCGGGGCGAGCGGAGTCAGCGGCAGCGGGGCGACGGGCAGCGCCCTGGATATCGGCAGGGCAACGGGTTCCTCCCTCCGGCCACAACATGGCCGACCCAGACCCGGGACCATGGGCGGTCCCGGGGTGAGGGACAATGAACGCTCTGCCAGGGCGGGTTGATCGCAGAGGGGACGCATGTCGGAGGCGGAGCAGGCGCGGGAGCCCCAAGGGGACAAGGAAGGACGTCTCCTGGCGGGGCGGTACCGTCTCGGGGAGGTGCTCGGCCGGGGCGGCATGGGCACGGTCTGGCGTGCTGCCGACGAGACGTTGGGACGCACGGTAGCGGTCAAGGAACTGCGCTTCCCCTCGTCCATCGACGAGGAGGAGAAGCGGCGTCTCATCACGCGAACCCTGCGTGAGGCGAAGGCGATCGCGAGGATCCGCAACACCAGTGCGGTGACGGTCTACGACGTGGTCGACGAGGACGACCGGCCGTGGATCGTCATGGAGCTGATCGAGGGCAAGTCCCTCGCCGAGGTGATCCGCGAGGACGGGACACTGACGCCGAGGCGCGCGGCCGAGGTCGGCCTCGCCATCCTCGACGTGCTGCGCTCGGCACACCGCGAGGGCATCCTGCACCGCGACGTGAAGCCGTCCAACGTGCTGATCTCGGAGGACGGGCGGGTCGTCCTGACCGACTTCGGGATCGCCCAGGTCGAGGGCGACCCTTCCGTCACCTCGACGGGCATGCTCGTCGGCGCCCCTTCCTACATCTCGCCCGAGCGGGCCCGCGGCCACAAGCCGGGGCCGCCGGCCGACCTCTGGTCGCTCGGCGGGCTGCTGTACGCCAGCGTCGAAGGGCGCCCGCCGTACGACAAGGGCTCGGCCATCGCCACGCTGACGGCGGTGATGACGGAGCCGGTCGAACCTCCCGTCCACGCGGGTCCGCTGGAAGAGGTCATCTACGGTCTGCTGGCCAGGGACCCCGACCAGCGGCTGGACGACGCCGGGGCGCGCGTCCTGCTCAACGCGGTGGTCAACGCTCCGGAGGCACCCGCCGTGCCTCCGGCGGAACGCACTCAGGTCATGGCGCTGCCCACGATCGGTGACGCCGGGAGCGGCAAGGGCGGCCGGAGCGGCAGGGGCGGTGCCAAGAAGACCGCGGGTGCGGCCGCAGCGGGCGCCGCCGCGGCCTCCGTGCCCGCCTCGGCCGGTTCATCGGCCGGTTCAGGGGCGCTCGCGGGCTCCGGGAGGCCGGCCACCGACGGCTCGGCCCCCGAGGACGCGGCGTCCGGCTCCCCCTCCGGTCCCGGCTCCTCGTCGGCGACCGCTCCGGCGGGCGCGGAGGGGACGAAGGAACGCCTGCGCGGCGCGCTGCGGTCGGTACGCAACGCCAAGTCCCCAGCCCCCACCGCCACCGCGACCACCGCGTCCGCCTCCGGGCCCGCCGTGCCGCCCGGACGGCCTGCCGCGACCCGGGCGTCCATCACCGACGTCGTGCCGCGCCGCACCCTGGCGGTCATCGCAGGCGTCGTCGTGCTCGCCGTGCTCGGCACGGTCCTGGCCCTCACACTCGGCGACGACGACACCGGCAACGAGGGCGGCGGGTCCAAGGGCGACACCGCCTCGTCGGCCGGAGCCACGACCGGCGACGCCACCGAGCAGGCCACCGGCGGCGGCTCGGGCAAGGACGAGGGCGATGCCGCGCAGGACGGCGGCAAGGACGGCCAGGGGAAGGACAAGGGTGAGGCGTCGGGCGACACCTCGCCATCGGCAGAACCCGAGGAGCCGTCTCCCGACCCGGACGCGCCGCCCACCGGTTACAAGACGGTCACCAACAAGCAGTTCCACTTCTCGATGGCGATGCCCGGGAACTTCGAGTTCTTCAAAATAGCGGGACGGAACTCGGGCGCCATCTACAACTCCGACGGCGGCTTCCCCCGAGTCCAGGTCGACTACAACTCGTCCCCCAAGGAAGACGCCGCAGCTGCCTGGGCCGGGGCGGTCGCGGGCACCAAGAGCCTCAGCGAGGGCTACCAGCACATCGGGATAAAGAAGGTCGACTACAACGGCTACCCGACCGTCGCGGACTGGGAGTTCACGCGCGACCAGCAGGGCATGCGGGTCCGGGTCCTCAACCGGGGCTTCAAGGTCGACGCCACCCACGGCTACTCGATCATGATCAGCTGCAAGGCGGACGAGTGGGACGGCGACGCGTGCAAGACCCTGCGCGAGACGGCGTTCGCCACGTTCGAGCCCACCGACTGACCTGACACCCGGCACCCGGCTGACACGCCCGGTGCGCACGAGGGAGCGGCCGGGTTGCCCTGACCCGGCCGCACGGTCAGGTCTTGCCACGTATGGTGAGAGACCGAGGACCGTACGCAGCCGGAATCATGTGTCAGTTGCACAGCAGCTGAACGCAATTGATGGATTCATGCGGTCTCCGTGACCGGGGGAACAGCGCGCTCTGGGGAGGCGTCGTGGACGACTACGCGGGTCGGGTGCTTGCCGACCGCTACCGCCTTCCCCTGCCGCCGTCCGATGCGTACGAACTGGCCGAGACGCGGGCCTTCGACACCTACAGCGGACAGGAAGTCCTGGTCCGGCAGGTGCCGTTGCCGGAGGTCGTGGACGCCGAGGTGCTCGACGGCGACGGTGCCCCCCCGGCCAGGCGCGCCACCGGGCGTACGGTGCGGCGGTCCACGGACCCCGCGGTCCGGCGGGCGATCGAGGCCGCGCAGGCGGCCGCCCAGGTACCCGACCATCCGCGCCTGGACCAGGTCTTCGACGTGTTCGCCGAGGCGGGATCGCTCTGGATAGTGAGCGAACTGGTCGCCGCCCGGTCCCTCGCCGCCCTCCTCGCGGAGCGCCCCCTCAACCCCTACCGGGCCGCCGAGATCGGTTCCGACGTGCTCACGGCGCTCCGGGTGCTGCACGCGCACGGCTGGACGCACCGCAACATCACGGTCCGCACGGTGCTGGTCTGTGACGACGGCCGTGTGGTGCTGACCGGACTGGCGGCGGGCGCGGCCGAGGAAGCGCTCTGCGGATACGTTCCGGCGCCGCAGCCGGACGACGAGAACGCATACGGGCCCCCGGCGGTCGAATCGGGCCCCACCGGCCCGTACGAGCCCCCGGCGGTGGAGTCCGGCCCGTACGAGCCTCCGGCCGTGGAGCCCGGCCCGTACGAGCCTCCGCAGGCGGAGTCGCCCCCGTACGAGCTCCCGGCGGTGGAGCCCGGCCCGCACGAGCCCCCGCAGGCGGAGTCGCCCCCGTACGAGCTCCCGGCGGCCGGGTCCCCTCTGTACGCGTCCCCGGCGCCGTACGGGCCGGGCCCCGCCGCGCTGCCCGGCCCGGACGCGCCCCCGGAGGCACTGCCCGCCCCCAGGACGCCCGCCGACGGTGTACCGCCCGCCGGCCCCCGCGCCGAGATCGAGGTGGCTCAGCCGGCCCTGCCCGCGGCGCAGCCCGGGGCGGGGAGCGCGGCACAGTTGCGCGCCGCCCGCGCCGGAGCCATCGCCGCCTACCGCGCGGGTGCCCGGGCCGCGGCCCGCGGCGAGGAGCGCAGGCGCGCGGACGACGACCGGGACGGTGGCCAGGAGACGGAGGCGACCGAGGAGGCGGACGGGACCGAGGAGGCGGACGGGACCGGGAAGCCCGCCGTCCCGCACACCGCCGTCCCGCGCACAGCCGGACCCCCGCAGTTGCCCGGCACCTGGGGCGGGCCCGCCGGATCCCCGTACGCGTACGACGACGAGGACGACGAGGACGACGACGACGAGGGGCCCGGCGGTCCCATGCCCCCCGGCCGGCGCGTCCATCTCGCCGGTACCTGGGGCGACGGCCCCGGCTCCGCCCGTCCCGTGCCCGCTGGCGGCTCCGGCGGGCCCGGCCGCTCGGGCGAGGACGCGCTGCGCGCCGACGCACGGCGCCTCGGCAGCGGGTCCGTGGAGCGCCAGGACCGCCTGCCCCAGCCCGTCGCCGCCCGCGTGCCCGCCGGAGGGTGGGACGAGGTCGTCGCGGGAGGCGGCGGCGCCTCCGCGTACCGGGGCCCGGCCACCCCACTGGCCGCCGAACGCGCCCGGCAGGCCCGTATAGCCGTCGTCGGCGCCGTCACCGAGCGGTGGGCACCCGAGCAGGCGGGCCCGGTCCACGACAACTGGCAGCTCGCCCCGCCGATCGGCCCCTCCACCGACCTGTGGGCGCTCGGCGCGCTGCTCTACCGTGCCGTGCAGGGCCACGCCCCCTACCCGGAGGAGAACGCCGCCGAACTCGTGCAGATGGTCTGCGGCGAACCGCCCGCCTTCGCCGAGGAGTGCGGCCCGCTGCGGCCCGTCGTCGAATCGCTGCTGCGTCAGGACCCCACGGAGCGGCCCGACTTCGAGGAGCTGCGCGGCTGGCTGCGCTCCCTCGTGCGCTCGGCGCCCGAGCCCGAGGCCGGCACCGACATCGTCACGCTGCCGCCCGCCGACGCCACCCGCCTGCCCGTCGTGCGCCGCCGGGGCGAGCTGGTGCGCCGGCGCCGGGGCCGGGGGGCGGCGCACGGCCGGCACCGTCAGGGAAGGCAGCAGCGCCGCGAGAGGCAGCAGGCGTACGAGCAGCCGAGGGCGTTCGAGGAGCCGCAGGCGTACGAGAAGCCGCCGCGTGCGGTCCGCGAACCCAAGGAGCCCAAGGTGCTGCGCCGGCCGCCGCCCGGCGGCCGGGCACCGAGGCGGCTCGGACGGTTGCTGCTGGTGCTGATCCTGCTGGCGATGGCGGCCGCCGTCGCCTACGCCGTGATGTTCATGCCCGAGCAGGGGTCCGGCACGGGCGCGGCGCCTTCGGACTCCGTCGCCCCGGCGGGCCCGGGCGGCAGCCCGTCCACCGGCGCCACGGCACCATCCGGTACGCCCGAGCCCTCCACGTCCTCGGGCGCGGAGAAACCGCAGACCAGCCGCTCCGCCGTGGCCCTCGCGCCCGGCTACGAGCTGCGCAAGGACGCCGAAGGCTTCGAGATCGGCCTGCCCGAGGACTGGCAGCGCAGCCCGGCCAACGCGGACCGTCAGGTCCGGTACGGCAGTGACGGGTTCAGCGTGCTGGTCGTGCCAGGCCGGGACACCGTCAAGGCCAACGGCAGCGACCCGCTGGACTACCAGCGGAACGCGGAGCCGGAGCTGAAGCCCTTCCGTGAGTCGAGCTGGGCCACGTCCACCGGCCTGCGCCGCGTCGACGTGGGGCGGCAGGCCATGGCCGAGGGACAGTTCACCTGGCAGGAGAGCGGCGGCCGTCAGGTGTACGTCCGCAACCTGGCCATGATCGTGGACGGCAGGTACCACATCGTCCAGGTCATCGGCCCGGAGAGCGAGCGGGACCGGGTGTCCGAGATCTACGAGCAGGCCATCTCGTCGTACCGAGTGGGCTCCTGACAGGGCGACAGCGATGCGCGACAAGCATCACAGTCCCGTCTCGTGGGCGGTGTGAGGTTCCGTGACACCACCTCCCGTCCGTACCCTGTCGTCCCAAGGAACGGGGCGAGGACACACGTGGAACACGCGCAGGGCACGGATGAGGGGATCGTACTGGCCGGGCGGTACCGGCTGGGTGACGTTCTGGGGCGCGGCGGCATGGGCAAGGTCTGGCGCGCCCAGGACGAGGTGCTCCACCGGACCGTGGCCGTCAAGGAGCTGACCGCCGGGCTGTACGTCGCCGAGGCGGACCGGGCCGTGCTGCACGCCCGCACGCAGAAGGAGGCGCGCGCGGCGGCACGTATCACGCACCCGGGAGTCGTCACCGTCCACGACGTCATCGAGTACGACAACCGCCCCTGGATCGTCATGCAGTACGTCGACGGGCCCTCGCTCGCCGACGCGGCGAAGGAGTCCGGCGAGGTCGGGCCGCGCGAGGCGGCCAGGATAGGGCTCCATGTGCTGGGCGCCCTGCGGGCCGCCCACGGCGCGGGCGTCCTGCACCGGGACGTGAAGCCGGCCAACGTCCTGCTGGCCCGTGACGGGCAGGTCCTGCTGACCGACTTCGGGATCGCCGCGATCGAGGGTGACTCCACCATCACCAGGACCGGTGAACTGGTGGGATCCGTCGACTATCTGGCACCCGAGCGGGTGCGCGGCGGCGATCCCGGACCCGCCTCCGACCTCTGGTCGCTGGGAGCCACTCTCTACACGGCGGTCGAGGGGCGCTCGCCCTTCCGCCGGACGTCCCCCATCTCCACCATGCAGGCCGTGGTCGCGGAGGAACCGCTCCCGCCGCTGCGCGGCGGCGCCCTGGCGCCCGTGATCACCGCCCTGCTGCGCAAGGACCCCGCGGACCGCCCGACGGCCGAGGAGACGGAGCGCATGCTCCTGGACGCGATGGAGGGCCGGAAGCCCCGGGCCGCCCAGGCGCACGTGCCGACGCAGCGGGTCTCGGAGGAGGAGATGAGGGCCTTCTCGGCCCCGGAGGACTCCACCGCCCGGCTGTCCGGTCCGCCGCCTCCGCCTCCCGCGGCCCCGCACACCACGGCTCCGGCCACCCGGCGTGGCGGGAGCCGCTGGCGCACCGTCCTGCTGATCCTCGCGGTGGCCGCGCTGCTCGGCGGAGCGGTGGGTCTGGTCATCAGGAACACCGGTGACGGAGGCGGGAGTACGTCCGGCGGCACGGGGGAGCGGAGCACCGTGGACCCGGCTCCCTCCGCCTCCTCCGGGAACGGGGGGAATCCGCCGCCCGTGGAGGACGAGCCCACCTCGACGGAGGTCCCCGACGGCTGGGAGAAGGTCACCGCCCCCGAGGGCTTCGGCCTGCTCCTCCCGGAGGGCTGGGAGCGGCGGACGGGCGGTGACCAGATCGAGTACAGCCCCGACGGCGGGGCGCACAGCCTTCGGATAAGCCTGGATCCCCAGCCCGACTTCGGCACCTCGTACGCGCACATGCGGAGCATCGAGAAGGACCTGGCGAAGCGCCTCCCGGAGTACGCACGACTGAGGCTGGAGGAGAACGTCTTCCGCGACCGCCCCGGCTCCCGCTGGGAGTTCACCTGGGTCGAGTCCACAGGGCAGCCGGGGCCGCGCCACGGGATCGACCAGATGTACTTCGCCGAGACGGGCGGACCCGAGTACGCGTTCTACCTGACCGGCCCCGCCGGGGAGCAGGCCGAGACCCGGCAGCTCTTCGAGACCATGCTGCGCGGCTGGGAACCGCCGGAGGGGACCGGCTGACACGGTCCCGCCGGGGCATCCGCGGCCGGTCCGGCCGCGGCGGGCGGGGCGGACGTCGACGCCGAGGTGACCGGGCGGCTGGGAATTCACGATTCCTGACGCCCGGCGCCGGGAGCGACGGTGGATCGCCCCTGATCAGCGGTTATACAGCCAGTGATCACTGGCTGTATGGGCAGGTGCGGCAGGCGTCCCTGGCGGGGTCTGTGAAAACCTGTTACCCACGGGTACCCAAAGTCGTCGGGTGGACATACTCTCGCCCTCATGACGGACTCGCAGGCTTCCTCGACCACCTCCGCCGCCTCCGGTGGCCGTGTCGGCACCAATCCGGTGGCCGCCGCCCCGACGGGCGCGCGTACCGCCGCGGACGTGGTCACGCCCGAGGTGATCGCCCAGCTGACCCGTGGCGTCGTGGGTTCCGGCCGCACGCTCAACCACAGCCCCTTCACCGGGGAGAAGCTGGCGGACCTTCCGGAGTCCACCCCCGAGGACGTCCAGACCGCCTTCGACCGGGCCCGCGCCGCCCAGCCCGCCTGGGCCGCGACGCCCCTCAGGGCCAGAGCGGCGGTGCTGCTGCGCTTCCACGACCTGATCCTGCAGCGCCAGTCCGAGGTCCTCGACCTCATCCAGCTGGAGACCGGCAAGGCCCGGCTGCACGCCCACGAGGAGGTGCAGGCCGTCGCCGTCTCGGCCCGTCACTACGGGCGCAGGGCCGTCGCGTACCTCAGGCCGAAGCGCCACACCGGGGTCGTCCCCACCCTGACCAAGGTCACCGAACTGCGTCAGCCGCGCGGTGTCATCGGCCAGATCGCCCCCTGGAACTACCCGCTCGAACTCTCCGTCGGCGACGCGCTCCCCGCCTTCGTCTCGGGCAACGCCGTCGTGATGAAGCCCGACACGGAGACCGCGCTGACCGCGCTGTGGGCCCGTGACCTGCTGATCGAGGCCGGTCTGCCCGCCGAGGTGTTCCAGGTCGTCCTCGGTGTGGGGCCCGTCGTCGGGCCGGAGGTCGTCCAGCGTGCCGACTACGTCTCCTTCACCGGCTCGACCACGACGGGCCGCGACGTCGCCCTGCGCGCCGCGGCACGGCTGGTCGGTGTCTCGCTGGAGCTGGGCGGCAAGAACCCGATGCTGGTCCTGGAGGACGCCGACATCGAGAAGGCCGCGGAGGGCGCCGTGCGCGCCTGCTTCTCCTCGGCCGGCCAGCTCTGCATCTCCATCGAGCGGCTGTACGTCCACGCGTCCGTCGCTGACGCCTTCGTCGAGCGCTTCGCCGCCCGTACGAAGGCGATGCGCCTCGGCAACTCCCTCGCGTACGGTGCCGAGATGGGCTCGCTCGTCAGCGGGCGCCAGCTGGAGACCGTCACCCACCACGTCGCCGAGGCCGTGGAGAAGGGGGCCGTGATCGTCGCGGGCGGGGCCGCCCGCCCCGACATCGGCCCGTTCTTCCACGAGCCGACCATCCTCGACAACGTGCAGGAGCCGATGGCCGTCTGCACCCAGGAGACCTTCGGCCCGGTCGTCTCCCTCTACCGGTTCACCGACGAGGACGAGGCGGTCACCCTCGCCAACGCCACCCCCTACGGACTCAACGCCAGCGTCTGGACCAAGGACGCCCGGCGCGCCCACCGGATCGCGGCGCGGCTGCGGGCGGGCACCGTCAACATCAACGAGGGGTACGCACCCGCGTACGGCAGTGTCCAGTCACCGATGGGCGGCATGAAGGAATCCGGTCTCGGCCGGCGGCACGGCTCCGAGGGCATCCTGAAGTACACCGAGGCCCAGACGGTCGCCCAGCAGCGGCTGATGCCCCTCGCACCGGCCTTCGGGATGGACGACGAGAAGTACGCGGCCTTCATGAGCCGCAGCCTCAAGGCGATGAAGGCCTTCCGGCTGCGCTGACCCCCGGCGGCACCACCCTTGCCGCCCTTTTCGTACCGAGGAGAGCCATGCCCCAGGACAGCCCTGCCCGGAATCAGGCCGTGCCGGCCGCTCAGGCGGCGGACGACGACGCGTACGACTACGACGTCCTCGTCGTCGGGTCGGGCTTCGGGGGCGCGGTCTCGGCCCTGCGGCTGAGCGAGAAGGGATACCGGGTCGGCGTCCTGGAGGCGGGGCGCCGCTTCACCCGCGCGACGCTTCCCAAGAACTCCTGGGACATCAAGAACTACCTGTGGGCCCCGGCCCTCGGCCTGTTCGGCATCCAGCGCGTGCACCTGCTGGGCAAGGTGATGGTGCTGGCGGGCGCCGGCGTCGGTGGTGGCTCCCTCAACTACGCCAACACGCTGTACGTACCGCCCGCACCGTTCTTCGAGGACCGGCAGTGGTCCGGCATCACCGACTGGAAGGACGAACTGGCGCCGTACTACGACCAGGCGAAGCGGATGCTCGGGGTCCGGCTCAATCCCACGGTCACTCCGGCGGACGTCCACCTCAAGGCCGTCGCCGAGACCATGGGCGTCGGCGACACCTTCCACCTCGCGCCGGTCGGCGTCTTCTTCGGCGACGGGAAGGACGCCGACGGCACGGCGGGCACCGAGCCCGGCGGAGAGGTCCCCGACCCCTACTTCGGCGGCGCGGGCCCCGCCCGCAAGGCCTGCTCCCAGTGCGGCGAGTGCATGACCGGCTGCCGGCACGGCGCGAAGAACACCCTCAACGAGAACTACCTGTACCTCGCGGAGAAGGCCGGAGCCGTCATCCACCCGATGACGTCCGTCGTCGCGGTCACGGACGGCCCCGAGGGCGGCTACCGCGTGTCGACCGTCCCCACGAACCGCCGCCGCAAGGCGAAGCCGTCCGTGCTGCGGGCCCGGCAGGTGGTCGTCGCCGCGGGCACGTACGGCACCCAGACCCTGCTGCACACCATGAAGGACGAGGGGCGGCTGCCCCGGCTCTCGTCCCGGCTGGGCGAGCTCACCCGCACCAACTCCGAGGGGCTGGTGGGCGCGCAGACCAGCGACCGCCGCTACCGCAGGAAGCACGGCACCACCAAGGCCGACTTCACCCGGGGCGTCGCCATCACCTCGTCCATCCACCCCGACGAGAACACCCACATCGAGCCGGTGCGCTACGGCAAGGGCTCCAACGCGATGGGCGCGCTGACCATCCTCCAGGTGCCCTACAGCACCCACCGGGTGCTGAGCTGGTTCGGCAACGTGGCCAAGCACCCGTTGCTGACCATGAGGTCACTGTCCAACCGGCGCTGGTCGGAGCGGACCATCATCGGCCTCGTCATGCAGTCGCTGGACAACTCACTGACCGCGTACCGCAAGCCCGGCGGCGTCGGCAAGGGGCTGCTCACCGCCCGGCAGGGCCACGGCTCGCCCAACCCCACCCAGATCGCCGAGGCCACCCAGGGCGCGACCCTGCTCGCCCAGGAGATCAACGGCTTCGCAGGATCGAACATCGGGGAGCTGATGGGCACACCGCTCACCGCGCACTTCCTCGGCGGCTGCCCGATCGGGGCGAGCGCGGAGGAGGGCGTCATCGACCCCTACCACCGGCTGTACGGGCACCCCGGCATCTCGGTGGTCGACGGCTCCGCCGTCTCCGCGAACCTCGGCGTCAACCCGTCGCTGACCATCACGGCACAGGCCGAGCGCGCCATGTCCTTCTGGCCCAACAAGGGCGAGGAGGACCCGCGCCCCGCACAGGGCGCGGCGTACGAGCGGCTCTCCGCGGTCGAGCCCATGGCGCCCGCCGTGCCCGAGAAGGCGTTCGGCGCGCTGAGGCTTCCGTTCCTCGGCATGCCGGCGGTTCCGCCGAAGAGGACGGCGTCGGACGCCTGACCCCGGGTACGCCGAGGGGCTGCACCCCCCTCCGAGTGCAGCCCCTCCGCGTATCCACCGGTGACGCGCCTTACGCGGCGGCGTCACCGTTCTTGCGGCGGCGCACGACGAACATCGCGCCGGCGCCCAGGACCACGGCCGCGCCGCCCGCGAGGGCGAACACCGGGGTGCTGGAGGACGAACCGGTCTCGGCGAGGCTGCCGGTGACCTTGTTGGCGCCGTCGGCCGGCTTCTCCGCGGGCGCGGGGATCTTGCCGCCCTCCTGGGGCTTCACACCGTCCTCGTCACCGGCCTTGACGATCTGGAACTTGTAGGCGACGTCCGTGAAGCACGGCACGGCCTCGAGCTCCTCGCCGAAGACGAGCCCGCCACCGAGGCTGAAGCCGGCCCCCACGGGTGCGCTCGCCTCCACCTTGAGGCGCAGGGAGATGTCGACCTCGTAGCCGGGCTTGATCGAGTCGGTCTCGCCGACGTAACCGGACGAGGTGCCCAGCTCGTCCAGGTCCTCCCAGGTGCCGTCGGCCTCGTTGAGCGCCTGGAGGCGGACCTGCTTGGAGGTGAAGAGCTGCTCGCCCGCCTCGTCGGCGGCGGCGCCCGCGAAGAACGCCACGTTCTTCACGGTCTTCTCGGAGTCGTTGTAGACGTTGAAGGTGAACCGGTCCCAGCCGCTGCCCCGGACGATCTTCCCGGAGAGGCCGTTGATGGAGAGCTCCAGCGGACCCTGCTCACACGTCGGGGTGGGCTCCTCCTCGTCCTCGGTCTCCGAGGCGGTGGGCGTCGGCGTCGCGGACGCCGTCTCCGACTCGGTGGCGGTCGGGGCCGGGGAGGTGGTCTCCGGCGTGGTGCCCTCGGACGACTCCGTGGCCTCAGGCGTCTCGGAGGGCGAGGCGGACTCGGTGTTCTCCGGGGTCTCCGTCGGGGACGGCGTCTCGCTCGCCGTCTCGGTCGGAGCGGGCGAGGTGGTCTCGGTCGTCGTGGTCTCGGGGTCCGCGAACGCGGCGGGCGCCGAGAGCAGGACGACCGGGCCTATGACGGCGGTGGCGGCGGCGATTGCCAGGGTGCGGCGAAGCTTCATCTGTGGCCTCAGCGGTCCGTGGTACCGCGCGGGTTGCGGTACGGCGAAGTGGAAGGGCGAACGGGCCTGCCGTTGTGGGGCACGGAACGAGCCGGTGTGTTCGCCATGGATGACCTGCGAGGGCCGGTAACGGTTGTCCTCCGTTTCACAGAATCTTTATGTGGCGCGCGCCACACCTTCCACCGGATCCCGGCGTAGTCAATTCGTGATCTTGCCCGGCGCAACTGTTCACGCCGCAGCGCGGTCGAACCCGTACCGAGTCACAGCAGTCACACAGCTCCGCCGATCCCCAGAGGTTCGCGATGTCACGCATGTCCCCCAGACCAGCCCTGCGCCGCGCGGCAGGCAGTCTCGCCGCCGCCGGTCTGCTCGCCGCCGGATCTCTCGCCGCCGGAACCCCGGCGCAGGCCGCCGACCCCGTCTTCACCCTCGGCGGGCCCGCCGAGACGGCCCTGCACCCCTATCCGGCGTCCGGTTCCCCGCAGAGGTCCGCGCTCGAATTCACCGTCCACAACCCGGATCCGGACGAGGAGAGCATGGGCTACGAGGGGGAGGTGACGTACACCCTCGACCTCAGCGGCATCGCGGGCGTCGCCCAGGTCCTCCCGGCCGAGGACACCGGATCGGACTGCGAGATCACCGGCGCCACCGCCGTCTGCCACGACTACGGGGTGTACGCGGGTCTCAGCTCCATCGCCGACTTCGACCTCGCCGCCGCCAAGGGCAGCAAGGACGGAGCCTCCGGCACCATCGAGGTGACGGGCTCGGCGGACGGGGTCACCTTCACCCCGTTCTCCACGACGGTGACCATCGGCGGCCCCGACCTGGCCATGAAGCAGCTCCCCTTCAAGCAGGAGCTGAAGCCGGGCGACGCGCAGCCCGCGCCGATCACCTTCACCAACAAGGGCACCACGGCCGCGGACGGCGTCCTGCTGACCCTGAGGTACTCGCGCGGGCTGGAGATCCCCGAGCAGTACGCCAACTGCGAGTACAACGGCGAGGCCGGTGACGAGCCGTTCGACAGCTACGCCTGGGCCACCACCCTGTGCTTCGTCGAGGGCTCCTACGAGCCGGGCGCCACCTACACGCTGGGCGTGCCGATGTCCGTCAAGGCCACCGAGCGCGCGTTCTACGACACGTTCATCTACCGCATAGGCGAGGACGGCGACGCCCAGCGCTCCGCGCAGCGCGCGGGAGCGCCCTTCACCCGCGGCACCGGCCCCGAGCTGACCCTGAAGAAGGTCACCTCCTCCGCGCGGAGCGCGGACCTCGACCCCTGGAACAACCAGCAGGAGGCCGACTTCCGCACCGAGAACACCGCGGACTTCGTGGCGGTGGGCGGCAAGGCCGACGGATCCGTGGGCGACACCGTCACCGCCGACATCGGCTTCCGCAACGACGGGCCGGCCTGGATCGGCTACATCCGCTCCGGCGAGCCCGTCGCCACCCTCGACTTCACCGTCCCCGAGGGCGCCGAGGTCACCGGAAAGCCGGACGCCTGCCGGGGCGTCACGGCCGACGGCAAGTA
Organism: Streptomyces sp. NPDC102402; assembly: GCF_044765765.1. Taxonomy (NCBI): domain Bacteria; kingdom Bacillati; phylum Actinomycetota; class Actinomycetes; order Kitasatosporales; family Streptomycetaceae; genus Streptomyces; species Streptomyces sp. NPDC102402. Next base: position 433,670 of record NZ_JBIWKR010000002.1, read on the forward strand.
CCGCGAGGACCAGAGCGCCGCGCCGCGCTACGTCTGCAACACGCGGATGACCGTGCGCGACGGCTCGGAGCGCACGTGGCCGTTCGACCTGAAGATCACCAAGGCTGTCCCGAACGCCTCCGGCGACGTCCGGATCCGCAACACCTGGCTGGCCGACCCCGAGCTTCCCTTCGACGTGAAGCCGGCGAACAACAAGGCCGAGCTGGTGCTCAACGGCGACGGCTCCGGGTCCGGGGACACGGGCGCCACGTCGGACGGCGCCGACGGCACGGCGGGCGCCTCCGAGGGCTCCACCGGCGGTGACACCGCGGGCTCCGGGACTGCCGGCACGCCGGGTGCCTCGTCCGGCCCGGGCTCGGGCACGGCCGGAAGCAGCGGCACGTCCGGCTCCGCGTCGCCGGGCACGGACGGCGGCCTCGCCTCCACCGGCTCGGTCGCACTGATGGCCTCCGCGGCCGCGGCGGTCGCCCTGGCCGCCGGAGGCGCGCTGTACATGACGACGCGGCGCCGCGCCCGGCAGGGCTGACGCCGTCGTCGTCGCGGACCGCCGTGACGACGGTCCGAAGGCGGCCGGTCCCGGGCGTCCCCGGGGCCGGCCGCACATGGGTGACCGGGCTGCTGTCCCCTGCGGACCGGTCACACACGCCGGGTCGTGGTCCCACGACGTACCTGCGGCACGTCACACGATCCGGCGGAGCCACACGTGGATTCCCACCGATGCCGCCCCTGGCTGGCACGGACACCTGGACCAACGAGGCCGTCCGGGCCCCGGTCACGCGCCGTACGGGTGAGACCGGTGCCGAACGCGGGTACGGCCGTACAGCCTTCCCGTCGGTCACACCCGGCCGCGGCACAGCTCCAGCAGCGTCATGGCGAGCGACGTGCCCGGCTTGCCCAGGGCGTCGCTGTAGTGGCTGAGGACGTCCATCTCCCGGGAGAGGTTCACCCGGCGGCCACCGGACGTGATCCTGGCCTCCTGGATGACCGCCGAGACGGCCATCCGTTCCTGGACGAGGCCGATGATCCGGTCGTCCAGCGCGTCGATGCGCGTCCTGGCGCCCCCGATCAGGGAAGCGGCCTCGTCGGTGTGCGCCCCGGTCCGCTCGGCGGCCGTCTTCGTGGGTGCGGTGGTGCTGCTCATCTGTGACTCCTGGTGGGCCGGGGCCCCCGGAGCGACGGGCCCGGAACGCCAGAGCGCCCCGGGCCTGTCGGCCCGGGGCGCCTTGGAAAGTGCTTGTCAGTTGCTCAAGCAGCACGACCATGGCAGCCGGCGGGCCGGGTGCCATAGGTAAAGACGAAGATCGTGTGCTGACGCATGGGGCAAGTATGGACCCCGCCCCCGGCCGGGTCCACGCCGGGCCCGGATGGTGAGACGGGAGCCCGGCGGAGCGCCGTTCCACGGCCGGTAGAATTGGGAGGACCGACCCCTCTCCACCGCCGGAAGGCCGCCCCGTGCCAGCAGCACCCCCCGCCGCCCCCGACACCACGACCGACGTCGTCCTGGTAGTCGACTTCGGCGCCCAGTACGCCCAGCTCATCGCCCGTCGCGTCCGTGAGGCCCGGGTCTACAGCGAGATCGTCCCGTCCACGATGCCGGTGGCCGAGATGCTGGCCAAGAACCCGCGGGCGATCATCCTCTCCGGCGGCCCGTCGTCGGTGTACGCGGAGGGCGCGCCGAGCCTCGACCGCGCGCTGTTCGAGGCCGGGGTCCCGGTCTTCGGCATGTGCTACGGCTTCCAGCTGATGGCCACCACCCTCGGCGGCACGGTCGACGACAACGGTGCCCGCGAGTACGGCCGCACCCCGCTCGCCGTCTCCAAGGCCGGCTCCACCCTCTTCGAGGGCACCCCCACCGAGCAGTCCGTCTGGATGTCGCACGGCGACGCCTGCTCCGCCGCCCCCGAGGGCTTCACCGTCACCGCGTCCACGGACGTCGTGCCGGTCGCCGCCTTCGAGAACGACGAGAAGAAGCTCTACGGAGTCCAGTACCACCCGGAGGTCATGCACTCGACCTACGGCCAGCAGGTCCTGGAGCACTTCCTCTACCGGGGCGCGGGCATCGAGCCGACCTGGACGACCACCAACGTCGTCGAGGAGCAGATCGCCCTGATCCGCGAGCAGGTCGGCGACAAGCGCGCCATCTGCGGCCTCTCCGGCGGCGTGGACTCCGCGGTCGCCGCGGCCCTCGTGCAGAAGGCCATCGGTTCGCAGCTCACCTGCGTCTACGTCGACCACGGCCTGATGCGCAAGGGCGAGACCGAGCAGGTCGAGAAGGACTTCGTCGCCGCGACCGGCGCGAAGCTGAAGGTCGTCGACGCGGAGAAGCGCTTCCTCGACGCCCTGGCCGGCGTGTCCGACCCGGAGCAGAAGCGGAAGATCATCGGCCGCGAGTTCATCCGCGTCTTCGAGCAGGCCCAGCTGGAGATCCTCCAGGAGGACGGCCCCGAGGTCGCCTTCCTCGTGCAGGGCACCCTCTACCCGGACGTCGTCGAGTCCGGCGGCGGCACCGGCACCGCCAACATCAAGTCCCACCACAACGTGGGCGGGCTCCCCGACGACATCGAGTTCCAGCTCGTCGAGCCGCTGCGCCAGCTGTTCAAGGACGAGGTCCGGATGGTCGGCCAGGAGCTCGGCCTGCCGGAGGAGATCGTCCAGCGCCAGCCGTTCCCGGGCCCCGGCCTCGGGATCCGCATCGTCGGCGACGTCACCAAGGAGCGGCTCGACCTGCTGCGCGAGGCCGACGCCATCGCCCGCGAGGAGCTGACGGCAGCCGGCCTCGACCGTGACATCTGGCAGTGCCCGGTGGTCCTGCTCGCCGACGTCCGCAGCGTCGGCGTCCAGGGCGACGGCCGTACCTACGGCCACCCGATCGTGCTGCGCCCCGTCTCCTCCGAGGACGCGATGACGGCCGACTGGTCGCGCCTGCCGTACGAGACGCTGGCGAAGATCTCCACCCGCATCACCAATGAGGTCGCCGACGTCAACCGCGTGGTCCTCGACGTGACGAGCAAGCCGCCGGGGACGATCGAGTGGGAGTGACCCCTGCTCCCTGAGGTCAACTGCTCCCTGAGGTCAACGCCGATGCCGTCGCTCATTCGTTTGGGCGGCGGCATCGTCGTATCCGCTGGGTACGCTGACCGAGGAGACGAGACTCAGCCCCATGGGAGCACTTATGAGCGCCGCATCCGACGAACAGCGGTATCGCTGGCCCATCCCGCCCGAGGGCGGATGGACGTCGGACGACCTCGACCGGATCCCGGGCCTCCCGCCCCACACGGAGCTGATCGACGGGAGTCTCGTTTTCATGAGTCCGCAGCGGAAGTTCCACACCCGCACGATGTGGCTGCTGGAAAAGGCCCTGTTGGCGTATCTGCCGCACGATCTGGATGTCGATCGTGAGATGGGCATCCGGCTCGACGCCCGGAACCGCCCGGAACCGGACCTGCTCGTCTACCGCGCGGAGGCGGATCTGGGCGCCGATCAGACGTGGTACGCCCCCGAGGACGTCGTCCTCGTCGTCGAGGTCGTCTCTCCCGACTCGGTCGACCGCGATCGTGAGGTCAAGCCTCGCAAGTACGCGGCCGCCGGAGTACCGCACTTCTGGCGGGTCGAGGCGAACGGGGACGGCCTGCCCATCGTCTACGTCTACGAACTGGATCCGGCCCTGAAGGCCTACACACCCACGGGCATCCATCACAACAAGATCAAGTTGGACTCGCCCTTCCCGATCGAGGCGGACCTCACGGAGATCTACAACCGGGGCCGGTAGAAATTCCTGGCCTCCGCCGACGTCCCGTGCCAGGCTCCCGGTCATGCCGAGCGAAGAGATCCGCGCCCTCATGTCCGCCCCCGGGAACGACCGCCTCACCTGGAACACCCCGCTCTCCGAGGAACACGCGGCCCGGCTGATCTCCGCCTGCGAGCCACCCCCCGGCGCCCGCATCGCCGACTTCGGCAGCGGCTGGGGCGAGCTGCTGATGCGCCTGGTCGAAGCGGCGCCCGGATCAACCGGGGACGGTATCGAGACCGATCCGGAAGCCGTCGCGCGAGGACTCCGGCTGGCAGAGGAGCGCGGACTCACCGACCGGGTGCGGTTCCACGAGGTCCCTGCCGCCGAACATCCGGGGGGCGGCTACGACCTCGCCGTCTCGATCGGCTCATCGCACGCCTGGCCCGGCGGCACCCCGGACGCGTTGAGGGCCCTGCGGGCAGCCGTTCGTCCCGGTGGGCGGGTGCTGTTCGGGGACGGCTTCTGGGAGCGCGAGCCCTCGGCCGCCGCGCTGGAGGGGCTGGGCGCCGAGCCGGACGACTTCGGTTCGCTGCTGCAGCTGATCCGGCAGGCTGAGGCCGCGGGGCTGAGGCCGCTCCAGGTGACCGTCGCCGACCGTCGGGAGTGGGACCTCTTCGAGTCGGCGGCCAACATCGGACGCGGCGAGCGCTGGGCGCTGGCCAATCCGGGCCACCCGCTGCACGCCGGGGTGACCGAGGCCGTCGACGCCCGCCGCACCGGGTATTACGGGGGATACCGGGGGACACTGGGTCTTGCCTACCTCGTGCTCGGCGCCTGAGAATCGCACATTTCTACGACAGGCGCTCCCGGCCCGCCCCGATGTGGGGCGAGCCCGCCACGTACGGCACAATTCGCAGAAATCACAGGCGAGTTGGTTCTACCGGGGCGGGAAAGGGCGGCGTTCTCCGTGGCGTTGGACGAGGCGAGGGCGAAGAGTGCGCACGGCGGTGGCTGTACGTGCGGCGACTGCCCGCACGGAGCACACGAAGGACACCGGCGCGCGGTGGCGGCCTTCCTCGCCAAACGGGACGAACTCGCCGCCGGGAAGGGCCTGCCCTCCGGCGTAGCCCAGTCCGTGTCGGCGTCCCGCCAGTGGGTGTCCGACGAGCTGACCGAGTCGGCCCGCGCCGTCGCCGAGCGGAGCCGTGAGGCAGGTGACGCCTGGCTCCACACGCTCTGGCATCGCACCCTCGTGGTGGTCTGGGGCGGTGTCGCGCTGCTGGTCATCGGAGAGGCCGTGACCGCGATCGGTGCCGGCTGGTCCACGGCCCGCACCGCGGGCCTGATCGCGGCGTTCGTCACCGCGGGCCTGCTGACCGGCGCGGCCCGCGTCCACCGGGCCCGCGGCGGCCTCCTCGCCCCGCTGATCGGCGAGGACAACCGGCTCTCCACCTCGCGCACGGTCGCAGCGTCCTGGGTGCTCCTCGCCGTCTTCGCCGTGCTCGTCCTCGCGCTGCAGCTGGCCGGGGCGTCCGACCACGCCGACCGCGACGCCCTGATCGAGGGGCTCGACCTGATCCGCTCGGCGGGCGTACTGACCGTGCTCGCTCTGGTGTGCGCCGTCGCCGTCGTCGTACGCCGGGTGGTGACCGTACGGGTGCTGGCCCAGCGGCTGCAGAAGCTCCGGGCGGACCGGCCCCGGGCGGCCGACCTGCTCACCGACGACTCCGGGCGCGGCAGCTTCACGGACGTGCAGTACGTGCTGGTCAGCGCCGTCGCCGTGCTGTTCTCCGCGGTCCGCCTGGCCCGCCGGCCCGAGCAGCTCCCGGATCTGCCGTGGGGCCTGGCGGTCCTGGTGGCCGTCTCGGCGGCGACGTACTTCGCCGGGAAGTACGCGGAGGGCGGCCGGCCCGTCATCCTGTCGGTCGTACGGGCCCGGGAGGCGGGGGACCTGGACGCCCCGATCCGTACCGGCGACGACGTCGAGATCCGCGGCGCGGGATTCGTCCCGCCCGGTGCCGGCGGCCCCGACAGGCTGGCGCGGGTGGTCGTCAGGATCGGCCGGGTGCATGTGCACGTCCCTCTCATCCCGGTCGCCGGGGGCTTCGCCAACCCGTCGGACACGGTGCTCACCGTGCCCGTGCCCGTGGAGGTCGAACCCGGAACCGTGGAGGTGCAGGTCGTCACGGCCGCGGGCGTGGAGACGAACTCCTGCCTCATCGACGTCACGGACTGAACCGCGCACCTGGTGAGCGGCACCGAACCGGCGTACGTATGGTCTGTTGAAGGGCCAACGGAAAGCGGGACAGTGATGAGCGGGTACAGGGGCGGTTCGTACGGGCTGGACGAGCCGAGGAGTCTCAGGGACCGGGCGGGGCAGTACGCGCTCCTGCCCCTGCGGATCTTCCTCGGCGTCACCTTCGTCTACGCGGGGCTCGACAAGCTCACCGACAGCGCCTTCCTGTCGGCGAGCGGCCCCGGCTCCATCGGCGAGATGATGAACGGCGTACGCGACAGCGCGGCGATCCCCGGCCTCGTCGACCTGGCCCTGAAGAGCCCCGACGGCTTCGGCTACGCCATCGCGATCGGCGAGCTCCTCGTCGGCCTCGGCACCCTCGCCGGCCTGTGGGCCCGCCTCGCCGCCCTCGGCGGCGCCCTGATCTCGCTGAGCCTGTGGCTGACCGTCAGCTGGCAGGCCACGCCGTACTACTACGGCAACGACCTCGTCTACCTCATGGCCTGGCTGCCACTGCTGCTGGCGGGCGCGTCGTACTGGTCGGTGGACGCTCTGAGGGGGAGCCGGCGCCCCGGGCGCATCTGAGCGCGGAGGACCGTAAAGGCGAGCGGACGCCGGTGTCGACAGGGGGGAAGCGGACCCGGAGGACCGGGGGCGCAGGAAGAGGCCGTGTCCCTGGCAGCGGACTTCGCCCGCCTCACGACGGCCCGCGTGGCCGGCTCCCAGACGGTCGAGCGCCCCGGCAGCGCGCCGGAGACCGGCTGACCCGTGGTGGTCAGAGCATCCGGGTCGAGCCAGGTGCCGGTGCCTCCGCCGATGCCTTCCGCGCCTCCCGCCTCCGCCGCACCCTGTAGTTGACCCAGGTCACCGTGGCCGCCAGCCACAGACCGCCGATGAAGACGGGCACGAAGAACGTCCACGGGGCGTTCCAGGCCCCCGCCGCGTCCGCCGCGTAACCGGCCGCCAGGGTGAGCATGACGAGGCCTGCCACCGCGCGGCCCGGGCGGATCTCATGACGCAGCACGGATGACCTCCAGCTGTCCGATGCCGATTCCCATGTCCAGCTCGACGGTGCCGGCGGGCTCGCTGTTCGCGGGAGGTGCCAGGGTGCGCCGGGTGCGCCGGTCGGGGGCGATGTCCACGTCCTTGCGCTGGTCCGAGGGGAACTGGATGTCGCCGAGCCCCGCTTCGGCGTCCATCTTCACCGTCACCCCGGCCGGTACGACGACGAGCGCGCGGCCCGCCGCGAGCTGGACGCGGGTGCGCAGTGTCTCGCCCTCGGGCACCGTGACCCGGGAGAGGTCGAGCTTCGCGACGCCGGTGTTCAGTCTGTACTCCGGCTGGACCGCGGCCACCGACGCCGGACGCCACTCCTTGCGGGCCCAGTCGGTGCCGATGTCGGCCGGGACGAGGGAGGCCCCCGCCAGCAGTCCCGCCGTGATCATGGCCAGCAGGATCGTGCCGAAGCCGGTCCTGCCGAGCACGGAGGCCACCAGCAGGCCGAGGCCGAAGACCCCGAGCGCGGCGGCCAGCCCGGTCTGCAGGGCCGTGCCCAGCGGCTCGGTCTCCCAGCTCAGCCCGGTGCCGAGGCCGCCCGCGAGCAGGGCGAGCAGGAAGACCAGGCCGCCGATCGACCGGGGGCCCCGGGTGCCCTGCGGACGGTGGGGCGGGCGGAACGGGGCGTCCGCGGTCGGCCCGCGCCGGCCGTGTCCCGCCGCTTCGGACACCGCGTTCGCGGGCCCCCACAGATAGCCCGTACCAGCCGGACCGGTCGTGCCGTCCTTGACGATCGGATCCCGCCACCAGGACGGGCCCGCCGTCTTGGGCGGTGCCTTCACCTCGGGCGGTGCCCCGTGACCGGCGGCGTGCGCCGTACCTCCCGGTACGTGCGGCGCGGCGCCCGGTGCCTCCTCGGGCGGAGCCGTCCTGCGGTGCTGCGTCCAGACGGAGAAGCCGATCACGGTCAGCGACAGCATCGCGGCGAAGGCGAGCATCCCGCCGTTGTGCAGCATCGACAGCAGCAGCCCGCAGCCCACCAGGGCCAGCAGCAGCGCGATCAGCGAGGCGCCCTCGACCCGGCCGGACAGCAGCCGGCGCGCCTCGTTCTCGTCCTCGCCGTCCACGGGGAGCAGCAGCCACGCGAAGCCGTAGAAGATCAGGCCGATGCCGCCCGTCACCGCGAGGACACCGAGCACGATCCGGAAGATCACCGGGTCCACGTCGCAGTACCGGCCGAGCCCGCCGCAGACCCCGGCCACCACCTTCTGCCGCTTGCTGCGCCGCAGCCGCGGTGCGGGTTCGGGGGGCGGAGCGACGCCGGGGGAGGCGTCCTGGGGAACGGTCATGGCTCCATGGTGACGGCCCGTACGCCCGTGTGGGGTCCGTGGCGACCCTGGCCCGTCCCTGATATTGCGTCCCGGACACCCCCGGGCCCCCTCCCGGAGGTGTCCGGCCCTCAGGGTCGGATCCGGGCAGACCCTGATGCCATGACCCGCCGGAACGTGTGACGATCGGTCCATGCCAGCAGCCACGACCCGAGCGCCGAGCTCCCACACCCCGGACCCGGAGGAGCCGGCGCCGCGCAAGCTGTACCGCAGCGCCGACGGACGGATGCTGGGCGGTGTGGCGCGCGGGCTCGCCGGACATCTGGGTCTGCCCGTCGCCTGGGTCCGGTTCGTCTTCCTCGGGCTGTTCTTCGCGGACGGCCTGGGCGCCCTGCTGTACGCGGTGTTCTGGATCGTCGTACCCCTCGGGGTCGGAGGGGTCGGCGGGGTGGAGACGCGGTCCCTCTTCGAGACCGCCCCGGACGGCCGGCGCAGACTCCGCAAGCCCGACAAGGGCCAGGTCTTCGCCCTGGTCGCGCTGCTCGTCGGCGCCATGATCTTCGTCGGCAACGTCGACATGGGCAGCAAGGCGGACCGTTACGTCTGGCCGGCACTGCTGATCGGCGCGGGCTCCGTCCTCGTGTGGCGCCAGGCGGACAACGCCCGGCGCGCCCAGTGGATCGAGGTCGGCCGACGGCGCCGCCTACTGCACCTGGCCCGTGGGCTGGCCGGCGTCGCGCTCGTCGGACTCGGCCTCGCCGCCTTCGTGGTGGTCCGGGGATCGGCCGCTCAGCTGGGCACCGCGCTGACCGCCGCCATCGCCGTGCTCACCGGCATCGCGCTCCTCGCGGGCCCCTACCTCGTGCGGATGACGCAGGACCTCTCCGAGGAACGGCTGATGCGCATCCGGGCCCAGGAGCGTGCCGAGGTCGCCGCCCATGTCCACGACTCCGTCCTGCACACGCTCACCCTGATCCAGCGCAACGCCGACGACGGCGGTGAGGTCCGCAGGCTCGCCCGCGCCCAGGAACGCGAGCTCCGCAACTGGCTGTACAACCCCGAGGGCACCGGCAAGGACGAGGCCGAGGAGCCGTCGAGCCTCGCCGAGGCGGTCAAGCGCGCCGCAGCCGAGGTCGAGGACAAGCACGGCGTCCCGCTGGAGGTCGTCGTCGTCGGGGACTGCCCGCTCGACGAGAAGCTGACGGCGCAGATGCAGGCCGCACGCGAGGCGATGGTCAACGCCGCCAAGTACGGTGGCGAGGGCGGTGCCGTCCAGGTGTTCGCGGAGGTCGAGGGCCGCACGGTCTTCGTCTCCGTACGGGACCGGGGGCCGGGGTTCGACCTGGATTCCGTCCCGGGCGACAGGATGGGCGTACGAGAATCAATCATCGGCCGGATGCAGCGCAACGGCGGCACGGCACGGCTGCGTTCGGTGCCCGGCGGGGGCACGGAAGTCGAGCTGGAGATGGAGAGGGCGAGCGAATGACCGAGAACACCGAAGCGACCGGGGGCCCGGAGCGCCGGGTACGGGTCGTGCTCGTCGACGACCACCGGATGTTCCGCACCGGGGTGCAGGCCGAGATCGGCCGCACCGAGGAGACCGGGGTCGAGGTCGTGGGCGAGGCCGCCGACGTCGACCAGGCGGTCACCGTGATCACCGCGACCCGCCCCGAGGTCGTCCTCCTCGACGTCCACCTCCCCGGAGGCGGCGGCGTCGAGGTGCTGCGGCGCTGCGCCCCGATGATGGGCGCCGTCGAGAATCCGGTGCGGTTCCTGGCGCTCTCCGTCTCGGACGCGGCCGAGGACGTCATCGGGGTCATCCGCGGCGGTGCCCGCGGCTATGTCACCAAGACCATCACCGGCGCCGACCTGGTCGACTCCGTCTTCCGGGTCCAGGACGGCGACGCGGTGTTCTCGCCCCGGCTGGCCGGCTTCGTCCTCGACGCCTTCGCCTCGACGGACGCGCCGCCGGTCGACGAGGACCTGGACCGGCTGACGCAGCGCGAGCGCGAGGTGCTGCGGCTGATCGCCCGGGGATACGCGTACAAGGAGATCGCCAAGCAGCTCTTCATCTCGGTGAAGACCGTCGAGTCCCATGTCTCGGCCGTGCTGCGCAAGCTCCAGCTCTCCAACCGGCACGAGCTGACCCGGTGGGCCACGGCGCGACGGCTGGTCTGAGCCGTACGCGTGCTCAGGCGGGACCGAGCGAGATGTTGAGCTTCTCGCCGGTCCTGCGGTAGCCGACGCCCGCGTAGATCCGCTCGACGTCGGGGCCGCCGGGCTCCAGCCACACGGTGTGGAAGCCGCGCTCGAAGGCGGTGCGGGTCAGCCAGGCGGCGAGCGCCGCGCCCACGCCCCGGCGGCGGAAGGGGCGGGCGACGGCCAGCCCGGCCAGTTCACCGATTCCGTCGTCCGGTGCCGAGCAGCCGCCGGCGCCGGCGGGGATGTCGCCCACCGTGGCCAGTGCCGCGACTCCACCGCCTGCCGAGGCCGCCCGCAGCCAGGCGATCTCGCCGTCGTCGGGGCCGCCCTCGCCGCCGAAACCGGTGTGCTGGACGGAGGCCGCGGAGGCGAACTCGTCGGCGGTGACGGGCTCGGCGACGCGGAGGCCGTCGACCGGCTTCGGTGCGAGGAGGCCGTCGGCCGTGCAGGCCAGGACCGGGGCGCGGTTCTCCGCCGTGAACCCGGCTGCCAGCAGGGCCGGTTCGACCGCAGGAGCCCAGGCGGGCAGGAATTCCAGCCTGGGCAGCCGTCCCCGCGAGCGGAACGCCGCGACCAGGTCGGCGATGTCCCGCGCCGTTGGTTCCGCCCCTCGGTCGGGAATGGCGTAGTTCGCGAACTTCAGCTCCCAGTCCGGGTTGTGGCGCACCGTGAACGGGCCGACCCGGTAGTGGTCCGGGGAGCGGAGGGTGAGCGTACGCACGTAGTTCTGGATGGCTGTGTCCATGAGGCCGGGAGCCTATGCGACGCGGGTCGCCCCTGCGAAGGGCATTTCGCTGATCGGCGCGATACGCACGGGTGCGCCGGGCCGCGGGGCGTGGATCATCTGTCCACCGCCGATGTAGAGCCCGACGTGGGTGACGCCTGAGTAGAAGAACACCAGGTCCCCGGGGGCGAGTTCGGAGCGCGAGACGCGTTGACCGGCGTTGATCTGGGTGTACGTCGTGCGAGGCAGGGACACACCCGCGGCCCGCCAGGCCGCCTGGGTGAGACCGGAGCAGTCGAAGGAGGCGGGTCCGGTCGCGCCCCAGACGTACGGCTTGCCGAGCGCCCCGTACGCGAAGTCCACGGCCTGCGCGGCGCGGGCGTTGGGCGCGGTGACGGAGCCGCGTGGGGAGCTCCGGTCGGCACGGGTGGCGGTGCCGCCGTGCGCGGCGTCGGCCGAGCGCTCGTAGCCGGCGCGCTGCTCGGCGGTGAGGGTGGCCAGCAGCTTCCGGGCGTCGGCGAGCTTGGTGCGGACCTCGTCCTTGTGCTTCTGGAGGTCGGCCCGGCGCGCGGTGAGCACCGCGAGCTCGTCCTCGGCCCGGGCGCGCAGCTGGGCGATGCCACTGATCTGGCGGCGTACGCCGTTGATCGCACCCGCCTGCCGGTCGCCCGCCCGGTCCTCGTAGGAGGCCCGCTCCAGATACTGGTCGGGGTCGGAGGAGAGGGCCAGCCGGACGGCGGGGTCGATGCCGGCGCTGCGGTACTGGGCGGTGGCGTACGAGCCGAGGGCGTCGCGGGCGGTGTTGAGGCGATCGGTCCTGCGGGCGGCCTCGTCACGCAGCGCGTCGAGGGCCTTCTCGGAGGCGGCCGCGTCCTCCTTCGCGCCGTTGTACTTCTCGGTGGCGGCCTCGGCGTCGTGGTAGAGCCGGTCGACCTCGGCCCCGACCTGGGCCGGGGTGAGCTGGGGGTCCGCCTGGGCCGCGCCTTCGAGGGCGGTGGCGGTCGCGGCACCGGCGAGGGCGAGAGTGGCCGCGGTGCGGGCGGCAGGCCCGGTGAACAGGCGTTGCCGGGGCTTGCGGTGAGCGGCTTTTCGATCGGCGGGCACGGGGGTGGTGCGTCCTTCCGTTCGACTGCCCGTCGGGGGGTACCGGCGGGCCCGTCCGGGGTCCGGCGGCGGGCCACCACAGGGGGGAGCGGCCCGCCGCCGGATTCCTGGCGGGGCGACCGGCACGCCGCCCGGTACGGGGGCGGCGGTGCAGAGCCGGTCACCTGGGGAGGACGCTAAACCCGGCGCACAGGGAAGAGGCGTAATGACAGGCATTGCCCATATGTGCTGTTTCGTTTCCAGGAGATGACCGGAAAAATCAACCGGAGTCCGGCAATTCGCTCAGGATCGGGATGAACTCATCAGTAAGTCATACCTGGCCGAAGAGTGGTGATATGGCCGTGGCTAGGCTGCGGCCATGGACGTACTCATCAATGTCTTCGTGGCCCTGCACATCATCGGTATCGCCTCCCTGCTGGGCGGCTTCCTGACCCAGATGAAGGCCATGGGGGCGGGCACGGCCCGCTTCGTCCCGGCCATGCTGCACGGTGCGCTCACCATGCTCGTCACGGGTGTCGCCCTGGTCGGGCTCAACCAGGCCGACGACCAGAGCGTGAACAACGTCAAGATCGGCATCAAGCTGCTGGTCCTGATCGTGATCCTGGCGCTCGTCTACGTGAAGCGGGACGACGAGAAGGCGGGCAAGGGGGCGTTCGCCGCGGTCGGCGGGCTGACGGTCGCCAACATCTTCATCGCCACGCTCTGGACCTGAGCGGGGCGGGGCCGGTCAGGGGGTGAGCCCCTGACCGGCCCCGCCCGCGTGTCCCCGGTGCCTGCCCGTGCTGCCCGCCGTTTCCCGCGCTTCGGGTGCCGCGTGCCGGGTCCCGGGCCCCGGGATCAGGCGGGGCGCACGCTGCCGTAGATCGGCATGTAGTAGATCGACTCCTCGCGGACGTTCGCGCCGGGCTTCGGTGCGTGGATCATCATGCCGTCGCCCTTGTAGATGCCGACGTGGCTGATGTCGTCGTAGAAGAAGACCAGGTCACCCGGCTGGAGGTCCGCCGTCGCCACCCGCGTCCCGACCTCGACCTGGTCCCAGGTGGTGCGCGGCAGATCCACGCCGGCCGCCTTCCACGCCGCCTGCGTGAGCCCCGAGCAGTCGTACGAGGAGGGGCCCGTCGCCCCCCAGACGTAGGGCTTGCCGATCTGGGCGCGGGCGAAGGCCAGGACCTTCTCGGCCTGGGCGGCGTAACCGCTGCCGGAACCGGTGCCCCCGGTCGTCTCCGTGCCGGTGCCGGTGCCGGCCTCCTTCTCGGCGGCCTGGTCGGCCTTCTCCTTCGCGGCGGCGGCCTGCTGCCGGGCCAGCTCCTCGGCCTTGCGCTCGGCCTCGGCCTCCTTCTTCCGCTCCAGTTCCGCGAGGCGCGCCTTCTCCTCGGCGGTGAGCTCGGACAGCAGGCTCCGCGCCTCGGTGAGCTTCGCCTGCACCTGCTGCTTGCTGGTGCGCAGCGTCGCCTGCGACTCGGTGAGCGTCTCCAGGCTCTTCGTCGCCTCGACGCGCTTCGCCGCGGCCTGCTTCTGCTGCGTACGGAAGTCGGCGACCGCCTTCTGCTGGCGGCTGGTCATCCGCGCCATCAGCTGGTCCTGGTCGAAGTACGACTGGGGGTCGTCCGCGAGGAAGAACGTCGCCGTCGGGGCGATCGAGCCGCCGCGGTACTGGGCGGCGGCATAGTTGCCCAGCTCGCGGCGCGTCTCGTTCAGCTTGTCCGCGCGCTTCGCCGCCGCCTCCAGCAGCGCGTCGACCTTGGACCGCTGCTCGGCCGAGGCGGTCTTCGCCTGGTTGTACTGCTGCGTCGCTGTGCCGGCCTGCCGGTAGAGGGCGTCGACCTTCTTCTGTACTTCCTCGATGCTGGGCTTCGGCTCGGCGGGAGCCGCCGTCGCGCTCTGCGTGGAGAGCAGGGTGACGGAGGCGAGCGCCGCGGTCGTCAGACCGACGGCGGGAGTGGTGGTGCGCACACGGGTGCGCGGCTTGCGATGCGACGCCAAGGCCGGCATCTCCTTCCGTGGACCGCCTACCGGGTGAGCGATGGGGGTCCCCCCAGGCCGTTCGGGCACTGGGGGAGGGTTCGGGCGGAACGGAAGGCTGCCCTACGGTCCGGTGGGCACGGACCGATTCACCCCGGTGCTGCGTGTGGGTCCCCGGTTCCGGGCCCCCCTCGGGGGAGTACGGATTCGGCGGGGGCGCCCGTGCGGCGCGGTTCGCCTCAAGGGGGTACGGGGCACCCGTCGGAGCACGCTAGCCAACCCGTGGTGTCCCTGTGAAGGTTGATGTTCGATATGCCCGATACATTTTCGTGACCTTTTCGATGCGGTGGTCCGCGTGGCCGGAAACCGCCCCGAGATCTCACGCACCGTGGGCGGTCCGTACCGTTGTGCGCACGGCCCGGGGTCCATGTCGCCGATGCGGCCCGGGCTGTCGGTGCGGCCGCCTAGACTCGTGAGGCGATGAGCAGCCTCTTTGACGACAGTTTCCTGACCGGCCTCCAGTCCTCGGAGGACGGCCCCCCGCCGCCCCCCGAGGAGCATGCGCCCGAAGCGGTGCCGGAGGGCCTCTTCGAGGACGTCTTCGACGCTCCTCCGCCGCCGCGTGACGCCTACTACCGCGACGGTGCCCCGCGTCCCGTGATCGACTCCGCCGCGCTGCTCGACGGGCTGAACACCGAGCAGCGCGCCGCCGTCGTGCACGCCGGGTCCCCGCTGCTCATCGTCGCCGGGGCCGGATCGGGCAAGACCAGGGTGCTGACCCACCGGATCGCCCACCTCCTGGCCGAGCGCGGGGTGCACCCGGGGCAGATCCTCGCGATCACCTTCACCAACAAGGCCGCCGGCGAGATGAAGGAGCGCGTCGAGGACCTCGTCGGCCCGCGCGCCAACGCCATGTGGGTCATGACGTTCCACAGCGCCTGCGTGCGGATCCTGCGCCGGGAGTCGAAGCGCCTCGGCTTCACCTCGTCGTTCTCGATCTACGACGCCGCCGACTCCAAGCGGCTGATGGCCCTGGTCTGCCGCGACCTGGACCTCGACCCGAAGCGCTACCCGCCGAAGTCGTTCACGGCGAAGGTCTCGAACCTCAAGAACGAGCTGATCGACGAGGAGACCTTCGCCGGACAGGTCGGTGGGGGCACCTCCCATTCGAGCGAAGCCGAGAATGGGGGAGGCTTCGAGAAGACGCTGGCGCAGGCCTACGCGCTCTACCAGGCGCGGCTGCGCGAAGCCAACGCCCTGGACTTCGACGACATCATCATGACGACGGTCCACCTGCTCCAGGCGTTCCCCGACGTCGCCGAGCACTACCGCCGCCGCTTCCGGCACGTCATGGTCGACGAGTACCAGGACACCAACCACGCGCAATACACCCTCGTGCGCGAGCTGGTGGGCCCGGCCGGCGAGGCCGACGCCCCGGGCGAGCTGTGCGTCGTCGGTGACGCGGACCAGTCGATCTACGCCTTCCGCGGCGCGACCATCCGCAACATCCTCCAGTTCGAGGAGGACTATCCGGACGCGACGACGATCATGCTGGAGCAGAACTACCGCTCCACGCAGACGATCCTGTCGGCCGCCAACGCCGTCATCGAGCGCAACGAGAGCCGCCGCCCCAAGAACCTCTGGACGAACGCGGGCACCGGCGCCCGGATCACCGGCTACGTCGCCGACACCGAGCACGACGAGGCGCAGTTCGTCGCCGACGAGATCGACCGGCTGACGGACGCCGGGGACGCGAAGGCGGGCGACGTCGCCGTCTTCTACCGCACCAACGCCCAGTCCCGTGTCTTCGAAGAGATCTTCATCCGCGTCGGACTGCCCTACAAGGTCGTCGGCGGAGTGCGCTTCTACGAGCGCAAGGAGGTCAGGGACGTCCTGGCCTACCTCCGGGTGCTGTCCAACCCCGAGGACACCGTCCCGCTGCGCCGCATCCTCAACGTGCCCAAGCGCGGCATCGGCGACCGGGCCGAGGCGATGATCGACGCCCTCTCGATGCGCGAGAAGATCTCCTTCCCGCAGGCGCTGCGCCGCGTCGACGAGGCCTACGGCATGGCGGCCCGGTCGGCGAACGCCGTGAAGCGGTTCAACACGCTGATGGAGGAGCTCCGCACGATCGTGGAGTCCGGCGCGGGCCCGGCGGTCGTGGTCGAGGCCGTCATGGAGCGGACCGGCTATCTCGCCGAACTCCAGGCGTCCACCGACCCGCAGGACGAGACCCGTATCGAGAACCTCCAGGAGCTCGCCTCCGTCGCTCTCGAATTCGAGCAGGAGCGGGCGGAGGAGGAAGGCTCGGGAACGCTCGCGGAGTTCCTGGAGAAGGTCGCCCTCGTCGCCGACGCCGACCAGATCCCCGACGAGGACGAGGACGGCTCCGGCGTCGTGACGCTCATGACGCTGCACACGGCCAAGGGCCTCGAATTCCCGGTGGTGTTCCTGACCGGCATGGAGGACGGCGTCTTCCCGCACATGCGCGCGCTGGGACAGGTGAAGGAGCTGGAGGAGGAGCGCAGGCTCGCCTACGTGGGCATCACGCGCGCCCGCGAGCGGCTGTATCTGACCAGGGCGGCGATGCGGAGCGCGTGGGGCCAGCCCTCGTACAACCCGCCGTCGCGGTTCCTGGAGGAGATCCCGGACCAGCACCTGGAGTGGAAGCGCAAGGGACCGATGGCCGCTCCGGCGGGCCCGACGTCCGGCATCACGTCGTCGCTGTCCTCGTCGCGGGCGAAGTCCGGGCCGTCGGGGTTCGCGACCCGGCGTACCTCCGAGAAGCCGGTGGTCACCCTGGTGGTGGGGGACCGGGTCACGCACGACCAGTTCGGACTGGGCACGGTGACGGCGGTCGACGGGTTCGGCGACCAGGCGAAGGCGACGGTCGACTTCGGCGACGAGCGGCCCAAGAAGCTGCTGCTGCGCTACGCGCCGGTCGAGAAGCTCTGACCGGGCAGCCCTGACATGAACAGCCCCGGCCTCGAACGTCCCTGGGCGGGACGTCCGAGGCCGGGGCTGTTTCAGGCCACGCGGTGCTGGTGCTGGATCAGTTCGGGTTGATCCCGTGGCTGCTGAGCCACGGCATCGGGTCGATCGCCGAGCCGCCGCCCGGCCGTACCTCGAAGTGGAGGTGCGGGCCGGTGGAGTTGCCGGAGTTGCCGGAGTAGGCGATGACGTCGCCGGCCTTGACCGAGCCTGAACGGATCTTGGTGGTGCTGAGGTGGCAGTACCACGTCTCGGTGCCGTCGGCCGCCGTGACGATGGCCATGTTGCCGTAGGCGCTGTTCCACTGGGTGCGCACGGTGCCGTCGGTCGCCGCCATCACGGGGGTGCCGTAGGACACGGGGAAGTCGATACCCGTGTGCACGGACATCCAGTTCACCCCTGCCTGGCCGTAGGTGGCGCTGAGGCCGTGCTGTTTCACGGGCAGCACGAACTTGGGGCGTGCGGCCTCGCGGCGTGCGGCCTCCTCCTCGCGCTTCTTCTTCTCCGCGGCCTGGCGCTCCTTCAGGTCGATGCGCTCCTGGGTGCGGCTGGCACGGTCGGCGAAGTTCTCGGCGTCGGCGCTGAGGTTGGCGAGCTGGGTGTCCAGCTTGTTGTTGGCCACGGCCGGCTTGACGGTGTCGGCCGCCGCCATGGACGTGGTTTCGTCCTTGGTGTCCTCGGCTCCGACGCCGCTCACCGAGGCGGCGGCGATGCCGGCGACGCTCATGACGCAGGCGGAGGGAACGGCGACGGTCAGAAGTGCCGAACGCTTCGCCGGGGTGCGGCGCCGGCCCCGGCCGGCACCGCGCGGAGCGGCTGAACGGCCCACGGGGCGAGCGGAGGCTGCCACGGACGCGGATTCCGCGGTCACCTCGACGACGTCCGGCAGGGGTTCCGGCCGATCGGTGTCCAGGGGCTCGCCGTACGCGTCGGAGCAGACGTCCGTCGGGGCGGTACCCGTTCCGGCTTCGGCCGGGTCGTGGCTGCTGGGGGAGTCGTGGAGGCCGGGGGCGCTGATGCCGTCGTGCGCGGCGAACTCGGCTGTCCCGTACGGCTCGTAGGACACCGGCTGGTGTTCGTACGGGTGATACGACGTCTGTTCGGATGCGTACGCGGGGCTCTCGGGCGTGGCGCCGGTGTTCCAGGCGGTGGCGTCGTAGGTGCCGGTGTCGGCGGCCGCGTAGCTCTCGTACTCCGCGGCCTGGAAGGCGGGCGCGGCGTAGGTGCCGGTCGCGTAGGCCGTGGTGTCGAACGTGGTGGTGGGGAAAGCGCCCGTGTCACCGGCCGACCACTGGTCGGTCCCGTCGGTCCGGTTCCAGGCGGTGGTGTCCCACTGGCCCGTCGCGTCCGCGGTCTGGGCCGGGATCCCGGTTCCGGGTGCCCAGGCGGCGGTCGCGTCGTATCCCTGGGGCGCCTGCGGGTGGGCCTGGGCGCCGTAGGTGTCGTACGAGGCCTGTTGATGGGCTCCGGTGTCCCACTGGCTCGCGTCGTAGCCGCCGTAACCGCCGTCGTACGCCGGCGCGTAGCCGTCGCCGTGCGTGGTCGCGTGGCTGTCGTCGTGGTGCCCCGGCATGGTCCCGAAGAGCGGATCGGTGTCGTAGCTGCCGGTTGAATCGCTGTCGTATCCGGCATACCCGGCGTGGGGGTGCTGGTCGTTCACCAACTTCTCTCTCGCCTCGGCAGCAGGACCTGTTCCGGGGTCCGGTGGGGGGATCCCGGGGTGAGTAGTGGCCGCGACTGTACCCGGCGGTAGGTGAGGACGACAATCTTCGGCGGGTTTCCACTCCGACGGAAACGGGCAATCGGCCGCCTTTCGGTGGACCGGGCGGGCAGGTTTGGCTCTATGTTCGAAATTTGTTCTATTCGAAGGGTGTTGGGCGGCGGTCCGGCCGCCGGAGGTCAGGCGACGGATGCGGCTCCGGGGGCTGCTCCGGAGGCTGCTCCGGGGGCGCCGATGACCGCGCCGTCGGACTCGAGTGCCTGGCGGATCGCGGACGCGACCGCGGGGTGCACCGGCAGGGCCAGGTGGCCGATACCGGTGACGCGTACGTTCACCGCGTCGAGGTCGGGGTGGTCGACGCAGGCCGTCTCGACGGGGAGCATCACCCTGTCGAGCTCGCTCCAGAAGCTGATGAACCGTGTCCGGCAGCCCGGTGCGGGGCGGCGCAGTTCTTCGATCAGATCGGATCCGCCGCGCATCTGTCGGACGATGGGGTGCGCGCCCGCCAGCGGGGCGGCGGCCGTGCCGCCGTGCGGTGTACCGAGGGTGACGAGGGTACGCACCCGGCGGTCCCCGCCGATTCGCTGCACGTAGTACCGCGCGATGAGGCCGCCGAGGCTGTGTCCGACGATGTCGATCTCACGGTGCCCGGTGCGGGCGCAGATCTCCTCGACGTGGCGGTCCAGCAGTTCGGCCGCCGTACGGATGTCGCACGTCAGGGGGGAGTAGTTGAGCGACTCCAGATGGTGCCAGCCGTGCCGGGCCAGGGAGCGGCGGAGCAGGACGAAGACGGAACGGTTGTCGATGAACCCGTGGAGGAGGACGACGGGCGGCCGCTCGCCGGCCGCGGTGGGCAGGGAGGTGGTCTCCGCCGGACGGGTGGTCCCGTCCGCGTCCCCCTCGCGCCCGGCGTCGTCGGGAGGGGGTGGAGGTGTGGGTGCCCGGCGTTCAGGGGTGAGGCCGGACGGGTAGATCAGCACGTGCCCGGCCAGGATCACCAGCTCCAGCGCGGTGGCCCTGAGCAGCGTCGACGACAGCCAGGCGGGGCGCAGGCACGACCTGCGCAGCAGTAGGGGTAGGAAGGACAGGACCTTCATGGCCGACCTCCTGCACTGGCGTGCGGGGAGGCGGCTCCCTGCCCCGTACGCCCTCACGGGGATCGCTGCGGAGGTGACCGGCGGCCCTGATGCTGCCGGGGGCCGTACCACCGTGCCGAGCGGCTGACGGCACGGTGGTACGACGACCTCGTTGCGGCTCCCCAGGCGCGCTCCCCGTGCGGCCGGTGGGCCGCACGGTGCTGGGAACGACACCGGCGAACATGTCCCACGTGTGATTTCCCCCTCCCGGACCACCGCGAAACAGCGCCGTGCGGGATGCTGTGGATAACGTTCGTTCACATCACCGGCCCTCCGGGCTCGGGAGACGCATGTGGAGGCATTGATGGGTGTGACCGGTCCGATCCGTGTGGTGGTGGCCAAGCCGGGCCTCGACGGCCATGACCGCGGGGCGAAGGTGATCGCGCGGGCACTGCGGGACGCGGGCATGGAGGTCATCTACACAGGGCTCCACCAGACCCCGGAGCAGATCGTGGACACGGCGATCCAGGAGGACGCCGACGCCATCGGTCTCTCGATCCTCTCCGGTGCGCACAACACGCTCTTCGCCAAGGTCATCGAACTGCTCAAGGAGCGCGAGGCGGAGGACATCAAGGTCTTCGGCGGCGGCATCATCCCCGAGGCGGACATCGCTCCGCTGAAGAAGCAGGGCGTCGCGGAGATCTTCACCCCGGGTGCGACGACGGCCTCGATCGTCGACTGGGTGAACGCACACGTCCGCCAGCCCGCGGAGGCCTGAGCCCGCAGCGGTCCGCGAGGGCCCGGGATGAGCCGGCCGCAGCGGGGCCCTGGACGCGGTGCGGGTCCGGCGAGCGGGCGGCGGTTCCGGTGCGGGTCCGGCGAGCGGGCGGCGGTTCCGGTGCGGGGCCGGCGCTGCGGCGGCCGAGTGCGGTGCAGGACCGGCGAGGTGCGGGGAGGGCGAGGGGCAGGCCGGCGAGGACGGGGCCGAGCGCGGTGCGGATCGGTAAGGTGCGGGGCCGAGCGCGGTGCGGATCGGTAAGGTGCGGGGCCGAGCGCGGTGCGTGGCCGGGTGCGGTCCTTTGTGCCCGACGCGCCCCCTGACCCGGCTCCTGCCCTTGTGTGCGCCCCCGCGGTCTCGTGCCGCGCCCTCCCTGTCCGCTTCCCGGGCCCCGTCGTTCGCCCCGCGCCGTCCCCGTCGTTCGCCCCGTGCCGTCCCCCTCGTTCACCCCGTGCCGTCCTCGGCCAGCTCCGCGTCCATGGCGGCGCGCAGCCGCAGGGTGGACACCAGGCGCTGGAACGCCTCCGACCAGTACCCGCCCGCTCCCGGCGAAGCGCCTTCCGGCTCGTCCGGCGTGGTGGTGAGCACCGCGAGCCGGTCCGCCTCGGCCGGATTCAGGCAGCGCTCGGCGAGACCCATCACCCCGCTGAAGCTCCAGGGGTAACTCCCCGCGTCCCGGGCGATGTCCAGGGCGTCGACCACCGCCCGGCCGAGCGGCCCGTCCCAGGGCACCGAGCAGACACCGAGCAGCTGGAAGGCCTCGGACAGGCCGTGTGCGGCGATGAACCCGGCCACCCAGAGCGCCCGTTCGCCCGGAGGCAGGATGGCGAGGAGCTTCGACCGCTCAGCCAGCGACGCCGTCCCAGGGCCGTTGGCCGGTGGTGTCGAGGGGGCGCCCAGCAGCGCCCGCGCCCAGTCGGGATCCCGCTGCCGCACCGCGGCACGGCACCAGGCGGCGTGCAGCTCACCGGCCCAGCCATCCGCGACCGGCAGCGTCACGAGCTCGTGGGCCGTCCGCCCGTCGAACCTCTCCCGCCAGACACCGAGCGGGGTCGCCTCCACCAACTGACCCAGCCACCAGGAGCGTTCGCCGCGCCCCGGCGGGGGTGCCGGCACCACGCCGTCGCGCTGCATCGCGGTGTCGCACTCGTGCGGCGCCTCCACGGCGACGGCGACCCCGCCCCCCGTCCGGTCGGGGTTCACGCAGGACGTGGCACGGTCCGCCATCCGCCGTGCGAGCGCCGAACAGGGCAGTGCGGACAGCAGTTCGGCGGCCGTTGAGCGGACGTTGCGGCTGCGGTCCGCCAGGGCTTCCTCCAGGAACGGCTCGTCGGCCCCCGAGAGTCCGGACCGCAGGGAATCGAGGAACATCAGCCGGTCCTCGGCCCTCTCCGCGGCCCATGTGGACGCGAGCAGGGACCGCGCCGCACCGGGGTCCCGCTCCCGCAGGGCCGTGAGCAGCGCGACGCGTTCGGCGAAGAGGCCCTCCTCCCAGAGCAGGCGCACCGCCTCCTGGTCGGTCGTGTCGGGCCGCTGGGCGCCGCGCGTCGAGGCGCGCAGCGCGAACTTCCACTCGGGGTTCAGCCCGGCCAGCCAGAGTCCCCGGGGCCCGGCGAATGCCAGGACGTGGGTGCGCAGGTCCGTGCGGGCTCTCGCCGCGTCCAGCAGGGCGGGCAGCAGTTCCGCCGGCGCCCGGTATCCGCGCGCACCGGCGGACGTCAGCCACTGGGGGATCAGCTCGGTGAGATCGGGCGCCGTGCCCCGGCGCCCGCCCCCGGGCGGCGCCGAGCGGTCGGCGAGCAGCTGGGCGATCCGGCGCCGGGCGGCGTCGGGCAGCGGCGGCCGGGGATCCGCGGGCGCGGGCTCGGGCAGGGAGGCCCCGGTGGCGGGCAGCAGGGCGGCCCGGCGCCGTACGGTGTGCACCGCCGCCGCGTCGAGCAGCGCCGCCGGACCGAGGGCGGAGCCGTCCTGCGCCCGGAGGGGACGCCGGTCGGTGCCGAGCAGGGCCGAGGTGACGAGGTCCTCCCACAGGGCGTTCACAGGCAGGCCCTCCGGCTTGGCGGTGGTGGGCATCGGGTCCCTTCCGGTGGTCCAGGAATCGCGGATCGGAGAACCGCGCGGCGGGTCAAGGGGGTGCCGGGTGTCAGGCGAGCGCCACGGCCGCGCCCGCCCCCCCGGCCCCCGGGCGCCAGGCCGCGAGCGGGTCGAAACCGAGGTGTCCGCATTCGCCGAACACCGTCAGGGGGCTGCCGCCGGAGAGAGCCACGAGCTTCCACAGGCCCGGCCGGGACAGCGCCGTGGGCGCGACCGGCAGGGCGGAACCGTCCGCCGCGCCGACCAGCTGCCAGCCGTCCCCGGACGGCGCGGGTATGACGTCCCGCAGGGTGACCGGCCAGGAGTCCAGCCACGGGTCGTCCCGCAGGGCGTGTCCGTACGCGGCGACGGCGTCGGCCGTCGTGCCGCCGGGTGGGGGCGCCGTCGCGGCGACGGGCTCACCGAACCGCGCGCCCAGCTCGGCCCGCAGTCCGCCTCCGCCCGGATACGGAGTCACCTCGGCGTCGATCACGGTGCCCACCGGCAGGTCCAGGGTCAGAGCGCGCCCGGGCGCTCCGTAGGACAGGAGCAGGGCCGTGCGCCCCGACTCCGCGCCGTGCAGCCAGATGCGGCGGGTGACGATCCTGCCGTCCGGTGTGTCGTACCGGGCGAGGACCGTCCAGCGGTCGCGAACGGCCTGTCCTCCTGAGGTGGCCGTCAGCCCCACCCTCGTACGCACGGTAGCCGCCAGGGGGCCGGGCAGCCGATCGAGCCCGAGCCAGGCCGAGTCCAGCAGATGCAGGAGCGCGCACTCCTCCAGCAGTCGCACCGGCCAGCCGGGCCCCGAGGCCACCACCGATCCCAGCTCCCGTACACGATGGGCGAGTCCGGGTGCCTGGGCGTCGACCATGCGGGCCGCGGTCTCCTCCCACAGTCCGTGTTCCGGCCGGTCCGCCGCCGCGAGCCCACCACGCAGCAGATCGGCGAGGCGCTGCTCCAGCTCCTGCGCGCCACCCGTGACGCGCTCGGTCCGGCGGTCGGCGCGGCGGGCCGCCGCCGTCCGGCCCGCCGAATCCCCGGGCACCGTCCGGCCGCGCCGGTCCGCCAGCCACCGCGCGGCCCAGGGAGGCGGCTCCGCCGGTGCCAGGGCGTCGGCGGACAGGAGGACCAACAGCCCCAGCGCATGTCCGCAGGGGGACTCCCCGGCGGAGCAACCGCACAGGTACGCGGGCCCGCGAGCGTCGACCGCCGTGCGGTACGGCGCGCCGCCGTCGCCCGGGCAGATTCCCCAGGCCACGTCCGGACCGCCCCGGCCCGCCTCGGTCCACGCGCGCTCCGAGCCGAACGCGCGACCGGCCGAGCGTGACGCGACGTCAGGAGCGGGTTCCAGCACGCGCTCCACCGTCCGACGCTCCACCGGGCCCGTGGAGCGCCCGGATCCTCCCCCGTGAGATAGCACCATGGAACCGACGGTAGAGGGCGGCACTGACAATCGGGCCCGGCTCCGTCGCGGGCGGGTCCCCGTCGGCTCCGCGACCGCTCCCGACCGGCCGGGCTCACGGACGGGACCGATTGTCAGTGCCGTGGTGCACGGTGGGAACCGCATCGGATCGACCGATCCGGAGGGGGATCCATGACCGTGTCCGTACAGACCGACGCCGTCGGCGGCGAAGTGCTGAGGCCGCACGCCGAGCAGGCCTTCGCCGACGAGCTCAAGGCACTCGCCGCCGCCGACGACCGCCCCAGGCCCGCCCGTTGGAAGCTTTCCCCGTGGGCCGTCTCCACCTATCTGTTCGGCGGGACACTCCCGGACGGCACGCTCATCACACCGAAGTACGTGGGACCGCGCCGCCTCGTCGAGGTCGCCGTGTCCACACTCGCCACGGACCGGGCGCTGTTGCTCCTCGGTGTTCCGGGGACCGCCAAGACCTGGGTGTCCGAGCATCTCGCCGCGGCCGTCAGCGGAGACTCGACCCTGCTCGTCCAGGGCACCGCGGGCACCCCCGAGGAAGCCGTCCGCTACGGGTGGAACTACGCCCGGCTGCTGGCCGACGGACCCAGCCGCGAGGCCCTGGTGCCGAGCCCGGTCATGCGGGCCATGGCCGACGGAATGACCGCCCGCATCGAGGAACTGACCCGCATCCCCGCCGATGTGCAGGACGCGCTCATCACGATCCTGTCGGAGAAGACGCTCCCCGTCCCGGAGCTGGGACAGGAGGTCCAGGCGGTCCGGGGGTTCAACCTCGTCGCCACGGCCAACGACCGCGACCGCGGGATCAACGAGCTCTCCAGCGCGCTGCGCCGCCGGTTCAACACGGTGGTGCTGCCGCTGCCCGCGACCCCCGAGGCCGAGGTGGACATCGTGTCCCGGCGCGTGGCCCAGACAGGACACGCCCTCGACCTCCCCCCGGCACCCGACGGCATGGCCGAGATCCGGCGCGTCGTCACCATCTTCCGCGAACTCCGTGACGGCATCACCACGGACGGCCGCACCTCGCTCAAGTCGCCTTCCGCGACGCTCTCCACGGCCGAGGCCATCTCGGTGGTCACCGGGGGCCTCGCCCTCGCCGCCCACTTCGGCGACGGCGTCCTGCGCCCCGGAGACGTGGCGGCGGGCGTCATCGGTGCCGTGATCCGCGATCCGGCCGCGGACCGGGTGGTCTGGCAGGAGTACGTGGAGACCGTCGTCCGTGAGCGGGACGGCTGGAAGGACTTCTACCGCGCCTGCCGTGAGGCCGCCGAATGACACCCCGCACCGCGGGGGCCGGCACCGCCGCGGACGGACCGCTGCTCCTGGGGGTGCGCCACCACGGCCCCGGTTCCGCCCGCGCGGTCCTGGCCGCTCTGGAATCCGTACGGCCGAGTGCGGTGCTGGTCGAAGGGCCGCCCGAGGGGGACGCGCTGCTGCCGCTCGCCGCGCACGGCGGGATGCGTCCGCCGGTCGCGCTGCTCGCCCACGCCGTGGACGATCCGGGGCGCGCCGCGTTCTGGCCGATGGCCGACTTCTCCCCTGAATGGGTGGCGATCCGCTGGGCGTTGACGCACGGGGTCCCCGTGCGCTTCGTGGATCTGCCGGCCGCGCACTCCCTGGCGCTGACGGACCGGCAGGAGAGCGGGCAGGCGAAGGACCGGGGCGTCGATCCGATCGGCATCCTCGCCGGGACCGCGGGCTACGACGACCCCGAGCGCTGGTGGGAGGACGTCGTCGAGCACCGCGCGGCGGACGGTGAACCGGCCGACCCGCGCACCCCCTTCGCCGCGCTCGCCGAGGCGATGACCGCCCTGCGCGAGGCGCACGGGGACGGGGGGCATCCGCAGGACGCCGTCCGGGAGGCATACATGCGTCTGCGGCTGCGCGCCGCCCGCAAGGAGTTCGGCGACGGCGTCGCGGTGGTCTGCGGTGCGTGGCACGTGCCCGCGCTCGCCGCGAGGACGACGGTCGCCGCCGACCGTGCCCTGCTGAAGGGGATACCCAAGGTCAAGGCCGAGCTGACCTGGGTGCCCTGGACCCATCGCCGGCTGGCCCGGCACAGCGGATACGGCGCGGGGATCGAGTCGCCCGGCTGGTACGGGCACCTGTTCGCAGCACCCGACCGCCCCGTCGAACGCTGGATGACGAAGGTCGCCGGACTCCTGCGCGGCACGGACAGGACCGTGTCGTCCGCGGACGTCATCGAGGCCGTCCGGCTCGCCGGGACGCTGGCTGCCCTGCGCGGCCGCCCGGCCGTGGGCCTGGGCGAGGCCACCGACGCGGTCAGGGCCGTGATGTGCGGGGGATCCGATGTCCCGCTCGCCCTCGTGCGGGACCGCCTCGTCGTCGGCGAGATCCTCGGCGAGGTCCCGGACGTCGCCCCCGCGGTGCCTCTCCAGCGCGACCTGGACCGGCAGCAGCGTTCCCTGAGGCTCAGGCCGGAGGCGGAGGGACGCGAGCTGGAGCTCGATCTGCGCAAGGACACCGACGCGGCCCGCAGCAGGCTGCTGCACCGGCTGCGGCTCCTCGGGGTGGACTGGGGCGAGCCGGCCGCGGGCCGTGGCAGCACGGGGACGTTCCGGGAGAGCTGGCGGCTGCGCTGGGAGCCCGAGCTGTTCGTCCGGACCGCCGAGGCCGGAGTGTGGGGCACCACCGTGCTGGGAGCCGCGACCGCCCGGGCTGAGTCGGAGGCCGTGTCGGCGTCGTCGCTCGCCGGGGTCACCGTGCTCGCCGAGCAGTGCCTCCTGGCCGGTCTGCCCGAGGCGCTGCCCGTCGTGATGAGGGCTCTCGCCGACCGGGCGGCCCTCGACGCGGACGTCGGACATCTCGCCGACGCGCTGCCCGCCCTGGCCCGCTCCCTGCGGTACGGGGACGTGCGGTCCACCGACACCTCCGCCCTGGAGGAGGTGGCCGTCGGCCTCGCCGAGCGCGTCTGCGTGGGCCTGCCCCCCGCCTGCACCGCCCTCGACGCGGACGCCGCCGCCGAGGCGCTTCGCCGGGTGGACGGCGTGCACACCGCGATCGCACTGCTCGCCGGCACCGTGCGGGCGGACGGACTGCCCGAGCGCTGGGCCGCAGTCCTGCACAGACTGTCCACCCGGGGAAGGGTCGCCGGGGTGATCCGCGGCCGGGCCACCCGGCTGCTCCTGGACGACGGGCGGCTCGCCGGGAGCGAGGCCGCCCGACTCATGGGGCTGGCTCTCTCGCCCGGGACCGCACCTGCCGACGCGGCGTCATGGATCGAGGGCTTCGTCGGCGGAGCGGGCGGCGGAGGGCTGCTGCTCGTCCACGACGAGGCGCTCCTCGGGCTCGTCGACACCTGGCTGACAGGCATACCGGCCGACACGTTCACCGACGTACTGCCCCTGCTGCGCCGTACGTTCTCGGCCTACGAGCCCGGGGTGCGGCGCACGCTGGGTGAGCTCGTCCGCCGCGGACCGGATGCCGGCGGGACGCGCGGCGAGGGCGGGGCCACCGCGCCCGGCTTCGGAGGGGTACTCGACGAGGCACGGGCGGACGCGGTGGTTCCGGTACTTCGGCTGCTGCTCGGCGCCGAGGAGCCGGTGCCGAGGACGGCGGCCAGATGAACACGGACGGTCGGACATGAGAGAAGACAGGCGGACACGGGACGAGACGGCCGGACACGGGAGAGGACGGCCGGACACGAGGGAAGACGGTCGGACACGAGGGAAGAGGAGAGGGCGATGACCGCGACTTCCGCCGACGACGAGCGGCTGAGGCGCTGGCGCATGGTGCTCGGGGCGGACGGCGCAGAGAGCACAGGACGCGCGCTCACCGGGCGCGACGCGGAGATGGACGGAGCGCTGGCAGCGCTCTACGGCGGCAGGAAGCAGGACGGCCGGGGCGGAGCCGAGCGTTCCGCGGGGCTCGGTGCTTCCGCCCCGTCCATGGCCCGCTGGCTCGGCGACATCCGTACGTACTTCCCGGGCTCCGTAGTCCAGGTCATGCAGCGCGACGCGATCGACCGGCTCGGGCTCGCCGCCCTGCTGATGGAGCCGGAGATGCTGGAGGCCGTCGAGCCGGACGTCCACCTGGTCGGCACGCTGCTCTCGCTGGGCAGGGCCATGCCGGAGACGACGAAGGAGACGGCCCGGGCGGTCGTGCGCAAGGTCGTCGAGGACCTGGAGCGCCGGCTGGCCACGCGCACGAGGGCGACGCTCACCGGCGCACTGGACCGCTCGGCCAGGGCCCGTCGGCCGCGCCACCGCGACATCGACTGGGACCGCACGATCCGGGCCAACCTCAAGAACCACGTGCCCCTGCCCGGCCAGGACGGGGCCGGCACTCTGGTTCCCGAGCGTCTCGTCGGGTACGGGCGCGCCGACCGGTCGGTGAAGAAGGACGTCATCCTCTGTGTCGACCAGTCGGGGTCCATGGCCGCGTCCGTCGTCCACGCCGCGGTCTTCGGCGCGGTGCTCGCCTCGATGCGGACCCTGGCGACCCGGCTCGTCGTCTTCGACACGGCAGTCGTCGACCTCACCGACCAGCTCGACGACCCGGTCGACGTCCTGTTCGGGACGCGGCTCGGCGGCGGGACGGACATCAACCGCGCGCTCGCTTACTGCCAGTCGAGAATCACCCGTCCGGCGGACACGGTCGTCGTCCTCATCAGCGACCTCCACGAAGGAGGGATCCGCGACGAGATGGTCGGGCGGGCCGCGGCGATGACGGCGTCGGGCGTGGGATTCGTGACCCTGCTCGCGCTCTCCGACGAGGGCGCGCCCTCCTACGACCGGGAGCACGCAGCGGCGCTGGGAGCACTCGGAGCCCCGGTCTTCGCCTGCACCCCGGACCTCTTCCCCGAGGTCATGGCGGCGGCGATCGAGAGGCGGCCCCTGCCGGTACCGGACACCGGACGGTGACGCGGCGCCCGCCCGGAGGCCGTTCCGGCCGGCCTCGTGCGAGCGTCGTTTTGTCCTCCGTACCCTGGCCACCAGCGCAGTCTGTGACCGGTATCACCGCTCAGGTGTGATCTGCAATTTAGGGTCCGGTGCGGCGCGGGGGATAACCTGCCGGATGGACATGCCGCGTACCCGGTCACCGTGTGCGCCTCCCTTGTGACCGCGCAGTCACGTTGCCCTCGCGGCACGCCCACGCAGAAAACCAACCGCGAGACCACTAAAAGGGACGGACGCGCGTGGACCTGTTCGAGTACCAGGCGAGGGACCTCTTCGCCAAGCACGGTGTACCGGTGCTGGCCGGTGAAGTCATCGACACGCCTGAGGCAGCCCGCGAGGCGACCGAGCGGCTGGGCGGCAAGTCCGTCGTCAAGGCGCAGGTGAAGGTCGGTGGCCGAGGCAAGGCCGGCGGCGTGAAGCTGGCCGCAGACGCCGACGAGGCGGTCGCCCGCGCGACCGACATCCTCGGCATGGACATCAAGGGCCACACGGTCCACAAGGTGATGATCGCCGAGCTGTCGCCGGAGATCGAGGCCGAGTACTACGTCTCGTACCTCCTCGACCGCACCAACCGCACCTTCCTCGCCATGGCGTCGGTGCAGGGCGGCATGGACATCGAGGAGGTCGCGGAGAAGACCCCCGAGGCCCTCGCGAAGGTCCCGGTCAACGCCGTCGACGGTGTGGACATCGTCAAGGCCCGCGAGATCGTGGCCCAGGCGAAGTTCCCGGCCGACGTGGCCGAGGGTGTCGCCGAGGCCATGGTGACCCTGTGGGACACCTTCGTCGCCGAGGACGCGCTCCTCGTCGAGGTCAACCCCCTGGTGAAGACCAAGGACGGCCGCATCCTGGCGCTGGACGGAAAGGTGTCTCTCGACGAGAACGCCGACTTCCGCCAGGCCGGCCACGAGGCGCTCGAGGACAAGGCCGCGGCCAACCCGCTCGAGGCCGCCGCCAAGGCCAAGAACCTCAACTACGTCAAGCTCGAGGGCGAGGTCGGCATCATCGGTAACGGTGCCGGTCTGGTCATGTCGACCCTGGACGTCGTCGCGTACGCCGGTGAGAACCACGGCAACGTGAAGCCCGCCAACTTCCTCGACATCGGTGGCGGCGCCTCCGCAGAGGTCATGGCGAACGGTCTCGAGATCATCCTCGGCGACCCGGACGTCAAGTCCGTCTTCGTCAACGTCTTCGGTGGCATCACCGCCTGCGACGAGGTCGCCAACGGCATCGTCCAGGCCCTGGAGCTCCTGAAGAGCAAGGGCGAGGCCGTCACCAAGCCGCTCGTCGTGCGCCTCGACGGCAACAACGCGGAGCTGGGTCGCAAGATCCTCTCCGACGCCAACCACCCGCTCGTGCAGCGTGTGGACACCATGGACGGCGCGGCCGACAAGGCCGCCGAGCTCGCCGCGGCTGCGAAGTAAAGGACGAGGGACTCCAACACCATGGCTATCTTCCTCACCAAGGACAGCAAGGTCATCGTCCAGGGGATGACCGGCGCCACGGGCATGAAGCACACCAAGCTCATGCTGGCCGACGGCACCAACATCGTCGGTGGCGTGAACCCGCGCAAGGCGGGTACGTCCGTCGACTTCGACGGCACCGAGGTACCCGTATTCGGGTCCGTCGCCGAGGCGATGGAGAAGACCGGCGCCGACGTGTCCGTTCTCTTCGTGCCGCCGGCCTTCGCGAAGGCCGCCGTCGTCGAGGCGATCGACGCCGAGATCCCGCTGGCCGTCGTGATCACCGAGGGCATCGCCGTCCACGACTCGGCCGCCTTCTGGGCGTACGCCGGCTCGAAGGGCAACAAGACTCGGATCATCGGTCCGAACTGCCCCGGCCTGATCACCCCCGGCCAGTCCAACGCCGGCATCATCCCGGGCGACATCACCAAGCCCGGCCGCATCGGCCTCGTGTCCAAGTCCGGCACGCTGACCTACCAGATGATGTACGAGCTCCGTGACATCGGCTTCTCGTCCGCCGTCGGTATCGGTGGCGACCCGGTCATCGGCACGACGCACATCGACGCCCTCGCGGCGTTCGAGGCGGACCCCGAGACCGACCTCATCGTGATGATCGGCGAGATCGGTGGCGACGCCGAGGAGCGTGCCGCCGACTACATCGCGAAGAACGTCACGAAGCCGGTCGTCGGTTACGTCGCGGGCTTCACCGCCCCCGAGGGCAAGACCATGGGCCACGCCGGCGCCATCGTCTCCGGCTCCTCCGGCACCGCCGCCGCCAAGAAGGAGGCCCTCGAGGCCGCTGGTGTGAAGGTCGGCAAGACGCCGACCGAGACCGCCAAGCTGGCTCGCGAGATCCTCGGCGGCTGACCGCCCGCCGCTTCACCGCGCAGACGGCGCGGGCCCGTACCCCATCGCGATGGGGTACGGGCCCGCGCCGTCTGCGTCCGTGCGGGGGCCCGAGGGGGCCCCCGCCGTAAGGGGACCCGGGGCACCCCGCGGTGCCG
>NZ_JBIWKR010000002.1:465414-843804 GCF_044765765.1 Streptomyces sp. NPDC102402
CCCGCGCCGACCCCCCCCCCCCCCCCCCCCCCCCCCCGCCGCGCCCCCCCCCCCCCCCGCGGGGGGGCCGGCCCCCGCGCCGTCTGCGTCCGTGCGGTGCCGAGAGGGGGACGCTGCGTTCAGGGAACGCGTGGAACCAGGCGTTCCGGGCCGTGTGTGAGCTCGTCACGCAGCGCCTTCTGCAGTTTCAGGTCCTGAGGCGTCAGCTTCTCCGGGCCGCCCCGGGGCGGAACACCGCCGACCCGTTCGGCGGGCGCCAGCGGCTGCTCGTACTGGGTGGGGGCCGTGTGCAGGGTGAAGGCCGTCGAACTGATGAGCAGCACCCCGAAGCAGAGCGCGGCCCGGGTCCAGAGCTCCGCGACGCGCTCGCTGCCGGCGCGGACGACCGGGGCCGGCGGGGGAGCCGGAACCTCTTCGGCGAGGGCGAGTGCGCTGAGGCGTTCGCGCAACCGTGGTGACCTGCCGTCGGCGTCCGGCGGACCGGCCGGCTCGGCCAGCCGCTCGGCGACGGCGGCCCGCGCGTGGACCAGGCGGTTCGCCGCAGCGGGAGTGCTCGCCTCCGTCTCCGCAGCCGTCTCCGGCAGCCCCAGTCCCACACCGTCGTGGAGCAGCAGCGTGCGACGGTACGCCGGGGGCAGGCCCAGCAGCGCGTCGAGCAGCGCGTGCCGCGCCGGGTCCTCGGGCAGCGCGTCGGCCCGGCGGTGGGTGCGGCGCAGCCGGTGCCAGGGCGACATCGCGTACTCGTACGAGGCCGCCCGCACCCAGCCCGCCGGATCGCGGTCCCTGGCCACCTCGGGCCAGCGCTGCCAGGCGATCCGGAAGGAGTACTGGACGGCTTCCCGGGCGAGTCTCCGACGCCCTGTCAGCAGATACATCTGGCGGGTGAGGCCGGGAGCGGCGTAGTCGTACAGGGTGTCGAACGCCTCCTCGGCGGTGAGGCCCGTGGGCCGGGATGTGTCACCTCGTCCGTCCGGCGCGGGCACTTCCTGGGCGGGCGTGTCCGGCGCGGGGGCCGTGCCGGTGGTGCTCCGCGTCATGCCCGGCCTCCGTCCCCCGTGACACTGCACTGGGTGAAAAAGTACATAAACGTATATTGGGCGACACAGCGGCTATTCGCCCGTTACACGAAATGGGCGCGTGTCGTTGGCAGCATGGCCGCGTGACCCAAGTGACCGAGCGCAGCCCGATGTTGCCTGCCGAGCGGAGCCGGACCGCCGCAGTGGCCTCCGCCTTCGTGCGCGGGGTACTCGCGGCGGGACTGGGGCTCGGTTCGCTGGCCGTCCTCGTCATGGTGCTGTGGATCGGCTCCCCGTACCCGGACAGCGGGCCGGGCGGAGCCCTCCATGTGGCGACCGGGCTCTGGCTGCTCGCTCACGGAGCCGAACTCGTCAGGGTCGACACGGTGGGAGGGCACCCCGCGCCCGTGGGGACCGTTCCGCTGTTGCTCGGCGCGCTGCCGGTGTGGCTCGTGTACCGGGCCGCCCGGGAATCGGCGGAACCCGTCGGGAAGGCCGTGGGCAGCCACTCGGCGGTCGGGGCGTTCTGCGCGGTGAGCGCCGGCTACCTGCTGGTGGTGCTGGCCTCGGACGCCTACGCGCGAGGCGGTGCGCTGCCCGCCGACCGGGCCTCGATCGTCTTCCCGCTCGGCGCCGTGGTCATCGGCGCGGCCGCCGTCGGCGTGTGGGCGGGGCGTGGACGCCCCCTGACCTCGCTGCTGGTCTGGGCGCCGCTGAGGCTTCAGGAGGCGGCCGCCCGATCCCGGTTCCGGGCCGGGGCCGCCGTGGCACTTCGGTCGGCCGCCGCAGGTGTGCTCACGCTGCTCGGAGGCGGGGCGCTGCTCGTCGCGGTGGCCCTGGTGTGGCATTCGGGAGCGGCGAGGGAGTCGTTCATGGGGCTGTCCGGTGACTGGGCGGGCAGGGTGTCCGTCCTCCTGCTGGCGGCAGCGCTCGTACCGAACGCGGCGATGTGGGGCGCCTCCTACGGTCTCGGGCCGGGATTCGCCCTCGGTACGTCGTCCCTGGCCACCCCGTTGGCCTTCACCGGGCCGCCCGCGCTGCCGGACTTCCCGCTGCTCGCCGCAGTGCCCTCCCACGGCCCCGGTACGGCGGCGAACTGGGCGGCCGTCGCGGTGCCGGTCGCGGCCGGCCTGACCGTCGCCCGCTTCGTCGCACGGGCCGCGGCGCCGGTGCCCGGGGCGCGGGAGGAGACGTGGGGGCAGGGGCGCACCGCGATGGTGGCAGGACTGGCGGCCGTGGGCACCGGGACCGGCGCGGCGGTGCTGGCGGCGGCGTCGGGCGGCCCGCTGGGCACGGGGGCGCTGGCCGAGTTCGGCCCCGTGTGGTGGCTGGTGGGTCCGGCCGCGCTCGCGTGGGCCGCGCTGGTCGGCGTACCGGCGGCGCTCCTGCTCAGGGCGTGGCGCATGCGGGAACGGCGGTGGGGGTGGCGCTGGGACGCGGCGAAGGGAGATCCGGCGGCGGTCACGGGAGATCCGGCGGGGGCCGGGGCGGAACGGAAGCCGGAGCCGAAGCCGGCACAGGACGCGGAGAAGGCGCCCGGCGGAGCGGACCAGGACGAGCCGTACGACTTCCTGTCGGCGGACCCCTGGCACGAGGACGGCGCGCGGGAGGCCCGCTGGGCCGCGCTGAAGAAGAACTCGGGCGGTCTGATGGCGGACTTCCCGGCGTCCTCGGCGCCCCCTGGGCCCGTTCCGGCCACGGCGCGCGCGTCTGCGCCCGCGTCAGGACCCGCGTCGGTTCCTGCGCCCGTGTCAGGACCCGCGTCGGTTCCTGTGCCCGTGTCCGAACCCGCGTCGGTTCCTGCGCCCGTGTCGGAACCCGCGTCGGTTCCTGCGCCCGTGTCAGAACCCGCGTCCGCGTCAGGCTCTGCGCCTGGTCAGGCGCCGGCACCCGAACCCGCTCACACGTCGGCTCCGGCCGACGCACCCGTTCCCGAGTCGGCACCCGGACCCGTGTCCGGGTCCGCCCCGCGGCCGGATACGGCGACCGGCCGGGTTCCGGATGCCCAGGGGCACCCGGAACCCGGCCGGGAAGACGCTCCGTAGCGAGTGTCGCGGGCTCGGTGGGCTACTTCTTCACGCCGAAGAAGGGCTCCAGCGGATCGGGCAGCTTGTCGTTGCAGGACAGTGCGCCGGACTTGGTGAGTGCGTCGTTCACGCAGGTGTAGTAGTCGCGGTACACCAGCTGGACCGTGTAGCCGGTGGCCACGATCGCCAGGGCCAGCAGCGCCGTCACCAGACCGCTGACGGCCGCCGTCGTCTGCTGCCGCTTGCTGATCTGGGCGGTGCCGGGGGCCGCTCCGGGCACGGCGCCGGGCGCCGGGGGAGTGGTCGCCCTGTCCGGCGTGCCGTCCGTCGCCGCGGGA
This sequence comes from Streptomyces sp. NPDC102402, assembly GCF_044765765.1. Lineage (NCBI taxonomy): Bacteria > Bacillati > Actinomycetota > Actinomycetes > Kitasatosporales > Streptomycetaceae > Streptomyces > Streptomyces sp. NPDC102402. Next base: position 468,796 of record NZ_JBIWKR010000002.1, read on the forward strand.
GATCCCGTGCCGGACGTCCGGGGCTTGTGCGGGCCACCGCGGAGCGCGCTGACCGACCAGTACACGGAGAGGGCGCCGAGCAGCATCGCGATCTCGGGGAAGTCGAAGAGGGCGAAGAAGAAGGCCCACATGCCGCCCAGCACCGCGTAACGCGCGCGTCGCTGCGAGGGGTCGGTCGGGTCCCAGCGCAGCCCGCCGGGTGTGTTCTCGGGGCCGCCGCCCTGGCCGCTGGGCCCGCCCGGACGGCCGCCGAAGCCGCCGCTCTGCCGGCCCGGCTGCTGATCGCTCCACTGGCTGCCCCAGACCGGGCGGTCGTCGGGCTGTCCCCCGCCGTGGTCACCGCTCCCGCCGTTGCCCTGGTCTCCCGGCGCGTGGGAGGGGTGGCGCGGCTGCCAGGGCTGGTCGGGCCGGTCCTCGGGCGGTGCCGCGAACGGATTGTCGTCGGACGACCCGGACGGCCCGGACGAGGAGCCCGGGCCGCGGGAGGGACCCGATCCCGACGCGGAACCCGAGCCCGGCGAGGAGTCCGGCGATGAGGACTGGCGTTCCCGCATCAGCGTGGATGCCCGCTCGGGCAGCGGGTGGCCAAGGGCGGTGCGGAGGCGGTCCGGCATGTGGTGAACGTCTTCCCCATCTCGTCATTTCCGCCCGGGGGCGGTTCCCTGTCCCCTGACGCTACCTCCCGGTCACGCCCCCGTCCCGTGGGGGCCGCCGGGTGTGCCGGTATCGTTGCTGACGGTCGGACCGTTCGTAGAGTTCCCCGTATCCCGGGACGAGCTTCTTTCGTACGACCATACAAACGCACCTCCTGTACATCGCGCACCCGCTCCACCACGCGAGAAAGGGCCCTGTTGTGGCCTCCCCGCCCCCCTCCGCCGCTCCGGCCCGTGTGGTCGTGCTCGTCTCCGGCTCAGGCACGAACCTCCAGGCACTCCTCGACGCGATCGGCGCCGACCCCGAGGGTTACGGCGCCCGGATCGTCGCGGTCGGCGCGGACCGTTACGGCACCGTCGGCATCGAGCGCGCCGAACGCGCCGGGCTCCCCACCTTTGTCCGCAAGCTCGGCGAGTACGCGAGCCGTGACGCCTGGGACGAGGCCCTGACCGCCGCCGTGGCGGAGCACCGCCCGGACCTCGTCGTCTCGGCGGGATTCATGAAGATCGTGGGCAAGGGCTTCCTCGCCGAGTTCGGCGGCCGGGTCGTCAACACCCACCCCGCCCTGCTCCCCAGCTTTCCCGGTGCTCACGGCGTCCGCGACGCGCTCGCGTACGGCGTGAAGGTCACCGGGTGCACCGTCCACTTCGTCGACGACGGCGTCGACACCGGTCCGATCATCGCGCAGGGCGTGGTCGAGGTGACCGAAGAGGAAACGGCGGAGGGCGAAGCCGCCCTCCACGAACGCATCAAGGAAGTCGAGCGCAAGCTGCTCGTCGAGGCCGTGGGGCGGCTCGCCCGTGACGGCTATCGCATTGAGGGACGAAAGGTTCATCTCGGTCATGTCGGTGAATAAGCCCATCCGCCGCGCCCTGGTCAGTGTCTACGACAAGACGGGGCTCGAAGACCTCGCCCGCGGTCTGCACGAGGCGGGTGTCGAGCTGGTGTCCACCGGCTCCACCGCCGGGAAGATCGCCGCCGCGGGCGTGCCGGTCACCAAGGTCGAGGAGCTCACCGGCTTCCCCGAGTGCCTCGACGGCCGCGTCAAGACGCTGCACCCCCGGGTCCACGCCGGCATCCTCGCCGACCTGCGCCTGGACGCCCACCGCGAGCAGCTCGCCGAGCTCGGCGTGGAGCCGTTCGACCTCGTGGTCGTCAACCTCTACCCGTTCAAGGCGACCGTCGCCTCCGGCGCCTCCGACGACGAGTGCGTCGAGCAGATCGACATCGGCGGCCCCTCGATGGTCCGCGCCGCGGCCAAGAACCACCCGTCCGTGGCGGTCGTGACCAGCCCGGAGCGCTACGCCGACGTCCTCGCCGCGGTCAAGGCGGGCGGCTTCGACCTGACCGCCCGCAAGCGGTTCGCCGCCGAGGCCTTCCAGCACACGGCCGCGTACGACGTGGCCGTCGCCGCCTGGTTCGCCGACGACTACGCGGCAGCGGACGACTCGGGCTTCCCCGACTTCTCCGGTGCGACGTACGAGCGCAAGAACGTCCTGCGCTACGGCGAGAACCCGCACCAGCCCGCCGCGCTCTACACCTCCGGCGAGGGCGGCCTCGCCGAGGCCGAGCAGCTGCACGGCAAGGAGATGTCCTACAACAACTACACCGACACCGACGCCGCGCGCCGCGCCGCCTACGACCACGCCGAGCCGTGCGTCGCGATCATCAAGCACGCCAACCCGTGCGGCATCGCGATCGCCGACGACGTCGCGACCGCGCACCGCAACGCGCACGCGTGCGACCCGCTCTCCGCGTTCGGCGGCGTCATCGCCGTCAACCGTCCGGTGACCGTGGCGATGGCCGAGCAGGTCGCGGAGATCTTCACCGAGGTCATCGTGGCCCCGGCGTACGAGGACGGCGCCGTCGAGGTGCTGGCCCGCAAGAAGAACATCCGGGTGCTGCGCTGCCCCGACGCCCCGGCCTCGACGGTCGAGGTCAAGCCGATCGACGGCGGCGCGCTGCTCCAGGTCACCGACCGCCTCCAGGCCGAGGGCGACGACCCTGCCAACTGGACCCTCGCCACCGGCGAGGCGCTCTCCGCCGAAGAGCTCCGGGAACTCGCCTTCGCGTGGAAGGCCTGCCGCGCGGTCAAGTCCAACGCCATCCTGCTCGCCAAGGACGGCGCCTCGGTCGGTGTCGGCATGGGCCAGGTCAACCGCGTCGACTCCGCGAAGCTGGCCGTCGAGCGGGCCGGCGAGGAGCGGGCCAAGGGCGCGTACGCCGCGTCCGACGCCTTCTTCCCCTTCCCCGACGGCCTGGAGATCCTGACCGCCGCCGGCGTCAAGGCCGTCGCCCAGCCGGGCGGCTCGGTCCGTGACGAGCTGGTCGTCGAGGCCGCGCAGAAGGCGGGCGTGACCATGTACTTCACCGGGACGCGCCACTTCTTCCACTGACCCCCGGTCCGCATCACCACCGCAGGCCGCACCCCGTCCGGGTGCGGCCTGCGGTGCGTCCCGGCGTACGGACACCGGTCGTCCCTCTGTTCTAATGAATGGCTTGTCGGACCGTAACGGGCGGGACCGGTGCGACCGGCAGTGACCACTGTGGGATTCCGTTGCGGGGGCACCGTGCTTGAGCTGAGCCAGAGCGAAACCGACGTGCCCGGGGAGACCCCGGGACCGGCCGCGGACACCGGGCGCGCGGTACCGCTGCGCCCCTACCTGATCGCGGCCGTGGTCCTGTGCGCGCTCTACTTCCTCTACGGGTACCTGCGCTTCAGCCACTTCCAGTCGCCCTCCTGGGACCTCGGCATCTTCGAGCAGGAGGTGCGGGCGTACGCCGGCTTCGACGCCCCGGTCGTCGACATCAAGGGGCCGGGCTTCCTGATACTCGGCGACCACTTCAGTCCCGTGGTCGCGCTGCTCGTCCCGCTCTACTGGATCTGGCCGTCCGCCGTCGCCCTGCTGTTCGCCCAGGCCGCACTGTTCGCCGCGTCCGCGGTCATCGTCGGGCGCACCGTCCAGCAGATGCTGGGAGGCCGCTCCGGCCTCTGCGCGACCGTCGCGTACGGGCTGTCCTGGGGGCTGCAGGAAGCGGTGAAGGCCGACTTCCACGAGATAGCCCTCGCCGTCCCCCTGCTGGCCCTGGTCTGCCGCGCCCTGCTCATGGAGCGCTGGCGGGCCGTCGTCCTGTGGTCGCTGCCGCTGGTCCTGGTCAAGGAGGACCTCGGGGTCACCGTCGCCGTCGTCGGCGGTCTCCTCGCCCTGTACGGACGGCGGCTCCAGGGTTTCCTGCTGGCGGCCTTCGGCGTCGTCGCGTTCGCGCTGACCGTCCTCGTGCTCATTCCGGCGGCCAGCAGCGCGGGGGAGTACGACTACTGGAAGAAGATCGAGGAGAACGGCGGGCAGCAGGTCTCCCTGCTCGACTCCGTCCTCGGCGTGTTCGACTCCTCCGTCAAGCTGGAGATGCTCGTCTTCCTGGTCGGCATCACCGCCTTCATGGCGCTGCGCTCACCCCTGATCCTGCTCGTCCTGCCCACGATCGGCTGGCGACTGCTCTCCCAGGACTCCAACCACTGGGGCATGGTCTGGCACTACAGCGCGATCCTGATGCCCGTGGTCTTCCTCGCCATGGCCGACGGCATCCGCCGCAGCCGGGCCTCGAAGCGGCCCTGGCTCGTCTCCTACGCGAACGTCGCCGTCCCGGTGGCCGTGGCGATCGCCGTCACCCTCACGCAGCACCTTCCGCTCCGCGACCTGCTGCGCCCCGAGACCTACCGTTCCGACGCACGCACCCACGCCGCGGAGGAGGCGCTGGACGCCATCCCCGTGGGCGTGCGGGTGGAGACCGACATCACGCTGATGGCGCACCTGACCGGGGACCGCACGGTCTACTGGGTCGGCGGGGCGCCCGGCACCGCACCCGACGTCGTCGCGATCAACCTGGACTTCGGCTGGTCGCGGCCCATCGAGGACCCGGTGAGGTACGCGGAGCAGCTGCACCCGGAGGCGAAGTACCGGATCACCCGCCGGGCGGGCTCCTTCGTCGTCATGGAGCGGACCACGCCCGTGCCCGGAAAGGGCTGAAGGCCGCACACCCGTGGTGAGCGGGTGTCACGGCCTTCGTTCGCACCCCGGCTCCGGGGTGGCTGCGGCGCTGCGTCAGTGGCGCGGACGCTGGAACCACTGGGCGCCGTCCTGCCTGGCGCAGAACACGATGACCATGATGCCCAGCGCGATGCTGATGAGGGCGAAGACGTTCGTCGTCAGCAGGCTGATGACGCTGAAGAGCGTGACGAGTGAGCCGTAGACGATCGCCGAGATGCGGATGCCGTTGCCGCCGGAGGAGAACTTGGCGGCGGTCAGGATCGCCCAGAGCGCGATCCCGAGGGTCAGGATGCCGAGGACGACGAAGATGCCCATGCTGATGTCGGCCGCGTCCTGGCTGCTGGACGAGCCGTAGGACGTCTCGGCGTCGGACAGCTGGTCGCTCAGCCAGGCACCTCCGGCGACCATGACGATCGCGCCGATGACCTGGAAGCCGCCGAGGACGTAGAGCATGATGCGCGCGGCCTTCACGCTGCCGGGCATCTCGGTGGGCACGCCCGGGTAGCCGCCGTAGCCGCCCTGGACCGGCGGGGCCTGCGGGTAGCCGTAGCCCTGCGGCGGGACACCCTGGGGGGCCTGCTGGGGATAGCCGTAGCCCGGCTGGCCGCCCTGCGGCTGGCCACCCTGCTGCTGGCCGTAGGGGTTGTTGGGGTCGCCGAAGCTCATGGCGAGGTTCCTCCGTCGTGGATATGCGGGGACGATGCGGCCCGGGCGGAGGAATCGTGTGCACTCAGAACGGTGGTCCCCCCGACACTGTCCGCAGTGATGCGGCTTTATCGTCGTCGTGACATCGCCTTTTTGTCCAGCCGATTGCCCAAGGCGTTGTGCAAGTGCAATCTCGCGTCCACGTGGCAAGCCGGAATTGGTATGCGGGCGGGGTCATCCGCGAGGATGGGTGTCATGACTGCCCAGATTCTCGATGGCAAGGCCACCGCAGCTGCGATCAAGTCCGATCTGACCGTCCGCGTGGCGGCCCTGAAGGCACAGGGCATCACCCCGGGCCTCGGAACCCTGCTCGTCGGTGACGACCCGGGCAGCCGCTGGTACGTGAACGGCAAGCACCGCGACTGCGCCCAGGTCGGCATGGGATCCATCCAGCGCGAACTCCCCGACACCGCCACCCAGGAGGAGATCGAGGAGGTCGTACGTGAGCTCAACGCGAACCCGGAGTGCACGGGTTACATCGTGCAGCTCCCCCTTCCCAAGGGCATCGACACCAACCGCATCCTGGAGCTGATGGACCCGGCGAAGGACGCGGACGGGCTGCACCCCATGAGCCTGGGCAAGCTCGTGCTGAACGAGACGGGCCCGCTCCCCTGCACCCCGCAGGGCGTCGTCACCCTGCTCCGCCGCCACGGCGTGGAGATCAACGGCGCCCACGTGGTCGTGGTCGGCCGGGGCGTCACCATCGGCCGCCCCCTCCCGCTGCTGCTGACGCGCAGGTCCGAGAACGCCACCGTCACCCAGTGCCACACGGGCACCCGCGACCTCTCGGCGCACCTCAGGCAGGCGGACATCATCGTCGCGGCCGCGGGCGTGCCCCACCTGATCAAGCCCGAGGACGTCAAGCCGGGCGCCGCCGTACTGGACGTCGGCGTCAGCCGCGACGAGAACGGCAAGATCGTCGGCGACGTCCACCCCGGTGTCGCCGAGGTGGCCGCCTGGGTCGCCCCGAACCCGGGTGGCGTCGGCCCCATGACCCGGGCCCAGTTGCTCGTCAACGTGGTCGAGGCGGCCGAACGCGCCGCCGCCGAGGCCTCCGCCGTGTCCGCCGGCTGACCTGAACCGGAGGAGCGTCATGGGTGCTGGTACGAGTCCGGCGGACGGTACGCACGCGGGGACGGGCGGGCCCGGGGAGGCGGCGGTGCCCGAGGGCTCCGTGGTCTCCGGGGGGTCCGGTGCCGTGGTGGAGCCAGGGGAGGCCGAGGCGCCCGGGGGGTCCGTCGCGGCCGATGCGGACGAGACGCGGGGAGAGGGCGAGGGCAGTGGTTCGACCTGGGCGCCCTCGCGTCGCTTCTCGCTGACCCGTGACACGGCGCGGCCTGAGGGCGGCGGCCGTGCCGCACCGGGGGACGCCCCCGCGCCCGCGCGCCAGTGGCCCCTGCTCACGGTGCTCTGCACCGCCGGGGCCGGGCTGCTGATCGTGGGGACCAACGCCTTCGCCGAGGCGTTCAGGATCGGCGTGATGCTGATGGGGATCGCGCTGCTCGCCGGTGCGGTGCTGCGCTGGGTGGTCCCCTCCGTCGGCATGCTGGCCGTACGGTCGCGGTTCACCGATCTGGTCACGTACGGCCTGATGGGCACGCTGATCGTGCTGCTCGCGCTGATGGCGCAGCCCGGCCCGTGGCTGCAGGTGCCGTTCCTGCAGGACGTGGTGCACTTCACGATCCGCTAGGCCCGGCCGGCGAAGGGTGTCCGTCCCCTCCCCCGAGAAGGGACGGACACCGGACAGGGCGACGGCGCGGGAGGCGCCGGTACGCGGCGACTTGAGCGCCTTGCCCTGTCCTCGGTCAAGCGTCATGGACATGAGGTATCTGGTTCAAGGGATGCCTGGTGCCTGTGGCACGGAAGTGACCATTCCGCCATGGTGTGATCGATACGCAACGGCTGGCGGAGAGCTCAGTACGAATCTACGGCGCACAACGGAGCGTGCGCTCATACCGAATGCACCTGTGCACCTCTTTGTCCGGAACTGGAATCCTGGATCCGCGCATCCTTCTGGGTAGTTCGGAGAGCGGGACCGACCGTTCCGACAGCGGGAGGAAGGCCGGCGCCGGGAAAGGGGGTGCGCCGGGAACGTCCGGGGGACTCGACTGGGGGGAAGCAATGCCTCGTTGGAAGGCACTACCGGAGGAACTCGATCCGCAGATGCGGGAGTTCGCCGGTCAGCTGCGCAGACTGGTGGACCGCAGCGGCCTGAGCCTGGCTGCGGTCGCCGACCGCACCGGCTACAGCAAGACGTCGTGGGAGCGTTACCTCAACGGCAGGCTGCTCGCCCCCAGAGGGGCGATCGTGGCGCTGTCCGAGGTGACGGACACTCCGCAGCATCATCTGACGACCATGTGGGAGCTGGCCGAACGCGCCTGGAGCCGCTCCGAGATGCGGCACGACATGACGATGGAGGCCATCAGGATCTCCCAGGCGCGTGCGGCACTCGGTGAGGCCGGGGTGGCCGCGGCTCCCGTGGCGAGCGGACGTGTGGGAGGCGGTACGAGCGTCTCCACCGCCACGGCTCCCGGGGGAGAGGCCCGTGACACCGGCCGCCCGCCCTCCGTGCCCGTCCAGCGCGGCACGGTTCCCCGGATTCCGCAGCAGCCCGGACCGGGGTCCGCGCCGGATGCCGGCGGAAGCGGAATCCGTGCGGGCGACGGTGGCCCCGGAGAGGAGAAGGGCAGCGGCCGTCGCCGCCTCACCCTGTTCCTGGCGGGGGCCGTGGGCGTGCTCCTGCTGATGGCCGGGGCCGTACTGGTCGCCCGTCCGGGTGGGGACGAAGGTGCCGGTGCGGTGGCGGCGCCCCTGTCCGCCGATCCCGTTACCAGTGCGCCCGGGCTGCCGTCGGGCGTCGGCTGCGACGGCGCCGACTGCACGGGGCAGGACCCGGAAGCCATGGGCTGCGGCGGCCGGTTCGCCGACACGGTGGCCAGGGCGACCGTAGGCGACGGCCTCGTCGAGGTCCGCTACAGCAGGACCTGCGGGGCCGCATGGGCCCGTATCACTCAGGCTTCCCCGGGCGACACCGTCCGGATCACCTCGGGCCCGTCGGAGCAGGAGGGCACGGTGGACGCAGACGCGGACGCGTACACCCCCATGGTCGCCGTGAAGCGGGCGTCCGACGCCGAGGCCTGCGCGAGCCTCGCCTCCGGGACGACCGGCTGCACCACCCCGGAGTGACGCGAGGGGGCGGCTGCGGTGCGTAACCGACTGTGCGCGGTCCCACAGGGGGGCGGGCGGCCGGGGCGGCGAGGGTCGGATAGCCTGACCGCTGGATATCTCTTCACGTCAAGATTCAGAGGTATCCAGCACCAGGGGCAGGGACCCCCACCGCCAGCTGTCTAACGGAGATCGCCATGACCCGCACTCCCGTGAATGTCACCGTGACCGGCGCAGCCGGCCAGATCGGCTACGCGCTGCTCTTCCGCATCGCCTCCGGCCACCTGCTCGGCCCGGACGTGCCGGTCAACCTGCGACTCCTCGAGATCCCGCAGGGCCTGAAGGCCGCCGAGGGCACCGCCATGGAGCTCGACGACTGCGCCTTCCCGCTGCTGCGCGACATCGAGATCACGGACAACCCCGACGTCGGCTTCGCCGGCGCCAACGTCGCCCTCCTGGTCGGCGCCCGTCCGCGCACCAAGGGCATGGAGCGCGGCGACCTGCTCTCCGCCAACGGCGGCATCTTCAAGCCGCAGGGCAAGGCCATCAACGACAACGCCGCGGACGACATCAAGGTCCTCGTCGTCGGCAACCCGGCCAACACCAACGCCCTCATCGCCCAGGCCGCCGCCCCGGACGTACCGGCCGAGCGCTTCACCGCGATGACCCGCCTGGACCACAACCGCGCGATCTCGCAGCTGGCCGCCAAGACCGGTGCCGCCGTCTCCGACATCAAGCGGCTGACGATCTGGGGCAACCACTCCGCGACCCAGTACCCGGACATCTTCCACGCGGAGATCGCCGGCAAGAACGCCGCCGAGGTCGTCAACGACGAGGCGTGGCTGGCCGACACCTTCATCCCGACCGTCGCCAAGCGCGGCGCCGCGATCATCGAGGCCCGTGGCGCGTCCTCGGCCGCATCGGCCGCCAACGCCGCCATCGACCACGTGCACACCTGGGTCAACGGCACCGCCGAGGGCAACTGGACCTCGATGGGTATCCCGTCGGACGGCTCCTACGGTGTCCCCGAGGGCATCATCTCCTCCTTCCCGGTCACCACGAAGAACGGCTCGTACGAGATCGTCCAGGGCCTGGACATCAACGAGTTCTCCCGTGCGCGCATCGACGCGTCGGTGAAGGAGCTCACCGAGGAGCGCGACGCGGTTCGCGAGCTCGGCCTGATCTGACCGGAGTCCGGCCACCGGCCGGACCCGGAGCCGTATGAGGGCGCCCCCCGCCAGCACCTGCTGCGAGGGGCGCCCTCATGTGTGCCCAGTGACCGGACGCGTGTCCGCTCAGCGTCCGAGCAGCCGGCCGGCGAGGCCGCGCACGGCGTCCGTGGCCCCGCGCTGAAGCTGGGGCCCGAAGGTGACCCGTGCGGCGCCCAGTTCTCCGAGCCGGCGGGTGGCGGAGGGGCCGTCCGGTGTGCCGAGGGCGTTGAGCGGGACCGGGACCGCGGCGGCCAGCCGGGGGAGGTCGTCCGCCGGAGCCATGATCGGGTAGACGCAGTCGGCGCCGGCTCCGGCGTAGAGACGGGCCCGGGAGACGGTCTCCGCGACGACGTCCGTGCAGGCAGGATCCCGGTGGACGTAGGTGTCGACGCGGGCGTTGACGAAGAGCCGCCCGTCGGCCGCCGCGCACACCTGTGCGAGCCGGTCGGCTTGGCGTCGGGGGTCGACGAGTGCGCCGTCGACCGAGTCCTCCAGATTGCAGCCGACCGCTCCGGCTTCCAGGAGGCGCTCGACGAGTTCGTCCGGGGGGAGGCCGTAGCCGGCCTCGACGTCCGCCGACACGGGTACGGACACCGCGCGGGCGATCCGGGCCACCGCCGCGAACATCTCGGCGGCGGGCGTGCGCCCGTCGGCGTAGCCGAGTGAGGCGGCGACACCCGCGCTCGGGGTCGCCAGGGCGGTGAACCCGGCGTCCTCGAACACGCGGGCGCTCGCGGCGTCCCACGGTCCGGGCAGGACGAGCGGGTCGCCCGCCGGTCGGCCGTGGTGCAGGGCGCGGAAGACGGACGCGGGCTCGTTCATCAGGACTCCACGGGCTCGTTCATCAGGACTCCGGGGGGAGAGGGCGCCTCGCGCAGGCGTTCGGCGCGGAGGAGTGCGGGGCGGCCTGGCGGCCGGTGTGGCTGGGTTGAGTGCGGGGCGGAGGGGCCTGGCGGCCGGTGTGGCTGGGTTGAGTGCGGGGCGGAGGGGCCTGGCGGCCGGTGTGGCAGGGCTGAGTGCGGGGTGGAGTGTCTCCCCGCCCCGCACTCGGCGTCCCGGGCACGTCGGCACGGCTCGGCGGCTCGCGCTCAGTGCTTGATGTCGCCCGGGGTGTAGTGCCCCGGGGTCAGCCGGGCGGTCACGCCGAACCGGTTCCAGGCGTTGATCACCGTGATCGCGGCGATCAGCTGGGCCAGCTCGGCCTCCTCGAAGTGTTTGGCGGCCTTCGCGTAGACCTCGTCGGGCACGAATCCGTCGGTGAGGACCGTCACCGCCTCCGTCAGCTCGATCGCGGCCAGCTCCTTCTCCGTGTAGAAGTGCTGCGACTCCTCCCAGGCGCTGAGCTGGATGATGCGCTCGACCGACTCGCCCGCCGCGAGGGCGTCCTTCGTGTGCATGTCCAGGCAGAAGGCGCAGTGGTTGACCTGCGAGGCGCGGATCTTCACCAGTTCGAGCAGCGTCGGGTCGAGTCCCTTACGTGCTGCGGCGTCCAGCCGGACCATGGCCTTGTAGACGTCGGGGGCGAGCTGGGCCCACTGCAGACGGGCGGGGTGCTCGGGGGCGTTGCCGGTGGGTGTGTGATGCGTGTGCGTGGTCATGGGATCGACGCTAACGGGCGGGTGGCGCACCGGTATGGTCCATTTCCATGACAGATTCCTGGGCCGCTTTCGGTGCCGACCTGCACATCCAGCCGGTCGGGCCGGGCCTCCGCAGCGGGCTGATGAACGCACTGCGGGAGGCCGTCCGCACCGGGCGGCTGACGCCGGGCACCCGGCTGCCCTCCTCCCGGACGCTCGCCGCGGATCTCGGGATCGCCCGCAACACGGTCGCCGACGCCTACGCCGAGCTGGTGGCCGAGGGCTGGCTCACCGCACGGCAGGGTTCGGGGACCACGGTCGCACGGCGGGCCGTCGCACCCGGACCCGCGGACCGGGGCCCCAGGGCCCGGCCGGTGCGGCGGCGCCCCACGCACAACCTGATGCCGGGTTCACCCGACCTCTCGGCCTTCCCCCGTGCGGAGTGGCTCAAGGCTGCCAGGCGTGCCCTCACCGTGGCTCCCGACTCGGCCTTCGGGTACGACGATCCGCGGGGGCGCGTCGAGCTGCGGAACGCGCTGGCGGACTATCTGGCACGGGCGCGCGGGGTGTACGCGGATCCGGAACGCATCGTGATCTGCTCCGGGTTCGTCCACGGCCTCACGCTCATGGGGAAGGTGCTGCGGCGCCACGGGGTGCGGGAGACGGCCGTCGAGTCCTGCGGGCTGGACATCCACTGGAACATCCTGGCCGAAGTGGGCCTGCGCATCCCGTGCCTCCCGGTGGACGCGCTCGGGGCCAGGACCGGGGAGCTGGGGTCGTCACCCGGGGTGGGGGCGGTGCTGCTGACCCCCGCCCACCAGTTCCCGACGGGAGTCCCCCTCCACCCCGACCGCCGTGCCGCGGCGGTGGACTGGGCGCGTTCCTCGGGCGGGCTGATCCTGGAGGACGACTACGACGGCGAATTCCGCTACGACCGTCAGCCGGTGGGCGCGTTGCAGGGGCTGGACCCGGAGCGGGTGGTCTACATGGGGACGGCCAGCAAGTCGTTGGCGCCCGGGCTGCGGCTGGCGTGGATGGTGCTGCCGGAGCGGTTGGTGGAGGAGGTCTGCGAGGCGAAGGGCGGCTTTGACTGGATGTCCGGTGTGCCGGACCAGCTGACGCTCGCGGAGTTCATCGCGTCGGGGGCCTACGACCGGCATGTGCGGGCCATGCGGCTGCGCTACCGGCGCCGGCGGGACGAGCTCGTCGAGGCGCTCGCCGAGCGGGCACCGGACTTCCGGGTGAGCGGCATCGCGGCAGGGCTGCACGCCGTACTCGAACTCCCGGAGGGAACGGAGCAGTCGGTCGTCCAGGCGGCCACCTGGCAGGGGCTGGCGCTGGAGAAGCTCTCCCGCTTCCGGCACCAGGACGCGGAACCGGGTCGCGACGGGCTGGTCATCGGCTACGGCACCCCTTCGGACAGCGGCTGGGCAGGGGCGCTGGACGCGCTCTGCAGGGTGCTCCCGTAGCCGGAGGCGCCGGGGTGTTCCGGGAGAGGCGGCGGCACCGGGTTTCAGTCGAGAGGGCCATGCATCTAATGTGACTGGCAGTTCGCAGGTGGGCAGACACCGGCTCGTGGGTACGACGGGGGAGAACAGCAGATGGACAAGCGCAGGCGCAGGCTGAGGTCGGGCACCGTCGTGCTCGGCGGCATGGGAGTACTCGCGGCGACGCTCACCGCGTGCAGTTCGGAACCGGACCAGCGATGCGTCGACCCGGTGACCCAGGAGATCCTGCCGGACTACGAATGCGACGACAGCAGCGGCAGCGGTACCTACTACTACGGCGGCAGCAGCCACAACAACCGGGTCTCCGGCGGGAGCTTCAACAAGGCCGCGGTCGAACGCGGCGGATTCGGCTCCTCCGGCTCCAGCGGCGGCTGAGCCCTCATGGAACGCCGCACCACGGAACCACGCCCCGGCTGGCAGGAGACCGTAGAGGAGCAGGGGCTGATCTATCCCCTGACCCGCTTTCCGGACGGCTCCCTGCGCCCGTACTGGGACGAGAGCGCCTACTACGTCTTCTCCCTGCCTGAGGTCGAGGCGCTGGAAGAGGTCGTGGAGGAGCTGCACACCATGTGCCTGGCCGCCGCCGCGCACATCGTCGAACGCGACCGCTTCGCCGATCTCGGCATCACCGACCCCCGGCTGGCGCGCCTGATCGCCGCGTCCTGGCGGCGCCGCGCCGAACTCCCTTCCTTGTACGGCAGGTTCGACCTGCGGTACGACGGGACCGGCCCGGCGAAGATGCTGGAGTACAACGCGGACACCCCCACATCGCTCGTGGAGGCCGCCAGCCCTCAGTGGTTCTGGATGGAGGACCGCTTCCCCGGGGCGGACCAGTGGAACTCGCTGCACGAGCGCCTCGTCGACGCGTGGAAGCGGCAGGCCCCGCTGCTTCCCCCCGGCCCCCTGCACTTCGCCCACTCCGACGGCGACGAGCTGGGCGAGGACCTGATGACGGTGGCCTACCTGCGGGAGACCGCCGCGCAGGCGGGGATCGACACCGAGGCACTCTCCGTCGAACGGATCGGCTGGGACCGGCTGTCCGGCCGCTTCGTCGACGAGCGGCTCCGCTTCATCCGCAGCTGCTTCAAGCTGTACCCCTGGGAGTGGCTGGCGACGGACCGCTTCGGACCTCATGTGCTGGACACCCTCGACAACGGCGGGGGGACCGGCAGCACCTGCTGGATCGAACCCGCCTGGAAGATGCTCCTCTCCAACAAGGCGCTGCTGGCCATCCTCTGGGAGCTGCACCCCGGCCACCCCAACCTCCTTCCCGCGTATCTCGACGGCCCCCGCGAACTGGCCGGGCCCGGGGCCGCGGGGTACGTCGCCAAGCCGCTGCTCGGCCGTGAGGGTGCCGGGGTCACCATCCACGAACCCGGCAGCGCCGCAGTGCTGCGCGACGAACCCTGCTGCTACCAGGAGCTTGCTCCCCTGCCCGACTTCGCGGGCAACCGCGTGGTACTCGGCGCCTGGGTGGTGGAGGACGAGTCCGCCGGGCTCGGCATCCGGGAGTCAGCGGGGCTGATCACGGACGAGTACGCCCGCTTCCTGCCCCACGTCATCCTCTGAACCGATGACCGGTTGGCCGGCTCACCGACGAGGGCCGGCCGATGACCGCCGTTGGCCGATGACCGTTCTTGGCCCATGACCGTCCCGGACTGACCGGTCGGCCGGGACTGACGACCGGCGCGGACTGACCGGCCGGCCCGGACTGACCGGCCGGCCGGAGATGGCCCCGGCCGGTCGGAGACCGGCTGCCCCGGCTTCCCCCGTACTGGCTCTCCTGCCTCGCACCCTCCGGACGGGTCGGACGGTCGGACGGGTCGGACGGGTCGGACGGGTCGGATGGTCCGTTCGGCCGGGACGGCCGAGGCGGCCGTCCGGGTTCAGCCGGCCAGCACGCCGCGAAGCTGTTCCAGGCCCCAGTCCAGGTCCTCCTTGCTGATCACCAAGGGCGGCGCGATCCGGATGGTGGAGCCATGGGTGTCCTTGACCAGTACGCCACGCTCCATCAGCTTCTCCGAGATCTCCCGGCCGGTCCCGAGGGCCGGCGCGATGTCGACCCCTGCCCACAGGCCCCGGCCCCGTACGGCCTCCACCGCACCGCCACCGGTCAGCAGCCCCAGCTCGTGGTGGAGGTGCTCGCCCAGCTCCGCCGCACGCTGCTGGAACTCACCGGTGCGGAGCATCGCGATCACCTCCAGGGCGACCGCGCAGGCCAGCGGGTTGCCGCCGAACGTGGATCCGTGCTCGCCCGGCCTGTGGACACCGAGGACCGCGGCGGAGGACACCACGGCGGAGACCGGCACGACACCACCACCCAGAGCCTTGCCCAGCAGATACATGTCGGGCACGACCCCCTCGTGCTCGCAGGCGAAGGTCCGTCCGGTGCGGCCCAGGCCCGACTGGATCTCGTCCGCGATGAAGAGCACGTTCCGCTCCCGGGTCATCTCCCGCACCCCGGCGAGATAACCCGACGGCGGAACCAGCACCCCGGCCTCGCCCTGGATCGGTTCCATCAGCACCGCGACCGTGTTCTCCGTCATCGCCTCGGCGAGCGCGGTGAGATCCCCGTACGGCACGATCTCGAACCCCGGCGTGTACGGACCGAAGTCGGCCCGTGCCTCGGCGTCCGTGGAGAAGCTCACGATCGTGGTCGTCCTGCCGTGGAAGTTGTCCGCGGCCACGATGATCTTCGCCATCCCGTCCGGGACACCCTTGACGCGGTAGCCCCATTTACGGGCCGTCTTCACGGCCGTCTCCACCGCCTCCGCCCCGGTGTTCATGGGCAGGACCATCTCCATTCCGCAGAGCTCGGCGAGCTGCGTACAGAACGCGGCGAACCGGTCGTGGTGGAAGGCACGCGAAGTCAGCGTCACGCGTTCGAGCTGAGCCTTGGCCGCGTCGATCAGGCGCCGGTTGCCGTGCCCGAAGTTGAGGGCCGAGTAGCCGGCGAGCATGTCGAGGTAACGGCGCCCCTCGACATCGGTCATCCAGGCGCCGTCCGCGGTGGCGACGACGACCGGCAACGGGTGGTAGTTGTGCGCGCTGTGCGCCTCGGCGGAGGCGATGGCGGTTTCCGTGATCGACACGGGATCTCCGTTCGTCGTGCGGCGTGGGCGCGGGTGGTGCCCACTTTGTATCGTCGGTCGGATCCATGGCCTGGAAACCTTCGGCGCGCGGCGCGCCTCGTGCCCTCTCCCGGCCTCGCTCCGCCTGGACGCCCGGCCTCGCCCGCCACCCGGTCAGCCGTCGATGAGCTCCTGACGCACGCGTGGCCTCCGCAGCCCCGACCGCGACCGCAGGGCCACCAGGGCGAACGCCGAGCCCACGGTGAAACCGGGTATCGCCCACCACCAGTGCTCCAACAGCGTGGATGTACCGGAAGCCCGTGGCGCGGACGCTGGCGAGGGCTCCTCCCTCACTGCCTGCCCGCGTGCCCGTCCGAACAGGCCCTCGTCCTCCCAGGTCTCAGGGAAGAGGACGGGGCCGGCCCCCTCCACGCTCGGCCGGCCCATCAGGCCCAGCTCATCGAAGACCTTGATCAGCTGCTCCGGCTTCGCGGCCCGGTGCCACAGCCCCCGATACGTGTCGGGGACACCCGTGGCCGTGTGGATCCAGACGGTGTCCGGATCCTCCCCCGGAAAGATGCGGTCGGTCCTGACCGGCCTCAGGTCGAAGGCCATCCACGTCACGTTGATCTGCCGCGTGCCCACCGCGCCGTCCAGCGATGAGGGCCTTTTCCGCGACCCCTCTGCCGCCTCCGGGCCGAGCAGCTCCTCCAGCGATCCGTACCTCGCATCGGAGCCGGAGAGCGCCGCTGTCTCGCTGCTCGCCGGAGATGTGAGGAGCACGCTCGTCGCTCCGCCCGCAGATGCCCCGCCCGCAGATGCCTCGGCCGCAGATGCCTCGGCCGCCGGCAGAAGGCCCAGACCGAGACTCATCGCGAGAACGGCGAACAGACGCGTCCGCCGTGTCTCCTTCCGCGTCTGTCCGAGCGCCGTCCGGGTCGCCCCGGCCACCCCGGACGTGCTCCCGTGCCCCACCCTCGGTTCCGGCTGTCCACGCATGTCGCGCCCCGCCCGATCTCCCTCGATCCGCCCGGTCCCTCCGGACGGCGTCACCTTGGATACACCGGCCGCGGGCACGAGGTTCCGCCTTGCGCACCAGGCTTTTCCGGACCGCTCAGAGGGTGGACTCGGCGATCGCACACGCCCGTTCCAGCGAGTCCACGCCTTCCAGCCGAAGCGTCATGTGCCCGTCCCGCATCCACAGCAGGGTCGGTCCCGCGGTCCGTTCGGTCCTGATCCATCGCCGGCCGTCCTCCCCGGTCATCATGAACTCCAGGAGATGGGGCTCCGCGAACCACGCTCCGTCGGACCGGCCGGGCTCCTGCCCCGCCCGGCCTGCCCCACCTGTCTCAGCTGCCTTCCCCGCCTGGCCGCCTCCGTCGTCCGCACCGTCGGCGCGGTTCAGCTTCACCCACGCCGGCCGAGTGCTCACCTGCTTGGTGAAGTACGGATCGAGGCCGGACTCGAACGCGTCGAGGCGTATCGTCCGCCTGCCCTCCGACCAGCAGAGCGTGACCATCGAGTGGCCGTCCGGCAGACCGGTCACCGCGACCGTGGACGGCGGCCCGAGCTCGTCCGGCACCACAGGCCGGAAGCCCGCTCGCCTGACCGCCTCGGGCATGGCCAGCGGGACACCGCATCCCGGGCCTCCCGCCTCCTGCCCGGAACGATCGTCCGGCGCGTCCGGGACCCAGCGCACCTCGACCCCGCCGAAGTCGAACCACTCCACGACCGCCGCCCGGACCGGCGGTGTGAGCACCAGCACGACGAGCAGGCCCGAGAGGGCGGCGACCAGCATCCGGAGGCGTCGACGGAAGCAGACGCGGATCCGTGCCAGGCTCCCCACGCGGGCTCTCACCGGCACGGGCACGCCTTCCGCGACGATCTGCGCCATCACCCGCTCGGCCATCGTGGCGCCGTCGGCGCCCGGCACGTCCAGCCCGTCGCCCAGCGCCATCAGCTCGGCCCGCAGCCGTGCCCGCTGATCGTCCTCCGGCCGCCCCGGCCGCCCCGGACGCTGCGGCTCATCCCTGTCCCTCGCCCGGCTCACCCTTCCCGCCTCCCGTCCCGTCGATCCGCTCGCCCCGCTCGTCCCGCTCGCCCCGCACCGGGCCCAACTGCCCGCCCAGCCGCCGCTCCAGCTTCCTGAGCGCGCGGTTCAGCCGGGACTTCACCGTGCCCCGGGGCCAGCCGAGGGCCTCGGCCGTCTCCGCCTCGCCCATCTCCAGGAGATAGCGGCAGGTCACCACCTGTCTGTGCTCCTCGCTGAGCTGCTCCAGCGCTTCGGCCAGGAGCGTCCTGCGCTCCTGCGCGAGAACTGCCACGGCCGGGTCCGCCGCTTCCGGTATCACCGGATCCGTCCCCTGGCAGCGGGCCTCGCGCCCGGCCACCGCCCGCGCCCGCCCCGCCGAGCGGACCGTGTTTCTCGTCTCATTCATCACGATGCGCAGCAGCCATGGTCTGAACGGCGCTCCGTCCCGGAAGCGCCCCAGGGCCTGATACGCCTTGAAGAAGGCGGCCTGCACCACGTCCTCCGCGTCCGCGCCCGCTCCGAAGGCGGCCGCCGCGCGCAGCGCGACACCCGTATGAGCCCGCACCAACTGCGCGTATGCCTCAGCGTCACCGGCGCGCACGCGAGTGATCACCTCGGCCTCGCCGTCGGTATCAAGTGCCGACGGCCCTCCGGCGCGCCCGACAGCACGGCCTCCGCCGCTGCCTCCGCCCCCGTCGCCGACGGTGCGGCCATCCTCCGGGCCCCGCTTCAGAGCCCCTCCCCGCGTCCTCACATCTTTCCTACACCGGTTGCCGGAGATCGGTTCCACACCTGAGACAATGAGTTCATGGCCTCTGATCGACCCCGCGTGCTTTCCGGAATTCAGCCCACCGCAGGCTCGTTCCACCTCGGCAACTACCTCGGTGCGGTCCGCCAGTGGGTGGCGCTGCAGGAGTCCCACGACGCCTTCTACATGGTCGTGGACCTGCACGCGATCACCGTTCCGCAGGATCCGAGGGAACTCCGGGCCAACACCAGGCTCGCCGCCGCCCAGTTGCTGGCGGCCGGGCTCGATCCGGAGCGCTGCACCCTCTTCGTGCAGAGCCATGTGCCCGAACACGCCCAGCTCGGCTGGATCATGAACTGCCTCACCGGCTTCGGCGAGGCGTCGCGCATGACGCAGTTCAAGGACAAGTCCGCCAAGCAGGGCGCCGACCGCGCGACCGTGGGTCTCTTCACCTACCCGGTCCTCCAGGTCGCCGACATCCTCCTCTACCAGGCCAACCAGGTCCCGGTCGGTGAGGACCAGCGCCAGCACATCGAGCTCACCCGGGACCTCGCCGAGCGCTTCAACGGCCGCTTCGGCGAGACGTTCACCATCCCGGCGCCGTACATCCTCAGGGAGACGGCGAAGATCTACGACCTCCAGGACCCGGCGGTCAAGATGAGCAAGTCGGCCTCCACGCCGAAGGGCCTGATCAACCTCCTGGACGACCCGAAGGCCACCGCCAAGAAGGTCAGGAGCGCCGTGACGGACACGGACACCGTGATCCGCTTCGACGCGGAGAAGAAGCCCGGCGTCAGCAATCTCCTGGGCATCTACTCGACCCTCACGGGCACCACCGTCGCGGACCTGGAACAGAAGTACGAGGGCAAGGGCTACGGCGCGCTCAAGACCGACCTCGCCGAGGTCATGGTGGAGTTCGTCACCCCGTTCCGTACCCGGACCCAGGAGTACCTGGACGACCCGGAGACCCTGGACGCCCTCCTGGCCAAGGGGGCCGAGAAGGCCAGGGCGGTCGCCGCGGAGACGCTGGCGCAGACGTACGACCGGATGGGCCTTCTGCCCGCGAAGCACTGAGTCCAAGGACCCTGGCGAGACCGGGGCCGAAGGGGCCACACTGGCGTCGGCACGACGGAAGAAAGACCGTCCGAGGATTGAGGAGAACGATGTGGGGACCGTAACGCTTGGCGTTTCGATCGCGGTCCCGGAGCCGTACGGCAGCCTGCTCCAGGAGCGGCGCGCGGGCTTCGGGGACCCTGCCGCGTACGGCATCCCCACCCACGTCACCCTTCTCCCGCCGACCGAGGCCGAGGCGTCCGACCTGCCGGCGATCGAGACCCACCTCTCGCAGATCGCCACGGCCGGGCGCCCCTTCCCGATGCGGCTGTCCGGCACGGGCACCTTCCGCCCGCTCTCGCCGGTCGTCTACGTCCAGGTCGTCGAGGGCGCATCGGCCTGCTCCTGGCTCCAGAAGCGGGTCAGGGAGGCCTCCGGCCCCCTGGTGCGCGATCTCCAGTTCCCGTACCACCCGCACGTGACCGTGGCACACGGCATCGCGGAGGAGGCGATGGACCGCGCGTACGAGGAGCTCTCCTCGTACGAGGCGGCCTGGACCTGCGGTTCCTTCGCGCTGTACGAGCAGGGCACGGACGGTGTCTGGCGCAAGATCAACGAGTTCCCGTTCGGTGCCGGCGGGGGCGCGCCCGCCGTGCCCGCTCAGGGCGGCAGCTCCATGGGCCAGCCCTCTCTGCGCCCCTGAGCCCGATACGGGCCTGATCCCCGGCCGGCCCGCCTCCCGGCACGGAGGCGCGCCCGCCGGCGCCGGGGACCCGCCCTCGTGGAGCGGCGCCCCCGGGGACCCGCCCTCGTGGAGCGGCGCCCCCGGGGACCGTCCTCGTGGAGGAGCGGCGCCCCCAGGGACCGTCCTCGTGGAGCGACGCCTCCAGGGACCGTCCTCGTGGAGCGACGCCCCCAGGGACCGCCCCCGTGGAGCGGGCGCCCCCAGGGACCGCCCTCGTGGAGCGGCGCACATCTCTACCGCACGGGCAGCCGGCGGAACAGCGGGCGCGGGACGTGCCGCAGGGCCGACATCACCACCCGCAGTGCCCCGGGCACCCAGACCGTCTCCGAACGCCGCCTCAGCCCCGTCACGATGGCGTCCGCGACCGCACCCGGTGTCGTGGCCAGCGGCGCCTCCTCGCGGCCCGCTGTCATGCGCGACCGCACGAAGCCGGGACGCACGACCATCACGTGCACTCCCGTCCCGTGCAGCGCGTCGCCGAGCCCCTGTGCGAAGGCGTCCAGGCCCGCCTTGCTGGAGCCGTAGATGAAGTCCGCGCGCCGCGCCCGTTCACCGGCCACGGACGAGAGGACCACCAGCGACCCGTGGCCCTGCGCCTGGAGTGCGCCGGCGCACACCAGACCGGCGGAGACCGCTCCGGTGTAGTTGGTCTGCGCGACGCGGACCGCGGAGAGCGGCTCCTCCTCGTCGCGGGCCTGGTCGCCCAGGACTCCGAAGGCCAGCAGCACCATGTCGATGTCGCCCTCGGTGAAGACCTTGCCGAGCGCCTCCTCGTGGGACGCGGAGTCGAGTGCGTCGAAGTCGACGGTACGGACGTCGGCACCCAGCTCGCGGAGTTCGGCGGCGGCCCGCTCCAGGGCGGGGGAGGGCCGCCCCGCCAGCCGGACGGTCCGGGTGCGGCGGGCGATCAGCCGCCGCGCGGTGGCCAGGCCGATCTCCGATGTGCCGCCGAGAACGAGCAGGGACTGGGGGGCACCGAAGGCGTCCTTCACGGGATAACTCCTAGCGGGATGACGGAGAGCGCCGTCGGGTGGACCGAGGGCTGTCGAGGGACCGGATGGTGGACGGGGCCCCGGGACGAGCGGGACCCGGGTGAACAGTGCCCCCGGGACGAGCGGGACCCTGGTGAACAGTGCCCCCGGGACGACCAGGGCCCCCGGGGCGAGTCGGCCCCGGGACGAGCGGGACCCTGGTGAACAGTGCCCCCGGGACGACCAGTGCCCCCGGACGAGCAGTGCCCCCGGCACG
The DNA here is from genome assembly GCF_044765765.1 of Streptomyces sp. NPDC102402. Lineage (NCBI taxonomy): Bacteria > Bacillati > Actinomycetota > Actinomycetes > Kitasatosporales > Streptomycetaceae > Streptomyces > Streptomyces sp. NPDC102402. Next base: position 490,562 of record NZ_JBIWKR010000002.1, read on the forward strand.
AGCAGGGCGGTCGCGGTGCGCCGGGGCAGCGGGGGCGGCGGCGGCCGCGCACGGCCCGGCGGGGCAGGCCGGAGCGCGGCATCGAGCCGGAGCGCGGCCCGGCGGGTCAGGTCAGAGGGCGAGCCGGCGGGACAGGTCGGAGCGGAACGCCCCCGTCGGGTCCAGCTCCTCGCGCAGGGCCCGGAACGCGGGAAGCCGCGGGTACATCGCCTTCAGGAGACTCGGCCGCATCCGCCCGTCCTTCGCCAGGCACACCCGGCCGCCCGCCGCCGCCACCTCCTCGTCGAGCCCGTCCAGGAGGCGGCCCAGGCCGGGCAGGGCGGCCGGCAGTCCGAAGGAGAGCGTCCAGCCCGGTGCGGGGAACGAGAGCCAGCCGGGCCCGCTTTCGCCGAACCGCTTGAGCACGGCGTGGTAGGCGGGGCACCGGCGCAGCGTGATCTGCCTGACGATGCGGTGCAGGGCCTCCTCCTGGCCGTGTCCCACGGTGAACTGGTACTGCACGGATCCGGATCTGCCCGGGGTGCGGCTCCATCGGGGGGCGGCGTCCATGGGGTGGAAGAAGGCGGAGACCCTCTGCAGCTCTCCGGTCCGCGAGGCGGGGGAGCCGCGGTGACGCAGCTCGTTCAGAAGCGCCGCCGGCGTCCGGCCGAGCAGCCCCTCGGGGATGAGGGCCGGTGCGGCGGGCAGCCGCCCCGGCCGGAAGGCCAGGGCCGTGCGCCGGGCGCGCGCCGGGAGCGCGTCCAGGGGTGCGTGCTCCCCACGGGTGACGACGCCGCGGCCCGTCGACCTGCCGCGGGCCAGGAGGTCGATCCAGGCCGCTGCGTACGGGGTGCGGTCGCCGCAGGCGCCGAGGCGGTCCAGCACCTCGTCCAGACCGCCGGCCCGTACGGTGTCGACCGACATCAGGGAGGTGGCCACGGGGCGCAGGCCCAGCGTGGCCGAGAGGATGACACCGGTCAGCCCCAGGCCTCCGGCGGTGGCGCCGAACAGGTCGGTGCCCGGGAGCACCGTACGCACCTCGCCGTCGGCGGTCAGCAGTTCCAGGGCGCGCACGTGCCGGGCGAAGGAGCCGGCGGTCCGGTGGTTCCTCCCGTGCACATCGGAGCCGATCGCTCCGCCGACGGTGACCTGGCGGGTCGCCGGAGAGACCGGGAGGAACCAGCCGAGCGGGAGCAGTGTCTCCATCAGGCGGTGCAGACTCACCCCGGCGTCGCAGACGACCGTCCCCGCGACGGCGTCGATCGCGCGGATCCTGTCCAGCGCGGTCATGTCGACCACGGATCCGCCGGCGTTCTGCGCGGCGTCACCGTGCGAGCGGCCCAGTCCCCGGGCGACGACCCCGCGGGGCCCCCGGCCCCGCACCGCGACCGCGGCGTCTTCGTAGGTCCGGGGGCGGAACCGCAGTGCGGTCGTCGGGGCGGTGCGGCCCCAGCCGGTCAAGGACACCGTGTCGACAGACATGATGGTGACCGTATCGCCCAGGAAAACCCTTTTGAGGGATTTGTTACAGCACTCACCGAAATGGGTGATTGGGGGATGCGGCGGCCGGAGGGCTTCGGTTTTCTGCGCCCGGACGGGTACGCGTAGGTCATGGACTGGCTGAAGAATCTTCCCGTCATCGGGCCGCTCGTCGCACGGCTGATGGAGACGCACGCCTGGCGCTCCTACGAGACGCTGGAGAGGGTCCACTGGGCGAGGCTGGCCGCGGCGATCACGTTCCTCAGCTTCCTCGCGCTCTTCCCGCTCATCGCGGTCGGTGCCGCGGTCGGTGCCGCGCTGCTCTCCACCGAGCAGCTCGACAAGATCGAGGACAAGCTCGCCGACCAGGTGCCGGGCATCTCGGACCAGCTCGGGATCGACAACCTCGTGGCCCACGCGGGCACGGTGGGTCTCGTCGCCGGTGTGCTGCTGCTCTTCACCGGCATCGGCTGGATCGGCTCGATGAGGGACTGCCTGCGCGCCGTGTGGGAGAAGGACGACGTCGACGAGGGCAATCCCGTCGTCCGCAAGCTCAAGGACGGGGGCCTGCTCCTCGGCCTCGGCGGCGCGGTGCTCGTGACCCTCGCCGTGTCCACCGTCGCCTCCACGGCCATCGGCTGGACGGTGGACCGCCTGGGCATCCCGGAGAACGGCGTGGGCGGAGTGCTGCTCCAGGTGGCCGCCGTGGCCGTGGCCGTCCTCGCCGACTTCCTGATCCTGCTCTACCTGCTGACCCTGCTGCCCGGGGTGGAGCCGCCGCGCCGCCGCCTGATCGTGGCCGGGCTGGTCGGCGCGGTCGGCTTCGAGCTGCTCAAGCTGCTGCTCGGCAGCTACATGCGGGATGTCGCGGGCAAGAGCATGTACGGCGCCTTCGGTGTGCCGATCGCGCTCCTGCTGTGGATCAACTTCAGCGCGAAGCTGTTGCTGGTCTGTGCCGCCTGGACGGCGACGCCGAGCAAGGACGAGAAGCCGGCGGAGGCGGGGACCGCGGACGTCAGCGACGAGGGAGGCGGCGCACCAGGTCCGGCAGCGGCCAGCGCCGGTTGACCAGGAAGACCCCGCCCGCCAGGACCACCAGCATCCCGCCGATGACCGACAGGGCGGTCCAGACCCCGCTGGAGCCCGCAGGGGCGGCGGTGGCCGCCGCGGCCGGGTGCTTCCTCTCGGCCTTGTCCGCTCCCGCCGCGGGTTCGGAGCCCTTCGCGGCCACGGCGGACCTCGGCGGCACCAGCTCGCCCACCGGCGTCACCTTGCCCTCGGCAGCGAAGCCCCAGTCGAGCAGGTGGGCGGCCTCCTTGTAGACCGCGTGGCTCTCCTCGGACGAGGGGTTCATGACCGTCACCAGGAGCACCTTCCCGTCGCGTTCGGCGATCCCCGTGAAGGTGTTGCCCGCGTGGGTGGTGTAGCCGTTCTTGACGCCCGCGATGCCCTGGTACGGATCCACCCCGATGTCACCGGTGATCAGCCGGTTGGTGTTCTGGATCTCGAAGCTCTCGCGCTTCTTGCCCTTCTTCCCCCCGCCGGGGAAGTCCGCCGTCGCCGTCGCGGCGTACTCGCGGAAGTCCGCCTTCTGCATACCGCTCCGGGCGAAGAGCGTCAGGTCGTACGCACTGGAGACCTGCCTCGGGGCGTCGTAGCCGTCGGGCGAGACGACCGTCGTGTCCAGGGCCTGGAGCTCCTCGGCGTGCCGCTGCATGGCGGCGACCGTCGCGGGCACTCCGCCGTACATCTCGGACAGCACGTGCACCGCGTCGTTGCCGGAGCGCAGGAACACGCCGAGCCACAGGTCGTGGACCGTGTAGGAGTGGTCCTCCTTGACGCCCACCAGGCTGCTTCCCTCCCCGATGCCGGCGAGCTCGTCCTCGGTGACCATGTGGGTCATCGTCTTCGGCTGCAGGGCGGGCAGGACCGTGTCGGCGAAGAGCATCTTCAGGGTGGAGGCGGGCGGCAGTCGCCAGTGCGCGTTGTGCGACGCGAGCACCTGTCCGTCCTCCGCGTCGGCGACGATCCACGACCGTGCGCTGAGTTCCTTGGGCAGAACCGGGGCACCTGGCCCCAGGTCGACCTGGGTACCCACCTCACCCAGCCGCTTGCCGCCCACGGTCGACATCTGACCGGTCGGCTTCGGCAGTTTGTCGTCGGTCTTGTCCTTGTCGGCCGCCCCTGCGGGACTGACGACATATACGGACAGCAATGCGGCAGAGAGGACCGTCATTACGGTCTTTTTCAGAGCAGGCACGGTCGGAAACGTACAGGGCGTTGCCGTGGATGGGGACCCGGATGGGCTGACCCGCCGTGCGTACCGCCGGGACAGCCCACCCCGGGCGCCCGGACGGGAAGGCGGCGGCGATACTGATCCCATGAAGCTCAGCCGCCCCGTCTCCTGGTTCCTGCTCGTTTTCGGAGCGTGGAGCTGGGTCATCTGGGTCACCTTTGTCAAGAATCTGTGGAAGGACGGCAGCGGGCTCGCGTTCGACGACGCAGGCGACCCGACCGCGTACTTCTGGGTCCATCTCCTGCTGGCCGTCACCTCGTTTCTTCTGGGGACGGCTGTGGGGGTCATCGGGTTCCGTGGCGTCAGGGCTCTGCGTCGCGAAGGCAGATGACGCACCGGGCGCGGGCGGGCGTCCGGACAAGATCGTTTCAGCGGGGGAGTGTACGTGATCGTGGTCTTCGTACTAGTGGCGGTCGCGGTCCTCGCGCTGCTCGCGGGTGTGCACCGGTACCTGTGGCGCCGACTGATCGGTGACACGACGAAGAAGCACGGCCTCGCCCGCCGCGTGGGCACCGTCGCCGCCTTCGCGCTGCCGCTGCTGACCGTCGGGGCCTTCGTCTCCAGCCGCTCGGGGGTCCCCTTCCCCGTGCAGCAGGCGCTCGCGTGGCCGGGCTACCTGTGGCTCGCCGCCCTGCTCTACCTGACGCTGGCCCTGCTGGTGGGGGAGGCCGTCCGGCCCCTGCTGCGCCGGGTGCTCGCCCGCCGGTCCCAAGAGGCCGGTCAGCCCACCGCAACGGGCGGCCGGCACCCGGACCCGGCCCCGGACACGGCCCCGGCCCCGGACCCCGCCGCCGGGCAGGTGGACCAGGCCGCGCCCGTCGCCGGCGCGGGCAGCACCCGTACGGATGTCGCGGCGCGCCCCGCGGCCGCCCCGCCCGTCGACGACCCCTCCCGGCGGCTGTTCGTCGCCCGCGCGGTCGGCGGGGCCGCCGCTCTCGCCGGCCTCGGCACCGTCGGCTACGGCACCTACGGGGTGCTGCGCGGTCCCCGCACCAAGCGGATCACCATCCCGCTGGCCGGACTGCCGCGCTCCGCCCACGGCTTCCGGATCGCCGTGGTCAGTGACATCCACCTGGGACCCATCCTGGGCCGCGCCCACACGCGGCGCGTCGTCGACGCCATCAACGCCACCAGCCCCGACCTGGTCGCCGTCGTCGGAGACCTCGTCGACGGATCCGTCGCCGACCTCGGTTCCGCGGCCGAGCCGCTCGCGCAGCTCGACGCGCGTCACGGCAGCTACTTCGTCACCGGCAACCACGAGTACTTCTCGGGCGCCGCCGAGTGGGTCGACCACGTACGCGAGCTGGGCCTGCACCCCCTGGAGAACGCACGCGTCGAGATCGCCGGCTTCGACCTCGCCGGAGTCAACGACATCGCGGGCGAGAGCGAGGGCCAGGGCCCCGACTTCGCCCGAGCGCTCGGTGACCGGGACCGGAGCCGCGCCTCCGTCCTCCTCGCGCACCAGCCCGTCGTCATCGACGACGCCGTCGAGTACGGCGTCGGTCTCCAGCTCTCCGGTCACACCCACGGCGGCCAGCTCTGGCCCGGGAACCTCGTGGCCGAGCTCGCCAACCCGACCGTCGCCGGATACGAACGCTACGGCGACACCCAGTTGTACGTCTCGCGCGGTGCGGGTGCCTGGGGGCCGCCCGTGCGCGTCGGCGCCCCCTCCGACATCACCGTGGTGCAGCTCGCTTCCCCGCAGGCCTGACCGCGAAACCTGTGAGCGTCCATCCTGGCCTTCCATATGTGAATATCGTGTGATTGGGTGATGGCGAACATGCGGCCGTGATGCGGTGAGGTGCGCCTCTCCGCACGCGAGCCGGGGGTGGGTTGGCAAGGGAGCACGGCAATGCGGTTCATCCGTCCACGGATTCTCGCGATTCTGGCGGTACTGGTCATCGCAGGCGTCGCTGCCTGGCAACTGCTCCCCTCGGACGAGGTGAACGAGTCCCCGATCACGGTGGGCACGTCCGACGAGGTGACCTCGCTCGACCCCGCCGGGGCCTACGACGCCGGATCCTGGGCGATCTACAGCAACCTCTACCAGTCCCTGATGACCTTCAGGTCCGGCGCGGTCGTGCCGGAACCCGACGCCGCGGAGAAGTGCGGCTTCATCGGCCAGAAGCTCCAGACGTACCAGTGCACGCTGCGGGACGACCTGACGTTCTCCGACGGCCGCAAGATCACGGCCGCGGACGTGAAGTACTCCTTCGAGCGGATGCTGAAGATCAAGGCGGACGTCGGCCCCTCGGTCCTCTTCCCCAACCTCGACACGGTCGTGTCCGAGGGCCGCACGATCACCTTCAACCTCTCGGCCCGGGACGCGACGTTCCCCCAGAAGCTGGCCACGGGCGCCGGATCCATCGTCGACCCCACGCACTACCCGAAGGACAAGCTCCGCACGGACAACCAGGTCGACGGCTCGGGTCCCTACACCCTGAAGTCGTACGAGCCCGGTGTCCGCGCCGAGCTGGTGCCCAACCCGGCGTACAGGGGTGCGCTGAAGAAGACGGGGGGCGCGGTCGACATCCGCTACTTCGAGGGGTCCGAGGCGCTCCAGACCGCGTGGACGGCCGGTGACGTGGACGTGACGCACCGCCAGCTCCCCGCCGAGAAGCTCGCGGAGCTCGACCCGGGCGCCAGTGAACAGCGCGTCACCGAGGCCGACAGCGCGGAGATCCGCAACCTCGTCTTCAACGTCCGTGACGGCTCGCCGCTCGCGGACCGGAAGGTCCGCCAGGCCATCGCCTGGATCATCGACCGGGGGCCGCTGGTCACCAAGGTCTACCGGAACACCGTCGAACCGCTCTACTCGCTGATCCCACAGGGGTACATCGGGCACAGCACCCCCTTCTTCGACTCCTACCCGCAGTCGGACCCGGACCGGGCCAGGGCGCTGATGCGGGAGGCCGGGGTGGACCTCCCGCTGCACATCACCTTCGCCCACCGCGACGACGACGCCAACAAGGAGGAGTCCACCGAGCTGGTCCGCCAGCTGGAGAAGGACGGGCTGTTCGAGGTCACGGAGAAGGCCGTGGAATGGCAGGCCTTCCAGAAGGGCTACGCGGCCGGTGAGTACGACGCGTACACCCTCGGCTGGCTCCCCGACTTCCCGGACCCCGACACCTTCAGCCAGCCGCTGGTCGGCCGCGACAGCTCCCTCCACAACGGCTACACCAGCACCAGGATGGACGCGCTGATCTCCGCCACCCAGCAGTACAGCGACCGGGGCCGGACCTCGGCCGACTTCAAGGAACTGCAGCAACTGGTCGGCGAGGACGTGCCGCTGGTGCCGCTGTGGCAGAAGAAGGACTACGTCGTCAGCAAGCAGTCCGTGTCCGGGTCCCAGTACCTCTCCGACGGCACCGGAATCTGGCGCCTGTGGGAACTCAGCTGGATCTGACGTCCCGCGCGCCGCGGGACGCCCCGCCGGGCAGGAACTCCACCAGCACGTCGTGGATCTGCCGCACGAGCGGCCGCAGCACCCGGAAGCGGGAGAGCGCGATCGCCCGCGCGGCGATCGGGGCGGTGCGCTCGACGAGCCGACGGCTGCGCTCCGTGCCCTCGGAACGGTCGTAGACCCAGAACAGCACCAGGCCCATCTGCATCAGCCACATCAACTGCGGCAGCAGTGCCGCAAGTTCCTTGTCCGCCTTGACCGAAGAGCCCGACAGGCAGCGCTCGTGCACCGAGATGGCCGCCTCCCGGGCCGCCAGCGACTCCTCCGAGAACGGCGAGAGCGGGCTGTCCGGGTCCGCGGCGTTCTTGAAGAACTGCGCGGCGAAGCGGTGGTACGGCCCCGCGACGTCCAGCCAGGTCAGAAGGACCCCCCGGATCCGGACGGCGAGATCCGGGTCCCCGGCCAGGACGGGCTGCACGGCCGTTTCGTGCTCCGCGGCGAGCCGGTCGTAGAAGCCCTGGACCAGGTGCTCCTTCGACGAGAAGTAGTAGTAGGCGTTCCCCGTGGAGACCCCTGCCTCCTGGGCGATGGCCCGCATCGTCGTCCGGTCGTAGCCGCGCTCCTCGAAGAGCCGGAGCGCGGTCTCCAGGATCCGGGTACGGGTCTGCTCGCTCTTCGGCGCCTTCGCCGTCTTCTCGTCCTTCGCCACGCCGCCCAGGCTATCGGGGAAGCGTGTCCGGCGGATTCCGGGAGGCCAGGGCCCCGGCCAACTCCGCGCGCAGCGCGTCGGCGGACGGCAGGCCCCCGTCGACCGCGGCCGTCCACCGCGCTGCCGCCTCGTCGACCCCGGAGCGGAACGCGCGCCGCAGAGGGATCCTGAACAGCAGCAGCGCGAGCGCGGCGGGCGGGCGCAGGAGCCCCCGTCCGCTCACGGTCAGGGTGACGCCGACCTCCCATGCCCCGCCGTCGGCCGGGCGCACCCTGAGCGCCACCGACGCCCGCCCGAGCGGGTGCCGGGCGCGGGCGGTGACCGGGGCGCGGGCGGCCGGGAGAGCGCCGGCGGGGGCGTCCGCCGCGGCCCACCAGGCGTTCAGGTCGGCCTTCGCCCGCCCGGAGATCCGCTGGAGGAAGCCGCCGGAGGGATTACGGAGGGCGAGGCCCGCCTCCAGGGCCGACGGCCGGTCCGGCGTGGTGAGCCGGAGGCGGACCCGGGCCTCGGTGCCGGCCGCCGACATGTGCTGTTCCACGGCGATCGCGGTGGAGCGGCGCCACTCCCGTATGCGTACGGTCATCGTCTCCCCCGGGGTCTCCTGCGTCTTCCCGGGAGAGGGCTCGGCGGGGTTCGGAGCGACCGTGTAGCGCGCGCCCGCGCGCAGGTGACGGCCCTTCACCAGACGGACGCCGGGGACCGGTCTCCCGTCCTGCAGCAGGGCGCCTCCCCGGCCCGTGCGGGTGGACTCGGCGATGTCCAGGAGAAGGGCGGCGCACTCCTCGAACCGGTCGCGGTCCACGGCCGTGACCACGACGGCGCGGTGGAGGCGGGCCATCGCGGCAGGCTCAGGCGCTCATCGAACGCGCGGTGTTGACCTGCGACATGACCCACTGGAAGGTCTCGGGCCCCGTCGCCGGGACCATCGTCTGGTGGTGCCGGCCGCCGCTGGTGACGGTGATCTGCACGAAGCCGGTGGTGCGCTTCTCCTTCATCAGCAGGAACAGCAGACCGATGAGGCAGAACAGCGCGAAGACGATCGCCAGCACGATGCCCACCGTCGGGATCTTCTCCTCGGTGCGCGACATGTCGGTCGCCGTCCACACCGCGCCCTTCAGCGGCAGGGTGCCGGACGGGGTCACGATGCCGTCGTTCATCACCGTGATGTCGCCGAGCGAGAGCATCGGTACCCCGCCGCCCTGCTGCACCGGCAGGTTGAAGCCGGGCTCGGTCGGCTGCCCGCCGGGGTAGCCGTAGCCGGGGCCCTGCTGCGCCGCGGACTCGGGCAGCGGCTGCGGATAGCCGTAGGCCGGAGTGGCGCCCGGCGCCGGGTATCCGTACCCCTGGCCGTCCGGCATCGTGGGCGGGTTGCCCGGCGGCTGCGGCGGGCCCCACTTGTATGAGTCGTCCGCGTACGGATTCGGATCGCTCACGACGTTCCCCGTTCTCCATCAAGCCGTCCGCTCCCGCGCCGTGCTGCACCGGGAGAGGCGAGCCGGTCGTCGACGGCTCCGCATGACCGTACCGTCCCGGCTCTTCCCATGCACGAAGAGGCCCCGTTCCGCGCACGGAACGGGGCCTCTCGCTGCGAAGCGTGGGTCAGAAGCGGCGGGTGATGAGCGCGCGCTTCACTTCCTGGATCGCCTTGGTGACCTCGATGCCACGCGGGCAGGCGTCCGTGCAGTTGAACGTCGTGCGGCAACGCCACACACCGTCACGGTCGTTGAGGATCTCCAGGCGCTGCTCCCCGGCCTCGTCGCGCGAGTCGAAGATGAAGCGGTGCGCGTTGACGATGGCCGCCGGGCCGAAGTACTGGCCGTCGTTCCAGAACACCGGGCACGAGGACGTGCACGCGGCGCACAGGATGCACTTGGTGGTGTCGTCGAAGCGCTCACGGTCCTCGGGGGACTGCAGGCGCTCACGCGTCGGCTCGTTCCCCTTGGTGACGAGGAAGGGCATGACGTCGCGGTAGGCCTGGAAGAACGGGTCCATGTCGACCACGAGGTCCTTCAGGACCGTGAGGCCCTTGATGGCCTCGACCGTGATCGGCTTCTCCGGGTTGATGTCCTTGATCAGCGTCTTGCAGGCGAGCCTGTTCTTGCCGTTGATCCGCATCGCGTCGGAGCCGCAGATGCCGTGCGCGCAGGAGCGGCGGAAGGTCAGAGAGCCGTCCAGCTCCCACTTGATCTTGTGAAGGGCGTCGAGCACACGCTCCTTCGGGTCGATCGAGATCTGGAAGTCCTGCCACTGGACCTCGTCGGAGACCTCGGGGTTGAAGCGGCGGATCCGGAACGTCGCCGTGATGTACGGGGTGTCGGCGAAGCCGGCCTCGGGCTCGGGGGCCTTGTCCGACTTCTCCAGGGTGGGGGTTGCCATCAGTACTTACGCTCCATCGGCTGGTAGCGGGTCGTGACGACCGGCTTGTAGTCGAGCCGGATCGACTCGGTGCCGTCGTCCGCGACCTCGCGGTACGCCATGGTGTGGCGCATGAAGTTGACGTCGTCGCGGTTCGGGAAGTCCTCGCGGTAGTGACCGCCGCGGGACTCCTTGCGGGCCAGCGCGGAGGTCGCCATGACCTCGGCCAGGTCGAGCAGGTTGCCCAGCTCGACGGCCTCCAGGAGGTCGGTGTTGAACCGCTTGCCCTTGTCCTGGATGGACACGTTGAGGTAGCGCGCCCGCAGTTCGGCGATCTTGTCGACCGCCGTCTTGATGGTCTGCTCGGTGCGGAACACCATCACGTTGGCGTCCATGCACTCCTGCAGCTCCAGGCGGAGCGTCGCGACACGCTCGGTGCCCGTCGAGTTGCGCAGCCGCTCGACCTGGTCCTGGACCAGCTGCGCCGGGTTCTCGGGAAGCTCGACGAAGTCGTTCTTCGCGGAGTACTCGGCGGCGGCGATGCCCGAGCGGCGTCCGAAGACGTTGATGTCGAGCAGCGAGTTGGTGCCCAGGCGGTTGGCGCCGTGCACGGAGACACAGGCGACCTCGCCGGCGGCGTACAGGCCCGGGACGACGGTGGTGTTGTCGGCCAGCACCTCGCCCTCGACGTTGGTCGGGATGCCGCCCATGGCGTAGTGCGCGGTCGGCTGGATCGGGATCGGGTCCGTGTAGGGCTCGATGCCGAGGTACGTACGCGCGAACTCGGTGATGTCCGGGAGCTTGGCGTCCAGCTGCTCCGGCGGGAGGTGCGTGAGGTCGAGGTAGACGTGGTCACCCTCGGGACCACAGCCGCGGCCCTCGCGGATCTCGGTGTAGATGGAGCGGGACACGACGTCACGGGACGCGAGGTCCTTCATGACCGGCGCGTACTTCTCCATGAAGCGCTCGCCGTCCTTGTTGCGGAGGATGCCGCCCTCACCGCGGGCGCCCTCCGTCAGCAGGATGCCCATGCGCCAGATGCCGGTCGGGTGGAACTGGAAGAACTCCATGTCCTCCAGCGGCAGGCCCCGGCGGTAGCAGGCGGCCTGGCCGTCACCGGTCAGGGTGTGCGCGTTCGACGTCACCTTGAAGAACTTGCCGGTGCCGCCCGAGGCGTAGATGACCGACTTCGCCTGGAAGACGTGGATCTCGCCGGTGGCCAGCTCGTAGGCGACGACGCCGGCGGACTTCTTGACGCCGTCCACCTCGACGACCAGCTGGTCCAGGACGTAGAACTCGTTGAAGAACTCCACGCCCTCCTTGACGCAGTTCTGGTAGAGCGTCTGGAGGATCATGTGGCCGGTGCGGTCGCCCGAGTAGCAGGCGCGGCGGACCGGGGCCTCACCGTGGTTGCGGGAGTGACCGCCGAACCGGCGCTGGTCGATCTTGCCCTCGGGCGTACGGCCGAACGGCAGGCCCATCTTCTCCAGGTCGAGGACGGCGTCGATGGCCTCCTTCGCGAGGATCTCGGCGGCGTCCTGGTCGACCAGGTAGTCGCCGCCCTTGATCGTGTCGAAGGTGTGCCACTCCCAGTTGTCCTCCTCCACGTTGGCCAGCGCGGCGGCCATGCCGCCCTGCGCGGCGCCCGTGTGGGAGCGGGTGGGGTAGAGCTTCGTCAGCACGGCGGTGCGGCTGCGCTTGGTCGACTCGATGGCCGCGCGCATGCCGGCGCCGCCGGCGCCGACGATGACGGTGTCGTACTTGTGGATCTGCATGGTTTCCTCTGGTCCCTCTGTCCCGGCGCCTAGCGGATGTTCGGGTCGAAGGTGAAGATCACCAGCGTGCCCAGCAGGACGGTGAACACCGTGGCGGTGTACAGGAGCATCTTCAGCCAGAAGCGGGTGTTGTCCCGTTCGGCGTAGTCGTTGATGACCGTACGGAGGCCGTTGGCGCCGTGGAGCATGGCGAGCCACAGCATCGCCAGGTCCCAGACCTGCCAGAACGGCGACGCCCAGCGGCCGGCCACGAAGGCGAACCCGATCTTGGACACTCCGCCGTCGAGCACCAGCTGGATCAGCAGGTGGCCGATGACGAGGACGACCAGCACGATGCCCGACAGACGCATGAAGAGCCAGGCGTACATCTCGAAATTGGTGCGCGAGCCCTTGGGGGTCTTGCCCGTGCGCTGGCGCGGGGGCTCGATCACGGGGGCCGGATTGTCGGCATCGTAGAGGCGCACGGCCTCGACGTCACCGATCGCCGACGACGAAGGAGTCTCGGTGGACATTGGCCTCAGCTCCCGAAGACTTCGCGTACGGCGTGGCCGAGGACGGGGTACAGGGCCCCGACCATCAGCACGATCCAGATACCCAGCACGGTCCAGAGCATCTGCTTCTGGTAGCGCGGGCCCTTGGCCCAGAAGTCCACGGCGACGATGCGGAGACCGTTCAGCGCGTGGAACAGGATCGCGGCCACCAGGCCGTACTCGAGCAGCGCTACGAGCGGGGTCTTGTAGGTGGCCACGACGTCGTCGTACGCCTCGGGGGAGACACGCACGAGTGCGGTGTCAAGGACGTGTACGAACAGGAAGAAGAAAATGAGGACACCGGTGACTCGATGAGCCACCCAGGACCACATGCCTTCCCGGCCGCGGTACAGCGTTCCAGCCGGCACGGAAGAACCCTCCGGGAGCGGGGATTGGGGTCGGCCGGCTTGACTGTCGGTCTGACCCGGCCGGGTACGGTCCACCGGCCCTGGCCATCGTAGCGACGCTTTGTCGGTTCCATGGCGGCGGGGCCTCTGGTGTGATCAAAGCTGCAGTCAAACAGGCACGGACGGGCTACGGGGGGTCATATGCCACCGGGTGGAACGGGCCGGGCGCCCGGCCCGCCTCCGTCACCAGCTCGATGATGCGGCCCCGGGCGAGTCGCCGCATCTCCTCCGCGGTGAGGGAGCGCTCCTCGTCCGGTTCGTGCGCCAGCCGGGTCCGGATCGCGGCCAGCACCTGGTCGACGTGCTGGGAGGGGTGCAGGCCGTCGAGGCAGATCACGAAGGCGTGGCCGAACCGGCTCTCGTACGCGGCGTGCGCGGCGCGCAGCGCCAGATGGGCGGCGCGTGGTGCGTCGTGGTGCAGGCAGGGGGCGCTCTCCGTGGCGAGTGCCTCGGCGAGGTCCGGGGGCGCCAGGTCGTACCCCGCCTCGTCCGATGCGGCGAGCAGCGTCTCCAGGTCCGGAAAGGGGCGGTGGGCGGCCATCCGGTGCGCCCAGCGACGGCTGCCGCAGCACTCCAGCAGTGCGGCTTCGGCCAGCTCCCCGGGCCAGGCGTTGAAGCGGCCGAGTCCGCTCGAGTGGGCACTCCCGTGCGTCCTCGCGGACACTGGATCCGGAACGGGGGCCTCCACCGGGGCCTCCCGAAGGGCCGGGGCAGTGCCCCGGGTCTGGACGGGAACGGCCGTCCGCCCGCCCTGCTGCGATGGTTTCGGCAGGTCGGCATGGGACTCGCTGGACCTGGACAGCGGGACTCCTCGAATGAATGACATCTGTGACCCTGGAGAGGGGTCTGAGAGCGAAGAGGTTGTGTGTGGGGAGTGAGTGAGGCCTGATTCCTGTGTGTCCTCACGCTAACGAGGCCGGGCGACGCGGAATCGACGGATGCGAGAAATTCACCCGCACGGGAGAGTTTCGGAACGCTTGATGGACGAATCAGCGGGGGGAATGCCCGACTTTCTCATCTTCTTTGAACTGTTTCTCCCCCGATCCGGAGGTTTCTGACCGATGTCGCCCTCACGTGCACCCATGGTGGCCGGTGCGGCCGTCGCGGTGGCCGCCGCAGTCACCCTGACCGTCGTCGTCTGGCCCGAGGCCTCCGGCCCCGGCGCCGGGAACGGTGCGACGGCCTCGTCCCGCACCTCCGCCGCGCCGTCCCCCACCCGGAGCTACCCGCTCTCCACCGCCCCGCGCTCCATACCCTCGGTGCGCGAGCACACGGCGGCCCGCGGGCCCGGCTGGAAACCGGCCGAGGGCAGCACGGTCGTCGCGGCCGATCCCGAGCTCGCCGACGAGGCGAAGCTGCTCGCCCGGGAGCTGAAGATCAGCTACCGGGGCGAGAAGGCGCCCCGCTCCGGCGACGTCGAGCTGGCCCTGGCGGACTCCGGCAAGGGCGGTCCGGAGTCGTACACCCTGAAGACCGAGGGCAACCGGGTGACGATCAGTGGCGCCGGCCAGGCGGGCGTGTTCTACGGGACCCGCACCCTCAAGCAGTCGCTGAGCGCCGACGACACCATGCCCGAGGGCGTCGTGCGCGACACCCCGGACCGGCCGCAGCGGGGGTTCAACCTCGACATCGCGCGCAAGCACTACAGCGCGGACTGGATCGAGGCCAGGATCCGCGAGATGGCCGACCTCAAGCTCAACCAGCTCGGCCTCCACTTCTCCGACGACCAGGCCTTCCGGATCGAGTCCGACACGCATCCCGAGGTCGTCTCCGACGAGCACCTCAGCAAGGCGGAGGTCCGCCGGATCGTGAAGCTCGCGCAGAGCCTCCACATCACGATCGTCGCCGAGATCGACTCGCCCGGACACCTCGGCGCGGTCCTTGAGGCCCACCCCGACCTGCGTCTGCGGAACACGCAGGGGGTCGTGCGGGAGGGTGCCATCGACATCTCGAAGCCCGAGTCGGCGCAGATCGTCGACGACCTGCTCAAGGAGTACGCGGAGCTCTTCCCCGGCGACTGGTTCCACGTCGGCGCGGACGAGTACCAGGCGCTCACCGTGAGCGACCCGGCCGCCTCCTACCCGCAGCTGGCCGAGGCCGCCCGGAAGAAGTACGGCGACGGCGCCACCGTCCAGGATCTGGCGGAGGGCTGGCTGAACGACCGCGCCGCGGTGATCACCGAGGCGAAGAAGATCCCCAAGGCGTGGAACGACGGCTTCTTCAGCGGCGGGACGGTCACGGGCGACAAGGGCATCGAGGTCGAGTACTGGACGGGCAAGGAGATCGGCGCCCGGCCGCCCCAGGAGTACCTGGCCGAGGGCCGCAAGGTGATCAACCTCAACGACGAGTTCCTCTACTACGTGCTCGGCGAGCCCAACGACTTCACGTACCCGACGGGGGAGCGCATCTACGAGCAGTGGACCCCGCTCGTCCTGCGGGGCACCGAGCCGGTGGCCGAGCGCTACTCGAAGCAGATCCTGGGCGGCAGGTTCGCCGTCTGGGGCGACTTCCCGAACGCGCAGACGCAGGCGCAGGTGGCGGCGGGGATCCGTATGCCGCTCAACGCGGTCTCCCAGAAGCTGTGGGACCCGGAGAAGCCCGAGCTGAGCTGGGCCCAATTCCGGACACTGGCCGGCGAGGTCGATTCGACGGACTGAGGCACGACCCCGTGGACACCGCCCGCGGAGGAGGGGAGGGGTCCGCGAGCCGCACCCCTGGCGCGCCGCCCTCGGCGTGACCCCGCTCTCCGCCCCGTCGCCCACCGGCCCGGACCCCGTCTGAGTTGACCCGTTTTCGCGCTTCCCCGTGGTCCCGGGCGGGAAGAATGGCAGCCCGGACCGCGGGGGGAGCAGGGCGTGGGTTTCTGGGGCTGCTATCTGGTGGGCCGCAGTGGTGAGCCGCTGATCGGCCACCCCGCGCTGCGGGACGCGCGCGAGCGGCTGACGCTGCGCGAGTACCGCGCGGACGGCTGGCAGGTCTGGTCCCACCCCACGGAGCCCTCTCTCGGCAGCATGACCGCACTGGCCGACGCCGCACGGGCGCCGGTCCTCCTCGGCTTCGTCATGGACGGAGTCTGCGTGGCCGTCGAGGCGGCGGCGCCGCACAGCGGTTCCTGGTACGCGTGCCTCGGCAGGGGACCCATGACGGCGCACATGGTCCGCGACGGCCTGACGCTCGAGGACTTCTTCCTGCCACCCGAGGACGCGGCGGCGCGGGCCGTGGAGTGGGCGGCCGAAACCGGCCGGGGCGTGCGCGAAGGTCCCCTGCTCGAACTGCTGCGCGTCGAGCGGCCTGAGCGGTCCGCGGAGGAACTTTTCCTCGCTTTCCTGGACTGTCTGGGCATCGAGAGCCTGTCCGGCTGAGTCCCGCTGTGATCTTCCATGTCGGGAGAGTGACGCTTTTCAGCCATCTGGCGCTGTACGCGGTAACGGGAGGCGGTGTCTTCCGGGAACCCATGGGGGAGGCGTCGATGAGTCTGCTGGAGCTGATCGCCCGTGCCGACGGCCGAGGTCTGGCGGCGAGCGGGCTCGCCTGCCTGGACCGCTGCCTCCCGGCGCCGGGGGACGGGAGCGATCCGGAACCGCTGCGCCCGCTCTGGGCGAGCTGCGAGAGCGGCGCGGAATGGGCCACCCGGCTCGACGACGTGCACGCCGCGCTGGAGGGAGCCGCCCGGGGCGACGCCACAGCTGCCCGGGTCCGCGCGCTGCTCGGCGCCGCGCCCCGGGACTTCGGAACCGGGCCGCTGCGCGCGTGGGCGGACGCCTGCTCGCTGCTGGCCCTGGACATCCACGGGGAGTTCGACTTCCCGGCGGGCGGAACGGACGTGTCCGCGCGCTGCCGTGCCGGCGGCGCCGCGGACGGCGGCCCGCTGGTGACGGGTGAGCTCCGCCGCCAGTCCCAGATTCTGGAGGCGCTCGCCGAGACGGCCGCGCCGCTGGGCGCCGGCCCGGGCCTGCGCAGGGTCCTGGAGCTCTCGACCGAGGGGCGGCGGGTGCTGCGGGCGGTGGTGTCCCGCCGCGCCCGCGGCCGGTCCGTGGCGTCTTCCTGAGGGGACGGCATGACCGAGGGGACGGCATGACCTGACCTCCGCGCCCGGCCGGGACGGCCGTTCCGCTCCCGCCTCCGGGCGCTCTCCCGTCCGCTCCCGGAGGCGGAAGGAATCGTTCACCCGTCAGCGCCACGTCAGCGCAGTGTGTTTGTCTGGTGTCGGCCGGTGTGCCCCCGCGTGCGTCTATCGTGCCGAACCAGGCGCTGTGGCCATGCCGTATCGAACGCGAGGGCCCACGCGCCGGCACGGGCAGATGACGAGAGAGGAGCCGCCGGATGGACGTCACCAACCCTTCGGGCACGAGTGCCGAGAACGGAAACACGGTCTGGGCAGACGCGGGTACCCGGAGCGACGCGGTGTTCGCGGATGTGGGTGCGGCGATGCGCGGGGCAGCGGTGGGAAGACTGCCGTTGCGCCGCGGAGTCGATCTCGACCTGGAGAGTCTGGCCCGGGAGGCGGGCGTGGACCCCGGTGACGCCCGCAAGGCGTATCCCGGCGAGTGGGACCTGCTGACCGATCTGGTGCTGAGCGCGTACAACGCGATGGGTGACGCCGCCGAGCGGCGGTCGAGCGGTCCCGCCGACACCACCGGCTCCGCTTCCGTCCCGTCGGAGAGCCACCTGGCCCGGTGGGTCGAGGTCTGCCTGAACGTCCGGCGGTGGGCCCTTGACCACCCTGACGAGTACGCGCTGATCTGGGCGGCCCCGGTGCCCGGTTACAGCGCTCCTCCGGAGACGATGGCGGCGGGTGCGCGGACGGTCCTGGCCCTGCTGGCGACACTTCATGAGGCGAAGGCGGCCGGTGTTCTCGCTTCCCATGCCGAAGATCCGGCACTGTCCCAGGGCATGCGCCGGAACGTGGAGCCGCTGACGGCCGGTCTGCTCGCGGGACTCCCGGACCCCGTGGTCACGCGGATGCTCACGGCCTGGACCCAACTGCACGGCATGCTCGGATTCGAGGCGTACGGGCACATCGCCGGTGTCGCCGCCGATCCGGAGGCGTTCTTCGTCCACGCGGCGACGTCCATGGGCGTGCACGTGGGACTGCCCCGCTCCTGAGCCCGGAATCCCCGCCGTCCGCCGGCGCGTCGGTCACGCAAGAGGTCCAGGCGTGACGTGACCGCGGGGCGGAGAGGTGCGTTCTGAAGGACGACCGGGGCCGCCACCCCCCACAGGAGAGGCCCCGGCCGTCTTCCACGGGGTCGCAGGGCGACCCCGTACTCATCTCAGCGCCACGGGTGCGTTTTCTGTCACACCGCACTGGGCCAGGAGACTGTTGCGAGTTGTACAAGTCATGGACGGGGTGCGGTCCGACCACGTAGCGTGCTGAGTCACGCAGGGTGGCGCAGTAGCGATGACCAGCTACGATTCGAATCAGCAGGGCGGGTTGAAAGAGTGCTGGGGGACGACGCGGAGCTGACCGCCGCGGTGCTCGCGGCACAGGACGGGGACGAGGACGCCTTCCGTACTGTGTACCGCGCCGTGCACCCGCGGCTGCTGGGCTACATACGGACGCTGGTCGGTGAACCGGACGCGGAGGACGTGGCCTCCGAGTCCTGGCTGCAGATAGCGCGTGATCTCGACCGGTTCAGTGGCGACGCCGACCGGTTCCGGGGCTGGGCGGCCCGCATAGCGCGCAACCGTTCGCTCGACCACCTGCGGATGAGAGGCAGGCGTCCGGCCATCGGTGGCGACGAGAGCGAGCTGGCGGGTGAGCCCGCCGAGTCCGACACGGCCGGCGAGGCGCTGGAGTCGCTGGCCACCGGCCGCACCATGTCGCTCATCGCGCAACTGCCCCAGGACCAGGCCGAGGCGGTCGTGCTCCGCGTGGTCATCGGGCTGGACGCCAAGAGTGCCGCCCGGACGCTGGGCAAGCGTCCCGGCGCCGTGCGCACCGCCGCCCACCGGGGACTGAAGCGGCTGGCGGAGCTGGTCGGTGCCGACCCCAGCCCGGAGGACGAGATCCCGGCGCCGGGGCCGGAGCTCGGTGCCGTGCCCGCGCAGCGCCCGGGCCGCCAGGGTGCGGTGGCGCCCGCCGGTGTGACGCATTCGCGTCCGTGGACGCAGAGGGACATGTGATGGCCGACGAGCAGCACGAGTGGCTTGACGCGGACGCGGCGGAGAAGTTGCTCCGCGGCGAGTCCGTCGAGCCCGTCGGGGGTCACGCCACGACCGAGGCCCGACGGCTCGAGGCCGCACTGCTCGCGCTGCGGACCGCGCACCCCGCCGGCGGCGAACTGCCCGGTGAGGCGGCTGTTCTGGCCGCCTTCCGCGAGGCGTCCCGGGGCGGGAGACGGGCGGGCGCGGCGAGTCCCGCCGGACGCCCGGGACAGCAGGACGCCCAGCACACGGTACGGATCGGGCCCACGCCCGCGGTCCCGGTCCGGCGTCCGCGCTGGACCCGTCCCGTGCGCTACGGCCTCGTCGTCTCCCTCGCCGGCTGTGCGCTCGGCGGGGTGGCCGTCGCGGCGGGCACAGGAATGCTTCCCGCCCCGTTCGGGGGCCATGCCTCACCGGTCCCCGCCACGTCGGTCTCGGCGGCGGCGACTCCCGATGAGCTCGGCGCGGAGGTGCCCGACGCGGGCGAGTCCTCGCCCCTGCCCTCCGCCGCCCCCCGTACACCCGGTCCGCCGGCGGTCTCGGACGCGCCCGACGGCCCGGACGGCGGAGCGGAGGAGGACGACGGGCGAACCGGGCGCGAGAACGGCGCTGCGGACCATGAGGGCGGGGCCCGGGACGGCGGTGACACCGCCCAGGACGGCACGGACGGCCGCGAGCCGCCCAGGAGGTCCCCGGCCGAGGTGTACAAGAAGTCGGTCGCGGCATGCCGTGGCTACCGCGAGGACTCACTGAGCCGGGAGGAGGAGCGCCGGCTCCTCGAACTGGCCGACGGAGAGGCGAACCTGGACCGCTTCTGCGACCGGCTCCTGGGTACGGGCGGCCGCGGGAGCGACGAGGGCGGCCCGGGCGAGGACAAGGGCGACGGCGGAGCGGACGGCGGGAAGGGCGGCGGCGACAGCGAGGGGTCCCTCCCCTCCGTCACCTTCCGCGCGCCGTCCGAGGCGGGCACGCGGGGCGTCGCGCCGGGGGACGGCGTGGACCCGCGGCCGACGGCCGGACCCGGGGCGGTCCCGTCCGAACTCTCCCCGTCAACGCGCTGACCTGCGTAGACGTTCCGGGTGTAACACTCTTCGGCGGTACGGCGCAGTAGTGAGTGCCGACTGGTCATCGGCCGCGCACAGAGCCGGGGTTCCCCCCGTACCTTCGGCTCAGCGCACCCGGCGCGGGCGGGACACGTTCCCCCGGTCCCGCCCGCGCCCCTTGTCCACCGGAGCTCTACCAGTAGATGACGACCTTGTCGCCGTTGCGCACCTGAGCGAAGAGCGACGCGATCTTCCCCTCGTCCCGTACGTTCACGCAGCCGTGCGAGGCGCCGTCGTAACCGCGCGCCGCGAAGTCCGACGAGTAGTGCACCGCCTGGCCGCCGCTGAAGAACATGGCGTACGGCATGGGGGAGTCGTAGAGCGTCGACACGTGGTGGCGGGACTTCCAGTACACCGAGAACTCGCCGTCACGGGTGGGCGTGTACTGCGAGCCGAACCGCACGTCCATCGACGAGACGACCCTGCCGTCGATCATCCAGGACAGCGTGCGGCTGTTCTTGCTGACGCAGAGGACACGGCCCTTCAGGCAACGGGCGTCGGGCTTCGCGGGCGCAGGCCGCGCGGCCGGCGGGTCGAGCTCCTTGGCCGTCGGCTCGCGGGTCATCGCGAGCAGCCGCTCCCAGGTGACGGTGTCTGTCGTGCCCGTCCGGGAGAGGCCCCGCTTGCCCTGGAAGGACCGCACGGCGGCGACGGTGACGGTGCCGTAGTACCCGGTGGGTGTGCGGCCGAAGTGCCCGATCTGACGCAGGCGGGCCTGGAGCTCCCGTACCCGCTCGCTCCGGTCGCCGACGGACATCAGGGTCCTGGGCTCCGGGGAGGGCCGTGCGCCCGGGGTCCGGGAGGGGGTGGCCGGGCCTGGGGTGCCCTGGCCACTGCCCGTTTTGGCGTCGTCCGCGGGCCGGGCGCCCGGCTCCGTCGCGGCGGCGGTGGGCTCCGCGGCCCCCACCTTCTCCACCTTGCAGGCCGCCGCCGACGTGACCAGAGCGAGTACGCCGACGACTGCGGCGGCCGCCGTACGCACGCGGTGGGCACGGCTGTTCTCCCGTACGCGTCTCATTCCCTGCCCCCTGGCTCACGCGTCCCGACGCCGGTCACGCCCGACCTGCCGCGTGACACGGATATCCCATGGGACGGATTCCCGCCCTGCCCGGTTGCCGAATCCTGCGCATGATGGGGGACGTACGTCCGGGCCTCCGGGTACGAGCCATGAGCGCGGACCCCGCGGGCCCCGGCGCCGCCGGCGGAGTCCGTCGCGACGTCTGTCACTGATGACCAGCTTGAACGGGAGGCACAGCACATGACGCGTGAGTCCGAGTCGGGACTGCCCATCGAGCCGGTGTACGGGCCGGAGGCTCTCGACGGCTGGCGGGCCGAGGAGAAGCTGGGTGCCCCTGGCGCCTTCCCCTTCACGCGCGGCGTCTACCCCTCGATGTACACGGGCCGGCCGTGGACGATGCGGCAGTACGCGGGATTCGGCACCGCCACCGAGTCCAACGCCCGCTACAAGCAGCTCATCGCCAACGGCACGGCGGGCCTGTCCGTCGCCTTCGACCTGCCGACCCAGATGGGGCACGACTCGGACGCCCCCCTCGCCTCCGGCGAGGTCGGCAAGGTCGGCGTGGCGATCGACTCGGTCGAGGACATGCGCGTCCTCTTCGACGGGATCCCGCTGGGCGAGGTCTCGACCTCGATGACCATCAACGCCCCCGCCGCGCTCCTGCTCCTCCTCTACCAACTGGTCGCCGAGGAGCAGGGCGTGCCGGCCGGCCGGCTGACGGGCACCATCCAGAACGACGTGCTCAAGGAGTACATCGCCCGGGGCACGTACATCTTCCCGCCGAAGCCCTCGCTGCGGCTGATCGCCGACATCTTCCAGTACTGCCGGGCCGAGATCCCGAAGTGGAACACCATCTCGATCTCCGGCTACCACATGGCGGAGGCGGGTGCCTCGCCCGCGCAGGAGATCGCGTTCACCCTCGCGGACGGCATCGAGTACGTCCGCACCGCCGTGGCGGCCGGAATGGACGTGGACGACTTCGCGCCGCGGCTCTCCTTCTTCTTCGTCGCCCGTACGACGATCCTCGAAGAGGTCGCCAAATTCCGTGCCGCGCGCCGGATCTGGGCGCGGGTGATGAAGGAGGAGTTCGGCGCGGAGAACCCCAAGTCGCTGATGCTGCGCTTCCACACCCAGACCGCGGGCGTCCAGCTCACCGCGCAGCAGCCCGAGGTCAACCTGGTCCGGGTCGCCGTGCAGGGGCTGGGCGCGGTCCTCGGCGGTACCCAGTCGCTCCACACCAACTCCTTCGACGAGGCCATCGCCCTGCCGACCGACAAGTCGGCCCGCCTCGCGTTGCGTACGCAGCAGGTCCTGGCGTACGAGACGGACGTGACGGCGACGGTGGACCCGTTCGCGGGCAGTTACGTCGTCGAGAGGATGACCGACGACGTCGAGGCCGCCGCCCTGGAGCTGATGCTCAGGGTCGAGGACATGGGGGGCGCGGTCGAGGCCATCGAGCGCGGCTTCCAGAAGGAGGAGATCGAGCGCAGTGCGTACCGCGTCGCCCAGGAGACGGACAGCGGGGAGCGCGTGGTCGTCGGCGTCAACCGCTTCCGCCTCGACGAGGAGGAGCCGTACGAGCCGCTCCGCGTCGACCCGGCGATCGAGGCCCAGCAGGCGGCCCGCCTCGCGAAGCTCCGCGCGGAGCGCGACCAGGGCGTTGTGGACGCCGCGCTCGTGGAGCTGAAGAAGGCGGCGGAGGGCACGGAGAACGTGCTCTACCCGATGAAGGACGCGCTCGCGGCCCGGGCCACGGTGGGCGAGGTCTGCGGCGCGCTGCGGGAGGTCTGGGGCGCGTACGTCCCGACGGACGCGTTCTGAGCGGAGCCGTCGTCCCGCCCGGGTGACCTCGCGCGGTACGACGGCGGTCCCGGGCCTCCTGAACAGTGGTCCCCGACAGGAGGATGCCTGCTCGACGGTGACCCGCTGAGGCCCTGACCAGCCGCGATGTGGACGGCCTGAGCGGAGTGTCGTACCCGCGTGCGAGACTCCGTTCATGCTGGGTGTCACCGATCTTCCGACCTATCTCGCCGGCCTTGTGCTGATCATTCTGCTGCCGGGGCCGAATTCGCTGTACGTGCTCTCCGTCGCCGCCAGGCGCGGGGTGCGCACCGGTTATGTGGCCGCCGCCGGGGTGTGGACCGGGGACACGATCCTGATGACGCTGTCCGCGCTGGGCGCCGCCTCCCTGCTGCAGACGACGCCCCTGCTGTTCGCGGTCGTCAAGTTCGCCGGCGCGGGCTATCTGACCTGGATGGCCATCGGGATGATGCGGACGGCCCTGTCGATGTGGCGCGAGCGGCACCAGCGCATGGCCGAGCTGGCGGTGGAGGAGGACGGGACGCCCGCGAGGGATTCGGAGCGTCCCTACCGGCGGGCGCTCGTGGTCAGCCTGTTCAATCCCAAGCTGATCCTCTTCCTCATCTCCTTCTTCGTGCAGTTCGTGTCAGAGTCCAACCCGGTCGCGGGCTTCGTGACTCTAGGCGTACTCCTCCAGCTGGCAAGCGTGTTGTACCTGTCTGCGCTCATCTTCGGCGGGGCTCGTCTGGCCGCTGTGTTCCGTCGTCGGAGGACGCTCAGCGCGGGGGCCACCTCGGCCGCCGGCATGCTCTTCCTGGGGTTTGCCGTCAAGCTGTCTCTGGCGAACGCGTAGGGGGTAGGTATGTCTCACCTTGACGACACTGCGGCCCTGTTCGCCCGCATGGACCTCCAGGAGCAGCGGGAGGCACTGCGAGCCCTCGGCCTACCCGAGAGGCTTCCGAAGGAGGCCCAGGAGGCGCCCAAGGTCACCCCGTTCTCTGCCCTTGCCAGTACCCCGGGCAGGCGGAAGCGGCAGCCACTCACAGTGAAGGCCGTAAGTAGCCCCGAGGTGTCCTGAAGCCGTCCTTTTGCCGGTTTACCCGACCATGCCAATATTCGACCTGTCGCATATTTATATCCCTCCGAGAGATGAAACAGAAATGCCCCCTCGTCCCGGAGGAGGCATTTCTGTTTGGCGGAGCGTGCCGGTATCGCTAACTCCAGTTGTTGTCCATCCTGATCAGTCGCTTCTTGACGTCATGTGGAATGATCAATTTGCCCAACAGTTCGCCGTCATCTTGTTTTCCAAGTTCGAAAGTTATGCCGGCACTCAATAGATCTTTTTCCATCGCCTCTACGCCGCCGGCTTTCCAGTGTTCGTTGTATGTCATGCCGGTACTTTCGTAGACCCACCTGTCTTTCGTGGAATCCGGGTCGATCTTCATCAAGTCGTTCATGAGGGCATCTAGCGTGCCCTCTGCCTTCTCTCGAATGAACCCGGACCTATCGAATCTTCCCTCAGGCTCCAGCCCGGACATGTAGTAGGCGATGGACTCTTCCAGTCGCTTCCGCTCGCGCCTATTCTCGTCGCCTCGGGCGTACTCGCGGCGGATCACCTCGAAGTCCCCCAGTGCCTCAAAGACGGCTTGCGCCAAAGCCGAGTACACATGCTCAGGGTCCGGTGTCACAAATCCCGGCCTCCGACACTCGGGGCACCGCAGGTATCGATACTCTCTCACTTCGCCGGTAGAAAGTGCTTTGTAGCTGTT
Organism: Streptomyces sp. NPDC102402; assembly: GCF_044765765.1. Taxonomy (NCBI): domain Bacteria; kingdom Bacillati; phylum Actinomycetota; class Actinomycetes; order Kitasatosporales; family Streptomycetaceae; genus Streptomyces; species Streptomyces sp. NPDC102402. The sequence continues at coordinate 515,332 of NZ_JBIWKR010000002.1, forward strand.
CGTCTCATTGACGTTTCTACCGCACTGATGCTTCATAACGCCGAGGAACCTGGTGGGGCGGCGGTTCTTCTCGTGGTGGCGCTTGTTCTTGGAGCGAAGGGAAAGCGCGGCTTGTACGTTCTCGAACTCTTCAGTGGTCAGGATCGGTTCATCCGTAACCCTGATTTCCTGACCTTTCTTGTCTAGTACCGGCGTAGACCTGTAAGTGGCCGCTTTCGTTCCTCCCTCAGTGCGAATCCCCTTAACGGCAGGATTCCTAAGGGTCCTGAGGACCTGTTGATTGTTCCATTTCCCGTTGCTATAGGTTGCAACCTTGGCCCTGTCCAGAACCTTAGCGATTCGGTTTGCCGGAACCCCCCGCATTGCAGCCTGGTACATATAGCGCACCGCTCGCGCTTGCTTAGGGTCTTGTACTAGGCGGAGTTTTCCGCGCACCCTGCCGGTCTTGTAACCGTATGACGGCTTACCGATACGCCATTGATCTTGCTGCTTAGTGTATTCCCAGTGGGATGAAACACGGGTCTTTGTGTTAGCGGCTTCGATCTCTGCAACTGCCGCGACGAATGTCACCATTGCTTGAGTCATGGGAGATGACAGGTCCAGTGTGTCATTGAGGGAAATCAGGTTCTTCCCGAACTTTTCACACCACTTGATGACTTCGTGTAGGTCAGAGATGCGCCTGATGAATCGGTCCAGCTTCCAGAACAGAATAATGTCAAATTCTGGTATGCGGTTATTGAGCCAGTCCCCGAGTTCCTTACGCTCCCAAGGTGCCTTTTTGGTTGCAGACACGCCGAGGTCCCTGGCCACACCGACAACCCTGACGCCCTCTCGGATGGCATGACGGCGAAGGTCAAGTTCCTGCCGCGCGGGCGAGGTTGTGTCCTCCGTGAGGATCGACAGTCGCACTGACAGGAGTCCTTGGGGCGCGTCCTCCGGTAGTGCCTGGCTCTTGTCTTGGAGTTCGGCCAGCTCGGCCAGTTCCTCAGGAGTCCACTCGGGAGCGGTCTTTGTGGCGGTCATGGGCGTGAGCCTACAGGCGGTTGGATGTTGGAACGTTCTTCATGCAGTTCGTCGATCCGGGTATCTCCTTCCTGCTGCTGGGCACGCTGCTGCAGATCAGCAGCTTCCTCTACCTCACGGCGCTCATATTCGGCGGCACCCGCCTGGCCGCCGCCTTCCGCCGCCGCAAGCGGCTGTCGGCAGGGGCCACTTCGGCGGCGGGTGTGCTGTTCCTCGGGTTCGCGGCGAAGCTGTCGTTCAGCAGTGTGTGAGTGCGGCTGGGCTCAGTGGTGCCATGCCGTGCCGCCCACGTTGTGGATCATGCGCTGAAGGACCTTGAGGGCGGCGACGTACTCCTCGTCCGGGATTCCGGCGTGGATCTCCGACAGCGCCCGGCCGACCCGTTCGGCGGCCTTGGTGTGCAGCGCGCGGCCCTCGGCGGTCAGTCGCAGGTGCGTGCGGGGGTCCTCGGTGGCCAGGCCCCGGGTGATGAGGAAGTCGATCTCGGTCTCGATGGAGCCGCCGGTGGTCAGGTAGCCGCTGAGTGTCGAGGCCACCTCGGCGCGCGGGCGGCCCGTTTCGCCGGCGTCGACGAGCTGGTTGAGGACCCACCAGGGGGGCTGGGTCAGGCCGTGTTCGGCCAGTCCGGCCCGGATGTGGGTCACGACCGCGTCCCAGGCGGCCCAGCTCCAGTACCCGATCGGCTGCCGTGCGAGTCCTGCGTCGTCATGTGAGTAGTCCATGTCCTGGACCGTAGAACCTCAAGCAAAGTTGAGGTCAAGGCCCAGTCGTCCGGCGTACTCCGCGAGCCCTGAGGTGTCCTCGCCCGCCCAGCCGACGTAGCCGTCGGGCCGCACCAGGAACAGGCCCTTTCCGTAGGCCTCGGCCGTCTCGGTGCGGAAGGTCCGCAGGAGCTCGCCGTCGTGAGCGGGGAGCGTGGCGTCCGTGGAGACCGCGAGCAGCGTGAAGTGCGGCCCCCTGAAGACGTCGAAGAGCCGCCCGCCCTCGCCGGCCGGTCCGTCCGGCGCCCGGTCGCCGGCCTCCAGGAGGCCCGCCCGGCCGGATGCCAGCGGGCCCTCGCGGTAGCCGAGGCCCAACTGCTGCGCCGCGGACCCGCGTTCCTGTTCGCCCCGGTGGATGCGGGTGGAGAGGCCGAGCATCTCGGCGGCGACCGGGCGGCGTTCCTGCTCGTAGGTGTCCAGCAGGGCGGCGGGTGCGCCGTGGAGAAGCACCTGCCCGAGCTTCCAGCCCAGGTTGTACGCGTCCTGGACGCTCGTGTTCAGCCCCTGGCCGCCGGCCGGGGAGTGGACGTGCGCGGCGTCGCCGGCGAGGAAGACCCGGCCGTCACGGAACCGGCCGGCCAGCGCGGCGCGGGGGCGGAAGTCGGACGACCAGCGCACCTCGGTGACATCGTCCGCGCCCAGGTGGGTGCGGGCCGCGACGAGTTCCCGTACGCCCTCCGGCGTGGTGTCGGGCGCCCCTTCCCCGAACTGGGCGACCAGCTGGAAGTCGGGTGTGCCGGGCAGCGGGCAGAGTGTGAGCATGCCCTTCTCGCCCAGGAAGATGTGCCAGTTGAGGCGGTCGAGGGCGTCGTCCGCGATCCGTACGTCGGCGACCAGCGTGGGGGAGGGGTCCACGGTCTCCCCCTCCATCGTGATGGAGAGCGCGCGCCGGACCGTGGAGCGTCCGCCGTCCGCCGCGACCAGGTAGGAGGCTCGCACCTCGCCGGTGGTGAGCCGCGCGGTGACCCCGTCGGCGTCCTGCGACAGGCCTGTGAGCGCGGACGAGAAGAGGACGTCGCCGCCCAGTTCGCGCAGGCGGGCGACGAGGATCTCCTGGGTCCGCCACTGCGGCATCATCCAGGGCTCCCCGTACGGCTCGGCCTCCGTGGGCGCCGCGCGGCGGAACATGTCGTACTCGCCCTGGCGCTCACCGTCCTTCCAGGTCATCCCGACGGGGGCGGTGCCGCCGTGCTCCCGCACGGCGGTACCCACCCCGAGGTCGTCGAACACCTCCCGGGTGCGCGGCTGGATGCCCTTGCCGCGTGAGCCGGGGAAGAGGGACGGGGCCTGCTCGACGACCAGGGCGCGCACTCCGCGACGGGCGAGGTCGCATGCCAGGGCGAGGCCGCTGGGGCCCGCGCCGACGACCAGGACCCCGGTTTCCTTAACAGCGTTAAGTTCCATGTTCGGGAGTGTGTGCTTAACGCTGTTAAATTGTCAAGGTGGGAACGACGAAGATCGACCGGGCGCGCGTCGCGGACGCCGCGCTGAGACTGCTGAACGAGGTGGGCCTCGACGGGCTGACCCTGCGCGCCATCGCCAGGGAGCTGGACGTCAAGGCACCCGCCCTCTACTGGCACTTCAAGGACAAGCAGGCGCTACTCGACGAGATGGCCACGGTGATGTACCGCCGGATGCTGTCGGACCTGCCCGGGCCTACGCCCCACTCCTGGCAGCAGCAGATGTTCGCCTACCAGAGCGTCCTGCGCGGCGCCCTGCTCCGCTACCGCGACGGCGCCAAGGTCTACAGCGGCGCCCGGTTCACCGGCACCGATCACGCCGAGGGCCTGGAGGCCCACCTCCGCACCATGGTCGACGCCGGGTTCGAGCTGTGGCAGGCCGTGCGCGCGGGCACGACCGTGAACGCGTACACGATCGGCTTCGTCACCGAGGAGCAGGGCGTCCAGCCCATGCCGGACGAGCGGCGGGAGGGTTACGACGTCGACGACCGGGCCGGACGCCTGAAGCGCTACCCGCTCGCGGCGGCGGCCGGGGCCGAGATCTTCGGCCGCTACGACGAACGCTTCGAGGACGGCCTGCGGATCGTCATCGCGGGCATCGAGGCGCGGTACGGCGTCACCTAGCGCTGCCGTCCCCGGCGGAGGTCACCGCGGCGACGCCCAGAGTTCACCGTTCGTCGGGCCGGACGACACCCGCTCCTTCATCCGCGTCACTAGCGTGACCGGACCATGATCGAAGGTGAGGGCCCGCGTGCCGAAACTGTCCGTCGTCGTCCCGTTCCACAATGTCGGCCCCTTCGCCGACACGACGCTGGGCAGCCTTGCCCGTAACGCGGGCCCCGACATCGAGTTCCTGCTGGTCGACGACTGCTCCACGGACGACACACCGGCCGTCGTCGACCGCTGGGCCGACAGACTCCCGAACGCCGAGGTCATCCGGCACGAGAAGAACGTGGGCATCGCGGCGGCCCGCAACAGCGGCATCGACGCGGCCCGCGGCGACTTCGTCACCTTCCTCGACGGCGACGACTGGTACGCCCCCGGGCACCTGGCCCGGCTGCTGCACGCCGCCGCCGGGCTGGACTGCGACTTCGCCCGCACCGACCACGTCCAGGCCACCGGGACCAGCCGCGTCGTGCGGCGCGCCCCCGCCCGGCTCCGCGACACGGTGATGGACCCGCGCGAAGGCATCGCGGCCCCCGAGTTCGAGACGATGGTCGACTACCCCTTCGTGTGGGCGGGCGTCTACCACCGGCGGCTCTTCGAGGACGGCGGCCACCGCTTCACCACCCGGCTCCGCACCGCCGAGGACCGGCTGTGGATCTGGCAGCTGCACCTGCGGGCCCGTACCTACGCGGCGCTGAATCTGTACGGGGTCTTCTACCGGCGCGGTGTCACGACGTCCCTGACGCAGATCAAGGACTCCCGCCAGCTGGACTTCTTCCCCGCCTACGACACGCTGATCGACGAGATCCGCGAGGACCCGGACGCGGAGATCCTCCTCCCCAAGGCGGTCCGCACCTACTGCGCGATGATCGCCTTCCACAACGAGAAGGCGGACGCCTACGAGCCCGCCACCTTCCGGCGCCTGCGCCACGAGTCGACCGCCGCGCTGCACCGCATGCCGCAGCAGGTGCTCGACCACACCCTGACGATGATGGACACCAGGCGCAGCACTCTGCTCAACCGCCTGCGTGACAAGCAGAAGGCCGCCTGACCCATGCCCACGCGCACCCAGATCTTCCAGGTGTCGACCCTGTACGGGGCGGCCACACTCGCGGCGGCGCTGGACGCCGGCCAGTTCGGGCCGGGACAGGACAGCCACCGCGTCCTCCTCGTCTCCAACAACGCGGCGATCCCCGAGACCGCCCTCCGGCTGGAGGAGATGCGGGGCTACGGGGACATCGCGGCCCGCTTCGACTCCGTCGTCGACTGGAACGAGGCCATCAGCCCGCACCACCCCAGCGGATGGGGCCCGCGCGCCGAGGAGACCGAGCTCTGGCAGCGCGCCTTCCGCCTCGCCTGGGGCATCGACCCCGACGGCCCCGTCGACCTCGCCGTCGAGTCCATCCAGGTCAACCCGGCCCGCGCACTGGCCGCGATCTTCTCCGAGAGCGCCGTGCACGTCTACGCGGACGGCCTGATGAGCTACGGCCCGACCCGCAACAAGGTGCCGCGCTCCATCGCCTGCCGCGTGCAGCGGGTACTCCACCTGGACCTCGTCCCCGGGCTCCGTCCGCTCCTCCTCGCCGAGTCCGGCGTCGAACCCGAGCTCGTCCCGAACGAGTCCTTCCGCAAGGTCCTCGGAGAGATCGCCGGGGCGGCCGACGGCGACCGCGGGCTCGTCGAGGCCGAGGCCGGGGCACCCACGGCCGTGCTCCTCGGCCAGTACCTCGCCGCCCTGAACATCCTCACGGCCGAGGAGGAGGAGGACCTGCACCTGCGCATGCTGCGGGGCGCGGCACGGGCCGGTCACACCTCCGTCCTCTTCAAACCCCACCCCACCGCACCGGCCCGCTACTCCCGGGCGCTCGACGACGCGGCCGCCGCCCTCGGCGTGCGGCTGACCACGCTGGACAGCCCGCTGCTCGCCGAGACCCTCTTCGAGAGGTGCGCGCCCGCACTCGTCGTCGGCTGCTTCTCGACCGCGATGTTCACCGCCGCCGTGTACTACGGCATCCCCGTCGCGCGGGTCGGCACCGGCCTCGTCCTGGACCGCATCACCCCGTACGAGAACAGCAACCGCGTCCCGCTGACGATCGTCGACCACCTCGTGCCCGACCTGGACGAGCAGGCCGGAGAACCGGTGCCCCAACTGCCCTCCACGGCCCCGGACTCCCTCGCACCCCTGGTCCGGACGGTGGGCTACTGCATGCAGTCCGGGCTCCACCCCACGCTGCGCGCCGAGGCGGAGTCCTGGCTGCGGGACCACCTCGACAGCACCACACAGCACTACTTCAAGCGGCGCCGCCTGCAGAAGCTCACCCTGCCCGGCGGCGGCCCACGAGGAGCGGCGATCCGGCTGCGCCGCACCGTGCGGCGTACCCGCAGCAGCCTCGGCCTCTGACCCCGGAACCGGGGCGCGCGCCCCGTCCGGCCACTGATGACAGAACGGCGGAACGAGCATGGGCCAGACCTTCACGGGGCTGCTCAAGGCGGTACGGGCGAGGACCGGGCAGGGCGGTGCGGCGCGGCCCGCGCCGACGGCCGCCCTGCGCCTGTGCGGTGACTACCTCGCGGGCCTCGCCGCGGGCGGGCCCCTGAGCGACGCCCCCCGGACCCGGCTCGTCGCCGCCATCGGCGGCCTCACGACCGCATGCGGCACCGAAGGGGACGACCTGTTCGATGCTCTGCTGCGCACCGGGCAGCGAGCTCTGGAGGCCGGTGGGGAGGCGGAGACCCGCCTCGCCCTGGACATCGCCGTCGAGGCCGCGGAGCTGCGGCCCAGGTCGAAGGGGGCGTGGCGGCTGCGCGGAAGCGCCCTCGACGCGCTGGGCCGCCGCGACGAGGCGGTCCAGGCCTACGAGCGGCACCTGACGCTTCAGCAGGACCAGCGGGCCGCCGCCGGCATCGTGCGCCGGATCGCCACCCTGAAGGACCTCCGCTCCTGTCTGGACGAGGCCGCCGGGCTGCTCCCCGGTGAGGACGGCACCCGGCTGCGGACGCTCCACAACGCCCCCGCCGGGCAGGCTCGCACCGAATTCGCCGAGGCCGTGCGCCGGCGGACCGCCGAGGCCGGCGGGATGACCGACCCCGAGGCGCGCCGCCTCGCCGCCCTCTACGCCGCCCACCGCCGGCTGCTGGACCGGGACAGGCTCGCCGACCCCCTGCTCGGCGGCGCCGAGCCGCTCGGCGTCACCGCCCTGCGCCGCCTGGTCGCCGGACGCTCGGTCTGCCTGGTCGCGGGCGCGCCCCGGATCGCCGACGAGGAGCGCGTCCCGGACAGCGGGCTGCGGAGACTGATCGACAGCTACGACCTGGTGGTGCGCTGCGACAGCGTGCCCTCCGCCGCCCCGCGTACCGACCTGCACGCGCTCACGCTGCGGGGCGGCACCCCGTGGACGGGCCCCGCATGGGACCGGCGGGCGGGCACCCGGCTGGTCTTCGGCGACTCCCTGCCGCACTGGCGCCGGTCGCTGCGCGCCCGCCTGGTCGCCGGCGCGCAGGACCACATCGGCGACGCGTCGCTGCGGCACCCCCTGGACGATCCGGCGCTCCTCGGCGAGGACGGCCGGTGGCCCCGGGCAGGCACCGCCTTCACCGTGCTGCGGCTCCTGGACTTCCTCGACGCTGCCGACCGCCTGGACCTCATCGGCTTCGGACTGCCGGGCCAGTTGCAGCCGCGCGAGCGCGCGTGGGTCGCCGCACGCGCGACACACCAGGACGAGACCGAGATGAGGACCGCACTCCGATGAGCACTCCCGCCGACAGACGGACCGACGCCACCACGGCCGCCGCGCCCGACGCCGACGACCGGCGTGCCGTCACGGGCAAGCGGAGGATCGCCTTCGCGGCCTGGACCGACGAGCCCGGGATGCCCGGCCTGCTCGTGCTGCTGCGCAGCCTCGCGCTGGCCGATCCCGCCGTCTGCGAGGACTTCCTCGTCCTGCACCCGGGGCTGCCCGACTCCGCGTTCGACGCCGCCCGCCGACTGCACCCGCGCCTCGTCCCGCGCAGCGCGGAGAGCCGCCTCGACGTCTTCCGGGAGACCGGTCACGACACGGTCGTCGCCCTCGGCCCCGGCATGGTCGTCCTCGGATCGCTCCTCCCGCTGCTGGCCCTGCGCACCGGAGTGGCCGCCGTGCCGCAGCCCGGCCCCGGCGGCACGCGGACCGTGCGGGACGGCGGGCTGCTGGTGATCCAGCGCCAGGACGTGACGGACGCCCTGCTGGACGCCCTGGCCGCGGGCGGCGAGGACGCGGTGGACCGTGCCCTGACGGAGGCCGGACTCCTGGAACCGCTCGCCTCCCGCTACGAAGTCCCGGCGGGCCGGCCGTACGACGACACCCCCGTGCCCGGGAGCACCGTCGTCCTGCACTTCGGTGAGGACCCGGCGCCCGGGACCCCGGCGCGCGAGGCACTCGAGCGCCACGAGATGGACGACGAGGAGTTCCGCGCCGCCTACTGCGCCCTGCCGGGCCCCAAGCACCCCGAACTGCTCCTGCACCTCGCCCTGCCCTTTCCCGAGGGGAGGCGCGCGCCGGTGGACCTCGTCCGCCAGGTCGCCGAGGTGCACCGGCAGCAGGGCCGCTACGAGGAGGCCGTCGCCCTGCTGACCCCGGCGGTGGCGGACCGGCCCGACCTGCCGCGCTGCCACGAGACGCTGGGCATCAGCCTGATGGCCCTGTCCCGCTACGAGGAGGCCGAGGCGCACCTGCTCCTGGCCACCGTCTCACCCGACTTCGCCGCCCGCGCCTACGGCCAGCTCGCCCGGCTCGCCTGGCTGCTGGGACGAGAGCAGGACGCCCACGCCTACGCCCGCGAGGGCCTCGACGCGGACCCCACCGACGGCAACTGCCGTGCCTGGTACGCCCGTACGAGCCCGGCGCCCGCCGTGTCGCATGAGGCCGCCTCCGGGACCGCGCGCGAACAGCTCGCGCACGTGGCCCTGTTCGCCGACGGCCAGGAGAACGCGGGCGACAAGGTGCTCCCCGAAGCGGTGCGGATGTGCTTCGGCCCCGACACCGGCCCCGCCCGCTGGCACGAGCGGTCGGTGCACCGGCTGGTCGACGAGACCGGCCTGGAGGAACTGAACGCCCGGCGCGGCATCGTCGTCGGCGGCGGAGGGCTCTTCCTCCCGGACACCGCGCCCAACGGCAACAGCGGCTGGCAGTGGAACATCCCCGACGACGTCCTGGCCCGGATCACCGCGCCGCTCGCCGTCTTCGCGGTCGGCTACAACGTCTTCGACGGCCAGCGCTACCGCCGGGAGCGCTTCGCGGCGAGCCTGCGCGCCCTCGTCGGGAAGTCGGCCTTCTTCGGCCTGCGCAACCAGGGTTCCGTGGACCGGGTCAGGGAGCTGCTGCCCCAGGAGCTGCGGGACCGGGTGCGCTACCAGCCGTGCCCCACGACCGTGGCCCGGCACCTCGACCCCGGCCTCGACGACGACCGCGACGACGGCACGGACCGCGACGACACGGTGCTGATCAACTGCGCCTACGACCGGGCCGGGCTGCGCTTCGGCCACGACTACGGCCACTTCCTGGCCGAGACCGCCGCCGCCGTGCGGGCCGTCGGCGAGCGCGCCGAGGTCCGGTACGCGGCCCACATGCCGACCGACGAGAAGTTCGTCCACGACCTGCGCAGGGAACACGGCATCGCCCTCCCCGTGGAGCCGCTGTACCTGTTCTCCAACGACCGGATCCGCGAGCTCTACCGGCGTACACGCCTGGTCATCGGCGCGCGCGGACACGCGGCGATGATCCCCTTCGGCTGCGGCACACCGATCATCAGCCTCGTCTCCCATCCCAAACTCGCCTACTTCCTCACGGACGTGGAGCGCCCCGAGTGGGGCGTGTCCGTCCACGAGCGGTCGCTGGGCGCACGCCTCGCCGAGCGTGCGGCGGTCGTGCTGGACGACCACGGGGCCGCGGTGGCCGACGTGCACGGCCGGCAGGAACACCTCTGGTCGGTCACCCGCGCCAACCTCGCCGAGCTCCGGGGCCTCTTCGGGTTGCCGGACCCCTTCGCCGGGCGCCGCGCCCCGCACGTCCCCGGCCCTCGGACCGCCGAGCCGGCACCGGGCCTTCACCTGCCGGACATCCAACCGAAGTGACTGTTCACCTGACCGGAGTTCACCCCGGCCCGACGCGTTCGTAGCCTGCGATGACCATGTCTTCCTCCGTCTCCCGGGCCGGCTCGGCCGCCCCCGGCACCGCCCCCGCGCCGCGTCCGGCCGCCGAACCCCGCCCGCACCGCGAACACCGGTACGACATCGATCTGATCCGGCTGCTCTGCTCGGTCGGCGTGATCCTCTGCCACACCGGCTCCGCGTTCGTGAACACCGCGGGCCGTGAGGCCGCGAACGGCCCCGGCACCTACTGGGCGGGCCTGGTGGCGGACTCGGCGGGCCGTTTCGCCGTGCCGCTGTTCTTCGCGATGGCCGGCTGGGTCGTCCTCGTCGGCGCCCCGGTCCGGGACGGCCGGCAGCTGTGGCGGCGGATCGTCCGGATCGTGGTGCCGCTCGCCGTGTGGAGCGCGCTCTACATCGCCTGGGGCAGGCTGCGCGGCACCAACGGCGCACCGGCGGGGGAGCTCGCGCTCGACGCGCTGTCCGCCTCGATCCGCCCGGCCTACCACCTCTGGTACCTCTACGCCTACATTCCCGTGATCATGGTCCTCGGCTTCGTCGCGCTGGTGAGGTCGGGCAAGCGCCCCTGGGGCCTCGGCACCGCCCTGCTCGTCCTCGCGGCCGCCCCGACCCTGTTCGGCGACCTGGCGAGGACGACGGACCTGGACCTGCCGCGCTTCGGGTGGGGCTTCGGCCCGTACCAGCTGATCTACGCCGTACTCGGTGCCCTGCTCATCGCCCTGCCCGCGGTCTCCCCGGGCAGGCGGCGGCTGTGGTGGCCGCTGCCGGCGGTCGCGGCCCTGACCGCGATCGTCGCGTACCAGCACGAGGTGCACTACACGATCCCGTACGCGAGCGTCCTGGTGGCCCTGCTCAGCGCCGCCGTGCTGTTCTCCCTGCACCGCGTGCGCGTTCCCGGGCGTCTGCGTCCCGCCCTGGCCCGTCTGTCGGGAGCCTCGTTCGGCGCGTACATGGTGCACGTGCTGGTGCTGGGCGTGCTCACCGACGTCCTCGTGGACGCGGACCTGAGCCTGCCGGTGGCGGCGGCCCTGGTGCTCGGTGTCACCGCCGCCACGACCGCCCTCTCCTTCGGCGCGGCACTCCTCTGGACCCGCCTCGGGCTGACCCGTCTCCTGGGCTGAGTCCGGCCCTCAGCGGCGCCCGAGCGCCCGTGCCCGCCGGGCCAGCCGGCGCAGTGTGGCGTTCCGGCGGACGAAGGCGAGGCGCGCCGGCACCACGCCGGGGAGGGCCAGCGAGCCCAGTCGGCGGCGTTTGAAGTAGCGCCAGGTCCGGGCGTTCAGGTGGGCGGAGAGGTAGCGCTCGGCGGCCGGACGAAGGTCCGGGCGGACACGTGGCCGCATCGCGAACGCGACCGCCGGCAGCAGCCCTCCGAGGGCCTCCGCGACCCCCGGCCGGGTCAGCGGTGACCCGTCAGGTACGGCGGGTCCGGCCAGATCGGGCAGCAGGGCGTCGATGATCGTGGCCGGGATCCTCGCCGGGTTCTCGTACGGGGTCAGGTGCTCCAGGAGGGTCCCGGTCCCGGTCCTGGCCACCGGCAGGCCGTAGTGCGTCGCCGCGGTGAGCAGAGCCGTCGAGGAGCAGCCGGCGACGAGTGCGGGGCGCAGCCGCTCGAAGAGGACCTCGGCCAGGACCGGGGTGCCGGGCGGACCGGACTCCGGCACTGTCAGCCCGACACCGAGGCGTGCGGCCTCGGCCCGTACGGGCGGGACGGTGGGGGCGGAGCCGCGGGGGTGGGGCAGGAGGACCAGACGGGTGTGGCCGAGAGCGGCCGTCGCCCGGACCATCCGCAGGTGGAGGTCCGTCTCCTCGGCGGCGGGGAGCGTCCCCGACTCGGGGAGGATCAGGATCACGGACCCTTCAGGGGCCCCGGATTCCGGTGTGGCAGCCGCCAGTTCCCCGAAGACCTCACGCAGGGCAGCGGTGGGCAGCGGGCGGGGTACGACGTCGAACTCCCCCAGCAGAAGCGGCTCCAGGCCGGGGAGCAGGTCCGGGTGGAGGAGCTGCCGGACACGGGTGCCGATCAGCGGCGGGACCTTGCCCGGGGTCGGGCCGTAGCCGGTCAGGCCGTCCGCGTACACGGTCACCGGGCCGCCCGTGAAGATCTGGGCGAGGGCCTGGGAGGGCCCGGTGAGCGGCGATTCCAGGGCCAGTTCGACCTCCTCGTCCCCGAGCCCCCACACGCGGCGCAGATGGCGTTCCCACAGGGGCACGTCGTCGGGCCGTGGCGTCCAGGCAGCCGGGTGCAGGGGGAAGACGGCGTCGTTCCACGAGAGCACCTCGTCGAAACGGGAGCGCAGCCGGTCGAAACCGGGCACCGTGTCGAGCGGCGCCGCGGCCTCGGGGACCGGCGTGGTGTCGCAGAGCAGCAGGACGCGCCGGCGGGCGTCGACGAAACAGCCGGAGTCCAGCGCCGCGGCGAGCACGGCCGTACCGCGGAGGCCGGAGGCGGCGAAGATCTGGGTGGTCACGCGGCAGCCGCTCCCTGAGTGGTGGCGGACCGGCGGCGCAGCCTGCGCAGCACGGTCGCCCGTTCGGTGTCCATGGAGTCGAGGACGTCGTCGAGCACGCGGCGGGGCATATTCCGGAGTGCCCGCGCGGCGAGTGATTTCAGGGTGCGGGCCACCGCAGGTTCGAATTTGCCGATGGATCCCATGTGGTGGGAGATGACGGCGCAGTAGGTCCGCACCGCTTTCGGCATCAGTGTTTCCGCGTCGCGGTCCGCCGCTGTATCGGAAAGCACCTGGTCGTACGCGCGAATGAAATCCAGCTGCCTTTCGTCACCGATCTGGGTGAGCGACGAGGAGACTCCGCGCCGGTAGAAATGGCCGAGCGTTCCCAGGACCGCGAAGGACTCCGCCTCCCGGTGCAGCCGCCAGATCCACGGCCGGTCCTCGGCGGTGCGCAGCCCGTCGGTGAAGTGCAGGAGCCCCCGGTCCAGCAGGCTGCGGTGGTAGAGACCCGCCCAGGCGTAGGCGTAGTCGACCGACGTCGTCCGTCCGGCCGGCAGGATCGCCGCCCGGGGGTCGCTCACCACTCCGCGCGTCCCGTGCGGGACGCGGCGCACCGTACGGGCCGTGCCGGTGACCTGGACGTGGTCCGTACGCACGAACGCGCAGCTCAGGGCCTCGGCCTGGGCGAGGAGGCGGGCGTAGTGACCGGGCGCGAGCCAGTCGTCGCCGTCCAGGAAGGCGATGTACTCGCCCCGGGCGGCGTCCAGGCCCGTGTTGCGGGCCGTGGCGAGACCGGCGTTGCGTTCGTGCCGGTGCACGACGACGCCCTCGGTGCCGTCCCGGGCCCGCCGCAGGAGATCCGCGGTCCCGTCGGTCGAGCAGTCGTCGACCAGGATGAACTCGAAGTCCTCGCGGGCGTTGTTCCGCAGGCTTCTGAGGGTGTCGGGAGCGTATGCCCGGACGTTGTAGAACGGCACGATGACGGAGAGCTTGACCACCCGCATCACGCTAGACGCGGCCCCGGCATTCCCCTTGACCCCCGCCCGTACGGAAAGTGAACGACGCGCAACCGGAAAGTGAACCGGGCCGCGCCCGCGGCGGATTCATCGTAAGAACGGGCCGAATCCCCAACCGTCGACCGGCTGTTAACCATCTGTTGCCATCACGTTGGGCCGCGGATCGAAATGGCTTCCTAGCTTTTACGACGTGCCCCCTCGTACCGATGACGCGGCCGCTCCGGCCGCCACCCCAGCAGCCGACCGTGCGGCGCTCCGCATAGCCGTGCTCGCCGACTCCGACACCCGGTGGAAATGGGGCGCGCTCACCGCGCGCCGCCTCACCGGGGCCCCGGACTCCGGCGCGCCGGAGCGCCCCGTGGAGATCAGCGGGCTGCTGCTGCGCGGCCGGGCCACCCCGACGCCCCGCCAGCTCGCCGAAGTCGGTGAGGTCGGCATCGACGCCGACCGGGTGCGCGAGGTGACGGCCGTCGAATTCCTGCACACCGTGCGGGACGAGGCGTACGACGTCGTGGTCCTCGCCCTCGTCGGCGGCGCGGTCCAGGCCATGCTGCACGGCCTGGCCGCACTGGACCTGCCCCGCAGGCCCGTCGTCGTCACGGGCTACGTCGGTGTCGTCTACGAGAAGCTCGCCGACGGACTCCTGCTGCGCCACGGAGCCGACATCGTCCTCGCCAACTCCCGTCACGACGCGCAACGTTTCCGCGCGGTGTACGAAGGGGTCGGCGCCGACGCCTCGTCCGTCACGGAAGCGGCCCTGCCGTTCCTCGGCGGCGAGCCGCACCGGGCCGAGGAAGGCCGCGACACCGTCGTGTTCGCCGCCCAGCCCTCCGTGCCGGCGTCCCGCGCCGACCGCACGTATCTGCTGCGCCGGCTCGTCGAGCACGCCCGGCTGCACCCCCGCAGGGAGGTGCTGCTCAAGCTGCGCTCCAAGCCGGGCGAGCACACCACACACATCGAGGAACTGCCCTACCAACGCCTCGCGGAGCGGATCCCCGGCGGCCTGCCGCCCAACTTCCGCCTCGTGTACGGGCACATGGGCGAGGTCCTGGACCGCACCGACCTCCTGGTCACCGTGTCCTCGACCGCCGCACTGGAGTCCCTGCACCGCAGGATCCCGACCGCGGTCCTCTCCGACCTCGGCGTCCGCGAGGCACTCGGCAACCACCACTTCGTCGGCTCCGGGCTGATCACGTCCTGGGACCACCTCGACGGCGGCCTCCGCCCGGAGCCCGACGAGGAGTGGCTGGCCGGCCAGGGAGTCGCCGCCGACGGCAGCTACGGCACGGCCTACGACACCGCCCGCGCCCGGGTCGCGTCGCTGCTCACCGCCGGTCCGCTCCCCGCCCTCGCCCCCTACTACACGCCCGCCACCGCGCCCGGATACCTCCCCGGCATCCTCGCCCGCCACCACCTGGGCCCCGACGGCCACCCGCTTCCCGGCGCCGTCACGCCGAAGGAGACCGGCCGGGTACGGGGCGCGGTCCGCGACACCGTACGCAACGCGGCGCGCGGCGCCTACCGCCACGGCGTCCAGCGGGTCGCCCCCGTGATCCGGCGGATGGGCGAGCTGTGACCACCGATTCAGGAGCAACCATGACCCCGCCCCCAACCGTGCTCGCCGTGATCCCCGCCCGCGGCGGATCCAAGGGCGTGCCCGCGAAGAACCTCGCCCGGGTCGGCGGCGTACCGCTCGTCGCCCGCGCGGTCCGCGCCTGCCTCGCCTCGCCCGAGGTCACGGACGTCGTCGTGACGACCGACGACCCGGCGATCGCCGACGCGGCCAGGGCCGCGGCGGCGGCACTGGGCGAGGAGCCCCGGCTGCACTGCGTGCAGCGCCCCGCCGCCATCGCCGGCGACTCCGCGACGAGCGAGGCGGCGGTCCTGCACGCCCTGCACACCTACGAGACGGCGGCGCACGGCCGGAAGGCCGACGTCGTGCTGCTGGTCCAGTGCACGAGCCCCTTCATCACCCGGGAGGACATCGACGGCGTCGCCGCCGCGGTCGCCCGCGAGGGCGCCGACACCGCCGTCACCGTCGCCCCCTTCCACGCCTTCGTGTGGCGCGACGGCAGCGCGGTCGAGGACGGCACCTACGGCGTCAACCACGACAAGGCCGTACGCCCCCGCCGCCAGGACCGCCCCCAGGACTACCTGGAGACCGGCGCCGCGTACGCCATGGACGTCGAGGGCTTCCGCACCCACCGCCACCGCTTCTTCGGCCACACGGCACTCGTGCCGACCGACCCCGCCCGGGTGCTGGAGATCGACGACCCGCACGACCTGGCCCGCGCCCGCGCCCTCGCGCCCCTCCTGGACCCGTCGCCGTTCCCCACCCGGGCGGACGTCGACGCCGTCGTCCTCGACTTCGACGGCACGCAGACCGACGACCGCGTCCTCATCGACGCCGACGGCCGCGAGATCGTCGCCGTACACCGCGGCGACGGCCTCGGTGTCGCCGCCCTGCGCCGGTCCGGCCTGCCGGTCCTGATCCTCTCCACGGAACAGAACCCGGTCGTCGCCGCCCGCGCCCGCAAACTCCAGGTCCCCGTCCTGCACGGCATCGACCGCAAGGACCTGGCACTCAAGCAGTGGTGCGAGGAGCAGTCCATCGCTCCCGACCGCGTGCTCTACGTCGGCAACGACGTCAACGACCTGGCCTGCTTCGGCCTGGCGGGCTGGCCCGTCGCCGTCGCGAACGCCCACGACTCGGTACGCGCCGCCGCGCGTGCCGTGACCACCAACCCCGGCGGCTCCGGCGCCGTCCGCGAGATCGCGGCCTGGCTCCTCGGCCCCACTCTCACCGTCTCCACCGAAACCCCCGACACCCCCACCACGTAAGGAAGCACCACCATGAGCACCTCCCGCCTGCGCACCTTCGGCACCCGCACCGCCGGCCCCGGCCACTCCGTCTACGTCACCGGTGAGATCGGCATCAACCACAACGGCTCCCTCGACAACGCCCTCGCGCTGATCGACGTGGCCGCCGACGCCGGCTGCGACGCGGTCAAGTTCCAGAAGCGCACCCCGGAGATCTGCACCCCGCGCGACCAGTGGGACATCGAGCGCGACACCCCCTGGGGCCGGATGACGTACATCGACTACCGCCACCGCGTCGAGTTCGGCGAGGACGAGTACACCGCCATCGCCGAGCACTGCGCCAAGCGCGGCATCGACTGGTTCGCCTCCCCGTGGGACACCGAGGCCGTCGCCTTCCTGGAGAAGTTCGACGTCCCCGCGCACAAGGTCGCTTCCGCCTCCCTCACCGACGACGAGCTGCTCCGCGCCCTGCGCGCCACCGGCCGCACCGTCATCCTCTCCACCGGCATGTCGACGCCGAAGCAGATCCGGCACGCCGTCGAGGTCCTCGGCAGCGACAACATCCTGCTCTGCCACGCCACGTCGACGTACCCGGCGAAGGCCGAGGAGCTCAACCTGAGGGTCATCAACACCCTGCAGCAGGAGTACCCGAACGTCCCGATCGGCTACAGCGGCCACGAGACCGGCCTGCAGACGACCCTCGCCGCCGTCGCCCTCGGCGCCACGTTCGTCGAGCGTCACATCACCCTGGACCGCGCCATGTGGGGCTCCGACCAGGCCGCCTCCGTCGAGCCGCAGGGCCTCACGCGCCTCGTCCGTGACATCCGCACCATCGAGGCGTCCCTCGGCGACGGCGTCAAGAAGGTCTACGAGTCCGAGCTCGGCCCGATGAAGAAGCTCCGCCGGGTCGCGGGCGTCGTCGCCGAGACCGAGAACGCGCCGGCCGCCGAGCCGGTCGCGGTCTGACGGGCCGACCGGTGAACCTCGCCTTCGTCGAGAGCCCGGTCCAGCTCCTGAACGTCCTGGAGTGGACCCACACCAGGGGAGGACCCGACACCACGATCGTCGTCCTCCCCCCGGTCGACCCGATGTCGCGCGGACAGCTGCGCAGGATGGCGGAGCTGGCCCGCGACGAGGGCATCACGGTCCGCTGGCAGGAGGCGCGCGGAGAGAGCGGCGCGCCTCTGAAGGCCCTGCGCGCGCTGACCGGACTGATCCGCAAGGCCGAGCGCATCGTCATCGGGGACCCGTTCTCCCGGTACGTGCAACTGCTCCTCAGCCTGGTCCGCACCCGCCGGATCACGGTCGTCGACGACGGCACCGCCACCATGGAGTTCGTCGCGCAACTGGCGCGCGGCGAACGCCTGGTGCGCTGGCACCGCCGGGGGAGCGGAGGCCCGCGCGAGCTGCTCCTGACCCCGGTCACCTCCGCGGCCCGCCGCAGCTTCACCCCGTCGGCGACCCGCACGGTCGAGGTGTTCACCGCGATGCCGGTGGAGGCTCCCGCCGGCATCGAGGTCACGGCGAACACCTTCGCCTGGACCCGGGAGCGCTTCGGCCCGCCCCTCATCACCAAGGGCGCCGACATGGTCGGAACCTCCCTGGTGGAGACGGGCGTGGTCGATCCCGTCCCCTACCAGGAGGCGGTCACCTCGCTCGCCCGTACCCACGGCGCGACCCGCTACTTCGCCCACCGGCGCGAGTCCGCGGACAAGCTCCACGCCCTGGAATCCGCCACCGGCCTGGAGATCGTCCGCCCCGACCTCCCGCTGGAGCTCATCGCCCGCCGGGGCCCCATCGGCCACACCGTCCTGAGCTTCCCGTCCACGGTGGTCCACACCCTGCCGCTCGCCCTGGTGGGCACGGGGGTGAAGGTCGCGGTGTGCGACATAGCGCCGGAATGGCTCCGCGACACGGCGTCCCCCCGCGCCCAGGGCTTCCTGAGCGGCGTCACGGAGACGGCCAAGGACGTCCAGCGGCTGGCCCCCTGGCGGGTCACCGCAGCCGCCACGGAAGGGTGAAGAACGGAGCGACGGGCGTCGCGCGGGCGGGCCACCTCCGCCGTCGAACCCGCCTGCCCACTCTCCGGTGAGATGCGTCAGGGCCGAACTCCGAGGGAGTTCGGCCCTTCTGGCTGTGCGGGGCGTCGCGGACATCCGCCGAAATCGCTCACGCCTGGCACTGGGCACCCGGCCGAGGAGTGGCGCCCGCTCGCGGAGTCCCTGCCCGCCCTGCGCGGCAGGGCGCTACCGGTCCGCGTTCCTCCAGACGGTCAGGTCCCCTTGGAGGAAGGCGGCCTCCGGCAGGGCGGTCGACTTCGTCTGGAGCACGTACAGCCCGATGTTCCCCTCGTCGTCCTTCATGCAGAACTCGGTGCCCGCCGCGGCCGCCGCCAGTGTCCAGCTGTGCTTGTCGGCGCTCCCGAGCAGGAGCCGGCACTCGTCGAGGGTGGTGCCGTGCGCGCCGAAGATCTGCAGGAACACCGTTTTCTCGCCCGTCAGTTCGCACTCGGCCGCTCCGCAGCTGAGGCGGACGTCACCCTTGCGGCTGTTCAGCGCCGGCTCGGGGCTCTTGAGGCTCAGTGAGGAATCCGCGTCCAGCGTCACCAAGGGGAAGGGTTCCGGCCGTGGCGCGTCGGTCGGGGCCGGTGACGCGGACGCGGCGTCCCCGTCACCGGCCCCGACCGGTGTGGAACCGGCTGCGTCGGATCCGTCGGAGGCATTCGAGGAGGGGGCCGACGCGGATCCCGGTGCGGACGCGGACGAGCGTGCGGCCGGTCCGGTCGCGGATGTCCTGGAGCGGTCCGTGTCCCGGTCGCCGAACCGGTCCACAGCATCCATCAGGGTCCATGACAGGGCCACCACCAGCAGCGCCCCTCCCGTCACAGCCGCGGCCGTGATCAGCGCGGTGCGGCGTCTTCTGCTCCTGCGCTCCTCCACCGTCGCCGGCTGCTGCTGCCAGCCGGCCTGCGGCCGGGGGTACGCCGGGGCGTGCGCGAGCCCGGGAGCCGTGTACCCGGACGTGGGCGTGAGCGCCGGCGGCCGCGGACCGGCCGGCGTCGGCTCCGGCACGGGCCCCGGAGCCGCGGTCCGGGGCCCGGCGACCTCCCGCCACACGGCAGGTCCCCCGCCCGCGTCCGCCTCCGCTCCCAGCCGCTGACGGCACCACTCCACGACCTCGGCCGGCGTGGCGCGCTCCGCCGGTTCGGCGGCCAGGCACCGGGCGAACAGCGGACGCAGCGACTCGGGCAGCAGGGACAGATCGGGCTCGGAGTGCACGATCCGGTACTGCACGTTGACGGCTGAGCCCTCGCCGTAGAGCGTCCGGCCCAGCGCTGCGAACGCCGCCGTCTGACCGAGCGCGAAGATGTCGGTCGCCGCCGTGATCTCACCCCCGGACGCCTGCTCCGGGGCCATGAAGGAGGGCGTGCCGATCACGCTCCCCGGCACGGTGTACGACGTCCCGCCGGCGGCCAGCGCGATGCCGAAGTCGATCACCCGCGGGCCGTCGGCGGCCAGCAGCACGTTCGACGGCTTCAGGTCCCGGTGCACGATGCCCTGGGCGTGGATCGCCTGCAACGCCTCGGCCACCCCGGCCATCAGCCACAGCACCGCCGGCACCGGCAGCGGACCGCGCCGGGCCACCGCCTCCGTCAGCGACGGCCCCGGCACGTACAGCGTGGCCAGCCACGGGGGTGTGCCCTCGGCGTCGGCGTCGATCAGCTCGGCGGTGTACGCCCCCTGGACCTGCCGCGCCGCCTTGATCTCCCGGGCGAACCGCCGCCGGAAGTCCGGATCATCGGCCAGCTCCGGCCGCACCACCTTGATCGCCACGGGCCGGCCGCCCCGTGTGTGCGACAGATAGACCCGGCCCATACCGCCGGCGCCCAGGCGCGCGGCGAACCGATAGCCCGACACCGAGGCCGGGTCGTCGGTCTGGAGTGGCTGGAAGACCTCTGCGGCATGGCTCATCAGCCGTGTACCCCCCACTTCGATGCATTGGCCAACGGCAGCAGCCTAAGCGGCGCGGGTCGTCGGCCGAACGCCCGGCCGGGGGAGCTACTCCCCGCCGGTGCCCGTCGTCGCGTCCCTGGACCTGCCGGAATCCCGGGGACCGTGGAGGTCCTCGGGGCGCAGGCGCCAGACCACGTCGTTGTAGCCGTCCAGGGGCACCCTGTCGTCCGTCGCTCCTTCCCGCCGGTCCAGGACGACGTGTGCGCACTGCACGAACCCCGTACCGCTCGGGGACTCCAGCCGGACGACGACCCGCTTCTCCCGCAACGCGGGGGGAATGCCGGACTCCTCGTAGACGCGGGAGAAGTCCTGCTCGCCCGCGGCGTGTACGTCGAGCGCCTTGTAGCTCATGGTCGCGAGCCGCATGGCGTCGACCGCGACGAAGTGGAGGTCGAGCTGGGTGGTGTGCTCATGGTCGGGCAGGGCGCGCAGCAACAGGTGCATGTGCCCGACCCCGTACCGCCAGACGCGAAAGCTGCGCCCGGTCCGGTGCACGAGAGGGGAAGCGGAGCCGTCCGTGCGTGGTCCGGTCAACGTGTGCGCCTTCCGTCGGAACATGCCGGTGCGGCAACGGCCGAAGGCCTCCCGGGGTTCCCCGAACGGGGCGCAGGCCCTGCCCGGCCCGCCCGCCGAGCGTGACGTCGCCGCCTGTGCCGCCGCCTGTGTCGGCACGCTCCGGGACCTGCTCCGACTCCCCTGACGGGGCCGGCCGGCAGGTCGTGCACGCGGTGGGAAAAGGGGTGAGTTTACCCGTCTCGACCATCCGTCACACGCCGCGGCGCCATCTTTTGTTCCTCTATGCGGCTGAACTTTAGTTGATCTGTAGCCAGTTGCAGGTGTCATGGGCCTACCCTTGACTGGGTGAACCAGTTGAAGTCCCGTGCGCCCCACGCAGAGGCCGTCCTGCCCGGCACCCTGCCCGACGACCTGCGTGCCGAGCTCATCGCCTTCCGCCGTGATCTGCACATGCACCCCGAGCTCGGCAACCAGGAGTTCCGTACGACCGCCGCCATCAAGGCCAGGCTCGAGAAGGCCGGGCTGGAGCCGCAGGTGCTGCCCGGTGGCACGGGACTCGTCTGTGACGTGGGGGAGTGGGACGGCGTCACACCCATGCTGGCGTTGCGGGGCGACATCGACGCGCTGCCGATCCCGGACACCAAGGTGGGGGTCTCCTACCGGTCCACCGTGCCCGACCGGGCGCACGCCTGCGGGCACGACGTCCACACCAGCTGTGTCCTGGGCGCCGGACTCGTCCTGAGCCAGCTGGACCGGCAGGGGCTGCTGCCCCGCCCGGTGCGGCTGATCTTCCAGCCCGCCGAGGAGGTGCTGCCCGGCGGCGCCGCCGACGCGGTGGCGGCCGGGGTGCTGGAGGGCGTGGGACGGATCATCGGGGTGCACTGCGACCCGAAGGTGGACGTGGGCAGGATCGGGCTCCGGATCGGGCCCATCACCTCCGCGTGCGACCGCGTGGAGATCTCCCTGGACGGACCCGGCGGGCACACCGCCCGGCCGCATCTCACCACCGACCTCGTCACCGCTGCCGCCCGGGTCGCCACCGACGTGCCCGCCCTGCTCGCACGGCGGGTCGACGCGCGGGCGGGGATGGCCGTCACCTGGGGCCGGCTCCAGACCGGCCACGCGCCCAACGTCATCCCGCAGCACGCCGAGCTGTCCGGGACGGTCCGCTGCCTCGATCTGGAGAGCTGGCGGCAGGCGCCGGACCTGGTCCACGCGGCGATCGACGAGGTGGCCGGAATGTACCGGGCGAAGACGGTGATCGACTACGTCCGTGGCGTGCCGCCCGTGGTGAACGAGGCGGAGACGATCGGTCTCCTCGACGCCGCGATGACCATCCGCCGCGGATCGTATGCGATCGAGGACACCGAACAGAGCCTGGGCGGTGAGGACTTCTCCTGGTACCTGGAGAAGATCCCGGGCGCCATGGCCAGGCTCGGCGTACGGGCCCCGGGGGACACCCGCGGCCTGGACCTGCACCGGGGGAACTTCGACGTGGACGAAGAGGCGATCACGGTCGGCGTGGAGCTGTTCACCGCCGCCGCGCTGCTGGAGGTCTGACCGGCTGGACCTGCGGCCGGACCGTGCGGAAGGTCATCGGCCGGCCGGGGTGCACGGGTACGGGCGAGGGTGGCCCCGGAGCCGCCTGACCTTTCAGCGGCCCCGGAGCTTCCGGACCTTCCGGCCGCCCCGGGGTACCGTGGGGCGGGGCCGGTCGCTCACGCCCTGTCCACCTCTTGTTCCGCGGGGGTGACGGCTCGTACCCGGACATGACACCTCCTGTTCGCGACGATCCGATAACGGCTTCCGTACAGGTCCTTATCTGACATCTACGCGCGTTACGATCGCCGCGAAACCAGCGCCGGAAGAGGCGCTTCGGTCAGGTTTGAAGGAGCCTTCCCTTGCGCCGGATCACCAGGATTGCATCCGTGGGCGTTATGTCCGCGGCACTCGCGCTGAGCGTCACGGCGTGTGGCGAGTCCTCCTCGTCGAGCAGTAGTTCCGACTCCAAGGCCGACAAGACGGCCATCGCCTACGACATCGGTGGCCGCGGCGACCAGTCGTTCAACGACGCCGCCTACGCGGGGCTGGCCAAGGCCGAGAAGGACCTCGGCGTCAAGGGCACCGAGGCCGAGCCCTCCGAGGGCGAGTCGGACGCGGACAAGGTCCAGCGCCTCACCTCGCTCGCCCGCGCCGGCAACAACCCGGTGATCGGTGTCGGCTTCGCCTACGCGCCCGCCATCAAGAAGGTCGCGCCGAAGTTCCCGAAGATCACCTTCGGCATCATCGACGACTCCTCGGTGACCGGCGACAACATCGCCAACATCGTCTTCAACGAGGAGCAGGGCTCCTACCTCGCGGGTGTCGCCGCCGCCAAGGTCACCAAGACCAAGAAGGTCGGCTTCATCGGTGGTGTCGAGACCCCGCTGATCAAGAAGTTCGAGGCCGGCTTCATCCAGGGCGTCAAGGACACCGACGCCTCGGTCAACGTCCTTCCGCAGTACCTGACCCAGCCGCCGGACTTCGCGGGCTTCTCCAAGCCCGACCTCGGCAAGGCCGCCGCCCAGGGCCAGCTCGACAAGGGTGCCGACGTCGTCTACTCGGCGGCCGGTCTGGCCGGTTCCGGTGCCATCGAGGCCGTCTCCAAGGCGGGCAAGTGGAACATCGGCGTCGACTCCGACCAGTACAAGCAGGAAGGCCTCGCCGCCTACAAGGAGTCGATCCTGACCTCGGTCACCAAGGACGTCGAGGACTCCGTCTTCAACCTGATCAAGTCCGTCCAGGACGGCAAGCCGCAGTCCGGTGAGGTCCGCTACGGCCTCGACAAGGACGGTGTCGGCCTGGCCATGTCCAACCCGGCCTTCACCAAGATGACCGAGGTCATCGCGGCCGTGGACAAGGCGAAGAAGGAAATCATCGACGGCACCATCACCGTCAAGACCGCCCCGTAACGACTCCGGTCGTCACGCTGGTTTCCCGTGGGCCCGGAGTGCGCACCCTTGCCGCTCCGGGCCCGTGGGGTGCTCATCGAAGAAGTTGTGCCCCTCGCAGTGCCCCGCCGCACCGGCTCCGCACCAGGAGTCCGGCCGTGCCGAGTGCCTGCGCCTCACGATTCGGCAGCGCTACGCGTGTAGACAGCCCTTTGGCGCGATAACTTCACCCCACCCCCTGCCCTCTGTGCCCCCGCTCCTGTCCGGCCAAGGAGAGTGCGTCATCAACGCGTCCAGCAGTCCCCCTGCCGTAGAACTGCACGGCATCACCAAGCGCTTTCCCGGCGTCGTGGCCAACCACGACATCGGCATCACCGTACGCAAGGGAACGGTCCACGCCCTCGTAGGTGAGAACGGCGCCGGGAAGTCCACCCTGATGAAGATCCTCTACGGCATGCAGAAGCCGGACGAGGGCACCATCGCCGTGGACGGCGAGCAGGTCTCGTTCGGCAACCCCGGTGACGCCATCGCGCGCGGTATCGGAATGGTCCACCAGCACTTCATGCTCGCCGACAACTTCACCGTCCTGGAGAACGTCGTCCTCGGCGGCGAGAAGCTGCACGGCATCGGATCCGCCGCGCGCAAGAAGATCAAGGAGATCTCCGACGCGTACGGCCTGGGGGTCAGGCCCGACGCGCTCGTCGAGGACCTCGGGGTCGCCGACCGCCAGCGCGTGGAGATCCTCAAGGTCCTCTACCGCGGCGCGCGCATCCTCATCCTCGACGAGCCGACCGCCGTGCTCGTCCCGCAGGAGGTCGACGCGCTCTTCGCGAACCTCCGCGAGCTCAAGGCCGAGGGCCTCACCGTCATCTTCATCTCCCACAAGCTCGGCGAGGTCCTCTCCGTCGCCGACGAGATCACGGTGATCCGGCGCGGTACGACGGTGGGCACCGCCGACCCCGCGAACACCACGACCAAGCAGCTCGCCGAGCTCATGGTCGGCAGTGAGCTCCCCTCGCCGGAGACCCGCGAGTCGACTGTCACCGACGTGCCGATGCTCCGCGTCGAAGGGCTCTCCCTCGGTGTCACCGACCCGGACGGTGTCGTGCGCGACGTCCTCTCCGACGTCGGCTTCACGATCCACAAGGGCGAGGTCCTCGGCATCGCGGGCGTCGAGGGCAACGGGCAGACCGAACTGATCGAGACGCTCGTCGGCATGCGGAGTCCGGACAGCGGCGTCATCACGCTGGACACCGACGACATCTCGTCCGCCCCCACGCGCAAGCGGCGCGAGAACGGCATCGGATACATCCCCGAGGACCGCCACCGGCACGGCGTCCTGCTGGACGCCCCGCTCTGGGAGAACCGCATCCTCGGCCACGTCACGGAGAAGCCCAACAGCAAGGGCTGGCTCCTGGACCCGAAGGCCGCACGCGTCGACACCGAGCGGATCGTGCGCGAGTACGACGTCCGGACCCCGGGCATCGAGGTCACCGCCGCCTCGCTCTCCGGCGGCAACCAGCAGAAGCTGATCGTCGGCCGCGAGATGAGCCACAACCCGAAACTGCTGATCGCCGCGCACCCCACCCGCGGGGTGGACGTCGGCGCGCAGGCGCAGATCTGGGACCAGATCCGCGAGGCGCGCCGCGAAGGGCTCGCCGTCCTGCTCATCTCGGCGGACCTGGACGAGCTCATCGGGCTCTCCGACACCCTTCGCGTCATGTACCGGGGGCAGCTGGTCGCGGACGCCGACCCCGCCACCATCACACCCGAGGAACTGGGCTCGGCCATGACCGGCGCCGCCGCCGGTCACCTCGAAGCGGCACCGGAGGACGAGGCCTGATGAGGAAATTCGACAAGGACCGGCTGATCCTGGGCTTCGCCGGCCCGGTGCTCGCCCTGGTCGTCGCCTTCGCGCTCAGCACCCTGGTGCTGCTGATCTCGAACCGCGACCCCTTCGAGCTGTACCGGCTGCTGTTCGAGCAGGTGTCGTACAGCGACGTACAGGTCCTGATCATCAACCAGGCCGGGACGTACTACCTCGCCGCACTCGCGGTCGCGGTCGGCTTCCGCATGAACCTCTTCAACATCGGGGTCGACGGGCAGTACCGCCTCGGGGCGATGGTGGCCGCCCTCGTCGGCGCCAGCGTCACCCTTCCCGGGCCGCTCCAGATCGCCCTGATCGTCGTCGTGGCGATGCTGGTCGGCGCCTTCTGGGCCGGTATCGCGGGCATCCTCAAGACCACCCGGGGCGTGAGCGAGGTCGTCGCGACGATCATGCTCAACTCCATCTCGACCTCGCTGATCGCCTGGCTGATCCTGCCGAAGAACTTCGGCGACCAGGCTGCGGGCTCCAACAACCTGACCACGGGCGAGATCCCGGAGTCCGGCTGGTTCCCGGGCCTGTCCCTGAGCCCGGAGGCCGGGGAGATCTACGGCTTCACCTTCGTCGCGGCCGGCTGCGGCCTCGTCTACTGG
Source organism: Streptomyces sp. NPDC102402 (assembly GCF_044765765.1). NCBI lineage: Bacteria > Bacillati > Actinomycetota > Actinomycetes > Kitasatosporales > Streptomycetaceae > Streptomyces > Streptomyces sp. NPDC102402. Next base: position 541,610 of record NZ_JBIWKR010000002.1, read on the forward strand.
CTGGTCCTGAACCGGACGCGGTTCGGCTTCGACCTGCGTGCCACGGGTGCGAGCGAGAGCGCCGCCCAGGCCTCCGGTGTGGACGCCAAGAAGATGATCCTCACCTCGATGCTGATCTCCGGGGCGATCGCCGGACTCGTCGGCATGCCGACGCTGCTGGGTGACACGCACACCTACAGCCTCGACTTCCCCGTCGGTCTCGGTTTCACCGGCATCACCATCGCCCTGCTCGGCCGCAACCACCCGCTGGGCATCGCGCTCAGCGCGCTGCTGATCGCGTTCCTGGACAAGGCGTCGTCCCCGCTCGACCAGTTCGGCTTCGAGAAGGAGATCGCCACGATCATGCAGGGGCTGATCGTGATCTCCGTCGTCGTCAGCTACGAGCTCGTCCGCCGTTACGGGACCCGCCGCCAGCAGCAGAAGGTCGGCGAGGAACTCGCCGCCGGCCACGCCCTCACCACCGAGAAGGAGGCGGCCCTGTGAGCACCAGCAAAGTCTCCGCCGCACGCGTCGCCACCCCGAAGGGCAAAGGCCGGCGCACGCTCTCCCTGCCCGCCGTCCTCCTGATCGTCGCCGGTGCGCTCGCCCTCGTCTCGCTGGTGCGCCTCATCAGCGGCGCGGACGACGTGACCTCGGTCGGGCAGGTGGCCGGCGCCCTGGAACTGGCCGTCCCGATCGGTCTGGCCGGTCTCGGCGGACTCTGGGCCGAGCGGGCCGGCGTCGTCAACATCGGCCTCGAAGGCATGATGATCCTCGGTACCTGGTTCGGTGCCTGGGCCGGATTCCAGTGGGGCCCCTGGGTGGGCGTCCTCTTCGGCATCGTCGGCGGCGCGCTCGGCGGGCTGCTGCACGCGGTCATCACCGTCACCTTCGGTGTGAACCACATCGTCTCCGGTGTGGCCGTCAACATCCTCGCCGTCGGCGTCACCCGCTACCTCTCCAACTTCACCTTCGCCGACGAGCCCGGCGGGTCCTCCAAGCAGTCCCCGCGGCTGGAGGAGATCGACAAGATCACCATTCCGGGGCTGTCGGACTGGATGCAGGACCTGCAGCAACACCACTGGTTCTTCGTCTCCGACCTCGCCGGCATCATCGGCGGCCTGGTCACCGGTCTGTCGCTGCTGACCGTCGTCGCCCTGCTGCTGATCCCCGCCACCTGGTGGGTGCTGTGGCGCACCTCGTTCGGTCTGCGGCTCCGCTCCTGCGGTGAGAGTCCGGTCGCGGCCGAGACCCTCGGTGTGAACGTCTACAAGTACAAGTACATCGCGGTGACGATCTCGGGCGGGCTGGCCGGACTCGGCGGCGCGTTCCTCTCGCTCGTCGCCACCAGCATCTACCAGGAGGGCCAGACCGGCGGCCGTGGGTACATCGGTCTCGCCGCCATGATCTTCGGCAACTGGATGCCCGGCGGCATGGCCCTGGGCGCGGGCCTCTTCGGCTTCACCGACAGCCTCAAGCTCCGCGGCGGAGCCGAGAACGTCCACGCGATGCTGCTGCTCCTGGCGATCCTGCTGGTGATCGTCGTGTTCTGGCAGCTGTACCGGAAGAAGTACGTCGCCGCGCTGATCTCGGCGGTCGTCTCCGCTCTGCTGTTCACCTGGTACTTCCTGACGGACCAGGTCCCGAGCCAGTTCGTCGACGCCGCGCCGTACGTGACGACCCTCCTGGTGCTCGCCCTGTCCGCGCAGAGGCTGCGCATGCCGAAGGCCGACGGAGTGCCGTACCGCAAGGGCGAGGGCAAGTGACGACCCCGACGCCTCCCGTCGACTGGGAGGTGCTGCGCGAGGCGGCCCGGGACGCCATGTCCCGGGCGTACGCCCCGTATTCGGGGTACCCGGTCGGAGTGGCGGCCCTCGTCGACGACGGCCGCATGATCACCGGGTGCAACGTCGAGAACGCCTCGTACGGCATCAGTCTGTGCGCCGAGTGCGGGCTGGTATCGCAGCTCGCGGCCACGGGCGGCGGCCGGCTGACCCACTTCACCTGCGTCGACGGCACGGGCTCCGTGCTCGTGCCGTGCGGCCGGTGCCGGCAGCTGCTGTACGAGTTCGGCGGGCCCGGGCTCGTGCTCGAAACGCCGGACGGGCTCCGTACGCTCGACGAGATGCTGCCGCAGTCGTTCGGACCGCAGCACCTGGGGTGATCCCCCCGGCCGCCGCGCCGCTCTCCGGGCGGGCCCGACCGGGCCGCCCGGAAGGCGCGGCGGAACGTTCCACCTCTATGCGCGTAGAGTCAACGGGACTCTCTCGCCCACCCATCCGGCCGGAAGGACTCCCCTCCCATGGACGCCATCTCCGTCATCCGTACCAAGCGGGACCGGGGCGAGCTCAGCCCCGAGCAGATCGACTGGGTCATCGACGCGTACACCCGCGGCGACGTCGCAGACGAGCAGATGTCCGCACTGGCCATGGCGATCCTGCTGAACGGCATGAACCGCACCGAGATCGCCCGCTGGACCGCCGCGATGATCGCGTCCGGCGAGCGGATGGACTTCGGCGCGCTCTCCCGCCCGACCACCGACAAGCACTCCACCGGCGGCGTCGGCGACAAGATCACCCTGCCGCTCGCCCCGCTGGTCGCCGCCTGCGGCGCCGCCGTGCCCCAGCTCAGCGGCCGGGGCCTCGGCCACACCGGCGGGACCCTCGACAAGCTGGAGTCCATCCCCGGCTGGCGGGCCCACCTCTCCAACGCCGAGATGCTCGACGTCCTGGACACCACCGGCGCCGTCATCTGCGCCGCGGGCGACGGGCTCGCCCCCGCCGACAAGAAGCTGTACGCGCTGCGCGATGTCACCGGCACCGTCGAGGCGATCCCGCTGATCGCCAGCTCGATCATGTCCAAGAAGATCGCCGAGGGCACCGGGGCGCTCGTCCTGGACGTCAAGGTCGGCTCCGGCGCCTTCATGAAGACGATCGAGGACGCCCGCGAACTGGCCTCCACCATGGTCGCGCTGGGCACCGACAGCGGCGTACGCACCGTCGCGCTGCTCACCGACATGGCAACCCCCCTCGGTCTGACCGCGGGCAACGCCCTGGAGGTCCGCGAGTCCGTCGAGGTCCTCGCCGGCGGCGGCCCGCAGGACGTCGTCGACCTGACCCTGGCGCTCGCCCGCGAGATGCTCGACGCCGCCGGACTCAAGGACGCGGACCCGGAGAAGGCCCTGGCCGACGGCTCCGCGATGGACGTCTGGCGCCGCATGATCTCCGCTCAGGGCGGCGACCCGGACGCCGAGCTCCCCGTGGCCCGCGAGCAGCACGTGATCAGCGCCCCGTCCTCGGGCGTGCTGACCCGCCTCGACGCGTACGACGTCGGTGTCGCGGCCTGGCGCCTCGGCGCGGGCCGCGCCCGCAAGGAGGACCCCGTGCAGGCGGGTGCGGGCATCGAGCTGCACGCCAAGCCGGGCGACACGGTGACCGAGGGCCAGCCGCTGCTGACCCTGCACACGGACACCCCCGAGAAGTTCGAGTACGCGCTGAAGGCCCTGCCCGGCTCGTACGACATCGCCCCCGCAGGCACCCCCTTCACCGCCACGCCGGTGGTCCGGGAACGTATCGCCTGACCTGCGGCTTTCCCTTTCGGGTGAACGGGACCGGTGGACCACCACCGGTCCCGTTCGGCATGCTGTCATCGGTGACGTACCGATCAGTGGAGACCGTCATGAGCCCCATCACCGTCGATCCCGGGCCGGGCCCCGGCCGGGACTGGGACGACCTCGTCCGGATCTGGGAGGAGACGGACGCACCCGAGGGCTGCAAGGTGGAGATCATCGAGGGGATCGCCACCGTGTCGCCACCGCCGTCCAAGGACCACAACACCACTGCGGCGCTGCTCCAGCGCAGGCTCTACACCGTCATCCCGGAGGAGTGGGGGATCTACCAGAAGCTCGGCGTCTCCCTGCCCGGACGGGCCGGGCTCTACATCCCCGATCTCGTCGTCCTGCCGCGGATCGCCGCGTCCGGGCCGGGGAACCGCGTACCGGCGGAGGACGTCCGGCTCGTCGTGGAGATCACCTCACCGGCCAACGCCAACCACGACCGCATCGGCAAGGCGCGGGGGTACGCGAGAGCCGGTGTGGAGCTGTTCCTGCTGCTCGACCCCTGGCACACCGGCCGCCCGACCGCGACCCTGTACGGGGAGCCGAGCGACGGCACCTACCGGGTCCTGGAAGCGGTCGAGTACGGCGGGACACTGACGCTGCCCAAGCCCTTCGGCCTGGATCTGGACACCGGAATCTTCCCGGTGAGCTGAGGCACACGTGCCCGGGCACCGATGAGTTCCGGGCATCCCGCCGGTCTCCCTGGTGTGGATGCCATCACCCCGAACGTCCTCGTCCTCACCGGCCGGATCGCCCGCGCCGATGTGCCGGGACTCCGCGCCGAACTGGAGGCGCTGCTCGCCCACGCCCCGGGAGCCGCCGTGGACTGCGACGTGGGCGGCGTCGTACGCCCTGACCTGGCCCTCGTCGAGGCGATAGCGCGGCTGGGACTCGTTGCCCGCAGAGCCGGGGGCGTCGAGCTGCGGCTGCGCAACGTGCCGCCCGAACTCGGTGCACTGCTCGACCTGGTGGGGCTGACCGATGTGGTGGGCAACGTCCGGCAGGCTCCAAAGTGAGCGGCGGTCAGCGGATCACGGCGGTGTCGCGGGCCACGCTGTAGCTGCAGATGACCAGCTCCGCACGTCCTTCCGCGTACTCGTGCGGCACGTCCTTGAGCGACGGTGCCGCGACCGCCGACGGCGTCGGTGCCGACCACCGCTCCGGGCACGAACCCTCCGGCTGTGGACCCGGCTCGCGGGTGTCACCCGGCGCGCTGGACGCGGGCGACGGGCCCGGGCCCGCCGTGGCGGACGGCTCGCCCAGCCACAGCGTCGCCGCCCAGCCACCCGCCACCAACAGGGCCCAGCCGATCACCACGGGGCGCGTCACCTTCACGCGGCGTCGTCCTCCAGGTGGTCGGGAAGACCGAACAGCGGGAACCAGCGCGGCGTGTCCAGGAAGCAGTGCATCCCGGTGATGGCGCCGTCCGAGATGTCGATGATCTGCACCGCCCACGGCACGAAGCCCGGACCGTCCGGATTCGGCTTGTAGTGCGCGAAGGCCGGCGTCCCGTTGGCCTCCGTCGCCACCAGCCGGGAACCGGCACAGCTCGCGCCGATGCTGAGCATGAAGCCCGCGATGTCGTCGTGCCCCTGGAGCCAGAGGTCGAACGGCGGCATGGTCATCACGGCGTCCTCGTGGAGCAGCGCCGTCAGCGCCGCCATGTCGTACCCCTCGAACGCCGCCACATAGCGGTCCAGCAGCTTGCGCTGCTCCTCGTCCAGAGGGTTCGAGGTGTCCGGTGCGGAGCTCTCGGTGTCCGAGAGGGTCGCCCGGGCCCGCTGCAGAGCGCTGTTGACCGACGCGACCGTGGTGTCGAGCAGCTCTGCGACCTCGCTCGCCTTCCATGCCAGGACCTCGCGCAGGATCAGCACCGCGCGCTGCTTGGGCGGGAGGTGCTGGAGTGCCGCCACGAACGCGAGGCGCACCGACTCGCGGGCCACCGCCGCCTCCGCCGGGTCCGCCACCGAGGGCAGGATGCGCCCGTCCGGCATCGGCTCCAGCCAGGTGTTCTCCGGAAGAGGATTCAGCGCGGCCTGGGCCAGCGGGGTCGGGCCGGTCAGGTCCACCGGCCTGGCCCGCTTCTTGCCCGCGTTCAGCATGTCCAGACAGACGTTCGTCGCGATCCGGTACAGCCAGGAGCGCAGCGACGAACGGCCCTCGAACTTGTCGAAGTTGCGCCAGGCGCGCACCAGCGTGTCCTGGACCGCGTCCTCCGCCTCGAACGCCGAGCCGAGCATCCGGTAGCAGTAGCCGGTCAGCTCGACCCGGTGCCCCTCCAGACGGCTGTCGATGTCAGCCGTCGCCGTCAGATCACTCATCGCTCCACCCCTGTTGCGCTGTGACACCGCTCACCCAGCACTGTGGAAGCTACCTCAGGGCACTGACAACAGGGGCGGGAAGCGTGGAAACCGCTGCTCAGGTGCCGGGCTTGCGTCCGTAGACGTAGACGTCGTCGCCGTTCTTCAGCAGGTTCCAGTACGACTTCGCGTCCGCGGGGCGCATGTTGACGCAGCCCGCCGACCCCGGGTTGTTGTACATGGACTTGGTGACCGAGTGGAACGCCTGCCCGCCGTCGAAGAACTGGGCGTACGGCATGCTGACGTCGTAGAGCGTCGACCAGTGGTCGATGTTGCGCCAGTAGATCTTCTTGGACCCGGTCCGCGTCTCGTCACCGTTGCGTCCCGTGCGTACGGGCACCGGGCCGAACTTCAGCTTGGACCCGTCCTGGATCCAGCTCAGCTGCCTGGTCAGGTCCACGCAGGCGATGCGCCCCTTGTTCGTGGGGCAGGCCTTCGCCTTGTTGGGAGTCTTGCCCGCGGCCTTCTGGGCGGTGATGGTCTTCATCGTGCGCCAGGTGACCGGTCCCGCGTACCCGATGGCCGGGGTGATGCCCTTCGCCACCTGGAACGAGCGGATCGCCGCGCAGTCCGCCGACGACTGCTTTCCGTCGGCCGTCCGCCCCAGCCACTGCTCGACCTGCTTCTGGTACGGCCCCTTCGACGCCGTGCAGGACGCCGCCTGGGCGGACGTCCCCGTGCCCAGGACCAGGGCCGGCGCGGCCACCAGTCCGGCGACGGACAGGACGGCTCCACGCCGTACCCGTACGCCGCGCATGTTCCCCATGATCGTCATGTACGCCTGCTCCCCTTCGCGTTCGCCCGCGGACGATGTCTCCGCTTGTTGGACGCGCGCAGGGGAGCGGCGGTTGTGGTGGGAAGGTCTCAGTTGTGCACCGGTGCGGGGGACGCGGCGCGGAGCCGCTCGCTCCGGGCCGCCCGGGTCCCGAAGAGGGTGATCGACAGGACACCGAGGACCGCCAGGACACCGAGGGTGACCGTGCCGCCCCAGCCCCCCGCGTGGAAGGCGACGGCGCCGAGCGTGCCGCCCGCGCTCGAACCCAGGTAGTACGCGGACTGGTAGAGCGCCGACGCCTGGGCACGGCCCGACGTCGCCGTACGGCTCACCGAGGACGAGGCGACCGCGTGCCCGGCGAAGAAGCCGGCCGTGATCAGGACGAGGCCGGCCAGGACGGCAGCCAGCTGGTCGGCCAGGGAGAGCAGCAGGCCGGCGGCCGTCGTGGAGACGGCGAGGTAGAGCGCGCCCCGGCGGCCGAGCCGGCCGACCAGCCGGCCCGCGGCGGCGGAGGAGAGCGTGCCGACGAGGTAGACCAGGAAGATCGAGCCGACGACGCCCTGCGGGAGGCTGAAGGGCTCCTCGACGAGCCGGTAGCCGATCACGGTGTAGACCGCGCCGAAGACCGTCATGAACAGCGCGCCGATCGCGTACAGCCTGCGCAGCAGTGGGTTGGAGAGGTGACCGGTGACGGTCTCGGCCAGGGCCTTCGGGTTGAGCGAGGAGGGGCTGAAGTGCCGGGCCTTGGGGATCATGAAGTGGAAGACCACCGCGCAGACCACGGCGAGCAGCCCGATCGCGCCGAGCGCCATCCGCCAGCCCCACAGCTGGGCGATCCACCCGGCGAGGATGCGGCCGCTCATGCCGCCGATGCTGTTGCCCGCCACGAACAGTCCGATCGCGGCCACCAGGGCCTTCGGCCGCACCTCCTCGGCCAGGTACGCCATCGCGGACGCCGGCAGTCCGGCCAGCGCGGCGCCCTGGACCGCACGGAGCGCGATCAGCCAGCCGAGCGACGGGGCGAAGGGGACGAGCAGTCCGATCACCACGGCGACCGCCAGGGAGGCCGTCATCATCTGCCGCCGCCCGAAGCGCTCCGAGAGCGCGCTCAGCGGCAGCACGCACAGGGCCAGCGCACCGGTGGCCGCGGAGACCGTCCAGCTCGCCTGGCCGGCCGTCGCGCCGAAGGACGCGGAGACGGCGGGCAGCAGGGCCTGGGTGGAGTAGAGGAGGGCGAAGGTCGCGATCCCCGCCGCGAAGAGCGCGAAGCTCATCCTGCGGTAGCCGGGACCACCGGGAGTGAGGCGGTCCGGGACGGTCGGGGAGACGGCGGCGGGGGATGACGGAACGGCGGCGTCCAGCACGATGGTGGACGCCCCGGTACTGGCAGGAGGCATACGGCGAACGTAGACCGCCGGGTTTCATGCGTCCAATGCATGAAACCCTCATAATCGTTCCCATGGCGCATCAATACAGCTCAGGGCCTCGGCTGTCACCGAGCAGTTACGAAGAAGACATCCGGGCCGTACTCGCGCCCCGCCTCGCGTACTTCGAGGCGGTGGCCCGCCACGAGCACGTCACCCGCGCCGCGCACGAGCTCGGCGTCCCCCAGTCGACGCTGTCGCGCGCGATGGTGAGGCTGGAACAGGACCTGGGGGTCGCCCTGTTCGCCCGACGCGGCCGCACGGTCTCGCTCACCCCCGCCGGGCGCACCTTCCTCGGCTCCGCCGAACGCGCGCTGGCGGAGGTGGAGAAGGCGGCCGACTCGGTACGCGCCGACGCCGACCCCACGGCGGGCCGGGTCGCCTTCGGCTTTCTGCACACCATGGGATCCGAGACGGTGCCCGCCCTGATCCGGGCCTTCCGCGCCGACCATCCGCGGGTCCGCTTCCAGCTCGTCCAGAACTACGGCGAGGCGATGATCGACCGTCTGCGGGCGGGCGGCCTCGACCTCTGTCTCACCTCACCCGTCCCCGACGCGCCGGACCTGGTCGCCATGCGCCTGGACGAGCAGCGGCTGCGCCTGGTCGTCCCCGACGACCACCGGCTGGCGGGGCGCCGTCGCGTCCGCCTCGCCGAGGCCGCCGACGAAACGTTCGTCACCCTCGAACCCGGTTACGGGCTGCGGCGGATCACGGACGACCTCTGCGCCGAGGCGGGTTTCACCCCGAGGGTCGCGTTCGAGGGCGAGGAGGCGGAGACCCTGCGCGGACTGGTCGCGGCCGGGCTCGGCGTGGCGCTCCTGCCGCCGCCCGCGGTCGCCCGGCCCGGGGTGGTCGAGCTGACGGTGACGGCGCCGCGCGCGGCCCGTGAGATCGGGGTGGCCTGGCTGGACGGCCATCCCGACACGCCGCCGGTGGCCGCGTTCAAGCGCTTCCTGCTGTCGCGCCGGGGCAGCCTGTTGCCGGACTGAGGTTGCGGCGGCCAGGTGCCCGGGCGGCTCAGTGCCTGAGCGACCGCCCGAACCCCGCCGCCAGCGGCATCCGCAGTCCGAGCGGCGGGGGAGCGGCGAAGGCGTCGGCGACCGGGCGGGCGTACGACCGGGCGAACAGCGAGCCCCCGACGAAGTCCGAGGCCAGGGCCACCACTTCGGAGCGGTGCTGGCGCAGTGCGTGCCCGTCCGAGTGGACCTCGAAGCGGCAGGTGTCCCGGTTGGCCTTCTTGGCGCGTTCCGCCAGCCGGTAGGACAGCTCCGGATTCGTCCTCGCGTCGTTGGTGCCGTGCACGATCATGACCCGGCGCCCCGCCAGGTGCTTCACCGGTTCGGGTTCGGGTTCCGTGGCCTCCGGCAGCCAGGGGGCCATGGAGAGAACGGAGTTGACGGCGTCGTGTCCGGCGCCGCGGAGGGCCGCCCGGCCTCCCATGCCGTGCCCCACGAGGCAGACGGGGACGTCGCCGTAGCGGCGTACGACCTCGTCGGCGGCCCAGTGGGCGTCGGCCGCCGGATCCGCTCCGGCGTTCCAGCCCCGGGTCCGGTAGCGCACGACGTGCACCGCGAGGCCGTCGTCCCGGCCCGCGCGGGCCAGTGTCCGGGCGAACGGCAGCTGCGCCGCGTACGAGATGGCGGAGGGGCGGCGTCGGGAGTCCGTCTCGCCGTCCGGGAGCAGCAGGACCACGCCGCTGACCTCGGGTGCTGCTCCGGCCGTGAGGACGGCCCGTCCCAGCCTGGCGGCAGGCAGGGGAAGTGCGCGCTGTGCCATGACAGAACAGTGTCAGAAGGGCAGGTGTATTCCACCCGGCTTCGCGGTCACTGTTACGCATCGGAGGCCGCTGCTCCGCGCGCTCTACGCGCGTAGGCGCTAGAGTGCCCGGATGACGAGCCAGACCCTGAACGTTCCCGGTCCCGACCAGATCCGCCGCGCGCCCAAGGTGTTGCTCCACGATCATCTCGACGGCGGCCTCCGCCCCGGCACGATCGTCGAACTGGCCCTCGCGCAGGGCTACGACGCCTTGCCGGAGACGGAGCCCGACAAGCTCGGGATCTGGTTCCGTGAGGCCGCCGACTCGGGTTCGCTGGAGCGCTACCTGGAGACGTTCGCCCACACCTGCGCCGTCATGCAGACCCGCGACGCGCTGTTCCGGGTGGCGGCGGAGTGCGCCGAGGACCTCGCCGAGGACGGTGTCGTCTACGCGGAGGTGCGGTACGCGCCCGAGCAGCACCTCACCGCCGGCCTGTCACTCGAAGAGGTCGTCGAGGCGGTCAACGAGGGTTTCCGCGAGGGTGAGCGCCGGGCCCGCGCGAACGGCCACCGCATCCGCGTGGGTGCCCTCCTCACCGCGATGCGGCACGCCGCCCGCGCGCTGGAGATCGCCGAACTCGCCAACCGCTACCGCGATCTGGGTGTGGTGGGCTTCGACATCGCGGGTGCCGAGGCCGGCTTCCCTCCCACCCGCCACCTGGACGCCTTCGAGTACCTCAAGCGCGAGAACAACCACTTCACCATCCACGCGGGTGAGGCCTTCGGTCTGCCGTCGATCTGGCAGGCCCTGCAGTGGTGCGGTGCGGACCGGCTCGGCCACGGCGTCCGGATCATCGACGACATCGAGATCGCCGACGACGGAAGCGTGACACTGGGCCGTCTCGCCTCCTACGTGCGTGACAAGCGGATCCCGCTCGAACTGTGCCCGACCTCCAACCTCCAGACCGGCGCGGCCGCCTCGTACGCCGAGCACCCCATCGGGCTGCTGCGGAAGCTCCACTTCCGCGCCACCGTGAACACGGACAACCGGTTGATGAGCGGGACGAGCATGAGTCAGGAATTCGAGCGACTGATCGAGACATTCGGATACACGCTCGATGACATGCAGTGGTTCACAGTCAATGCGATGAAATCAGCGTTCATTCCTTTCGATGAACGTCTGGCGATGATCAATGACGTGGTGAAGCCCGGGTACGCGGAGCTGAAATCCGAGTGGCTCTTCCGTCAGACGTCTGTGACCAGCAGTTCTTCATCCGTGGCGGGCTGATCTGAGGGAAAGGGGAACGGCCGGGTTCAGCAGATCCCGGCCGTTTTCCGTGTCCTGGCATGTTTGCGGGAGGGGTGCGGTGCTGATTACGTTGCAGAGCCGCTCACATCCCTCTCCCCAAGGATGAATTCCACATGAAGAAGTCCGCTGTCAGGACCCTCGGTGTCGCCGCTCTCGGTGCCGCTTTCGCCGCAGCCGGTGCGGGCACCGCCTCCGCCGTCGCCGTGCCCGTCGACGCCCTGGCCGGAGGCCTGCCCTCCAACGTCGCGCTCGACTCGGTCACGGAGGCGCTGCCCGCCGTGCAGAAGGCGGCCGGCGGTCTCCTCGACCAGCAGCAGCGCGGCGGCAGCGACCTCTCGGCGCCCGGCACCAACCTGCTCGGCGGCCTGCCCGCCGGCGGCCTGACCGGCGTCCTGCCGCTCGGCGGCTGACCGCCGGTACACGCATGTGGGGCGCACACCCGGACCGGGTGTGCGCCCCACTCGTCTCCCTCCCCGTGGTCCCGGTGGTCACCAGGCCGTCGCGGCCGGGCTCTTCTCCGACGGCAGGAGTGCCCACAGGGCCAGGTAGACGACGAACTGGGGGCCGGGGAGCAGGCACGACGCGAGGAAGATGACGCGCATCGTTCCCGCGGAGGTGCCGAAGCGCTGTGCCAGCGCCGCGCACACCCCACCGATCATGCGTCCCTCGCGGGGGCGGACAAGTGCGGCCATGATGGGCTCCTTCGCGAACCGTTTCGGGGAGCGGCTCCGTCGCGCTCCCGGTACCTCCATGGTCGCTCCGCGAAGGGGTGCAAAGCGTCGCTCTACGGGGCGATACCGACCCTGGTAATCGTCGGGGTGGTCCCCTGAGGGGCCTCACCCCGGAACGAGCGGGTCCCGATCCGGGACAGGTCACCGGCCCCCGCCCGGTTGCCCCGGCGCAGCCGCGAACGCGACAGCGGGACGACCAGCAGGTGGGCCAGCGCGACGCCCACGGTGTTCAGGAGCAGCGAGTCGACGTCGACGACCTGGCCGGGCACCCCCGTCTGCGCCAGCTCGATGGCCATCGAGATCAGGGCGCCGGCCGCGACCGTACGGGCCAGCGACGCCCACGGGGAGACCCGCAGCCTGCCGCCGGCCATCGGCAGGAGTATGCCGAGCGGTGCCAGCAGCAGCAGGCCCTCACCGATGCGGCGCACCGCCTCGGCCGGGCCCAGGGCCAGATCCGCCCTGATGCCGGCGAACGGCTGGAGGTTCGCGGCCGTCATCCAGGGCACGTCCAGCGGGCGCAGCGTCAGCCAGCCGACGAACAGAAGATGCGCGAGGAGGAGGATGACCCCCGCCGCGCGGAAGCGGATGACGGCCGGGCCGTCCGAACTGTGGCGCACGTCCACCAGGACGCCGTGGCCGGCAGGATCGGTTCCGCCGGTCACGGCGAAGGGTCTGTGACGGTCGGCACGCGGTGAGGGGCGGGTCCGGAGCCGGGCCCGTCAGATCGTGCTCTCGGCCATCGAGCGCCACACCTCGGCGGCCAGGTCCGGCATGTTCGCCGTCTGGACCTGTGTCACCAGTTCCTTGAGACGGGTCCCCGCCTCCGGGTCACCGGCCTTCAGGTCCAGGACTCCACGCAGCGCGGCGAAGCGCACCTGGTCGCGGTAGGAGAGGAGCTGGAGGTTCGCCTCCACCTGTGCCGCGAGCGTCGAGGCCCGGTCCGTGTCCCCGCGCCGGAAGGCCAGCTGGGCCTTGAGGAAGAGGAGTTCCATCCAGTGCCTGAGGGGGCCGGTGACCTTGAGCAGGGGCTCGACGCTGTCGAGGAAGGACTCGGCCTCGGCGAGACGGGGCGGCATCGCCTGCATGGACAGCGAGGCGGCGGCCAGCCTCAGCCTGATCCACAGCATCAGGTCCTCCCGGCTGTCGATGGCGTCCAGGGCCTCGAGCAGGAAGGAGATGGCCCGGGTGTGGTTGCCCTGCCGCGTGCTGACGGTCGCGGCGGTCCAGTACACCTCGGCGGCCAGGGCGCCCCGGGTGTCCCCCAGGGAGGCGTATATCTCCTCGACGAGCCGGGCGGCCTCCGCGAGGTCGCCGAGCTCCGCCTCCGCGGACACCAGCACCAGCTTGCTCCGCACCATGTCGGAGGTGGAGACGTGGACGTCGTACTGCTCGCTCAGGGCGAGGGCCTCCCGCACCGCCAGCCGGGCCGCTCGGGCCTCGCCGATGTTCCGGGCGCACCGGGCCATCCGCAGCCGCGCGCGGATCCGCAGGACGGGCCTGTCGAGTTCGTCGCTCAGCGCGTTGAGCTCGGTGAGGGCGCTGTGCTGGGCCGGGAAGTCGCCGAGGGCCTCCTGGACGCGGCTGAGCTGGGCGAGCGCGTGCCACCGCATCACGGGGTCGGCGTCGCCCGCGGACTGCAGGGCGTCCGTGAGGACGCGCACGGCCTCCTGGTCGACCTCGCTCTCGGGGAGCGAGACGACCGCGGCGATGGCGTGGGTCAGGCTGTCCTCGGGCTGCTCCCGGAAGCCTTCCGGCCGGATGCCGAGCTTCTCCGCGAGGTAGGCCGCGGCCCGGTCGGTCGGACGGCGGCTGCCGGATTCCAGCCGGGACAGATAGGTGGCCGACATTCCTGGCCCGGTCAGCTCGACCTGTGACTTCCCCTGTTGCTGTCTCAGCTGGCGCAGGCGCCGGCCGAACGCTGGCTGCTCGAGCAATTCCCACCTCGGCGTGGCGATAAAAGCGTCTAGGCCCGGGATCAACGGAGCCCGAACGGGGGCGAGTCGTGCGACTCGCCCCCGCTTGTCACTATACCGGCGCGCATTGCAATGATTTGACCAGCCTGACAACGGCCGTGGACGGCACGGTGAAGGGCGTGGACAGTGTGCCGTCGGTTACGGCCAGTCGATGTTGTCGGACGGCTGCGTGACAGACCCGCTTGCGGAGCTGATGGTGGTGGCACCGGTTCCGAAGGCGGCGCTGCCCCCGAATTCCAGCACGACGGAAAGGGAGAGAACGGCCAGCCCCCCGGCTGCGATCCTGACAAGCCTGGCGATCTTCACTATCTCGCTCCTTCTGTGCGGGTTGTGCGGCAACAGTAAGGGCGGAGACCATTCTTGGCAAGAAATTGCCAGAGATTGGCAATCGTTTCGGCTGTCGGCGCGCAGGGCATTCAGCGGTTCGCGGTCGTCACCGGCCCCGCGTCCGGGGCCGTCCGTCCGTACCTCCGGCCCAGGTCACCGGCCCGGCTCCGGTCCGGTGGGCTCCGTCTCCGCCCCGGTGACCACGACGACCGTCGCGGCGGCCGCCTCGCAGGCGGCGAGCGCGGCGTCGGCGTCGGCACCGACGGCGATCACCTGGCCGATCCGGTCCCAGCTGGACGCGAGGGCCGTCACCCGGTCGCCCGCCGAGACCGACACCTCCACGTCCTGCACACCGTCGAGTCCGCGGGCCTCCTCCAGACCGGACACCCGTACGACCCGGCCGGGCTCGGCCGCCAGGAAACGCGTCGCCGCGGCCCGCAGCAGCGGCGGTCGCTCCCCCGGTGCCGGCAGGCCGGGGGAGGGGTAGGCGACGGTGTAGGCCTCCATGTCGAACCCGTAGGCGGCCTCCACCAGGTCCCGTAGGCGGTCACCGCCCGGCCGGTTGTGGGACTCGATCACCCTCGGCCCGTCGGGGGAGAGCCGCAGCTCCGTGTGGCTGGGGCCGTGGGTCAGACCGACGGCGTCCAGGAACTCCGCCACCGCCAGTTCGAGCAGGCGCTCCGTCGCCCGGTCGATCCGGGCCGGGATGACGTGGCCGGCCTCCACGAAGTTGCCGTGCGTCAGCTTCTCGGTGACCGCCACCACGAGGTGGCGTCCCTCGAAGGTGAACGCCTCGACACTGAACTCCGGCCCGTCGATGTATCCCTCGGCGATGAAGCGGTCCAGCGGGAAGTAGCGTGCGAACAGGTGGTCGGAACCGCGCAGCTCTCCGATGCGCTCCCACGCCGCGGCCACCTGCTCCGGACCCTTCACCAGCTGGACGCCCAGACTCGCGATGCCGTCCACCGGCTTGACCACGAAGGGGTAGCCGTGGGCGGAGCCGAAGGCCTCCAGCGACTCGCGGCCGGTCACCTCGGCGGCAGGCACCGTGGCCGCGCCCACCCGCGCCAGGTGTTCGCGCATCGCCAGCTTGTCCCGCAGCAGCCTGGCCACCTCGTACGGGACACCCTCGAGACCCAGCAGGTCGTTGATCCGCCCCGCGATCTCCACCCCGGCCTCCCCGGTCGTGACGACGCGGGTGAAGCCGTAGACCTTGTGGGCGGCGGCGACCAGCGGCTCGACCACGGACCAGTCGGAGAAGTCGACGAGGAGCGCCGCATCGACGAGCTCCGCGTGCTGGGGCGTGAACTGGCCGGGCTGCTGGAGGCAGACGACCGCCAGGCCTTGTTCCACCGCCTTCCGGACGTTGTCGATCCGGCCACCGATGATCAGAACGCGTTCTTGTGCCATGTGCCTTTCCTGTCCTGCTGAGAGCCTGGGGTCCGTGGATCGTGGGGCCGGTCAGCCGGCCGGCGGACCGGGGATCGTGGGGGCCGGCGCCGGGGCGGTCACCACGCGGGCGGAGGACCGCACCTGTGCGGCGAGCAGCTCGAGCTCCGCCGGATCACCGCAGTCGAGCACCGCGTACGCGAGCCGGTCGCCCGAGTTCTCGGCGGGGCGCACCGCCGTGCCCGGCGCCAGCCGTGCCCCGTGGCGCACGACACCGGGCCGGGCGGTCCAGTCCGAGAGGTCCAGTGAGACCAGCGTCCCGGCCTCGGCGGCGCTGAGGAAGAAGCTGCCGGCGGCCCGGACGGGACCCCGGGCCGGGGACGGCACCGAGGGCTTCTCGCCCAGCGCGAGCCGCAGGCACGCCTCGTACACGTCGAAGCCGTACGCCCGGCAGACGATCTCCAGGATGTGGTCGCCCGGCGTGCGCACCGCCACCTCCATGATGACCGGATCGTCGTCCGCCCGGGCCCGGAACTCCAGATGCGCGATCCCGGTGCGCATCCGCAGCGCGGAGACGACCGAGTGGCACAACGCGTCGGCGGTCCGGCGCAGTCCGGGCCGTCCGGCGCCGAACCCGGCCTCGTGGAACAGCTCCACGAAGTAGGGGGCACCGGTGGTCTCCTTACGGGTGAGGTTGGTGAACAGCACCCGGCCGTCCTGCACCAGCGCCTCGACGCTGTACTCCGGGCCCTCGACGTACTCCTCCACCAGGAGAGGGCCTTCCCCGTCCCGGCGGCGTACCACGTCCTCCCACTGCTCGGGAGTGTCGACGCGCTCGACCCCGGCACTCCCCTGGAGGGACACCGGCTTCACGATCACCGGCAGTCCGGCGAGCGCCCACTCCGCGGCCTCGGACAGCCGTGCGGGGTACCGGTGTTCCGGCTGTGGCAGTCCCGCGCGCCGGAACTCCCCGCGCTGCATGGCCTTGTTGCGGGAGATCACCGCGGCGTCCAGACCCGGACCGGGCACACCGAGCCGGTGCTGGAGCATCGCGGTCGCCATGACGTGCGGCTCCGCGAAACCCATGACCGCGTCCGGGGCCATCCGCTCGGCCAGGGCCATCGCCGGAGGCAGCCACGCCTCGTCGCGGGCGGCGACGCCCTCCACCGCCTCGAAGTCGACGACGCACGGGAACCGGGGTGCCAACTCCGCGTGGCGCGCCTGCGTCTCGACCAGCCCCACCCGCACTCCCAGGGCCTGCGCGGCGTGCAGGTACCCCTCCGCCATGACGCCCGCCCCGATCAGCACCAGGGTGCGGTCCTCGCTGTTCACCGCTGTGTCCACTACTGACTCCTCGCTTCCGACTGCTCGACCACCCGTACCAGTCCGGCGGGTGACACGTCCCCGACCGCCGCCGCGCACACCAGCCGCTCCAGGGCCGACATCCAGGCCTCGGCCCACTCGGGGGTGTGCGCCGCGGTGTCCACCTGGAGCGTCAGCCGGATCCCGGCCTCGCCCGTGTCGGCGCTCAGATAGCGGGTGGACCGCCACCGCAGGCCGCCGGAGTCCCAGCTGGTGCGCGCTCCGTCCGCGGCTCGCGCGAGCTCGTCCCCCGTCACGCGGCGGCGGGGCAGCGCGCCGGGCCTGCCCCGGTAGTTGAACGTCGGCGACACGTCCAGGGCCGCCCCCCGCCGCAGCTCCGCCTCGCGGCGTACCTCCGCCAGTCCGGCCGGCGGATAGGAACCGAAACGCAGGGCCCCCAGGGTGGCCGTCGCGGTGCGGCGGACCAGCTCGGTGAAGGAGGCGCCGGACACGGTCACACCGCAGGGGACGGGCTGGGAGTACGGCACCACGGCGTTGACGGACCCGGGCCGGGACCTGTTGGCGGAGAGCAGTTGCACATAACCGTCGGTGTGGTCCGCCATGACCGCGTCGACCGCCAGCATGGCCGCGGCCAGCACGGTGGAGACGGGCTCCGCCGTACGCAGCGCCACGGCTCCCAGAGCCAGGTCCAGCGCGGGCGACCGGTGCGACAGGAACGCGAACCGCTCCCCGGGACGGCAGTCGTCCGCCGTCCGAGGTGCCGCGGGCATCGTCAGGAACACCTCGGAGGCGTGCCGCAGGGCCCGCCCGGCGCGCTTCAGACCCGCCGCGGACGCCTCGGCGGCGGCCTGCTCGTACGGGTGGACTCCCGGTTCGCCGGCGCGCGCCGGGGGCCAGTCCGGGTGCCGCAGGGCGACGGTGGACACCAGGTGGTCGGTGACGGGCCGCAGGGCGAAGGCGTCCACGGCGACGTGGCTGAAGACGAGGACCAGCGAGTGGGGCGCCCCCGCACCTTCCACCAGCGCGGCGCGCACCGGCAGTTCCTCCGTGACGTCGAACGGCGCCGCGGCGAGCGCGGTGGCCACCCCGGCCGTCTCCCGGTCGGCTTCCGCGCCGTGCCCGGCGCGGTGGACGGCGAGGGGGAGCGCGCCCCGCGTGTGCACCCGCAACAGGGCGGAGTCCCCCTCCCGCCGCACGGTGGTGCGCAGCCCCTCGAAGCGCAGGAGCAGCCCGGCCAGTGCGTCGGCGACCGCCTGACGGCTCGTGCCGGGGCGTAGCGCGTACACCCTGGTGATGGCCAGGGAACAGCCCTGGGGGCGGGCCGCGTCGAGCTCGGCGAGGTAGTACTGCTGGCTCCAGGTGAGCGGGGCCGGCGGCCGGCGCTCGCCGCCGCCGAAGGGCACCTGGTGGCACTCGGACGTCAGCACGGCGGCTGTGCCCGGACCTCGTCGACGGGGGACCACGAGAAGCTGAGCCGCCGGCCGGCCGCCTCGGCCCGGCCGAGCGCCTCGGCGCTGTCGGCGCCCTCGGCGATGATCCAGGCCGCGCGGTCCCTGTTGGACCCGTTCGCCCGGTACACCATGCCGGGCTGCACGCCGGGACGCATGCGCACCTCGTGCACCCCTTCCATCGCCCTCGCCTCCGGGACCCCGTCGATGGCGTCGAGCCGGCCCAGCGGGGCGGACATCAGGAAGTGCACGGCGGCCGTCTGCAGGAAGGGCACTTCCAGGTCGGGTGTGCCGCCGAGCAGGGCCGTCATGTGGAGGCGGCACATGTCGACACCGGTGGCGATCCGCACCAGCTCGGGAATGCGGTCCCCGGCTATGCGTCCGTTCACCTCGATGACCCGGGCGTCCGTCCCGTCCCCGGTGAGTTTGAGCTCCACGTGTGCGGGCCCCCAGGTCACCCCCACGGCCTTGACGGCCTGCTCGGCCTTCGCGACGAGCAGCCGCTCCCGTGCGCCGTCGACCTGTGCCGGGAAGATGTGGCCCATCTCCAGGAACAGCGGGGGCTCGCTGCAGATCTTCTCGGTGAGGCCGAGGACCTTGCCGTGCATGACCTCGGCCGAGTACTCGTCCCCCAGGACGCACTCCTCGACGACCACTTCGGGAGTCACCCGCTGGCCCAGGTACTCACCGATTCCCATGATCTCCTCGGCGAGGGCGGACACCTCCTCCGCCGTCTCGCAGCGGCGCACCCACAGGCTTCCCGTCAGGTCCAGGGGTTTGACCACGACGGGAAAGCCGATCTCCGTACCCGCGGCGGCCGCCTCAGCGGGGGACGAACACACCCGGAACGGCGGATTGAGGCCGGGGACGGCCGACATCGCCCTGCGCATGGACGCCTTGGACCGGCAGGCGGCGATCGCGGCCGGGTCGGGCCCGGTCAGGCCCAGCCTGGCCGCCACCTCGGCGCCCATGGCGCAGTAGTACTCGTAGACCGAGCTCACTCCGACGAGCGCGCCGTCCGCCGCGATCTCCCGGCAGGCGGCCACGACGGCCTCCGGGTCCTGCGTGTCGCAGGCCCTGATCTCCACCCCGAGTTCGGCGTAGTCGCTCAGCAGCGAAGGAGCCATGGCCTCCGGGCGGGCGGCCACGACCACCGGGGTGATCCCCTGCTCCAGCAGGAAGCGGGCGCAGTCCTGCCCCGCACCCGTCAGGGGGGATTCGACGAAGACCACGTAGCGGGGGGTCTCCTGGTGGGACATGAGGATGCTCCTTGGTCGGGTCCGGCCTGCGGGCCGGTCACTTCGATGTTTCGGATGCGGTGGCGGCCGTGTCGCTGCCGGGCGGCTCGTCGGCCGGAAGGTCGCGCACACGGACCAGATGCGACAGCA
This sequence comes from Streptomyces sp. NPDC102402, assembly GCF_044765765.1. Taxonomy (NCBI): domain Bacteria; kingdom Bacillati; phylum Actinomycetota; class Actinomycetes; order Kitasatosporales; family Streptomycetaceae; genus Streptomyces; species Streptomyces sp. NPDC102402. The sequence continues at coordinate 561,407 of NZ_JBIWKR010000002.1, forward strand.
GCAGCCACAGGACGCCGGCCGACATGCCGAGCCCGGCGACGAGCAGGCCCCCGCGGATGCCGATCCACTCGCCCAGGGCCCCGCCGGTGAGCGAGCCGAGCGGGAGGATCCCCCAGACGATGAAGCGCACGCTCGCGTTCATCCGGCCCAGCATGCCCGGCGGGCAGAGGGCCTGACGGATGCTCACCTGGCTGACGTTGTAGACGACCATGCCGAAGCTGACGGCGAACCAGGGGACGGCGAACAGCAGGACGCCCCACCCGCCGTGGGCCAGGGGGATGAGGAGGGTGGTGGGGACGGTCACGAGGTAGGACAGCCACATGACGCGCACCTGGCCGAACCTGGCGGTGAGCCGGCCCGACAGCGACGCCCCCAGGATGCCTCCCAGGCCGCTGACCGCCATCAGCACGCCCACCGCGGTGCCCGACAGCCCCATCCCGTCGACGAGCAGGAGCATGACCAGAGGCAGCATCAGGGCGTAGAAGAAGTTGTAGGTGGCGGCGGACCCGGTGACGGCACGGAAGACGGGGTGCCTCACCACGAAGAGCAGGCCGTCCTTGATCTCGGCGGCCATGCGGCGTTCGCCGCTGTGGGGGGCGACCTCCTCGACGGTGCGCATCCGTGTGAGGAGAAGCGCCGACGTCAGGTGGCTGAGGGTCTGGGCGGTCACCGTGAACGTCGCACCGACGAGCTGGACCAGGGAGCCCCCGAGGGTGGGCCCCGCCAGCCGCGCGACCGCGTTGGTGCTCTCCAGCTTCGCGTTGCCCTCGACCAGGTGCTCCCGGCCCACGACCGCCGGGATGTACGACTGGTAGGCGATCTCGTAGAAGACGGTGGCGAAGCCGATCACCAGCGTCACGGCCATGAGACCGGTGAAGTCGACCCAGTCCAGCGCGAACCCGACGACCAGGAACAGCAGGAACAGCGCGCGCAGCACGTCGCAGACGATGAGGACGGGGCGCCGCCGCATCCGGTCGACGAGGCTGCCGGCCGGAAGGCCGACCAGCAGGAAGGCGATGGTCTGCGCGGCCTGGAGCAGCCCCATCTGGAAGGGGGTGGCGGCCAGCGCCGTGGCCGCCAGGAGGGGAATGGCGACCCGGCTCATGTTGCCGCCGACGGTGCTGGCCGTCTGCGCCGCCCAGAAGAGCCGGAAGTCGCGATGCCTCAACAGGGACATGACGGTCACCGCCCCACGGTGAGGCCGGACGTCCACACACCGGGGGAGGCGACGAAGGAGTGGTGGCCGCGGTTGACCCTCATGTGTCCGTCGTGCCCGTCGATCCGGTGCAGCAGCTCGAAGACGTTGCCGGCGAGAGTGATGTTGCCGGCGTTGCGCCCGGTGCCGTCACTCCCCACCAGTACCGCGTTGGCGCCGATGGAGAAGTCGCCGGTGATGCCGTTCGACGTGTGCGCGCCGTTCGCCTGGACGACCTTCAGCAGCGGCCGGCCCTCCCGGGGACCGTCACCCAGCAGGGGTCCGGGGCGCAGTGCCAGGAAGCCGGGCTGGATCGTGGCCATCTCACCGGAGGGGCCCCGGCGGCCCGAACCCGTGGAAGGGACCCCCGAGGCCGCAGCCGTGCGCCGTGAGCCGAGGAAGCCGCGCAGCACGCCGTCGTCCACGAGCACGGTGCGCCGGCACGCCGTGCCCTCGTCGTCCCAGGGGGCCGGGCCGGGGCAGTCCGGCGACAGCGGATCGTCCACCAGTTCCACTCCGGCGACGGCCACCCGCTCGCCGACGCGGTCCGCGAGCGGGGAGCGGCCCTCCAGGACGGAGTCCCACTGGAACGCCGGGGCGACGAGGGCGAACAGCTTGACCATCACCCGGCCGTCGACGAGGACGTCGGCGTAGGAGCAGTCCGCCACCGGCTCGGAGGCCAGGATCCGTGCGAGACCCGTCAGCGACGCGACCTCGCGGTCCGCCGCCTCCATGACGGACTCCACGGTCCGGCCGAAGACCTGGTGCGCCATGAATCCGACGCGCTCGTCCTTCGCGGTCACCCGGGTCTGGAGCTGCACCGTCCCGGTGGTGCGGGCGAGTGGGGTGCTGCCCGCCCTGTGCAGCAGCACGTGCGTCCGGTCGGCCCGCGCCCGCAGCTCGACGTCGACGCCGGGTGCTCCGGCGGACAGCGCGGACAGCCGCCCGGCCGCGGACGTGCTGAATCCCGGCGGCGCGAGCACCTCCTCCGGGGCGTGGTCCGCGGGCGCCGCGGCGGGCGGGGACTGCCCGGCCGGCAGCGCCCTGCCGACGGCGAGCGCGGTGTCGACGAGCGCGGGGTCCGCGCGGCCGGGCATCCGTACCGCGTACCCCTCCGTGCCGTCCTTCCAGACGGTGAGCGCGGTCGCCGCGGCGGTCACCTCGCTCTGCCGCTCCACCGCCCCCTCGCGGCACACGAGTTCGTGGATCTCCTGGGTGCTCTCCCACACCTCGGCGTCGGCTCCGCGGCGGGCCGCCTCCTCGGTCAGGAACACGCTGACGTCGCTCATCGCCCGGTGCCTCCCACCAGCAGCGAGCCGACCCGGAGCGTGGGGCCGACGACGCCGACCGGGACCCACTGACCGAACTTGCCGCACTTGGCCGCTCCGACCACCGTGTCGTCGGCTATTCCGTTGATGTCCCTGAGCACCTGGGTCCCCGTTCCCGAAATGGTCGTCTCCTCGATCGGATCGGTGATCCTGCCGTTCTCGATCAGGAAGCCGTTGGTGACCCTGAACGTGAACTCGCCCGTGGACTCGATGACCTCGCCGCCGCCCACGTGCTGGGCGAAGATGCCGGACTCCGTCCCGGCGACGAGGTCGTCCACCGTCGAGGTCCCCGCACGCAGGCAGGTGTTGGTCATCCTCGGCTGCGGCGGTTGCAGCACGGTCGTGCACCGGCCGTTGCCGCTGGAGGCCCCGCCCAGCCGGGACGAGGACTCCTGGTCGGTCAGGAACCCCCGGAGGACGCCGTCCTCGATGAGCGTGGTGGGGGTCCCCGGTGTCCCCTCGTCGTCATAGGCGAAGGAACCGACCGCGCCCGCGACCGTCGGGTCGTCGGTGATGGTCACGAGCGGGGAGGCGACGTCCTTGCCCAGCATCCCGGCGTAGACGGAGCCGCGGAGGACCTCGTCACCCTCGAGCGGGTGGCAGCACGCCTCGTGGAGCAGGACCATGCCCCGGCCGCCGGCGACGACGACCGGAAGGCGTCCGACGGGAGCCGGGCGGGCGGCGAGGCCCGTCACGGCACGCCTGGCGACCTCCACGCCGGCGCTCCGCGCGTCGATGCCGCTCAGCGGGCCGCTCACGCCGGGTGTGTAGAAACCGGTCGCCACCCGGCCGCCGCCGCGCGCGATGACGCGCACGGTCAGATAGCTGAGCAGGCGGTGGTCCTCGTACAGCCGGCCGTCCCTGGCGAGGACCGTGGTCTGGTCACTGAGCTCGAAGTCGATGACGACCTGGGCCACGGACGGATCGAAGCCGCGTGCAGCGGCCTCCAGCTCCCCGAGGACCGCCAGGACGGAGGAGATCTCCATCCAGGCGGGGGCGGCCGTCCCGGCTCCCGCACCGGCCTGCCCGGGGCGGTCGCGACCGTCGAGGGCGGCGGCGAGGGGGTCGAGTCCCGCCACGGACCGGTGGCGGTAGCCGTCGCGCAGGACGTACCGGGCCGACGTTCCCTGGCCCTGCTGCACGCTGATGTCGCTGACCCGCCCCTCGGCGAACCGCCCGCTGGTGCGGTGCCAGGCCTGCACCGCGCCCGACGTGGCCAGACATCCCGCCGGACGGCGGCGGCGCATCTCACCGGCCAGCTCGCCGGCCACCGCGCGCAGAGGCCGCTCCACGTCCGTGCGATCCCTCCGCGGGGGCGTCGGACCGCTCACGGCCGGGCCCGTCACGGCTGGAGCCGGCGGTGGGACCAGGAGCCGGTCTCCGCCGGACGGTCGTAGCGCAGCCGGCGGTGCAACCGGTCGGGACTGCCGTACCAGAACTCGACGGCGTCCGGCACGAGCCGGTAGCCCGTCCACTCCGCGGGCCGGGACACCGGGTCGCCGGCCTCCACCAGGGCCCTGGCCCGCGCCTTGAGTTCCGCCTCGTCGTCGAGGGTGCGGCTCTGCCGTGAGACCGCCGTCGTGGCCTGCGCCTCAAGGGGCCGCCGGGCGAACAGGTCGTCGGACGCCCCGGCGTCCAGGACCTCCACCGGGCCCTGCACGGTGAGCTGCTGGAGCGTCTCGCGCCAGTAGAACGTCAGTGAGGCCGTGGGCGAGGCGGCCAGGTCCCGGCCCTTGCGGCTTCCCTGGAAGCTGGTGAACAGGAGCCCGCGCGCGTCGGCCTCCTTCACCAGCAGGACCCGGCTCGACACCCGGCCCGACGTGTCCACGGTCGCCAGGACCGCCGCGAGCGGCTCGCGGATCTCACGGGCCACCGCGGAGTCCAGCCAGTCGCGCATCAGCGCCAGCGGATCCTCGGGCGGCGTGTCGAACTCGGGCAGGACGAGAGTGGTGTCGCCACTGAGGGTCTGTCCCTGTGCTGTCATGTCGGTCTTGCTCCTTCGTCGTACTCGGGTGGGATGGGCACCGCCGCCAGGCCCGTCCCCGTCAGGGCCAGTTGCCCAGCTCCGGAAGGGTGTCGGCCGCTCCGTACGCCTTGGGGAGGCGCTCGCAGGGCCGTCCGGCGAGCCAGGCCGCCAGGGTGTTCCGGGAGCCGTGGACCGTGGTCGGTGCTCCCGTCCCGTACTCCCAGCGGCGGGCCGTGTCCCCCGGCAGGAGGACCGTGGTCCGGGTGTCGGGGAGCCGGGGCAGGAGGTAGTCGACGAGGTGCTCCTCGAGGGCGTCGCCCCAGTCCTCCACCCGGTAGCCGACGCCCAGGTCCGCGTAGTGGATGTGCACCTCGCGCCACCAGCACATCTGGGTGGCCAGCAGGTCGGAGTCGCGGTACGCGCACGGCAGGGCCCAGTCGTCCGGCCCGAGCTTGCCCCAGGCCTCCTCCAGCCGGCCGAGCCCGTCCTCCAGCGAGACCAGGAGTTCGGCCACGGGCCGCCCGGCCCCACGCTCGATGGAGGCGTCCCGGGTGGGCCGGCCGCCGTCGTACACCTCGACGGTCCGGCCTTCGAGCGCTGCCTCCGCCTGGCGCGCGAAGGCCCGTGCGAGATCGCCGAGATGGGTCAGGACGTGCCCCCGGGTCCATCCGGGCAGCACCGTCGCCGCGCGGGCGGCCGCCTCGTCCAGCGCGGCGGCGTCCTCACGCAGACGCGCGTGCGTGGACGCGATCTCGTCCAGCCGTCCCACTGATGTTCCGTGTGCGGTGGCCATCGGTCACACTCCTGTCGTGATGAGAGGGCCGCCCGGGTCGGCTGCGGCGGCGTCCTGCTTCCAGAACCCCCGCATCCAGCAGAGGATGTCCTGCATGACGTGATGATTCTGGTTCGGGCGGAGGGCTCCCAGCTGGAAGAACATCACGCCCTCGCTCGGGGGGCCCAACAAGGTTATGCGCCGGTCCACTTCGCCGTCCGCGCGTACGGGGTGGAAGTCCTCCGTGAGGTCGAGTCCGCCCGGCGCGAAGTCCGGGACGCCCACACCGGGGTTGCTCCACTTGCGGACGATTCCGCGTCGCAGCAGGTTCGGGTAGATCGGCAGGACGTCGTTCTCGGCGTCGAAGGGGTGGACCCGCGAGTCCACCAGGAGATCGACGGGCAGCACGGCACCGGTGGTGGTGCCGCGCACCACGAAGCGGCCGTCGGCCGCGTCGGTGACGACGTCGGCCCCGGGGCCCGCCGACACGTCGACCAGGCCGTGCCGGATCAGGGCACGGATCTTCTCCATCACCTCGAGTGCCGCCCCGTTGCAGAGACGGTTGTGGTGACGCATGAAGACGTCGAGGAAGTCACGGTGCGAGGACGCGTGCAGACCGCCGAAGTCCACGGCCGTCGCCAGCACGTCCCTCAGGTCCCGCCAGACGCCGTCGGCCGCGGTCTTCGCGGGGTTCGTCAGATTGTCCTGGGCCGCCCAGCGGTGGTCCACGTCGAGGAAGTCCAGAAGCGCGTCGCGGTACTCCTCGGGCGTGCCGAACGAGCCACGGTCGATCGGGCGGATCGAGCGCTCCCACGAGAAGCGCTGCCCCGCGACGTTCTTGGCGTGCCGCCAGGGGGACCGCGCCGTGTCGACGGCCGCCGCGAACGCCTCCGGGTCGTCCAGGAAGCCGGCCAGGGCCGAGGCCTGCGCGGGGCCGAAGACCACGTCCAGGAACCGGAGCAGCGCCGCCTCGGCGTCCCAGCCGAGTCCGGTCCCGGAGAGGGACGGCCCGCCGGCCAGCACACGGTCGATGACGTCCGCCGCCTCGTCGACGAGAGCCTCCACCGGGGCGAGCAGGCGCCGCACGGAGACGTCCGACGCCTGGCGCCGGCCGCCGTCGGCGAGGAACGCCTCGTACTCGGGGAGCACCGCCGAGACGAGACGCGCGCCGAAGTCCTCACCGAGCAGCGTCCTGTAGTAGAGGTAGGCCATCTCCAGCACGATCACCGGGAAGACGTGGTCCCGGAAGTCCAGCTGCCGCTGGCTCCTGCGCCCCACGGTCGCCGGGGTGCCCGCGGAGAGGCGCAGGCCGCGGATGGCCTCCTCGGTCAGGAACACGCCCCGGTGCTCCAGCCTCAGGGGATCGCGTTCCTTGGCGTTGTAGGGGCGCGCGAAGGTGAACAGTCCGGCCCGGCTGAACATGACGACGGAGTCCGGCTCCAGGCCGGAGGGCCGGTAGACCAGGCTGCCGTCGGGCTGTTCGTCGAAGGTGCCGCCCCTGCCCTCGCTCAGGTGCAGGATCACGTCGATGCCGGTGAGCCCCATCCCCACGCAGCCGACCGTCGTGCCCGGCCCGGCCTCCCCGGGGCCGAAGGCCGCTTCCAGCGGGTAGGCGGACGGCACGAACACGGCGCGGTGCCCGTCGGCGAACCGCCGCCACTCCGCCTGGCTCGGGTAGCGCGCGGGGTCGTTGGAGGAGTGCCCGGTCAGCATCAGGACGTGATCGGCTTCCACGACGCGCTCACCACCGCCCGTGAGGACGGCGAGGCGGCCGTCCGTCAGGTCCTCGAGGTCGGTGACCTCGGCATGGTGCAGATGGACCTCCACCCCGGGGACCTCCCGGAGCATCCTGACATACCGCTGGAACTGGTCCCGGAGAGCCAGGCCGTGCACGTACCGCTTCGGCCAGTGCTCGGCCGCCACGTCGAAGACGGGGTCCCGCGTCTCCTCGTACCGCAGACGGCACCATTCGAGCAGGGTGGGGCGGTCCTCCTTCGGCAGCAGGGGCCCGGCGCCCTCGACGCTCTCGTCGGCGGCGAACGCGACCTGCCCGACGATGCGGTTGAGGAAGCTGGTGACCGGCTGGTCGGGACTGTGGACCTGCCCGGCTCCGAACTGCCCGGCGCGGTCGAAGATGTGGACGTCGAGGGACACGGGCCCCGCCGCCGCCCGCGCCGTCGCGGCGAGCCGGTCCAGAACGTAGGTGCAGCTCGGGCCCGCGCCGACGATGGCCAGTCGGGTGGAACGCATAGGGTCGCTCTCCTTGGTCGTTACGGTGCGGACGGTCCGCTGCCTGGGCCGGTCAGATTCCGGGACCGGCGTACTTGCCGACGACCCGGTCGTAGGCGGCGAGGAACCCCTCGATGTCGGTGGCGTCGAGCTGGCCCATGTTGGCGACCCGGAAGACACCGCCCAGCTGAGCCTGGACCGAGTAGACGACGTATCCCTCGGCCTTGAGCCCGTCGTGGAGTTCGTCGTAGGTCATGCCGTCGGGCACGTAGACGTTGGTCACCGAGTTGGCGCGTTCGGCCGGCGGCAGCAGGAAGCGGACCCCACGCGCGGCCAGGCCTTCGCGCACCTGCTCGGCCAGCGCGTCGTAGCGGGCCCCTCGCCCCTGGACACCCTCGTCGAGCGACCGGTCGAGGGCTGCCTCCAGGGCGGTCATGACCTGGAGCGCCGGTGTGAAGAGCGGTGCCCCGAGGCGGTCCTGCGAGATGTAGTGGCCGTGCAGGTCGAGGTAGAAGGTGTGCGCCCGTACGTGCTCCAGCTGCTCCAGCCGCTCACGGGGGGCGGTGACGAAGCTGACGCCGGGCAGGCCCTCCACGCACTTGTTGGCCGTTCCGACGCACCAGTCGATGTTGTCGTCGCGCAGGTCGAGGCGCTCGGACCCGAGACTGCTGATGGCGTCGACGGCCAGCTGGCGGCCGTGCCTGGCGACCACGGCGCCGATCTCGCGCAGCGGATTGAGCATGCCGGTGCTCGTCTCGTGGTGGACGAGGCCCACGTGGGTGATGCCCGGGTCGTCGGCGAGCGCGCGGTCCACCGCGTCGACGTCGATCGGATTGCACCACCCGAACTCCATGCGGCGGTGCGGGATGCCGTGGACGTCGACGATGCGCCAGAGCCGCTCGCCGTAGTTGCCGTTGTCCAGGATGAGGATGCGGCCGTCGTCCGGGACGATCGAGGAGAACGTCGCCTCGAGCGCCGCCGTGCCCGAACCGGCCAGCAGGACCGAGGTGCAGCTGTCGTCGCCGCCGCTCAGCAGGGTCGCCTTCTCGCGGACGCGGGCCATCAGGGCGGCGGCCTCCGGCTCGCGGTGGCACTGGTCGGGTGAGGTCATTGCCGCGCGCACGTCGTCGTGGACGTTGACCGGGCCGGGGTTGAGCAGGACCAGACGGCCGGCGGGGGGCGTGACGGTGTTCTCGGGCATGCCGGGATCTCCTCGGTGAAGTCGGTCGAAGGTGGTGAGGGGCGTGGTCCGGGGCGGCTCGGGGAGCCGGCGGCCCGCCGCGCTCAGGTGAGGGGAGAGGTTCGGGTTATCAGGGTGTGCGGCAGGTCCTCGGGCCACCGGTCCATCGGTGCGAGCAGATGCCTCAGCGAGCCGGCGGAACGGTCACCGCGTGTGATCACGCACTCCGCGCCGCGCCGCGCGTGCGCCACCAGGGCGTCGACCTTGCCGTGCATCGCTCCGCTGGTGTCCCAGGCGGCGGTCTCCCAGACGAGGTCGTGGGCGGGTGCGGGGTCGTCGGCGCTGACCCGTGCCAGGACCGAGCTGTGGGGCCCGGTGCCGGTGAGGATGCCCGGGACGTCGGTGAGCGTGACGATCCGGACCGGAGCCAGGGCGTCGTCGACGAGCACGCCGGGGACGTGGTCGCTGCCGAGGATCCGCAGGCCGCCGTCGCGCGTCAGGATGCAGTCGCCGGACAGCACGGGCAGCACGCCCTTGCCGAGCAGCTCCCGCACGAGCGTCAGGTCGGCGGACGTCCCTTCCGGCCCGTCCGAGCACATGGCCGCCACCTGGAGCGGCAGGGCCCGGATGCCGGCCTCCCGGAACGCGGTCACCCAGGCCCACTTGACCGCGAACGTGGCGTGGGTGAGGCCGAGTACCGCGAAGTCGTCCGCGGCGTCGAGGTCCCGGACCGCGCCGTGGCCCAGGGCGCCACCGCCCGCGACGAAGACCGTCCGGCCCGGGAACGTCCGGACCAGGTCGGCGATCTGCGCGGCGTAGTCGCGCAGCGCCTCGGCGTCGAGGTGGTCGTCGGTGCGCTTGTCGGAGACGAGACTGCCCCCGACCTTGACCACCAGGGTGCGCGGGGCGGTCGTGCCGGCGCGCGGCAGGACGGCCGCCGGAGTGTTCACGCGCCCTCCGCGGTGGCTCCGCGTACGGCTCCGACGACCTGTCCCACGACCGTGTCGAGGGGGGCCCCGGCGTCCAGCACCGTCCATCCGAAGCGCTCGGCCCAGCCGTCGAGCACGTCGAGGATGCGTCCCTGGTGGGTCAGGAAGCTCTTCTGCGAGCACTCCTCGTCCATCCCGCACTCGTACGGGACGACGTCGCCGTCGGCCTTGCGCTCCCAGGCCTGCTCGGGGTCGATCCGCAGGTAGAGGACCCGGTCGGAAGCGGGGAGGCCCGACACGACGCTCTCCGCCCAGGCGCGGTCGAGCCCGTAGACGACCTCACTGGCGGCGTGCTTCATCCAGTACCCGTCGAGCAGGGTGACCGCACCCGGCCGGACGGCGGCGGGCGTGCGGCCCAGCAGCGCGTGGGAGATCGACCACATCAGGAACAGGAAACGGGTCGCGTTCGGCATCTCCGCGACGCACAGCCGGGTGTCGGGGACATCCGGGCGCATGAACCGGGCGGCGGGGTAGGCCGGGTTGTCGACGATGTCCCAGCGGTCCACCCTCTCGACCTCGGTGCCGAGCCCCGCCAGCCGTGTGGTGGCGAGCTTGGAGACGGTCGACTTGCCCGCCCCGTCCGAGCCCACGAGCGAGACGATCACCTGCCGGCCTCCTGGCTGGGTTCCCGGTCCAGCAGGCCGGAGACGACCGACCAGAGGATGCCGGGCGTCGCGAAGGACTGCTGGGTCAGGTGTTCGTCGGGGATCTCGATGTCGTACGTCTCCTCCAGCGTGACGACGAGTTCGACGATGGCGATGGAGTCGAGTCCGAGGCGCGGCAGATCGTCGTCCGCCCGCAGTCCGCCGTCCCGGCGCAGGTCGACGATCCGCAGCAACAGCGCCTCGAAGCGGCTGTCCCAGGGTGCGTTCATGAGAGTTCCCGGTGTCGGTGAGAGAGGTCGGTGGGAAGGGGGCGGCCGGCCGCGCCGGCGCCGCGGGCCCGCGGATCAGTCGTGGGGGACATTGGACTGGGCGCTGCCCTTCTTGCGGCCGGTCTCGAAGAGGCGGTCCAGGAAACCGAGGGACCAGCGGGCCGTCGTGCCGTCGAGGGTCCCGTACTGCTCCAGGTAGTCGGTGTCGTCCGGCCGCACGGAAGCGAGCACGTGGGCGGGGACGCTCTCCGGGTAGAGCTCGGCGGTGAAGTGGAGGGCGTAGTAGGCGATGGGGCCGGCCCCGTACTCCTCCACCCGGGCCAGGAAGTCCTTCCACAGCGCTTCGTCGTAGCCGGCGGCGACGAGCGCGAGGTCGAGGAACTTGCTGATCTGGAGGTCGACGCTGTCCTCGATGAAGCGGAGGCTGGTCGCCTCCTTGTGCAGGTGGGAGCAGAGGTCGAGGAGACGGTCCGCCGGGCCGGGGACCCAGGTGGCCGCGCCGCACAGGACGGTGGGCAGGCTGCGCTCCAGCAGCTGCGCCGCCGGGGCGGTGACCCCGGACTTCTTCTGGAAGATGTCGTGGCACAGGTCCACGTTGAACTCGGGGACGTCCGGACGGTTCCCCGCCTTCACGTACGGCAGCTGGTTGCTCAGGTTCACGCGCCAGAAGATCTGCGTCTTCCGGCTGAAGGGGCGTACGACCTCACCGTCGTCGGCGAGCTGCCCCTGGACGTATCCGAGGCGCTCCAGGACCTCGTGGGCCCGTGGGGCGTCCTCCCGGTCCACCAGCAGGTCCACGTCGTTGATCCGGCGCAGCCCCACGTCGGCGTACTCGCCCTCGGCCAGCGAGAACCCCTTGCGCACCGCGTGGCGCACCCCTGCCTCGCCGAGCTCGCGGAAGACCTGGCCGAACTCGTCGAACAGGGCGAGGTTCCTGGCACGGTTCCCGGTGTAGGCGGTGGTGAACACCCAGCTGTACGGGAAGCCCTTGGTGTCGCCGTCGGAGCGGCCCAGGCGGTGGGTGAAGACGTGGCGGCCGACCAGCGGAAGCAGCTTGTGGCGTGCCGCCGCGTCGCAGAACGCGCCCCAGTCGAGGTCGTCGCGCCCGGCCAGGGCACGGACCTCGGCCACCTGGGCGGCATCGAGGCGCACCCGGGCCAGGACCAGCAGCAGCCGGGCGTGCGGGGGGAGTCCCGAGGTGTCCGGTCCGGCCTGCGGCCGGGCGCCGGGCGCCGGGTTCTTCTCCGGTGCGGTGGTCATCGTGCCTCTTCCTGGTGGGCGGCCGCGAGGGACCTGTGGTCGACCTTGCCGTTGTGCGTGAGGGGCAGCGCCTCCCACTCCCGCCAGCGGCGGGGCACCATGGCCGGCGGGAGCGCGGAACGCACGGCCGCGTAGAGATCGTCGGACGTCACCGGTTCGCGGAGGGTGTAGTGGGCGACCAGCTCCGATCGCGCCCCGTCACCGGAGACCACCACGGCGCACCGCTCCACGGCCGGCTGCCGGCCCAGGACGGCTTCGATCTCGTCGAGTTCCATGCGTACGCCGGCGACCTTCACCTGGCGGTCCCCCCGGCCGAGGTAGTGCACGAGCCCGTCCTCGATCCGGGCGAGGTCGCCGGTGCGGTACAGGCGGCCGGTGGGGGAGGCGGGGTCGAACGGGTCGCGGAAGAAGGCGCGGTCGGTGGTCCCCGGGTCGTTGAGATAGCCGAGGCCGACCCCCTTCCCACCGACGAACAGTTCGCCCGGTTCGTCCGCGCCGGCGGCACGCCAGCGGCCGTCCTCGTCCTCCACCAGCAGGTAGAGGGCGGTGCTGAGGACGGGAGCACCGATCGGCAGCCGGGGGCGCCGCAGATCGGCCGGGGTCACCACGTGGTGGGTGACGTCGTCGGAGCACTCGGTGGGACCGTAGGCGTTGACCAGCGAGGCGTTCGGCAGCGCGGCCATGGCGCGCTCAGCCACCGCCGGGTGCAGTTCCTCGCCGGTGGAGAGAAGGCTGCGCAGCGACCGCAGGGGCGCCTGATCGCGTCTGACGGTCTCGTCGACGAGCCACCCGAGGACGGTGGGGACGAGCTCCACGACGGTGACCCCGTGGGCGTCGAGTGTCTTCACCAGACGGCGGGGGAAGCGCATGACGGTGTCGTCCACGATCACGAGGTGGCCGCCGACCATCAGCGGGCAGAGCATCTGCCAGATCGAGATGTCGAAGACGAGCGGAGCGGTGAACGCCACCACGTCGTCCCCGGTCAGCGACAGGTCGACGACCTTGGCCCACAGGTGGTTGAGCATTCCCTGGTGCTCGACGGTGGCGCCCTTGGGCCGTCCGGTCGTGCCCGAGGTGAAGATGGTGTAGCGGGCCTCGTGGGAGCGGTCGGACGCGTCGCGGGGCGGTGGGCCGCCCGGTGCGGTGACGGCGGGCACGGACGCCGTGGCCACCCCGGCCGCGCGGGCCGCCTCCAGGGCCGGTGCCGAGGCGGGGCCGCCGGTGTAGTCGAGGAGGAGGGTGGCGCGGCTGCGTCCGAGCACGTCGCGGACCCGTTCCTGCGGCCAGTCGAGATCGGCCGGAAGGTAGGAGGCGCCGACGCTCTCCAGGGCGAGGAACACGACGGGTGTGCCGGTGCCGCGCGGACCCACGCAGGCGACGACGTCCCCCGCGCCGACACCCCGGCCGATCAGCAGGGTGCGGACGGCTGCGACCCGTTCGGCCAGCTCGCCGTAGCCCACCGTACGCGCGCCCTCGGTGACGGCCGGGCGGCCGGGATCCTTCGCGGCGTGCTCCAGCACGTGTTCCAGGACACCGGTCGCCGTGTCCACGTCCCCGGCGGCGGTCAGCGCGGACGCCCTGGCCCGCTCGAAGGCGCCTTCCGCGAGGGGGAGTTCCGCCCAGACGCGGCCCTCGGCCGGGGCGGTCATCGGTCCCCGCCCCGGGACGCGGGCGCACGGTGGCGCTCCAGGTCGTGGAAGAAGCCGTCGACGACGGCGAGTTTCCCGCTCTCACGGGCGCGCGTGTACACGTGGTCCCCCACGGCGAGGTCGAGCACGCCCAGCCCGAAGGGGGAGAAGACGACGGTCCTGTCGGCGGGCGGGGTGAACCGGTCCGTCAGGACGTCGTACAGGGTTCCGCCGATGAACTCGCGCCCCCCGGTGAGCTGTTCCGCCAGGTGGACCGAGGTATCGGCCTTGAGTACGTGTTCGACGTCGTCCACCACGTTGACGCTGTCCAGCACGACGTCGGTGCCGAGGTCGCGCAGCGACACGTGCAGGACCAGCGGATGGTGGGCGAACCACGACGGGTCGGTGAGGTGGGGGGCCGAGGCCGTGGTGGCGAGGACGACGACGTCGCAGGACCGGATCAGGGACTCGGCGGTGTCGTGGACGCGGACGGTGCCCGCGTCGCCGGTGCTCCTCAGGTGGCCGGCGAACGCCTCGGCGTACTCCTGCGACAGATCGTGCACTCCGGTCTCCTCCGGCTCCCAGCCCAGGGAGGAGAGGTAGGTGTGCAGGTAGCGCGCGATGAGTCCGGTGCCGATGTAGCCGACGCGGCGCGGTGCGGGCCGGTCACGGGTCAGGGCGCGGGCGGCCACGGCCGCGGACGCGGCGGTGCGCACGGCACTGATGATCGAGCTCTCCAGACAGGCGTACGGGTAGCCGGTCTCGGGGGTGTTGAGCACCAGCACGGCGGATGCGCGGGGGATGCCGCGCTCCAGGTTGGAGGGAAAACTGGCGATCCACTTGATGCCGTCCACCGCGCGGTCACCGCCGACGGACGCGGGCAGCGCGATGATCCGGGAGGCGGGCCGGTCGGGGAAGCGCAGGAAGTAGGAGGGAGGGTTGACGGTCCGGGCCTCACCGTGCAGCAGGTAGGTCTTCTCGACGAGCCCGGTCACCTCCTCCTGCCGTCCGTCGAGCATCTCGTGCACGGTGGTGCCGGGGACCACCGCGAAGTCCGGTGCCGCAGCTGGGTTGTTCACGTGTTCTCCAGGAGGTCCTGCGTGCCGGGGCCGTAGTGGCGCTCCACCCACGCGTCGTCGTAGACCGTGTCCATGTAGCGCTCGCCGAGGTCGGGGGCGATGGCCACGGAGGTCAGCCGGTCGCTGTCGTGCTGCTTCAGCCACTCGGTCGCCCCGCCGACCACCGTTCCCGAGGAGCCGCCGAGCAGTACGCCGTGGCTCGCCAGGCGGCGGCACATGCGGACGGCATCGGCCTCCCGCACCCGCACGACCTCGTTCACGAGGGACGCGTCGATCAGCGGCATGGGGGTGCTCGCCCCCAGCCCGGGGATGTGCCGTGGCCCGGGGGCACCGGAGAAGTTCACCGAGCCGACGCTGTCCACGGCGACGATGTGGACGCTCGGACGGTGCTCCCGGAAGTAGCGGGCGCACCCCATGAGGGTGCCTCCGGTGCCCGTGCCGATGAACAGCGTGTCCAGCCGGGGGAACTGCTTGGCGATCAGGGCGGCCGTGTTCTCGTAGTGCGCGACCCAGTTGGCGGGGTTCTCGTACTGGTTGAGCCAGACGTACGACGGGTCCTCGGCGCAGCGGGCGCGGACCCGCGCCTTGCGCGCCGCCAGGTAGCCGCCCGCGGCGTCGGGTTCGTCGACCACGACGACCTCCGCCCCCAGGGCCCGCATGAGGTCGGCCGCCGCCGGATTGCACTTGGGGTCGGTCACGCAGACGAAGCGGAGCCCCTTGGCCGCGGCGATCACGGCCAGGGCGACGCCCAGGTTGCCGGACGACGACTCGATCAGGACCGAGTCGGGGCCTATGAGCCCGTCGCGCTGCGCCGTGGTCACCATCCACGCGGCGGGCCGGACCTTGACCGAACCGGCGAAGTTGAACCCCTCGCACTTGAGGTAGAGACGGCAGTTCAGCAGCCGCCGGAGGTCCAGATAGACCTCGTTGTCCAAGAGCTCATCCGCTCCGGTGATGATGGTCATGCGCTCCGTTCACCTCCGTCCGTCCACCGGATGCCGCAGGGACGGCTCACGCGCCGAGCTTTTGCCAGTCGCCCATCCGCTGCAGGTCGAAGATGTCCCGCACGGCGGCGATCTCCGGTTCCAGAGCGGTGGTGTCCCCGGCCTCGTAGATCGCGCGGTAGGTGGCGCGGAGCGCGGACAGGGTGGCGCGCATGCCCTGGTTCGCGTAGATGACGACCGAGACGCCGGCCTCGCGGACGTCGTCGATGTGCCAGTCGGGGTAGGTGGTGGGCACGATCACCACCGGGACGCGCTGGTCCCAGCGGTCCAGGAAGGCGAGCACCTCGTCCTTGGTGGGCGCCTTGGAGTGGATCAGCACCGCGTCGGCGCCGGAGTCGGCGTAGGCGAAGCAGCGTTCGACGGCTTGGTCGAGTCCCGCCCCGGAGATGAGCGCCTCGGTGCGGGCGATGACGAAGAACTCCTCGGAGGACTGCACCGCCTTGGCGGTCTCGATCTTGCTCGCGAAGGCCTTGGTGGAGAGCAGCGTCTGGTCACCGTCGGCGAAGCTGTTCATCTTCGGGAAGAGCTTGTCCTCCATGCAGACCGCCGTGATGCCGGCCCCTTCGAACTCGTGGACCATGTGCGCCACGTTGTAGTTGCCGCCGTACCCGGTGTCGCAGTCCGCCACGACCGGGATGTCGAGGGCCTTCTGGATGTTGGCCGCTGCCTCCAGGTACTCCGTCATGCTCAGGATGCTCGCGTCGGGCAGGCACCGGGACGCGGAGACCTCGAAACTCGACGACCACACGGCCTGGAATCCGGCCTCCTGGGCCAGGACCCCGCTGAGCGCGTGGTGGGCGCCCGCGACCCTGACCACGTCGTGGGACGCGAGTACGGAACGGAAAGAGGCAGAGTTGC
Organism: Streptomyces sp. NPDC102402; assembly: GCF_044765765.1. Classification (NCBI taxonomy): domain Bacteria; kingdom Bacillati; phylum Actinomycetota; class Actinomycetes; order Kitasatosporales; family Streptomycetaceae; genus Streptomyces; species Streptomyces sp. NPDC102402. The sequence continues at coordinate 577,769 of NZ_JBIWKR010000002.1, forward strand.
GCTTGAGCATCTACGGCCTTTCTTGGGACGTCACGAGACGGTGCTGAGCCCGTCGGTCACCAACTTGGGCAATTTCTTTACAGCGTGCTGTGCTGGCGATTATCGCGAGTGTCCACGTCCGGCAGCTCGATGAAGGTAGAGGCGGGCAGGCGCGTGTGTCAATGACTCTGTCAATTACTTGCCAAGCCTTGCGGTCTGCGGTTGGATCGACGGCATGACCTATCGAGCACGCGTCGTCGTCCTGGACCCCGTGTCCGCGGACGCCCTTGCGGACCTGGGGCGGGACCACGACATCACGGTGCGGATCCAGCCCGCCCACGAGGAACTCCTCGACCTGGCCGCCGATGCCGACGCCCTGGTCGTGCGCAGCGGCGTGCGGATCACCGGAGACGTGATCCGGCGCGGCAGCCGGCTGAAGGTGGTGGCACGGGCGGGCTCCGGAACCGACAACATCGACCTCGCGGCCTGCCGCGAGGCCGGGGTGCAGGTGTTCAACCTGCCGGGCGTCTCCGCGCCCGCGGTGGCGGAGCTGGCTCTCGGCCTGATGCTCGCGGTCACCCGCAACATCGCCCTCGCCGACAGGCAGGTGCGCGGGGGCGAGTGGAACAAGCCCCAGCTCGCCGGCCCGGTCCTCCACGGGCGGGTCCTCGGCGTGGTGGGCCTGGGACCGATCGGCTCCCACATCGCGGGCCTCGGCCTCGCCCTCGGGATGCGCGTCCTGGCCGCGGTCGAGCGGCCCACTCCGGAACGCGACGAGGAACTGCGGCTGCGGGACATCGAACGGGTGCACCTGGACGACCTGCTGGGCCGCTCGGACATCGTGTGCCTCGCCGTACCGCTCACCGCGGGCACGCAGAACCTCGTCGGCGCGGCGGAACTGGCACGGATGCACCCCCGGTCCTACCTCATCAACGTGTCCCGGGGCGGCGTGGTGGACGAGGAGGCGCTGCTGGCCGCCCTGACCTCGGGAGCCCTGGCCGGCGCCGGACTCGACGTACACGGCCGGGAGTCCGGCACCCCGGACCTCGGCGCCCTCGACAACGTGGTGCTCACCCCCCACATCGGTGCGACCAGTACCGACGCCCAGGAACGGGTCGGCCGCCTGCTCGTCGAGGAACTCCGGTCCGTCCTGACGGGCGCGGACGCGACGAACAGGGTGTGCTGACCATGACGACCGCACCGGAAGCACCCGCCACCATGCGTGCCGCCGTCCTGACCGCTGAACGGTCCCTGGTGTACCGGGAGACCGCCGCGCCCGAACCCGGCCCGGGCGAACTGCTCGTCCGGGTGGCGGCCACCGGGATCTGCGGCTCCGACCTCGCCGCCTACCGGGGGACGCACCCGTACAAGAAGGCGCCCGCGGTCCTGGGACACGAGTTCTCCGGGACCGTGGTCCGTGTCGGCGAGGAGGTGACCGGGTTCGCCCCCGGTGACCTGGTCTGCTCTGCCGCGTTCTCCCACTGCGGCTCCTGCGCGGAGTGCGAGGGCGAGGCCCCGCACCTGTGCTCCCGCAAGCGCAACCTCAGCCACCTCGACTGGACCGGGTCGTTCGCGGATCTGGTGGTCCTGCACCCCAACATGGCCCACCGGCTGCCGCCCGGAACGCACCCGCTGGCCGGGGCGCTGGTCGAACCGCTCTCGATCGGCCGGCACGCGATGCGGCTCGCCGACGTGGACGGAGCGGACCGCCGCGTCGCCGTCCTCGGATCCGGCACCATCGGGCTCAGCTGCCTCGTCGCCACCCGCGCGCTCGGCCGGGCCACCGTGGCCTGCGTGGACCTCGGCGCGGCGAAGGGCGAGACGGCGCGAGGACTCGGTGCCGACGCCTACGTCGACGCCGGGGAGGGGGATCCGGTCGCCGGAGTCCGCGACGCCCTGGGGGGACCGGCCGACGTGGTCGTGATCGCCTCGGGCTATCCCGGGGTCACCGACCACGCGATCGGGGCGGTCCGCCCCGGAGGCGTCGTCGTGATCGTCAGCTACTTCGACGGCCCACACCCGGTCGACCTGAACTCCCTCGTGGGCCGCGAGCTGACCGTGCGCGGCTCCGCCCTGTCCACACCCCGGGACTTCGACGAGGTGATCGAACACCTCGCGACCGGCTCCGTCGACGTGCTCCCGATGATCACGCACCACTTCGGACTCGACGACGCCGCGTCGGCGCTTCGCCTGATGGACCGGCCCGACGTACCCACGGGCAAGATCATGATCCATGTGAGCACCGACCCGGACGAGTTCACGAACGGATGGAACGCATGAGCGACGACGGCATACGGGCGGCGGTCATCGGAGGCACCGGCTACACGGGCGGCGAGACGTGCCGCCTGCTCCTCGGACATCCGCAGGTGTCCGAGATCCTGCCCACGTCCCGTGGAACCGAGTCCTTCGAACGCGTCCATCCGAACCTCCTCGGATCGGGACTGCGCTTCCACGACGCCGAGGACATCGAGGCCCAGGCCTCCTCCCTGGACGTCGTGTTCCTGTGCACCCCCTCGGGCGAGGCCATGCGGCGGGCGCCCGCGCTGCTCGACGCCGGGGCGCGGGTGATCGACCTCAGCGCCGACTTCAGGTTCTCCGACCCCCTGGCCTACCGCGCCGCCCACGGACGGGAGCACACCGCCCCCCAGCTGCTCCCGGAGGCCGTGTACGGGGTCACCGAGTGGCACCGCGACCTGCTGGCGGGGGCGCGCCTCGTCGCCAATCCGGGGTGCTACGTCATCACCGCCCTGCTGGGACTCGAACCGCTCCTGTCCGCACGGCTCGCCGAGCCGGGGGCACCGCTGCACATCGCCGCGGTCAACGGGACGACGGGCGCGGGGATCAAGCCGCGGACCGAGACCCTGCACGCGGAGGTCCACGGTTCGATGCTGCCCTACAGCCTCCAGGGACACCGGCACGCGCCGGAGCTCGAGGACCGCCTCCCCGGCGGGCCGGGCGGCCCGGTCACGGTCGACCTCAGTACCGCGCACGGCCCCTTCGCCCGTGGGATCTACATCCAGGCGAGCGTCCGCGTCCGCGAGGAGATGCGCGAGGAGGTCTCGCGGAGCATGCTCCTGGACCTCTACACCGAGCGCTACGGCGCCGGCTCCGAGGGCGAGTTCTTCGTCCGGGTCAACACGGAGTCCGGTACCGGCGGCCTCACGGACAAGGACTACCGAAGGTATCCCGGCCTGGCCGGAGTCACCGGCTCCAACTTCTGCCACATCGGGCTGGACTACGACGTCCGCCGCGGTATCGCCAAGGTGGTCGCGGTCACGGACAACCTCGTCAAGGGGGCGGCCGGGTCCGCCGTACAGAACATGAACGTGATGTTCGGCCTCGACGAGACGGCCGGACTCCGCGGTTATGGTCTCTGACGCCCGGCGGGGCGATCCGCTCGCCGGCGTCCCCCTGCTCGCCGACCGGACCGTGGCCCCGGGCGAGCGGTGGATCCACTCCGCCGGCTTCAACGTGGGGCCGGACCTCGCCAGCACCGGCCGCGTCGACAGCGAACTCGACGACCTGCGGCTGCTGTCCGACGCCGGCGCCCGGGTGGCTGTCCTCTCCCACCAGGGCAGCCACCGGGACGGCAGCGCGACCGCCCTGGACCACATCGCCGCGTACCTGTCCCGGCGACTGGACCGGCCGGTGCGGTACGTACCCGAGAACGCCTCCGACGCCGCCGTGGAGGAGGCCCGCCGGCTGCGCCCCGGAGACATCGCCCTGTTCGGCAACACCAGGCACCACGCGGGCGAGGAACGCGGGGACGACGACCTCGCGCGCCGGTTCGCACTGCTGGGAGACCGGGTCGCGGTCGGCGGCTTCTCCAAGGCGCACCGGGCGCACGCCTCGAACACCGGTCTGCTGCGCCGGCTGCCGGGCTACGCCGCCCGGAGTCTGGTGGCGGACGTGCGATTCATGGCTCCCTGGTGCGACGGCGGCTCCCCGGGCCCGTCGGCCGCCGTGCTGGGCGGCCGGAAGAAGGAGAAGACGTGCGTGGGGCTGGTACACGCCCTGCGCACCTGCGCACTCGTCGTCCCGGGCGGAGTGGTGCTCAACACCGTGCTGCGCGCCCTCGGCCACGAGATCGGGGCGTCCGACACCGGCAGTCACCCCGAGGCGTGCCTGGACGCGGCGCGCACCGCGCTGCGGACCGGGGGCCGGGCACGGCTGCACGTTCCGGCCACCGTCCGGGCCGCGCCCGTGAACGGCAGGAGGATCACCGGCGCCGCCACGCCGGTCGCCGTCGCCGACGGCGTACCGCCGGGCCACGCGATCGTGGACTTCGCACTGGAACCCTGGGCCGCCCGCATGCTCGCGCGCATGTCCAGGACGGTGGTCGCCGGAACACCGTCCCGCTACCTCGACGGCCACCGCGGGTCCTCCGACGCGATCCTCTCGGCCCTGGCAGCCGCCCCCGGCAGGACCCTCCTGCTCGGAGGGGACACCGTGGCCGAACTCCCCTGGGACGGACCGGTGTCGACGGGCGGAGGATCGGCTCTCCACCTGCTGTCCACGGGCACCTGCGCGGTCCTGGACGCGCTCAGGGACAACGCCGCCCGGCCCGGCCAGGACACCTCGCGCGCGTGACCCGCCACGCCGCTACCGATGGAGTGATCAGATGAAGCTGGACATGGACCTGGACGTCTCCACCCGCGTCGAGTTCGGCCGCGGTGAACTGGACCGCACCGGCGTCCACGCCGCCGGTTGCGGGGAGCACGCGATGGTCGTCACCGGACGGACGGCGGCCAGGGCGAACGGCTATCTCGACCGGATCGTCACCTCGCTCGGCAAGGCGGGCCTGCGCGTCACGGTCTTCGACGGCGTCTCGGCGAACCCGGCCTCGCACGAGGTGGACGAGGCCGCGGCCCTGGCGCGGTCCCGGGGCTGCGACCTCGTCGTGGGCCTCGGCGGAGGCAGTGCCCTCGACGCGGCCAAGGGCGTCGCGGTCGCCGTGCCGCACGGGGGTACGATCCGGGACCTCATCGGGGGGACGCTGGCCCCGGACGCGCCCGCCCTCCCCCTGGTGGCCGTCCCCACCACCGCCGGCAGCGGTTCGGAGGTCACCAGGGGAGCGATCATCACGGACACGGTGCGGATGTTCCGCGCCGGCGTCCGAGGCCCCGCGGTCGCCCCGCGCGTCGCGGTCGTCGACCCGGACCTGATCGCCTCGGTCCCGCGCCAGGTCATGGCCGACACGGTCTTCGACTCGTTCGCCCACGCCGTCGAGGGCTGTGTGGCCGCCCGTGCGGACGAGGCGAGCCGGGGCCGGGCACACCTGGCCATCGAGCTGATCGCCGCCCACCTGCCCGGCGCACTGGACGGCGACGTGTCGCCGGAGGCGCGCGAGGCACTGTGCAGGGCGGCCCTGCTGGGCGGATCGAACGTCGCCCACGTCAGCACCTGCCTGCCCCACCGGCTCCAGCAGGCCATGGGCGCGGTCCCGGGGCTGGACATCTCGCACGGCAGAGGCCTCGCGATCCTGTATCCGAGCTGGCTGCGGCACACCGAGCCGCTGGCACCCGACGCGTTCGCCGCGGTCGCCGAACTGCTCGGCGGCCCCACCGTCCACGACGCGGTGGACCGTCTCCGCACCTCGGCGGGCCTGAACGGCAGGCTGCGCGACCACGGGGTGGGCCGGGACGACCTGGACCGGTTCGTCGTCTCGGTGACGGGAAACCTGGACAACGATCCCGCGGGGCAGGCCGGCCAGGACTACCTGCGCACCCTCTACGCCGAGTCCTACTGAAGGACGGACGGCGGCCCGGCGGACACGTCCGCCGCCGGGCCGTCCCCGATCGCGACGGGGCCCGGCACGGCCCAGGCCGCGGGAGCGCGCCAGTGGCGCCACTCCTCCCACCAGCACTCGCCCCTGCCGATCAGAGCCTCGACCTCGCGGGCCGCGGCCCGTACGGTGGCCTCCTCGCCGGGCGTGAAGCCGCCCGTCCGCACACGCTCCTCGAAGTGATCGACGTCCTTCCAGCGGTACGGCGAGCCGTCACCGGGAATGATCAGATCCAGTTCGTGGTCGAGGGTGTCGAAGCCCCGTGCCGTACGCGCCAGCGGCGCCTGGAAGTTGACGTACCACTCGACCAGTGCCTCGTCGTCCCAGCGGCCCCACACGGAGTAGGCCTCGCCGGCCCGCTGCAACTGCAGCACCCCGGAGGACTGCCACGCGTGGGCGAACTCGGTCCAGGGGTGCAGCCCCCAGCGGAAATCGCCCCACCCGAACGAGAGCGGAGTGCCCTGCGCCAGGTACACGGCCAGCGTGCGCCCGTCGTCGCCCGCCACCGTGACCGGATAGACCAGCCATTCACGGCCGTCCAGGACTTCTCTTCGGACGATGACCTCACCCGCACGGAAACGTGACCCCATGGGCCGACATCCTACGGAGACGGCCGCACGGGCCGGGACGCCGGGTCCCGCCCGGCCGGGCGGTGTTCAGGGCGTGGCGGCCACGCCGCTGCCCACCCCGTCGGCCGGACGCGCTCTCGTCTCCGGCGTGCACGCGTAGCTCCGGGCCCGGTACTCACCCGGCCCCCCCAGCAGCACCGGGTCACCGGAGCCGTCGCTCTCCGCGAAGGAGCACACCAACTGCGCCAACGCGCCGGCCGGCAGGTCGTCGGGGTACTCGCTCAGCCGCAGAGTGCCCTCCGGGTCGTCCCGGAGCCCCTCGGTGACGGTGAGCCCCTCCGGTACGCGTGTGGAGAAGCCCTCACGCCGCTCGTCGGCGGACGGCCGCTGCTGCACCTGGGCCAGGATCGACCGCGCCACCCCGAGCCGGTCGGACTCCGACTCGTCCATCTCCACCACGCGTTCCACCGCGAGCAGTCGGGAGGCGCAGAGCAGGTAGACCTGGACCGTCAGCGATCCGGCCGGGTGGTTCCCCACGTCCGTACCGGACGCCCGGCAGGGCACGCGGGAGGGGGCCGCCCCGGCGTCGACCGGCACCGACGTGCTCCTGATCCCGCACCCGGCGGCCAGCACCGCGCAGACGGTGACGGCGAGGACGGCGGTGACCGCCCGCGCGGGACGCCACCCCCGGCCCCCGCGTCCGCGCGCTCCTGCCGGGCGGCGTGTGCCGTACACGTCTCTGCCGCGCATCACGTCGTGCCGCCCTCCTCGTTCACGTCATCGCTCCCGTCACCGTCCGCGGCGCCGGCCAGCCGCTCCGCGTCCCGGGGGAGGCGCAGCACGAACACCGCGCCCTCGCCGTCCGGCAGGTTGGAGGCCGTGATGTCGCCGCCGTGGATGTGGGCGTTCTCCACCGCGATGGACAGGCCGAGACCGCTGCCCTCGGAGCGCGGGCGGGAGGCACTCGCCTTGTAGAAGCGGTCGAACACATGGGGCAGGACCTCTTCGGGGATGCCGGGCCCGTGGTCGCGCACCTCGATGACCAGTTCGTCCTCGTCGGTCCGTACGGACACCCGGACCGGCGATCCGCCGTGCTTGAGCGCGTTGCCGATCAGGTTCGCCAGGATCACGTCGAGCCGGCGCGGATCGAGGCGCACCATGATGCCGCGCTCCGCGTCCAGATCGACCGCGTCGAGCCAGGCACGGGCGTCGATGCAGGCGGTCACCTGGTCGGCGACGTCCACCGTGTCCAGGACGAGGCGGGCCGTACCGGCGTCGAAGCGGGTGACCTCCATGAGGTTCTCGACCAGATCGTTCAGCCGCCGGGTCTCGCTCACCACCAGGTGGACGGCCGGGGCGATCATCGGGTCCAGGCTGTCCGCCTCGTCCTCCAGCACCTCGGCGACCGCGGTGATCGCGGTCAGCGGGGTGCGCAGTTCGTGGGACATGTCGGCGACGAACCTCCGGCTCGACTCCTCCCGGGCGCTCATGTCCGCGACCTTCTTCTCCAGGGAGCTCGCGGCGTTGTTGAACGTACGGGAGAGATCGGCGAGTTCGTCGGTTCCCGAGACCACGAGGCGGGTGTCGAGCTTGCCCTCGCCGAGCTTGCGGGCCGCGTCGCCGAGCCGCTGCACCGGCCGCAGCACGGTCGTCGCCGCGGCCTGCGCGAGGAGTGCCGAGCCGACGAGGGCCAGCGCGGTGGCGATCCCGAGGGACCAGGCCAGCGAGTTGAGGTCCTCGCGCTCCTGGTCGAGCGACTTCAGCATGTACCCGGCGGGACCGCCGCCGATGATCTTCGTGCCGGCCACCAGGTGAGGAGTGCCGCCCAGCGTCGTGCGCTGCCAGAACAGGTGGTACTCAAAGGGATTGCTCGACGTCAGCGGCTGCTTCTTGTTCACCTGCTTCTGCAGCGAGGCGGGGACGTCGAGCTTGGTGAAGGCGTCGATGTCGGAGGACCCGGTGACGGGCTTGCCGTCCTGGGTGCCGATCAGCAGCACGTGGTAGCCGGGGCTGCTGCTCGCCATCTGCTCGGCGGTGTCACGGAGTTCGACCGCCGTGGGCTGGAGCGGCAGCGAGGCCGCCCGGTTCTGCATCTGACGGCGGAAGTCGCCCAGCGCGGCGTCCTGGGTACGCGTCAGAACGGCCTCACGGTTCAGCCAGTACGCGATGCCCGACGCCGACACGGCCGCCGTCAGGGCCACCAGCGCGAACACGATCAGGAGCCGCAGCCGCAGGCTGGTCCAGCGAAGACCCGCGAGTATGGAGCGCTTCGCGGAATCGCTCACTGAGGCGAGTCCAGCCGGTAGCCCACACCGCGCACGGTGCGGATCAGGGTCGGCGAGGACGGCACGTCCTCCACCTTCGCCCGCAGCCTCTGCACACAGGCGTCCACCAGCCGAGAGTCACCGAGGTAGTCGTGCTCCCACACCAGGCGCAGCAACTGCTGCCGGGACAGGGCCTGTCCCGGCCGGCGGCTCAGTTCGAGCAGGAGCCGCAGCTCGGTCGGCGTGAGCTGCAGGTCCTCCCCGTTCTTGGTGACGGTCATCGCCGAACGGTCGATGACGACACTCCCGAACGTCGCCGAATCGGTGGACTCCCTCTCCCCGCGGCGCAGGACCGCGCGGATCCGGGCGTCGAGCACCCGGCCCTGCACGGGTTTCACGACATAGTCGTCCGCGCCGGACTCCAGTCCCACCACGACGTCGATGTCGTCGCTGCGCGCGGTCAGCAGGATGATCGGCAGCTGGTCGGTACGCCGGATTCTCCGGCACACCTCGAAACCGTCGATCCCGGGCAGCATCACGTCCAGCACAACCAGATCCGGCCGCTGCTCCCGGAGCAGCTCCAGGCCGTCCTCTCCCGTCGCCGCGGTGGCCACACGGTGGCCCTGGCGTGACAGGGAGAGTTCGAGGGCTGTGCGGATGGCGTCGTCGTCCTCGATCAGCAACAGGAAAGGCACGGGGGTCATTCTGGCCCATGGTGCAGCCACGTTTCGACAATCCCCCCGACTTGACCGCTCGACATGCCCTGTGACAGGTCTGTGACAGTCGGGGGACAGGGCCATGAAACTGGCCCGGCAAGCTCAATGGCACACGGATCGAACGGACTCCACCGATGGGGGGCGCCAGATGAACGCACTGCACAGCACCACCTCAAGCGCAGTTGTCACGCGCCTTCACGACATCGGGCGGAGCCCGGAGAAGTCCGGCGTCGTCGGGCGGGGGCGCGTACGTGGCGCCGGGCGTCCGCACTCGTCGTACCTGGCGATGGTCGACGCGCCCACGGGGGAGGACGGGGGGAGCGCGTACGGGGAGGTCACGGGGGAGCGGACCGCCGCGGACGGGGCACAGGACGCCGAAACGGCGTTCACCGCCTACGTCCAGGAGCGCCGCGCCTCCCTGTACGCGACCGCCTACCACCTGACCGGCGACCGGTTCGAGGCCGAGGACCTGCTCCAGAGCGCCCTCTTCTCGACGTACCGGGCGTGGGACAGGATCAGCGACAAGGCGGCCGTCGGCGGTTACCTCCGCCGCACCATGACCAACCTGCACATCAGCGCGTGGCGCAGGCGCAAGCTCAACGAATACCCGACCGAGGAGCTCCCGGAGACGGTGAGCGACACGGACGCGATGCGGGGCACCGAACTGCGGGCGGTGCTCTGGCAGGCGCTGGCGCGGCTGCCGGAACTCCAGCGCACGATGCTGGTGCTCCGCTACTACGAGGGTCGCACGGACCCGGAGATCGCGTCCATCCTCGACATCAGTGTCGGCACGGTGAAGTCGAGCATCTGGCGGTCGCTCCGCCGGCTGCGCGAGGACGAGGTCCTCAGCTTCGGCCGTGACGAGGAGGAGTCCTTCGGCGAGCTGGTGGCCTGAGGTCTGCGGGGGCACGGGGGAAACAGGGGGGAACGGCCGCGGTCTCGGGGGAGACGGTGGCACGGGGGAAACAGGGGGAACGGCCGCGGTCTCGGGGGAGACGGCGGCACGGGGGAAGCGCACAGCGGGGGCGGACAGGCCGGGGGGTCTTGTCCGCCCCCGCCGCGTGCGCCGGGGAGGGGGCGGGCCGTCGGCCCGTCCCCCTCCCTACTTCGCGACCCGGCTCCGCGGGGTCCGGCACCGTCCCGCCGCCGCGGCGGCCAGGCGGCCCAAGGCCTCCTGCTTGGCGCAGGGATGGGCGCCCAGGGCCGTCTGGCGGGCCACGATGCGCCGCTCGGTCCGCATCAGCCGCCAGCCGCGGCGCAGCAGGAACGGCACCGACTTCCGGCCCTCGCGCAGGTCCCGCACCAGCCTGCGACGGAACGTCGTCGACGGCCGGCCGCGCAGGCACAGCGCGTCCGCGAGCAGGCCCAGTTCCTGGCAGCGTTCCACGATGTCCGCGGCGAAGATCCCCTCGGCCACGAACAGGGGGGTCCGCTCGATGTCGAGCGTCTCGCGGCCCGTACGTGAGCTCGTGGCGATGTCGTACAGGGGAACGGACGTGCGCCCCGTGCGGCACAGCTCCGCTATGGCCGCGACCGCGCTGTCCTCGTCCCAGGACAGGGCCGAGTCCCAGTCGATGTCCGCGCTGCCGGTGACCCGCGGCAGTGTCGGATCGTTGACCTCCTTGTAGAAGTCGTCCAGGTGCAGCACCGGCAGACCGCTGCGGGCCGCGAGGGACGACTTGCCGGAGCCGGAGGGACCGGCGAGCAGTACGACGCGCGTGGGGATCGGTTGGGAACTCACAGAACAGAAGTGTGAGGCATTGACCCGCGTAGGGGATCCCCGGGAGGTCCTGTTGGTATCGAGCATCACACCTCAACTACTCTGCGTGTACGAGTGATTACCCGACACGTCCCGATCAGGTGGGAAAACATGGCACGTCATGCACTGTCCAAGCCCCGGAACCGCGCGCTGCTGCGAGCCGGCCTGACCCTCACCGCGCTGGGCGCGGCGCTCGGTGCGGGAGGCGCGGCCGCTCAGGCGGCGCCGCTGCCCGCGGCGCCCGCCACCGGCTCGGACACGGCGGACAGCACCCTGGGGGCGGTAGGTGACGCCGCCGCGCCCGCACTGACCAGCGCGCTCGGCTACGGCCTCGCCGGGGCCGTCAAGCCCATCACCGATCTGCAGCTCGACCCGCTGGCCGGGACGGGTGTGGATCCGCTGGACAACGCCGTGGGCGCCCAGATCGCGGACTTCAAGCCGGTGACCACGGCGCTGGTCACCGACCCGCTGACCAGTGGCGCCGCGCTCGGCGACCTGCCCGTGATCGGAGAGGTGACCGGCCTGATCACCGGCTGACCACGCGCGGACACGCGTGCGGGGCCGCCCGGAGGCGGCCCCGCACGCATGCCCGGGATCAGTACGAGGAGCCGGAGGCTCCCAGTGCACCCGTGGGGTGCCAGACCGTCTTGGTCTCCAGGAAGGCCGTCAGGCGCCGGGTGCCGGGACCGGCGGACCAGTCCTCGTCCACAGGCTGTGGACGCAGGACGCGCTTCAGGTTGTCGGCCGCCGCGGCCTCCAGTTCCCTCGCGAGGCCGGCGTCGGCTCCCGTGAGGTCGATGGCGTTGACGTCCTGGTGGGAGGCGAGGGGAGCCGCGAGCTCGGCCGTCCCTCCCGACAGGATGTTCACCACGCCGCCCGGCAGGTCCGAGGTGGCCAGGACCTCGCCCAGCGACAGCGCGGGCAGCGGCGCGGCGGCCGAGGCGATGACGACCGCCGTGCTGCCCGTGGCGATCACCGGGGCGATCACCGAGACCAGGCCCAGGAACGACGACTCCTGCGGCGCCAGGACCGCGACCACGCCGGTCGGCTCCGGGGTGGACAGGTTGAAGAACGGGCCCGCGACCGGGTTCGCCCCGCCCACGACCTGGCCGATCTTGTCCGTCCATCCCGCGTACCAGACCCAGCGGTCGACCGCCGCGTCGACGACGGCCGCCGCCTTGGACTTCGACAGCCCCTCGGCGTCCGCCACCTCCCGCGCGAACTGCTCCCGGCGGCCCTCCAGCATCTCCGCGACGCGGTAGAGGACCTGCCCGCGGTTGTACGCGGTCGCCCCCGACCAGCCGCCGAACGCCTTGCGCGCGGCCACGACCGCGTCACGCGCGTCCTTGCGGGAGGACTGCGGGGCGTTCGCCAGCCACTTGCCCTTCGAGTCCGTCACCTCGTACACCCGGCCGCTCTCGGAGCGGGGGAACTTGCCCCCGACGTACAGCTTGTAGGTCTTGAAGACACTGAGTCGCCCGTCAGACATCGAGGTAGGCCTCCAGACCGTGACGGCCGCCCTCGCGGCCGAAGCCCGACTCCTTGTATCCGCCGAACGGCGAGGTCGGGTCGAACTTGTTGAACGTGTTGGCCCACACCACGCCGGCGCGGAGCTTGTTCGCCACCGCGAGGATGCGGGAGCCCTTCTCCGTCCAGATGCCCGCGGAGAGGCCGTACTGGCTGTTGTTGGCCTTGGCGACCGCCTCGTCGGGCGTACGGAAGGTCAGCACCGAGAGCACCGGGCCGAAGATCTCGTCGCGGGCGACGGTGTGCGCCTGGGTGACGCCGGTGAAGAGGGTCGGGGCGAACCAGTAGCCCGAGGACGGCAGGTCGCACGGCGCGGTCCAGCGCTCGGCGCCCTCGGCCTCGCCGGTCTCGACGAGCGAGGTGATCCGGGAGAGCTGCTCCGCGGAGTTGATCGCGCCGATGTCGGTGTTCTTGTCCAGCGGGTCGCCGAGGCGGAGCGTGGACAGCCGGCGCTTGAGGGAGTGCAGCACCTCGTCGTGCACGGACTCCTGCACGAGGAGGCGCGAGCCCGCGCAGCAGACCTGGCCCTGGTTGAAGAAGATGCCGGTGACGATGCCCTCGACGGCCTGGTCGACCGGGGCGTCGTCGAAGACGATGTTGGCGCCCTTGCCGCCCAGTTCGAGCGTGGCCTTCTTGTCCGTACCGGCGATGCTCCGGGCGATGGCCTTGCCGACGGCGGTCGACCCCGTGAAGGCGACCTTGTTCACGTCGGGGTGCTCGACCAGCGCCGCACCCGCGTCGCCGTACCCCGTCAGGATGTTGACGACGCCCTTGGGCAGACCGGCCTGCCGGCAGACGTCGGCGAAGAACAGCGCCGACAGCGGAGTGGTCTCCGCGGGCTTCAGCACCACCGTGTTGCCGGTGGCGAGGGCCGGGGCGATCTTCCAGGCCAGCATCAGCAGCGGGAAGTTCCACGGGATGACCTGGCCGGCCACGCCGAGGGGGCGGGGGTTCGCGCCGTACCCCGCGTGGTCCAGCTTGTCCGCCCAGCCCGCGTAGTAGAAGAAGTGCGCGGCGACCAGCGGGAGGTCGGCGTCGCGGGTCTCCCGGATGGGCTTGCCGTTGTCCAGGGTCTCCAGGACGGCGAGCTCACGGGAGCGCTCCTGGATGATCCGGGCGATCCGGAAGAGGTACTTGGCGCGCTCGGAGCCGGGCAGCGCCGACCACTTCTCGAACGCCCGGCGGGCCGCCTTCACGGCCCGGTCCACGTCCTCCGCGCCGGCCCGGGCGACCTCGGAGAGGACCTCCTCGGTGGACGGACTGACCGTCTTGAAGACCTTGCCGTCGGCGGCCTCGGTGAACTCGCCGTCGATGAACAGGCCGTACGAGGGCGCGATGTCGACGACGGAGCGGGACTCCGGAGCCGGTGCGTAGTCGAATGCAGATGCCATGGGGATCAGTCCACCGTCACGTAATCGGGGCCGGAGTAACGGCCGGTGCTGAGCTTCTGGCGCTGCATCAGCAGGTCGTTCAGCAAGCTGGAGGCGCCGAAGCGGAACCAGTGGTTGTCCAGCCAGTCCTCACCCGCCGTCTCGTTCACCAGGACGAGGAACTTGATGGCGTCCTTGGAGGTGCGGATGCCGCCGGCCGGCTTCACGCCGATCTGCACGCCGGTCTGCTCCCGGAAGTCGCGTACGGCCTCCAGCATCAGCAGCGTGTTCGCCGGAGTGGCGTTCGTGCCGACCTTGCCGGTCGACGTCTTGATGAAGTCCGCGCCCGCCACCATGCCGAGCCAGGAGGCCCGGCGGATGTTGTCGTACGTGGAGAGCTCGCCGGTCTCGAAGATCACCTTCAGCCGTGCGGAGCCGCACTCGGCCTTCACGGCGACGATCTCCTCGTAGACCTTGAGGTAGCGGCCGGAGAGGAAGGCGCCGCGGTCGATCACCATGTCGATCTCGTCGGCCCCGGCCGCCACGGCGTCGCGGACGTCCGCGAGCTTGACGTCCAGCGCGGCACGTCCGGCGGGGAAGGCCGTCGCGACGGACGCCACCTTCACCCCGGAGCCGGCCAGCGCGGCGGCGGCGGTCGCCGCCATGTCGGGGTAGACGCAGACCGCCGCGGTGCGCGGGGTCGTGCGGTCGGTGGGGTCGGGGTTGACCGCCTTGGCGGCCAGGGCCCGGACCTTGCCGGGGGTGTCCGCGCCTTCCAGCGTCGTCAGGTCGATCATCGAGATGGCGAGATCGATGGCGTACGCCTTGGCGGTCGTCTTGATCGATCGGGTACCGAGGGAGGCGGCACGCGCTTCGAGGCCGACGGTGTCGACGCCGGGCAGCCCGTGCAGGAAGCGGCGCAGCGCACCCTCGGACGCCGTCGCGTCGGCAAATGCGGGAGCAGTGGTGGGCATGGTCACCACATGAGCATATCTACGCGCGTAGCGACCTGTACAGGGGCCTCACCGTTTCGACCCCTCCACGGGCCTGGCGAGGCCGCGCCCCGTCCCCCGTGCCCCTTCAGGCAGAATCGGGACCATGACGAGCCCCACACCTCCCGCCGAGCCCGCACACGCCGACCGGACCTACCGGTCGGGCGCCGCGCTGGTCAGCGGCGCGCTGCTCATCCTGCTGGTCGGCTGGATCGGGCTGGACGCGGTGTTCCGGGGCGAGGGGCGGGTGCCGTGGCTCGCGCTGGCCGCGCTGCTGACCGCGATCCCGCTGATCGTGGCGTTCACCCTGCGGCCGGCCGTGTTCGCCGACGAGGCGCGGATCCGGATCCGCAACCCCTTCCGCACGATCGTGCTGCCCTGGGCGGACGTCTCCACCGTGCGTGCCGCGTACTCCAGCGAGCTCTTCACCCACGCCGGTGACAAGTACCAGCTGTGGGCGGTCCCCGTCTCGCTGCGCGAGCGCAAGCGTGCGGCGAGGAGGGCCGGCCAGCAGGCGCACGACGACCCGTACGGCCGGACCTCCGTGCACGCCGACGTCCGCGATTCCCAGGCCCGGGCGGCCGCCGCCGATCAGACGGTGGGCGACCTGCGGGAGCTGGCCGAGCGCGCCGCCGCCCGCAAGGAAGGCGGCACCGTCACCGCGTCCGCGCGCTGGGCCTACGAGGTGATC
The DNA here is from genome assembly GCF_044765765.1 of Streptomyces sp. NPDC102402. NCBI lineage: Bacteria > Bacillati > Actinomycetota > Actinomycetes > Kitasatosporales > Streptomycetaceae > Streptomyces > Streptomyces sp. NPDC102402. The sequence goes on from NZ_JBIWKR010000002.1 coordinate 593,421, forward strand.
GCCCCGGCGGTCGTCGGCGCGGTGCTGCTCGTGGTGCTGCTCGCGATCGGCTGAGCGGTGGCGGGAGCCCGTCGTACGTCCGCCCGCTCCTGCACGTACACGTTGCCGACTCTAGCCCCGGTGTGAACGACAGGATCGTCCTCGCGGGGCAGCGTCCCGGGGGACGACGGCGCGGCTCCACCCGCGACCGAAGGGACACCACCTCTCGCGACACGGCAGTCGGTGCGGTGCGGTGCGGTGCGGGTTCAGGTCACGGTCCCGGGCTGTCGGACCCCGCTGCCACACTCCCGGTCATGAGCGATGACGGATTCGAGTGGATACAGCAGGACCTCGGCTCCTGGGGCTTCCACCTGGTGATGGTCAAAGGCGTGGACGTCGAGGAGCTGGCGGCGATGAGGGGCGCGGATCCCGGCCTCGGCGTCATGCCGCCCGAAACGTTCAACACAGTGCTGCACCGTTCCGTCGACGTCCCGGACTGGGCCAGGCTGGGCGAGCACGCGGGGTGGGCGTTCGCCCTGTGCGGCGGCGGCGACGGCTTCTTCATGCAGCGCCGCGACCACGTGAAGGACCTGTGGGAGGGCCGCACATGGCTGACCGTCACGGACACCACCATGGACCCGCCCGCGGTCGGCGTGATCGTGGACGGAGAGCTGGACTGGAGTTACTTCGACGGCGAGGTGCACGAGGCGGTCAGGGCGGATCATCCCCTCACCCGGCGGATGACCGCCGAGATCGGGCTCGGCGGCGTCGACCCGGATCCCGACTTCCCCGACGAGCCGGACGAGTGGGGGCTGCACATCCCGCCCATCCGGGACGTGTACCGGCTGATGGGCGAGCACTACGGGCTGAGCCTTCCCCGCAGGGCGATCGCCGAGAAGGAGCTGGCCGGGGTGTTCACCTCCCCGCGCGTCCACGCCGGCGGAGAGCCGAACACCAGGTACGACAACATCCGACTGCCCTGACCTCGGACCGCCTCGTGCGGCAGGGGCCGCCGGACGGGTGCGGCGGTCCCGGGGTACGCCCGCCGCACGCGCCTGCCACCCCTCAGATCCCCGCCGCGGCCGCCAGGTCCCGCTTGATGCCGGCCAGCAGTTCCGCACCCCGTGCGCGGGCCGCGGGCAGCTCCTCCGCCGATCCGACCGGGACCACGGCCTCCAGGTAGCACTTGAGCTTGGGCTCCGTGCCGCTCGGGCGGACGATGACCCGGGCGCCCGCCAGGTGGTAGCGCAGGCCGTCCGTGGGCGGCAGTGACTCCGTGCCCCGGGAGAGGTCCTCGGCCGAGGTGACCGGGAGGCCCGCGAGGGCGGTCGGCGGGGACTCACGCAGGCGGCGCATGGCGTCCGCGATGACCGAGAGGTCCTCGACACGGACCGACAGCTGGTCCGTGGCGTGTAGGCCGTGCTCCAGGGCGAGACCGTCCAGCAGATCCAGGAGGGTGCGGCCCTTCTCCTTGAGTACGGAGACGAGTTCGGCGATCAGCAGGGCGGCCGTGATGCCGTCCTTGTCGCGGACCCCTTCCGGGTCGACGCAGTAGCCGAGCGCCTCCTCGTACCCGTACCGCAGGCCGTCGACGCGGGCGATCCACTTGAAGCCCGTCAGGGTCTCCTCGTAGCCGAGACCCGCCTTCTCCGCGATCCGGCCGAGAAGGGACGAGGACACGATCGACTCGGCGAACACACCGGTCGCGCCCCGGTCCACCAGGTGCGCGGCGAGCAGAGCGCCGACCTCGTCGCCGCGCAGCATCCGCCAGCCGCCGTCGGCCGTCGCGTCGGGTACCGCGACGGCGCAGCGGTCGGCGTCCGGGTCGTTGGCGATGATGACGTCGGGCTGTGTCCGGCGCGCCGTCGCGAACGCGAGATCCATGGCTCCGGGCTCTTCCGGGTTGGGGAAGGCGACGGTGGGGAACGCCGGGTCGGGCTCGGCCTGTTCGGCCACGAGTACGGGCTCGGGGAAACCGGCGCGGGCGAAGGCGGCCGTCAGGACGGAGGTTCCGACGCCGTGCATCGCCGTGTAGACGGTCCGCGCGGTGCGGGGCGAACCGGAGCCGAGGACGGCGTCCGTACGCGCGAGATAGGCGTCCAGGACCTCGTCGCCGAGCGTCTCCCAGCCCGCCTCCGGGCGGGGTACGCCGTCGAGCGGGCCCACGGCCTCGATCGCCGCGGCGATCTCCGCGTCGGCCGGGGGCACGATCTGCGAGCCGTCGCCGAGGTAGACCTTGTAGCCGTTGTCGCGCGGCGGGTTGTGGCTGGCGGTGACCTCGACGCCCGCGACGGCCCCCAGGTGCCGTATGGCGTACGCGAGGACGGGGGTGGGCAGGGGGCGGGGCAGCACGGCCGCGCGCAGTCCGGCGCCGGTCATCACGGCCGCGGTGTCGCGGGCGAAGTCGGCGGACTTGTAGCGGGCGTCGTATCCGATGACGACGAGCCCGCCGCCCTGTCCCCGCGCTCGCAGGTACGCGGCGAGTCCGGCGGCGGCGCGGATCACCACGGACCGGTTCATCCGCATCGGTCCGGCGCCGATCTCGCCGCGCAGGCCGGCGGTCCCGAACTGGAGCGTGCCGGCGAAGCGGTCGGCGAGCGCGGGCTCGTCACCGGTCTCGATGAGCCTTTCGAGCTCCGCCCGGGTCTCGGGGTCCGGGTCCTCGGCGAGCCAGGTCCTGGCACGGGTGAGGAGGTCCTGGTCCTGCTGCACGGTGTCCGCCTTTCTGCGGGTGTGGTGGTGGGGCGGTGCGGGGGTGCGGGGTGCCGGGGGTGCGGGTGCGCCTGCGGCGGACTGTTCCCCTACTCGCCCCTTCCCGGAACCGGGCTCCGCCCGGACCCGCTTCGGGGGCTCCGCCCCCGGACCCCCGCGCCTCGAACGCCGGCGGGGCTGGGGGTGCGGCTCCCTGGGCGCCGGTGGGGCTGGGGGTGGCTCCGGGTACGCCGGCGGGACTGGGGGTGCGGCTCCCGGTGCGCCGGGGGCGCCGGACGTGGCTCCTGGGCGCCGGCCGGGCTGAGAGGGCTGGGAGTGCCGTCGCTCAGACCCGGTCCAGCACCCGTGCCAGCAGCGAGCCCATACGGGTGGCCGAGTCGCGGCCCGCCTGGAGGACCTCCTCGTGGTTGAGGGGCTCCCCGCTCAGGCCGGCGGCCAGATTCGTGACCAGGGAGATGCCCAGCACCTCGGCGCCCGACTCACGGGCCGCGATCGCCTCGAGGACCGTGGACATGCCGACCAGGTCGCCGCCCATGACGCGGACCATGTTGATCTCGGCCGGGGTCTCGTAGTGCGGGCCGGGGAACTGGACGTAGACGCCTTCTTCGAGGGTCTCGTCGATCTCCTTGCACAGTGCGCGCAGCCGCGGCGAGTACAGGTCGGTCAGGTCCACGAAGTTCGCGCCCACGATCGGCGAGGCCGCCGTGAGGTTGATGTGGTCGCTGATGAGGACCGGCTGGCCGGGGCGCATGCCCTCGCGGAGCCCCCCGCACCCGTTCGTCAGGATGACGGTTCCGCAGCCCGCGGCGACGGCCGTGCGGACTCCGTGCGCGACCGCCGCGACGCCGCGGCCCTCGTAGTAGTGGGTGCGGCCCAGGAAGACCAGGACGCGCTTCTCCCCGATCTTGTACGAGCGGATCGTGCCGCCGTGGCCCTCGACCGCCGGGGCCGGGAATCCGGGCAGCGCGGTGACGGGGAACTCGGCCTCCGGGATGCCGAGCGCATCGCCCGCGGGGGCCCACCCGGAGCCCATCACGAGAGCGACGTCGTGGGTCTCGGCGCCGGTCAGCTCGCGCAGGCGGGCGGCGGCGTCGGCAGCGGCGACGCGCGGGTCGCCCTGGATGTGGTCCGGAATAACAGATGCGTTCACGCGGATGAGGGTAACCGCTGATTCCCTACGCGCGTAGATGCGTCCGTGGAGAGTCTGGCCGGTCGTGTTCGTATCTTCGTACAGAAGCGGTACGAGGGGTGCCGCTCAGCAGGGACGCTTGCGGAGATTCATCACGTAGTCGTGCGGCGCGCCCGCGGATTCGGCCGCATCCGCCACCTCGCCCAGGTAGCGGGCGGAGGGCAGCCCGCCCTCGTAACCGTTGAGGACGTACATCCAGGCCGGCTCCTCGCCGTCCAGCGTGTGCACGCGCACCCGCATGCGCCGGTAGATGTCGAGGCCGACACCCTCCCAGCGGTCCATGGAGTCCTCGTCCATCGGGGCCAGGTCGTAGAGCGCGACGAACACCTGGGAACGGGGCGCCTCCACCACCGTGGCCAGCGCGCCCTCCCACCCCATCTGCTCCCCGCCGAAGGTCAGCCGCCAGCCGTTGAGCCAGCCCGTGCCGCGCAGCGGGGAGTGCGGTGCGCGGCGCGTCATCAGCCGCGCGTCGAGGTTGCCGGCGTACGCGGCGTAGAGCGACATGCGGTCGAGGGTACGTGAGGCGGCGCGGAGCACGCCGTTTCCCGGAGCGGAAGACCGCCCGGCCGGGGGCGGCCCGCGGAGCCCGGAGGCCATGGCCCGGCGAGGCCCGTCCCCGTATGGAGGGCCCCGGGGCGAAGCAGCTTGGCGCGTGCGGGACAATGAACTACGTACTGCATACGCCGGGGCGACCCCCCGGACCCCCGGCCGGGGCGGCAGACGGCCGTGGGATGACACCACGCGAGGCGGACTTTTCGTGACCCGGATCGTGATCATCGGCGGCGGCCCCGGCGGCTACGAGGCGGCACTGGTCGGCGCCCAGCTCGGCGCGGAGGTGACCGTCGTCGACTGCGACGGCCTCGGCGGCGCGTCGGTCCTGACCGACTGCGTGCCCTCCAAGACCCTGATCGCGACGGCCGAGGTGATGACCACCTTCGACTCCTCGTACGAGGAACTCGGCATCATCGTCGCCGACGACACCCCGCACCTGGAGCAGGCCGCCCGGGTGGTCGGTGTCGACCTCGGCAAGGTCAACCGACGCGTCAAGCGCCTCGCGCTCGCCCAGTCCCACGACATCACCGCCTCCGTGACCCGCGCGGGCGCCAGGGTCATGCGCGGCCGGGGCCGGCTGGACGGCCTCCAGGCCGCAGACGGGTCCCGCCAGGTCGTCGTGACCGCCGCCGACGGCACCGAGGAGCGGCTCACCGCCGACGCGGTGCTCATCGCGACCGGTGGCCACCCCCGGGAGATCCCGGACGCCCAGCCCGACGGTGAGCGCATCCTGAACTGGACCCAGGTCTACGACCTGGACGAGCTCCCCGAGGAGCTCATCGTGGTCGGCTCGGGCGTCACCGGCGCCGAGTTCGCCGGCGCCTACCAGGCGCTGGGCTCGCGCGTGACCCTCGTCTCCTCCCGCGACCGGGTGCTCCCGGGAGAGGACCCGGACGCCGCCGCCGTGCTGGAGGACGTCTTCCGCCGCCGCGGCATGAACGTCATGGCGCGCTCCCGGGCCCAGTCCGCCAAGCGTGTCGGCGACCGCGTCGAGGTCACCCTGGCCGACGGCCGCGTCATCTCCGGCACCCACTGCCTGATGGCGGTCGGCGCGATCCCCAACACCGCGGGCATGGGCCTGGAGGAGTCCGGGGTGCAGCTCAAGGAGTCCGGGCACATCCGGACCGACCGGGTCTCCCGCACCAGCGCCCCCGGCGTGTACGCGGCCGGTGACGTCACCGGGATCTTCGCCCTGGCCTCGGTCGCGGCGATGCAGGGCCGCATCGCCATGTACCACTTCCTCGGCGACGCGGTGGCCCCGCTGGACCTGAAGACGGTCTCCGCGAACGTCTTCACCGACCCCGAGATCGCCACCGTCGGTTACAGCCAGGCCGACGTCGACTCCGGCAGGATCGACGCCCGTGTCGTGAAGCTGCCGCTGCTGCGCAACCCGCGGGCCAAGATGCAGGGCATCAGGGACGGCTTCGTCAAGATCCTCTGCCGCCCCGGTACAGGCATCGTGGTCGGCGGCTGCGTCGTCGCGCCGAGGGCCAGCGAGCTGATCCACCCGATCTCGCTCGCCGTCGACAACAACCTGACGGTGGAGCAGATCGCCAACGCCTTCACCGTGTACCCGTCCCTGTCCGGCTCGATCGCCGAAGTGGCCCGGCAGTTGCACACCCGTAAGAGCACCGGCGAGGCGTGACACGAAGGTTCGTACACAGGCGGGGCCCCCTATACCACCAGGGGGCCCCGCCTGTGTACAACTTCGCTTATTCGGCGCAAACTGCTGAAAAGCAACGTACGGCCAGGTTACTGTCAGTTTCGTGTTCGCTGCAGAACGTCGTCAATTGATCCTCGAAATGGTGCGCGCCAACGGGGCGGTATCGCTCCGTGAGCTCGCCCGCGTCGTCCAGACCTCCGAAGTGACCGTACGGCGGGACGTGCGGGCACTGGAGGCAGAAGGACTCCTCGACCGCCGGCACGGCGGTGCGGTCTTGCCGGGCGGTTTTACGCGGGAGTCCGGCTTTCCGCAGAAATCCCATCTCTCCACCGCGGAGAAGACGGCCATCGCCGACCTGGCGGCCGGGCTGGTCGGTGAGGGCGAGGCCATCGTGGTCGGCGCCGGCACGACCACGCAGGAGCTGGCCCGCCGGCTCGCACGTGTTCCCGGCCTGACCGTGGTCACCAACTCGCTGCTCGTCGCCCAGGCGTTGGCCCATGCCAACCGGGTGGAGGTGGTGATGACCGGCGGCACCCTGCGCGGGAGCAACTACGCACTCGTCGGCAGTGGTGCCGAACAGTCCCTCCAGGGGCTGAGGGTGAGCCGTGCGTTCATCTCCGGGAGCGGGCTGACCGCGGAGCGCGGACTGTCCACGTCCAACATGCTCTCCGCGAGCGTCGACCGGGCGCTGGTGCAGGCCGCGGCCGAGGTGGTCGTCCTGGCGGACCACACGAAGCTCGGCTCCGACACCATGTTCCAGACCGTGCCCACGGACCTCATCACCCGTCTGGTGACGGACGAGCCGCCGGTCCACGACGAGCGTGCGGCCACCGAGCTCCAGGCCCTGGCCGACCAGGGTGTGGAGATCACGGTGGCGGGGCCCGGCGCGGAGCCCGCCGCCGGTGACGCGCTGCCGCCGGGACGGCAGGCGCGGCAGGACATGCCGCTGCCGGGCCAGCGGCGCACCCAGGGCGGTCACGGGGGGCCTGCTGGTCTCGGTCCGCAGCTGCGGAGCGCGGCGGCCCTGGCCGAGGGGCCGGTGGGCCGGGTCGCGGATCTGCGTCGCCGCTGAGCGGCCTCACGGGCCCCGTCCGGCCCTCGTGCTCAGTCGCCGGGGGGACGACGTCGGCCTGAGGGGGCGCGGTCGGCCGGATCGGCCTTCAGGCCGCGGAGTGTCAGCCGCAGCAGACGTTCGGCGAGGGCCGGGTCGGCCGGTGTCTGCTCCGCGGCCAGCGCGATCGCGTTCGTCAGCTGCAACAGGTCGTCGATCGACACGTCCGCCCGCACCGAGCCGCTCGACTGCGCCCGGTCCAGCAGCCGCGCCCCCGCCTGACGCAGTGGCACATGGCACGACGTCAGCGCCGAAGTCTCGTCACCCGACGCCGACATGAGTGCCTGCGCGAGGCCTCGGTACTCGCCCGCGTGGGTGACGAGCGCACCCAGCCACTCCACCAGCGCGGTGCACGGCCGGTCGGCCTCGGCCAGTTCGCGGGAGCGGGCGAGCAGTGCGGTCAGGGCTTCCTGGAACACCGCGTTCATCAGGGCCTGACGGTTCGGGAAGTGCCGGTACAGCGTGCCGATGCCGACGCCCGCCCGCCGGGCGATGTCGTCCAGCGAGGCGTCCGTGCCCCGGTCCGCGAAGGACGCACGGGCCTCGCTGAGCAGCCGGTCGTAGTTGCGGCGCGCGTCGGCGCGCATCGGCCGGGCCGGTGTCGGTGCCGTGCTCATCGCCATCGCCCTGTCCTCCTGGTGTCCGCTCCGCGTCCCAAGGATGCCACTGGGGCCCGGCAGGTGCCGGGCCCCAGTGGGAGAGAGCGGAGCGGGCGCTCAGTCCTTGATCTCGCAGATCGCGGCGCCGGACGACACGGACGTGCCGACCTCCGCCGCCAGACCCTTCACGGTGCCCGAGCGGTGGGCGTTGAGGGGCTGTTCCATCTTCATCGCTTCGAGGACGACGATGAGGTCGCCCTCCTTGACTTCCTGGCCCTCTTCGACGGCGATCTTGACGATGGTTCCCTGCATCGGGGAGGCGAGGGTGTCGCCGGAGGCGGCGGAGCCGGTCTTCTTCGCGGCGCGGCGCTTCGGCTTGGCCCCGGCGGCGAGGCCGGTGCGGGCCAGGCTCATCCCGAGCGAGGAAGGCAGGGAGACTTCGAGGCGCTTGCCGCCGACCTCGACGACGACGGTCTCACGGCCGGACTCCTCGTCGGCGTCCTGCTCGGCGGGGACCGTGTAGGGCTTGATGTCGTTGACGAACTCGGTCTCGATCCACCGGGTGTGGATCCGGAACGGGTCGGAGGTGAACGCCGGGTCCGCGACGACCGCACGGTGGAAGGGGATGGCGGTGGCCATGCCCTCGACCTGGAACTCGGCCAGCGCACGCGCGGCGCGCTGAAGGGCCTGCTCACGGGTCGCGCCCGTCACGATCAGCTTGGCGAGCAGCGAGTCCCACGCCGGGCCGATGACGCTGCCGGACTCGACGCCCGCGTCGAGGCGGACGCCCGGGCCGGTGGGCGGGGCGAAGAGGGTGACGGTGCCGGGGGCGGGCAGGAAGCCGCGGCCCGGGTCCTCGCCGTTGATGCGGAACTCGAAGGAGTGGCCGCGCACGGCGGGGTCGCCGTAGCCGAGCTCCTCGCCGTCGGCGATGCGGAACATCTCGCGCACGAGGTCGAGGCCGGTGACCTCCTCGGTGACCGGGTGCTCGACCTGGAGGCGGGTGTTGACCTCGAGGAAGCTGATCGTGCCGTCGACGCCGACGAGGAACTCGACGGTGCCCGCGCCGACGTAGCCGGCTTCCTTCAGGATCGCCTTGGACGCCGCGTACAGCTCGGCGTTCTGCGCCTCGGACAGGAACGGCGCCGGGGCCTCCTCCACCAGCTTCTGGTGGCGGCGCTGGAGCGAGCAGTCACGGGTGGACACCACGACGACGTTGCCGTGCGTGTCGGCCAGGCACTGGGTCTCGACGTGCCGGGGCTTGTCGAGGTAGCGCTCCACGAAGCACTCCCCGCGGCCGAACGCCGCGACGGCCTCACGCACCGCCGAGTCGTACAGCTCCGGGATCTCCTCGAGCGTGCGGGCGACCTTCAGGCCGCGGCCACCGCCACCGAAGGCGGCCTTGATCGCGATCGGCAGGCCGTTCTTCTCGGCGAACTCCACGACCTCGGCCGACCCGGACACCGGGTCGGGCGTGCCGGCCACGAGCGGGGCGCCGGCGCGCTGGGCGATGTGACGGGCGGCGACCTTGTCACCGAGGTCCCGGATCGCCTGCGGCGGCGGACCGATCCAGGTCAGGCCCGCGTCCAGCACGGCCTGGGCGAACTCCGCGTTCTCCGAGAGGAACCCGTAGCCGGGGTGGATCGCGTCCGCCCCGGAGTCCTTCGCGGCCTGCAGCACCTTGGCCATGTCCAGATAGCTGGCGGCCGGGGTGTCACCGCCCAGAGCGAACGCCTCGTCGGCCGCGCGCACATGCAGAGCATCCCGGTCCGGATCGGCGTAGACGGCCACGCTCGCGATTCCGGCATCCCGGCAAGCCCGAGCAACACGGACAGCGATTTCGCCACGGTTGGCGATGAGCACCTTGCGCACGATGACTCCCTCCTTGAGAACAAGCTGAGTTTAGGGACTACCGACACGGCCGTACGACCCGTCCCCAGTAGTGAACTTGCCCACACGGAGTGTGATTCGAGGCTTGCTCGAGTCGCGAAATCCCTTGTCGCACCACGGTACGCCGGGTTCCTCAACCGCACAGTAGCCACGAAGTGTGGCCCAAGTCTCTGTCCGGACGGTCAACGCCGCGCGGCGTTTCTTTGTGGACTCCCTACGAACGGCCGAGGGATTCTTTGCGTCGGGCGCGGGGCGGCGCGCCGCGGGCACGGGCCGTGCGCTTCCCCTTGTCCGGAGCATTACCGGTTAGTAGGGTCCCCGCTACCGCACGTACTACAGGTAACAGGGGGTGGCGCCGTGGTGCGCAGACCAGTGGCCTTCGTGACCGCGATCGTTCTGTTCGTGGAGGCCGTGGGCATCGTGCTCGTCAACGGTGTCCTCGCGACGGTCGCCGGCAACCAGAGCATGTCCCTGGCCGGGATGGATCCTGACGCCATGGTCACCGGCACATGGGTGATGGGCGGTGTCTCCGGCGCCCTGCTGGTGCTCTGCGGGCTGATACCGCTGCTGGCCGGGATACGCGACCGGGCCCCGGGCCGCTTCGGCCGGATCGCCCTCATCGCGTGCGCGGTCGTGCACGGGGTGCTGGGCGCGCTGGCGGTGGGGCTGATCGGCTGGGCCGCCTTCGCGTTCCTGATGGCCGTCCTGGCCCTGATCGTGCTGACCCTGGTGGCGTTCGACCGGCGTGAGCCGGCGGCAGGTGCGACGGGCGAGGAGAAGGCCCCGGTCGCGGTGTGAGCCGTCCGCCGCTCAGCTCCACAAGTCGGTGACGGAGATGCCCAGTTCGCCGAGCAGCCGGCGCAGCAGGGGCAGCGAGAGCCCGATGACGTTCCCGTAGCTGCCCTCGATCGCCTCGACGAACGGCGCCGAGCGGCCGTCCAGGGTGAACGCTCCGGCCACGTGGAGGGGCTCGCCCGAAGCGACGTAGGCCGCCACCTCGGCGTCCGACGGCTCGCCGAACCTGACGACGGTGGAGGCGGTCGCCGACGCCGTACGCCCGGTGGCCGTGTCGATGACGCTGTGCCCCGTCTGCAGGATGCCCGGCCGGCCGCGCATGGACTTCCAGCGGGCGGTGGCCTCCTCGGCGTCGGCGGGCTTGCCGTACGCCTCGCCGTCCAGCTCCAGCACCGAGTCGCAGCCGATGACGAGCGCGCCGGCGGCCTCCGGCCGTGCGGCCACCGCGGCGGCCTTCGCCTCCGCGAGGACGAGTGCCAGCTCACCCGGGGTCGGAGCGGTGATCGCGTCCTCGTCCACACCGCTGACGATCACCTCGGGGGCGAGGCCCGCCTGCCGCAGGAGGCCGAGGCGGGCGGGGGAGGCGGAGGCGAGCACGAGGCGGCGCTGATCAGTCATACCCGCCATCGTAGGCGGGGCGGCCGGGTCTCAGCGGGGCGCCAGGACGAACATGGCCACGACCATGGCCAGCGCCAGCAGCAGTCCCACGCGACGCATCATGTCCTGGGCGTCGCGCAGTTCCTTCGGCGGCTTGTTCTCGGGGTCGGACCACAGCATGGTTCCGATGGTGCTCCGGACACGGCTGCGGCGCCTGAGTACAGGTACTCAAGCGCCGCTCGACGGCCTGACTCAGGAGGGCCAGTACGTCCGCGCCCACGACCGGGGACCCGGCCGGAGCGCGCCCCGGCGGGCGATCCGGCCCGGGTCGGACCACTGCTCGGGCGGCAGCGGGACGCCCGAGGGGACGTCGGCCACCGCCGCCGCGCGCGCCCGGACCACGGCGAGGGCCGCGGCGAGCTCCTCCGGCGTCGGATTGCCCCGTACGACCTTGATCATGGTGGCTCCCGGTGTTAGAGGGGGATGTTGCCGTGCTTCTTCGGCGGCAGCGACTCGCGCTTCGTCCGGAGCTGGCGCAGGCCCTTCACGACGTGGGCCCGGGTGTCCGACGGCATGATCACCGCGTCGACGTAGCCGCGCTCGGCCGCTACGTACGGGTTGAGGAGCGCGTCCTCGTAGTCGGCCATCAGCTCGGCGCGGGTGGCGTCCTGATCCTCCGCGGCGGCGATGGTGCGGCGGTGCAGGATGTTCACCGCGCCCTGCGCGCCCATCACCGCGATCTGCGCGGTCGGCCAGGCCAGATTCAGGTCGGCGCCCAGGTGCTTGGACCCCATGACGTCGTACGCCCCGCCGAACGCCTTGCGCGTGATCACCGTGATCAGCGGGACGGTGGCCTCCGCGTACGCGTAGATCAGCTTGGCGCCGCGCCGGATGATGCCGCCGTACTCCTGGTCGACGCCCGGGAGGAAACCGGGCACGTCGACGAAGGTGAGGACCGGCACGTTGAACGCGTCGCACGTACGCACGAAGCGTGAGGCCTTCTCGCTCGCGTCGATGTCCAGGCATCCGGCCAGCTGCATCGGCTGGTTGGCGACGATGCCGACCGGGAAACCCTCGACGCGCCCGAAGCCGGTGATGATGTTCGGCGCGAACAGGGCCTGGGTCTCCAGGAACTCGCCGTCGTCGAGGACGTGCTCGATGGCGGTGTGCATGTCGTACGGCTGGTTCGCCGAGTCCGGGATGAGGGTGTCGAGCTCGCGGTCCTCGTCCGTGGTCTCCAGATCGGCCTCCTCCGGGAAGGCCGGGGCCTCGGAGAGGTTGTTCGACGGGAGGTAGGACAGCAGGGACTTGACGTACTCGATGGCGTCCTTCTCGTCGCCCGCCAGGTGGTGGGCCACGCCGGACGTCGTGTTGTGCGTGCGGGCGCCGCCCAGCTCCTCGAAGCCGACGTCCTCACCCGTGACCGTCTTGATGACGTCCGGGCCGGTGATGAACATGTGCGAGGTCTGGTCGACCATGACCGTGAAGTCGGTGATGGCGGGGGAGTAGACCGCACCGCCCGCGCACGGCCCGACGATCAGCGAGATCTGCGGGACGACCCCGGAGGCGTGGACGTTGCGGCGGAAGATCTCCGCGAACAGCCCGAGCGCGGCCACACCCTCCTGGATGCGCGCACCGCCGCCGTCGTTGATCCCGATCACCGGACAGCCGGTCTTCATCGCGAAGTCCATGACCTTGACGATCTTCTCGCCGTAGACCTCGCCGAGCGAGCCGCCGAAGATGGTGAAGTCCTGCGAGTACACGCAGACGGGGCGGCCGTCGACCGTGCCGTAGCCGGTGACGACACCGTCTCCGTACGGCCGGTTCTTCTCGATGCCGAAATTGGTGGACCGGTGCCGGGCGAACTCGTCGAGTTCCACGAAGGAACCTTCGTCGAGCAGGAGCTCGACCCGCTCACGGGCGGTCAGCTTGCCCTTCGCGTGCTGCTTTTCGACGGCACGGGCGGAACCCGCGTGTGTGGCCTCTTCGATACGGCGCTGCAGGTCTGCGATCTTGCCCGCGGTCGTGTGGATGTCGCTCTGCGGCTCGGACATCGGGTGGCGGCTCCCTGCCTGGTCACGGGGACGGCTGGTACATCCGGTCGGACTGCTGGACCGGTGGGTGCCCGACGGCGACTGGCCCGTCGGCGTTAGCTACTGACCCGTAGCGTATCGGCGCCCATACGGTTCGTCAGTGCGTCGTTGGCCACACCTAGTGTGGGTTGCATGACACCTCCCGATGCGCCGCACAACCGCTGGTCGGACCTCGACAGGCCGCCCCTGAACGTCGCTGCGCTGCGCCGCGGGCTGCTGAGGCCCGACGGTCTGTGGGCCTCGGTCGACGTCGTCGACGCGACCGGCTCCACCAACTCCGACCTCGCCGCCAGGGCAGCCGGAGGAGGGCTTGCCGAAGGCACGGTCCTCGTCGCCGAGGAGCAGACCGCGGGCCGCGGACGACTCGACCGGACCTGGACGGCGCCGCCCCGCTCCGGCCTCTTCCTCTCCGTCTACCTGACCCCCGGCGCGGTGCCCGCCGAGCGGTGGGGATGGCTGCCGCTGCTGACCGGTGTCGCCGCCGCCACCGGCCTCGCCCAGGCCGCGGGCGTCGACATGGCACTGAAATGGCCCAACGACCTCCTGGTGACGATCGACGGTACGGAACGCAAGACCGGCGGCATCCTCGCCGAGCGCGCCGGGGACGGCGTCGTCGTCGGCATCGGCCTCAACGTGTCGCTGCGCGCCGCCGAGCTGCCCGCCCCGCACGCCGGTTCGCTCGCGCTCGCCGGAGCCGTCTCCACCGACCGCGAGACCCTGCTCCGGGCCGTCCTGCGTTCACTTGAACAGTGGTACGGGCAGTGGCGGGACGCGAACGGCGACGCCGCCGAGAGCGGGCTCCAGGCCGCCTACGCGGCGGGATGCGCCACCCTCGACCGGACGGTGAGGGCGGAGCTGCCCGGCGACAGGTCCGTCGTCGGCGAGGCCGTCGCGATCGACGGCGACGGGCGGCTCGTGCTGGCGACGGGCGACGGGCTCCAGGAGCCGGTGTCGGCCGGAGACATCGTCCACCTGCGCGGGGAGGAGGGCGGCCTGACCTGATCAGGCACCCCGCACATACGGGTGATGTCACGTATGACGGATACGGAACCACGTCACCAGGGACGTGAGCCAGGGCACACCTGCCGTATCGTTGAGGCGATCCAGCGACAGATCGGCAGGGCAGTGCGCAGGGAACGGGCAGGAGGCGGCCGGTGACCGTCGACGACACGAACTCCGACGACGGCGTGGAGCCCTCGTCGGGGGCGTCGGTCCACTCGACACCGCATCACGAGGTCGACCACACGGCGGAGCCGACCGACGACCCCCTGGCCATCCGGCTGGAGGCCCTGATCCTCGGGGCCGACCGCCGTTACACGCCGTTCCAGGCGGCCAGGACGGCCGGGGTCTCCATGGACCTGGCGTCCCGGTTCTGGCGGGCCATGGGCTTCGCCGACATCGGTCAGGCCAAGGCGCTCACCGAGGCCGACGTCCTGGCGCTGCGCCGCCTCGCGGGCCTCGTGGAGGCGGGGCTGCTCAGCGAGCCGATGGCGATCCAGGTGGCCCGGTCCACCGGCCAGACCACCGCCCGGCTCGCCGAGTGGCAGATCGACTCCTTCCTGGCGGGGCTGACCGAGCCTCCCGAGCCGGGGATGACCCGCACCGAGGTCACGTATCCGCTGATCGAGCTGCTCCTGCCCGAGCTGCAGGAATTCCTGGTGTACGTCTGGCGGCGCCAGCTGGCCGCCGCGACGGGCCGGGTCGTGCAGACCGGGGACGACGAGGAGATGGTCGACCGGCGGCTCGCCGTGGGCTTCGCCGACCTCGTCGGCTTCACCCGGCTGACCCGGCGGCTGGAGGAGGAGGAGCTCGGCGAACTCGTCGAAGCCTTCGAGACGACCTCCGCCGACCTGGTCGCCGCCCACGGCGGCCGGCTCATCAAGACCCTGGGCGACGAGGTCCTCTTCGCCGCGGACGACGCGGGCACGGCGGGCGAGATAGCGCTCCGGCTGGTCGAGGCGATGGCCCAGGACACGACCATGCCCTCGCTGCGGGTCGGCATCGCCTTCGGCACGGTCACCACGCGCATGGGCGACGTGTTCGGCACGACGGTGAACCTGGCCAGCCGGCTCACCTCGATAGCGCCGAAGGACGCGGTGCTGGTGGACGGCGCCTTCGCCGCGGAGCTGATCAGGAACGGCGACGCCCCCGCCTCCGAGGCGCAGGCGGCCGAGGAGGCCCTGGCGGCGGCCGAGCGGGCCCGGCTCGCGGAGAAGGAGGGCCGCCAGGACGAGGAGCCCCCGCTGCCGGCGTACCGCTTCGGGCTGCAGCCGATGTGGCAGCGGCCGGTCCGGGGACTGGGCGTGGTGGAGCCCTGGCTGCTGGCCCGGCGGGGCAAGCCGGCGTCCTGACCGGGGCCGCGGTCCGGGGCCACGGGCCGGGGCCGGGGGCCCCGGACCCACCTCTAGGATTCCGGTAACGCTCGTTAACCGGAGGGGTGCAGCCATGGGTGTCACGTCGGAGCAGAGGTTCGGGGAGTTCGTCGTCGTACGGCGGCACGAGGGCCAGGAGCACGTGGCCGAGCTGGTGCTCGACCGGCCCAGGGCGATGAACGCCGTGAGTACCGCGATGGCGCGGTCCATCGCCGAGGCCTGCGCCGCGCTCGGCGCCGACCAGGGGGTGCGGGCGACGGTGCTCACCTCGAGCCACGACCGGGCCTTCTGCGTGGGCGCGGACCTCAAGGAGCGGAACTCCTTCACCGACGCCGAGCTCGTGCGCCAGCGGCCCACGGCGAGGGCCGCGTACACCGGTGTGCTGGAGCTGCCCATGCCGGTCGTCGCCGCCGTGCACGGCTTCGCCCTCGGCGGCGGCTTCGAGCTCGCGCTGGCCTGCGACGTGATCGTGGCCGACCGCACGGCCGTGGTCGGCCTGCCCGAGGTGTCCGTCGGTGTCATCCCGGGCGGTGGCGGTACGCAGCTGCTGCCCCGCCGCGTCGGCGCGGCACGCGCCGCCGAGCTGGTCTTCACGGCACGGCGGGTGGAGGCGGCCGAGGCGCGCGAGCTGGGCCTGGTCGACGAGCTGGTCGAGGAGGGCCGGGACAGGGAGGAGGCGCTGGCCCTCGGAGGCCGGATCGCGGCGAACTCCCCGGTGGGACTCCGGGCCGCCAAGCGGGCCCTGCGCCTGGGGCAGGGGCTCGACCTGCGGGCCGGGCTCGAGGTGGAGGACGCGGCCTGGCGCTCCGTGGCCTTCTCGGGGGACCGGGCCGAGGGCGTGGCCGCGTTCAACGAGAAGCGGAAGCCCAGCTGGCCCGGGGAGTGATCTGAAGATCATCAGCGCCGTCAACTGATCAAACCGCCACTGACCTACCTAAACTGTGGAGATGGGCGGTGATGATGCGCGGCTGCGCGCCGTGGTTGCGCTGGCACAGACGATGGCGGCGGCCTACACCCCGCGCGAGTCCTGGCACGCCGCGGCGGTCGGGGCGTGCGAGGCGCTGGGCGGCAGCTTCGCGGCCCTCTCCGCGTGGGAGCGGGAGCAGGGCAGGCTGCGCGTCCTGGTGAACGCGGGGGAGCGGGCCGAGGGGGAGGAGGAGTTCCCCGAGGCTGAGTCCTACCCCGTGCACCAGTTCCCGGAGATCACCGAATTCCTGCACGAGCGCTGGGCGGGCGGCGGTGAGCCCGACGCCTGGGTGGAGACCGCCGACGGGGGTCCCGGCGCCGGCGGCCCGGCCCGGGGCGCCCGCCCGTACTGCCACCAGCGGGTGGCGGCGCTGCGCCGGCGGGGGCGCGGGTGCTGCGTGGTGGCGCCGATCGTGCTGCACGGGCGCGCGTGGGGCGAGCTGTACGTGGCCCGTCCGGCGGGGGCCCCGGTGTTCGACCGGGACGACGCGGACTTCGCGACCGTACTGGCCGCCGTCGTCGCGGCGGGCATCGCGCAGACCGAGCGGCTGGAGGAGGTCCGCAAGCTGGCCTTCACGGACCCGCTGACCGGCCTCGCCAACCGCAGGGCCGTGGACCTCCGCCTCGACGAGGCGCTCGACCTGCACCGCACCGAGGGGGCCGTGGTCAGCCTCGTCGTCTGCGATCTGAACGGCCTCAAGGGGGTCAACGACACACACGGCCACGCGGTCGGTGACCGACTGCTGGAACGTTTCGGCTCCGTGCTCTCGCTCTGCGGCGCGATGCTCGAAGGGGCGCTGTCCGCGCGGCTGGGAGGGGACGAGTTCTGTCTGCTGACCGTGGGGCCCCCGTCGGACGACGTGGTCCGTGTCTCCGAGGAGCTCTGCGCGCGCGCCGTCGCCATGGAGCTCGGCGACGGTGTCGCCTGCGGTGTCGCGTCCACGGGCGACGACATCGGCCCGGTCCGGTCCGCGCGGCGGCTCTTCCGGCTCGCGGACGCCGCCCAGTACCAGGCCAAGGCGGCACACTCCCGGCGGCCGGTGGTCGCCGGGCGGGACGGTGACGTGATCCGGCTCGCCGACTCCCCGCCCAGGTCCCCCCACGACCGCCGCGGGCTGCGCGGCAACCCGCCCCCGGGCGATCGGTAAGGGGTCAACCGCACGACCACTGGTGACATGGCGTGTTTCAGTCCGTAGGCTTCTGAATATGAATATGCATACAGTCGTGGTGGGGACGTCCGGTACCACCGCCGCCGACGTCATCGCCGTGGCCCGCCGGGGCGCACGGGTCGAGCTCTCCGCCGCAGCGGTCGAGGCGCTCGCCGCCGCGCGGGAGATCGTCGACGCGCTCGCCGCCAAGCCCGAGCCGGTCTACGGCGTCTCCACCGGCTTCGGCGCCCTCGCCAGCCGTCACATCGGCCCCGGTCTGCGGGCGCAGCTGCAGCGCAACATCGTCCGCTCGCACGCGGCGGGCATGGGCCCCCACGTCGAGCGCGAGGTCGTCCGTGCGCTGATGTTCCTGCGGCTCAAGACCCTGGCCTCGGGCCACACCGGCGTACGCCCCGAGGTCGCGCAGACCATGGCGGACGTGCTCAACGCGGGCATCACCCCCGTCGTCCACGAGTACGGCTCGCTCGGCTGCTCCGGCGACCTCGCCCCGCTGTCGCACTGCGCCCTGACCCTGATGGGCGAGGGGGACGCGGAAGGCCCCGACGGCACCGTGCGGCCCGCCGGAGAGCTCCTCGCGGCCCACGGCATCACCCCCGTCGAACTGCGGGAGAAGGAGGGGCTCGCCCTCCTCAACGGCACCGACGGCATGCTGGGCATGCTCGTGATGGCCCTGGCCGACCTGAGGAACCTCTACACCAGCGCGGACATCACCGCCGCGCTCTCCCTGGAGGCGCTCCTCGGTACGGACAAGGTCCTCGCCCCGGAGCTGCACGCCATCCGCCCGCACCCCGGCCAGGGCATCTCCGCCGACAACATGCTCCGGGTGCTCGCCGGGTCCGGCCTCACGGGCCACCATCAGGACGACGCTCCCCGGGTCCAGGACGCCTACTCCGTGCGCTGCGCACCCCAGGTCAACGGAGCCGGGCGCGACACCCTCGCGCACGGGGAGCTCGTCGCCGGCCGCGAGCTCGCCTCTGCCGTCGACAACCCGGTCGTGCTGTCCGACGGCCGCGTAGAGTCCAACGGCAACTTCCACGGCGCCCCCGTGGCGTACGTCCTCGACTTCCTGGCGATCGTCGCCGCCGACCTCGGCTCGATCACCGAGCGGCGCACCGACCGGCTGCTGGACAAGAACCGCTCGCACGGGCTGCCGCCGTTCCTCGCCGACGACGCCGGGGTCGACTCCGGCCTGATGATCGCCCAGTACACGCAGGCCGCCCTGGTCAGCGAGCTGAAGCGGCTCGCCGTCCCGGCGTCGGTCGACTCGATCCCGTCCTCCGCGATGCAGGAGGACCACGTCTCCATGGGCTGGTCGGCCGCGCGGAAGCTCCGCACCGCTGTCACCGGCCTCGCACGGATCGTGGCGGTCGAGCTGTACGCCGCCACGCGCGGCGTGGAGCTGCGTGCCGCCGAGGGGCTGACGCCCGGGCCCGCGTCGCTCGCCGTCATCGGGGCGCTGCGGGACGCCGGAGTCCAGGGGCCAGGTCCCGACCGCTTCCTCGCCCCGGACCTGGCCGCCGCGGACGCGTTCGTGCGGGAGGGGAAGCTGGTCGCGGCCGTGGAGGCGGTGACCGGCCCGCTGGCCTGAGCCGGAGGGCTGCCGCACCCGGCACGGGTGCGGCAGCCCGGCCTCCTCAGCGGCCGAGAGCCGCCGTGTTGCCCCGGCGCACCGAGTACACGACGAATCCCGCGCCGAGGCACAGTGAGGCCGTTCCGCCGATCACGTACGGAGTCGTGTCGATGCCCGCACCTGTTTCGGCCAGTCTGTCCTGAGAGGTGAACCCACTCGTGGCGGAGGCCTGCCGGACCCCGGTGGAGGACCCGGCGGACGACCCGGAGGCCCCGTCCCGCACCCCGGCTTCGCCGGTCGCGTTGGCGGAGGGGACGAACCAGAGAGCGCAGAGCAGAGTGCCTGCCGCCGTGGTGGTCAGCAGCATGCGACGAGCGATGGACACAGAATCGATCCCCTTGCGACAGCCATCAGTTAGCCCCGTGGGCCGATGCTAAGCAAAGCAGCGGGTCGGTGGAAAGTCACAGGTCCCGGGGGCCTTACGCTCCGGCGTATGAGCACTTCGGAGACACCCGCATTTGTTCGGCTTCGCGTGGAGATGGTGCTGGAGATCGGCGACCTCGACGCCCTGACAGGAACCGCGCTGGAGAGCATCGCCGCCGATTTCACCGCCTCCGGCGCCTCCGCGGACGAGTCGGCCGAGGAACGCACGCATGCCGAGGAGACGGTCAGGGAAGACGCAGCGGAAGCCCTCGCCTCGCTGATCGACCCGTTCGATCTGGTCAGCCAGGTGCCCGGGGTCGAGCTCGCCCAGGCCTCCTGGAGCAGCGAGACCATCGACTACGACCCCGACGCCGAGGACTGGGCCGCCGGAGAGGACGGGGACGAGGCGTACTACGGGATCGAGGACAATGACACGGACGACGAAGAAGGCGGCGGACATACGGAACGCTGACGCCCGCGGGACACTCCTCAGAGGTGGCGGGAACCGCCGTGGTCCCGGGTGCGTCGATGAGTGGTGTTCCCCACATCTCGGGTGGATGTGGAACGGAAGACCCGGCCACGGTGTTCTTGGAACATTGACGGGGTATCGCCGTCGGGCGACCCTGTCCGGGGATCTTGGGGAATCGGCAACGATGGAGAAGCGTGTGATCACGGACAGCAAGCGGCGCAAGGGCCTCATGGCCGCGTCCGCACTGCTCGGCGGTGTACTGGTGCTTTCGGCCTGCAGCGACGACGGCGGCAGCGGCACGGGCGCGAGTGCCGACAGCTCGAAGACGTCACAGGCGCAGGTCGACGAGGCCGCGGCCAAGGACGCCTCCGAGGCGCAGATAACGATCGCGCCGAAGAACGGGGCGACCAACGCGAGCATCAACAACGCCGCCATGGTCACCGTCGCCAAGGGCAAGCTGACCGAGGTCACCATGACCACGGCCGAGGGTGAAGCCGTCGAGGGCACCCTTGCCTCCGACGGGTCCAGCTGGAAGCCCAGCGGCCAGCTCGAGCGCTCGACGACGTACAAGATCAGCGCCACGGCGTCCGACTCGAAGGACCGCGAGGCACACGCCAACAGCTCCTTCACCACCGTGTCGCCCGAGAACAGCTTCATCGGGAACTTCACGCCCGAGGACGGCTCCACCGTCGGCGTCGGCATGCCCGTGTCGATCAACTTCAACAAGGCGATCACCAACAAGAAGGCCGTCCAGGACGGCATCAAGGTGACGTCGAGCAGCGGCCAGGAAGTCGTCGGCCACTGGTTCAACAACCAGCGCCTGGACCTGCGCCCGGAGGACTACTGGCAGGGCGGCTCCACCGTCACCCTGAAGCTGGCCCTGGACGGCGTCGAGGGCGCCGACGGCGTCGTCGGTGTCCAGCAGAAGACGGTCACCTTCAAGATCGGCCGCAACCAGGTCTCGACCGTGGACGCCAAGGCGCACACCATGACCGTCACCCGTGACGGCAAGACCGTCAAGACGATCCCGATCTCCGCCGGGTCCTCCGACAACCCGACGTACAACGGCCAGATGGTGATCTCCGAGAAGTTCAAGGAGACCCGTATGGACGGTTCGACGGTCGGCTTCACGGACGACGACGGCAAGGGCGAGTACGACATCAAGGACGTCCCGCACGCCATGCGGCTGTCCACGTCGGGCACCTTCATCCACGGCAACTACTGGGGCGCGAAGTCGATCTTCGGCAGCGCGAACACCAGCCACGGCTGTGTCGGCCTGTCCGACACGAAGGGCGCGGACGACCCCGACACGCCTGCCGCCTGGCTGTACAACAACTCCATGGTCGGCGACGTGGTCGTGGTCACGAACTCCCCGGACAAGACCATCGCCCCCGACAACGGCCTCAACGGCTGGAACATGAACTGGTCGGAGTGGACGGCGGGCTCCGAAGCCTGATCCCCGCCCTTTCCCCTCCGAAGGCGGCGGCACCCGGACTCCTCCGGGCGCCGCCGCCTTCGGCGTGCGCGGGGCGCACGGGTTCTCATGCGGCTCTCATCGGGCCCTTAACTCCTCATCACACCCGGTCCATAGCTTCACGCCATGTTCTTCACCTACCTCCGGCGCGAGCTGCGCCGCCGCAGAAAGGCGGCGCTCGTCGTCGCCTCGGGGCTCGCCCTCGGCATTGCGCTGGTCATCATCGTCAGCTCGGTCTCCTCGGGCATGAGCAAGGCCCAGGACAAGGTCCTGGAATCGCTGTACGGCCTCGGCACCGACATGACGGTGACCAAGGCGGCCGCCGCCCAGGGCTCCGGCTCCACCGGACGCCCCCGGTTCGAGTTCGACGCCAAGGACGACGAGGACGAGACCCAGAGCACCGACCGGGTCATGGTCCAGGGCTTCCAGACGCTGGCCTCCAGCACCGTCGGCAAGGTGGGCGGGCAGGACGGCGTCGCGGACGCCGTCGGCGGACTGAGCCTGACGGTCATGAAGGTCGACGGCCAGTTCAAGCGCGGCGAGTTCAAGCAGGACGAGAGCTCGGGCCAGAGCCAGGGCGGCCCCGGTGGCGGCCAGGGCGGCGGCCAGCCGCAGGGGCGGGTCGAGGGCGGCGGGGCATCCTTCGACGTCAACTCCTTCACCGTCTACGGCACCGACGTCACCCAGCAGGACCTCGGCCCGCTGACCTCCTCCAGGATCACCAAGGGGCGGACCTTCAAGGCGGCCGAGACCGACGCCGAGGTCGCGGTCGTCGACTCCGCCTACGCCGAGGAGAAGTCCCTCGCGGTCGACAAGACAGTCACTGTCTCCGGCACGAAGTACACGATCGTGGGCATCTCCACGGCGGACAGCGGTGACGCGGCCGCCAACGTCTACATCCCGCTGAAGCAGGCGCAGACCCTCGCCGACTCCAAGGACAAGGTCACCACGGTCTACGTCAAGGCCGCCGACTCCCAGCAGATCGACACCGTCAAGGCCGCCATCCAGAAGAACATCTCCGGCACGACGGTCACCACCTCCGCCGACCTCGCCGACACGGTCTCCGGCTCCCTCTCCACCGCCTCCGACCTGGCCTCCAGTGTCGGCAAGTGGCTCTCCATCGCCGTCCTGGCCGCCGCGTTCCTCGTCGCCGGTCTGCTCACCTCCTCCGCGGTCAGCCGCCGCGTGCGCGAGTTCGGCACCCTCAAGGCCCTCGGCTGGAAGAGCGGACGTGTCACCCGCCAGGTCGTCGGCGAAGCCCTCGTCAACGGCCTGATGGGAGGTGTCCTCGGCATCGCCGTCGGACTCGCCGGCGCCTACGCCGTGACCGCCGTCAGCCCCACCCTCAGTGCGCAGCTCGGCTCCACGGGCGGCGGCGGAGGCATGGGCGGAGGCGGCATGGGCGGCGGCCCGATGGGCGGCGGCGGCCCCGGCCGTCAGACCGCGTCCAAGACCCTCGACATCGCCCTGACCGCACCGGTCTCCCTCACCACGATCCTCGTCGCCGTCGGCCTGGCCGTGGCGGGCGGGCTGATCGCGGGAGCCTTCGGCGGCTGGCGGGCATCGCGGCTGCGTCCGGCCGACGCGCTGCGCCGCGTCGCGTAACACCCGCCCCACCCCTCTCGTACGTACAGCAGGAGTCCACACGTGTACCAGCTCAAGGGCGTCACCAAGCGCTACATGCGCGGCAAGAACCCCGTCGACGCGCTCGCCGGTGTCGATCTGACCATCGAGGACGGTGGACGGCTCGTCATCCAGGGGCCCACCGGAGGCGGCAAGTCGACGCTCCTCCAGATGCTCGGCGGACTGGACCGGCCCACCGCCGGCACCATCGAACTCGACGGTGTCGACCTGGCCGGGCTCCCCGAGTCCCGGCTCACCAAGGTACGGGCCGAGTCCATCGGATTCGTCTTCCAGAGCTTCAACCTGATCCCCACGCTCACCGCCCAGGAGAACGTCGAGACGGCGCTCGTCCCCCTCGGCCTCGGCGCGAAGGCCCGCCGCGAACGTGCGGCGGAGGCCCTGGAGTCGGTCGGCCTCGGCGACCGGCCCACCCACCTGCCGAGCGAGATGTCCGGCGGCCAGCAGCAGCGCGTCGCGATCGCCAGGGCGCTGGTGAAGCGGCCGAAGGTCCTGCTCGCCGACGAACCGACCGGCAACCTCGACGAGTCCATGCGCGACGAGATCATGGACCTCCTCGACGGGCTGTGGAAGGAGCACGGACTGACCTTCGTGATGGTCACCCACGACAGCTCACTCGCCCGCAAGGCACCCCGGGTGGCGACCATCCGCAAGGGGAAGGTCACGGTGACGGAGAACGCGGCGGCCTGAATCCGCGGTGGCGCGCGAACCTCACGGACGTCCCCCTCCGGCTGTGAGGTTCGCCACCCGTACGGCTCCGCGACGCGGGCGCCGCAAGGCCCCGCACGGACGGGCTTACGGGGCATAAAGGTGCCTACCAGGGCGAACAACCCCGTCCCTTCCGTGGATGTCGCCCGGGCAAGGCCGGTTCGCGCTGCGAGACTTGCCGGGTGCAACGGCCCGCACGGGCCGTAGGCGCCTCCGGGGACAGGGGGCGCCGACGCGCACGAGCCCACCCACGGAAGGTCTTGATCAGATGCCGGCCAGTTCCGAAATCCTGACCCCGCGCACCGCCGGGAACCGCGTCATCGAACCCCTCTACGCGGAGATCCTGCGGCGCAACCAGGGCGAGGGCGAGTTCCACCAGGCGGTGCGCGAGGTCCTCGAAACCCTCGGCCCCGTGCTGGCGCAGCGCCCGGAGCTCGTCGACGCCCGCATCATCGAGCGGGTCTGCGAGCCCGAACGCCAGCTCATCTTCCGGGTGCCGTGGTCGGACGACGCCGGCGACATCCACGTCAACCGCGGCTTCCGCGTCGAGTTCTCCAGCTCGCTCGGCCCCTACAAGGGCGGACTGCGCTTCCACCCCTCGGTCAACCTCGG
This sequence comes from Streptomyces sp. NPDC102402, assembly GCF_044765765.1. Taxonomy (NCBI): domain Bacteria; kingdom Bacillati; phylum Actinomycetota; class Actinomycetes; order Kitasatosporales; family Streptomycetaceae; genus Streptomyces; species Streptomyces sp. NPDC102402. The sequence continues at coordinate 618,005 of NZ_JBIWKR010000002.1, forward strand.
CATCGTCAAGTTCCTCGGTTTCGAGCAGATCTTCAAGAACGCCCTCACCGGCATGCCGATCGGCGGCGGCAAGGGCGGCGCGGACTTCGACCCCAAGGGGCGGTCCGACGCCGAGGTCATGCGCTTCTGCCAGTCCTTCATGACCGAACTCCACCGCCACCTGGGCGAGTACACCGACGTCCCCGCCGGTGACATCGGCGTCGGCGGCCGGGAGATCGGCTACCTCTTCGGCCAGTACAAGCGGATCACCAACCGCTACGAGTCCGGGGTGCTCACCGGAAAGGGCCTCGGCTGGGGCGGCGCCCAGGCCCGCACCGAGGCCACCGGCTACGGCTGCGTCCTGTTCACGGCCGAGATGCTGCGCGTGCGCGGGGAGTCCCTGGACGGCCAGCGCATCGCGGTGTCCGGCTCCGGCAACGTGGCCATCTACGCGATCGAGAAGGCCCAGCAGCTCGGTGCGACCGTCGTGACCTGCTCCGACTCGGGCGGTTACGTCGTGGACGAGAAGGGCATCGACCTCGACCTGCTCAAGGACATCAAGGAGAACGGCCGCGGCCGGATCTCCGAGTACGCCGAGCGGCGCGGCGACCACGTGCGGTACGTCGAGGGCCCGGGCGTCTGGAGCGTCCCCGCGGACGTGGCCCTGCCCTGCGCCACCCAGAACGAGCTCCATGAGGCCGACGCCCTGGCCCTCGTACGCAACGGCGTCAAGGCCGTCGCCGAGGGCGCCAACATGCCGACCACCCCGGAAGCCGTCCACGTCTTCCAGGAGGCGGGTGTCGCCTTCGCCCCCGGCAAGGCGGCCAACGCGGGCGGAGTGGCCACCAGTGCGCTGGAGATGCAGCAGAACGCCTCCCGCGACTCATGGACCTTCGCCCACACGGAGGAGCGCCTCGCGCAGATCATGCGGCACATCCACGACTCCTGCCACACCACGGCGGAGAAGTACGGCAGCCCCGGCAACTACGTGGTGGGCGCCAACATCGCGGGCTTCGAGATCGTCGCCGACGCGATGCTGGCGCAGGGCCTGATCTGACGGTGCCGCAGCGCGGGGGCCGGTGCTCGCCGCCCCCGCGCCGCGGCCCGAGCGCCTCCGGCAGGCGCTACCGGCGCCTGAAGTACTCCGCGCAGCCCGTGTTCGCCACCAGCACCACGGCGAGGACGACGGCTGCCACCGGGTGCCCCGTCCCGTACACCGCCGCCGCGCCGCCCCCGAGAACCACGGTCTTCACGGCCAGTACGCCCGCGAGCGGCAGGGAGAAGCGGGCGCGGGGCGCGGCGAACAGGCCCCACAGTACGACGGCCGCCGCGGGTGCCCCGATCCCGAGCACCACCGACGCCGCCACACCCTCCGGGGCCGTGAAGCCCCACCAGGCCAGGGCGCCGATCGCGACCAGTTCCAGGACGAACGCGAGCACCTCGTTCGCGGCGAACCAGGGGCGGCCGGGCGTGAGCCCGCCGTGCTCTCCGCTCGCGGTCATGTGACGTCCTCTCATGCCTGCGCCCCTCAGGACGTCTCGCCCACGGGCGTCATGCGGGCGCCCGGCGCGGTGCCGGACGGGGTCAGGAAGGTGGTCCGGGGCAGTGTCGCGTCGGCCGCGCGCGGGGCCTCGGCGGTGGACGGGTCGGTGGTGGTGAACACCGGCGCGCCCCCGCCGCCGTCCCAGGTGTTGCCCTCGGACCGGGAGGACTCCGCGAGGACGGTGTCCGGCCCGTCGCCGCTGTCCACCGCCGCGTTGGAGGTCAGTACGGCGGCGGCGGTGGCCAGGTAGAAACCCGTGCCGTTGCGGTAGGAGGTGTTGCGGGTGAGACGGATCGCGCCGGGGTTCCCCTCGTCGTTGAAGCCCAGCCCGGCGTTGTCCCAGGCCGCGTCGTCGGTGAGCACGTGCGCGACGGAGGCCGAGGTGCGGCCGCCGCCGAGGGTGAACCCGTTGCCGTTGCGGTAGGACCAGGAGCCGCTCACCGTCACCGGACTGGTGAAGCCGCCGAGATCGATCCCGTCCGCCCCGTTGTCGAAGGCGCGACAGCCACGGACCGTGTTCCCCGCTCCGGAGCCGAATTTGACCGCCAGACCGACTCCGCCGGCCTCCCCGGGGCCGTTGGCGTAGAAGTCGCTGTCCAGCACCGTGTTGTTCTCGGTGCCCGCGTCGCGCAGGGTGAGCCCGGACTCCGCGTTGTCGTGGAGGGACAGGCCCCGGAAGACGGTGCTCCGGCAGCTTCGGCAGACGTACGCGTGGCTGGCCGAGCCGCGGATCTCCAGCCCCTGCACGGTCCAGTGGTCCGCCTCCTGGGTGACGGCCCAGGTGCCGCCCGGCAGCCCGGACGCGTCGATGACGGGCCGCTCGCCCCGGTAGTTGCTGAGCGTGATCCGGCGCCCCGCCGTGCCGTCGGTGGTGAGGGATGCCCCTTCGGCGGGCCGATAGGTCCCGCCGCGCATCGCGATCGTCTGCCCGGGGCGGACCACGGACGCCGCCTTGCCGAGCGTGGCGAAGGGCCGCGCGCGGCTCCCGTCCCCGTCGTCCGAGCCGTCGGGCGCCAGATAGATGTCCCCGCCGGTCACGCCGATCGCCGCACCGGCCCGCCGCGCGGTGACCACCTCCGGGGAGGGGGAAGCGGACGGTGAGGCCGAGGCGGAAGGCGTCCGGGAGGGCCGGGCGGGGACCGTCGCCGCCGACTGCGCGGGGCGGCTCGCGGCGGGTGGAGCGGCGCGCGGGGAGGGGGCGGGGGAGTGCCACACCGGATACGTCAGCCCACCGACGACGACGGCGAGCACGGCCGCCGACGTCGTGACCGACCTGGCCGTGGCGTGGTGCAGCACGCCACGGATCCCGCCGGTCGCCGTCTGCCCGAGCAGGGAAGCCGCCTCGGCAGCGTGGCGTACCCCGTCCACCAGTCCCCCGGGCACCGGGATCAGGCCGAGCCCGGGCAGCAGCTTCTCCGGCGGGACCAGGCCCGTCCCCTGCGCACCGCACTGCGGGCAGTTCCTGACGTGGCGGGTCAGCCGCTTGCGCCAGAGCGCGCCCGTGCCGCCGTCCCAGCCCTCCGCGGCATCGGCCAGTCCCGGGCAGCGGGGTGCGACGGCCAGGGCGCGGACCACTGTCCGGGCCTCCTCCAGCCGCATCTTCATGCGCCGCACCCGGACCGCGGTGTGCCTGGCGTTCACTCCGAGGGCGCGGGCCACATCGGCCCGGCCGAGGCGGCCCGCCTCCTCCTCCCACCACAGGGCGAGCAGGCGCCGGTCGTCGGCATCCAGCCACCGGGCGGCACGAGCCAGATCGCGTCGCTGGCCGGTGAGTTCGAGCTCGGCGACGGTGCGCTCGGCGAAGTCGGTGAGCGGATCGGCGACGTCGTCCACCTGGTGGCCGTGGTTGCGGTCGCGGGCCGTACGCCGCTGGTACTGCTGGATCTCCCGGTAGGCGATGGCCACCGCCCACGAGCGGAACCGGTCCGGCTCCCGCAGGGACGGCAGCGCGCGGACGATCCGCAGCATCACCTCCTGCACCAGGTCGTCCACATCGGCGTGGCCGTTGAGCGCCCGGCCGACGATTCCGTATACCAACGGCAGGTGTGAGGCGAGCAGTTCCTCCATGGCCCGGGGGTCGCCGCGACGAGCCTCACCCACCAGCACCGCGGTGTCGTGCACCGCCCGGCCGGTCCCGCTGTCCGTCATCCCGTCACGGCTCCTCACTCGCTTCGGGGCCGGTCACCGGCGTCCCCGTGGAAGCGGCCGTACCGGCCCGAGGCCCAGAGGCAGGCATCGTGGCACAACAGCGATGACCCGTAAAGCAGTTGCCACCTCCACCGCCTGTGCCACTCGTGCCGCACCCGCCCCATGGGCGCTCCCTCGGAGGCCAGGAAAAGTTTCTTCCGGATTTCTGTCATCCACTCCCGCCCCACGCATCTACCTGGGCACGGCGGCTCACAGCACCGCACCCGCCGGCCTATCCGAAGGAGCGAACGATGACCGAGAAACCGAACAGAAGGCGACGCGCCCTGGCCGTCGCGGCGGCGGTGGGAGGCGTCCTGGCCGGCGGTCTGGTGTCCCCGGCGGGCGCGGCGGCACTGCCGGCGGCGGGCCAGGTCCATCAGTTGGTGGTGAAGAAGAGCGGGAAGTGCGTCGACGTTCCCGGGGCGTCCTCGGCGAACGGGGCGCTGTTGCAGCAGTGGGGCTGTACGGAGGGTGCCGCGTGGCAGCAGTTCACGCTGGTGGCCGACGGGTCGGGGAAGTACCGGCTGGTGAACAAGCAGAGCGGCAAGTGCGTGGACGTGCCGGACCACTCGAAGGTGAGCGGGGTGCAGCTCCAGCAGTGGAGCTGTGCCGGTCAGACGAACCAGCAGTGGACGCTGACGCCGAGCGGCACGGACACGTATCAGATCGTGAACGTCAACAGCGGTCTGTGCATCAGTGACAAGGACGCGTCCACGGCCAGCGGCGCGGCGGTCATCCAGGAGACCTGCACCGCCAACAGCAACAAGCAGTGGGCCTTCAAGCCGGTCGGCGCCACCGGCCCGGCCACCGTCGCCGCCGACGGCACCGGCACCTACCGGACCGTCCAGGCCGCCGTGAACGCCGTCGGAAGCGGCAACGCGAGCCGGGTCACCATCACCATCAAGCCCGGCACCTACCGCGAGCAGGTCACGATCCCCGCCGACAAGCCCTTCGTCACCCTGAAGGGCCTCGGCGACTCACCGGACGACGTCGTCATCGTCAACAACCGCAACGCGGGCGACTACGGCACCGCGGGCTCCGCCACCGTCGTCGCGCTCGGCCACGACTTCGACGCCACCGACCTCACGCTGTCCAACGACTTCGACGAGAACACATCCGACACCGGCGACCAGGCCCTCGCCCTCTACCTGGACGCGGACAGGGCCGTTCTCGACGGCGTACGGCTCCTCGGTGACCAGGACACCTTCCTGGTCAACAACAAGGCGCGTGCGTACGTCGTGGACTCGTACATCGAAGGCACGGTGGACTTCATCTACGGCGGTGGCATCGCGGTCTTCCACGCCTGCACCGTCCACGAGAAGCGCAGCACCGGCGGCCCGATCACCGCGGCCAGCACCCCCGCGGAGAGGGCGTACGGCTTCCTCTTCTACCGGTCCACCGTGACGGGAACGGTGGCGAACACCACCCAGCTCGGACGACCGTGGCGGGCCGATGCCCAGGTGCTGTACCGGGAGACCTCGCTGTCGTCGGCGCTGGCCACCGCCCAGCCGTGGACCGACATGTCCAGCAACTCCTGGAAGAACGCCCGGTTCTCCGAGTACCGCAACACCGGTGCCGGAGCGACCGTCAACGGCAACCGCCCGCAGCTGACGGACGCCCAGGCGGCGAACTACACCCCGCAGAAGTACCTGGCCGGCACGGACGGCTGGAACCCGGTGCGCTGACCCGGCCACGCACCACGCCCCGCACCCTGCGAGAGAGGAACGAGCACACATGCGCGCACACAGGAACAAGCGGAAAACCCTGGGGCTCGGAGCCCTGCTGACGGCACTGCTCCTCGCCGTCGGCGCGGTCCTGGCCGGCGGTCTGGTGTCCCCGGCGGGCGCGGCGGCGCTGCCGGTGGCGGGCCAGGTCCATCAGTTGGTGGTGAAGAAGAGCGGGAAGTGCGTCGACGTTCCCGGGGGGTCCTCGGCGAACGGGGCGCTGTTGCAGCAGTGGGGCTGTACGGAGGGTGCCGCGTGGCAGCAGTTCACGCTGGTGGCCGACGGGTCGGGGAAGTACCGGCTGGTGAACAAGCAGAGCGGCAAGTGCGTGGACGTGCCGGACCACTCGAAGGTGAGCGGGGTGCAGCTCCAGCAGTGGAGCTGTGCGGGTCAGACGAACCAGCAGTGGACGCTGACGCCGAGCGGCACGGACACGTATCAGATCGTGAACGTCAACAGCGGTCTGTGCATCAGTGACAAGGATGCCTCCACGGCCAGCGGTGCGGCGGTCATCCAGGAGACCTGCACCGCCAACAGCAACAAGCAGTGGGCCTTCAAGCCGGTCTCCGGCGGGCGCGCCTGGTCCGACAAGGCCGACGGCTTCGCCTCCACCGGGGGCGGCACCACGGGCGGTGCGTCCGGTACGACCGTCACCGTCAAGAACTACGCGGACCTGGCGAAGTACGCGACCGCCTCCGAGCCCTACGTCATCAAGGTCGCGGCCGCGATCACGGTCACCCCGTACGGCCATGAGATACCGGTGAAGTCCGACAAGACGATCATCGGCGTAGGCACCTCCGGCCAGATAGTCGGCGGCGGCTTCTTCCTCGGCACCGGCGTCCACAACGTCATCATCCGCAACCTCACCATCCGCGACACCCGGATGACCGAGGACGACCCCGACGACAAGGACTACGACTACGACGGCATCCAGATGGACACCGCCGACCACATCTGGATCGACCACAACCGCATCGAGCGGATGAACGACGGGCTCATCGACAGCCGCAAGGACACCAGCTACCTCACCGTGTCCTGGAACGTCATGGGTGAGCAGAACAAGGCCTTCGGCATCGGCTGGACGGACAACGTCACCGCCCGGATGACCATCCACCACAACTGGATCCACGACACCAGCCAGCGGAACCCCAGCATCGACAACGTCGCCTTCGCGCACCTCTACAACAACTACATGCAGAACGTGACGTCGTACGGGAACCTGTCGCGCGGCGCCTCGAAGACCGTCATCGAGAACACCTACTACCAGAACGTTGCCAACCCGTACTACGTCGACACCACCGCCGCGTCCCTCACCCAGACCGGCAGCATCTGCGTCTCCTGCACCGGCAAGCAGCAGACCAACGGCACCACCTTCAAGCCGTCGGACCACTACGGCTACACGCTGGACCCGGCCGCCGACGTCCCCGCCCTGCTCAAGCAGTACGCCGGCCCGCAGAGCAACATCGGCGGCTGAGCCGGAGCCCACCGGGCGTCCCCGTTCTGCCGACAGCAGATCCGCCCGGCGCGGAAGGCTTCCGCCTCCCACGCCGGGCGCTTCGTTCCTAGGCTGGGGCGATGAGCAGCCACGTGCCGAACCGCGCCCGCGTCATCCCCCTGCGTCCCGCTCCCGTTGCCAAGGAGCCTCTCTGGCGTGACATCGTCGGCGATGTCCTGCGCCGCGAGCGCCTCGCCCAGGAGCGCACGCTCAAGGACGTGGCCGAGGCCGCCCGGATCTCCGTGCCGTATCTCTCCGAGATCGAGCGCGGCCGCAAGGAGGCCTCCTCCGAGGTACTCGCCGCGGCGGCCCGCTCGCTGGGGCTCGGACTGGCCGACGTACTGTTCCTGGCCCAGCGTGAGCTCGCCCGCAGCACGTCCTCCCGTACGCGCCCCGCCCGGGCCTCGATGGGCGAGGTGCGATTGGCCGCCTGAGCCGGGCTCGTGGGCCGGCTACTCCGCGGCGGTGGGCGCCGGCGCGATGCCCGTCGGGCAGGCCCGTCCCCAGTTGGTCTCGGAGGGGGACTCCAGCGTGGCACCCGTACCGCCGATGCCGCAGTACCCGTCGGGGTTCTTGTCGAGGTACTGCTGGTGGTACGCCTCGGCGGGCCAGAAGGTGCGGCCCTCCGCCGGGAGGATCTCCGTGGTGATCTCCTTGAAGCCGGCGCCCGTCAGCACCTGCTGGTACGCCTCACGGGAGGCCTCGGCGGCCTCCGCCTGCTCGGGGGAGTGGGTGTAGAGCGCCGAGCGGTACTGGGTGCCCACGTCGTTGCCCTGGCGGAAGCCCTGGGTCGGGTTGTGGGACTCCCAGAAGACCTTCAGGAGGTCCGCGTAGCCGACCACCTTCGGGTCGAAGACGACGCGGACCGCCTCGGTGTGGCCGGTCAGGCCCGAGCAGGTCTCCTCGTACGAAGGGTTCTCGGTATAGCCGCCCTGGTAGCCGACGAGGGTCGTCCAGACGCCCTCCGTCTGCCAGAACTTGCGCTCGGCGCCCCAGAAACAGCCCAGCGCGAAGTCCGCGACCTCAAGGCCCTGCGGGTACGGGCCGGTCAGCGGGTTGCCGAGGACGGTGTGGCGGTCCGGCACCGTGAATTCGGGGGTGGGGCGGCCGCGCAGGGCCTCCTCCGGGGTGGGGAGCTGCGGGGTGCGGTGGGTCAGGAACATGCGGGGGCTCCTCCGGGGGTCGGTGTTCCCCCGGTACAACGTGGTGGGGGCGTCCAGGATTCCGGCGCCCCCACCACACACGCGCGCGGTCAGCCCCGGGCGGCCGTCGTGACGCGCTCGGCGCTGTAGTCCCGGGCCGCCAGGTAGCGCTTCACCGGGTCGCCGGAGTACGTCCACGGCGCACAGTCGATGTAACCGTCGATCAGCCGGAACTGCTCCACCGCCTCCGGGTAGCGGTCCTGCCAGTACAGCAGCCAGGCCAGCAGGTGGCGGACCATGACGACACGGCGGTCACCGGCGTCGGCCGCCGCCACGTCGATCAGGCAGGCGTCGACCGCGGCCACCAGCTCCGGGCTCTTGTAGTAGACGTCCGGGTCGTCGTCCTCCGCCGTCTCCTGCTCGAACGCGGCGTACAGCGGGAGCAGGGTGAGCAGCTGACCGGGGCTGCCCTTCGCGGCCGCCTCCCGGGCGAAGCCGGCGGCCAGCTCGTGCGAGCCCCGCCACTTGCGGCACCAGTACTGCAGGGCGGACGTGTGCGCGGCGAGGTGGTGGGCGTCGCGCTCCATGACCTCCGCCCACAGGACGCGGAACGTCTCGTGGTCGTAGCCGAGACCCAGCGCGCAGGAGATCTCCGCGATGTACGGACACGGGTCGTCGCCGGCGAGGGCCTGCGCCTCGTGGCACGCCTCCCGGGCCTGCGCCATCATCCGGTGGAACCCGGCGAACTGCTCCTGAGTGGTGTACTTCGCCTGCTTGGCGCCACGGATGTCCGCGGCCACGCTGATCAGCGCCCCGGCGTGGACGAAGGCCGCTCCCGCGTCCTCGGGACGGGCCGTGCGCCAGGCCAGCAGCCATGTGTCGTCGGCCGCCGCCTCGTCCTGGAGCAGGGACCCGCGACGGTAGCGCTCCTGCCAGTCGCGGCCCGCGTCGGCGAGGTAGTCCGCCGCGGCCTGCCAGTCACCGGAGCGGGCCCGCGCACGGATCTCCTCCGCGCGCGGGTCCGGAGCGGCGGAGTGGGAGGTGTCGAGCTCGCCGGCGGGCAGGAAGCCGAGCTCCGCGGCGGCCTTCGCCGCGGAGCGGGATCCGGTCCTCTCCACGAACGCCGAGGTCTTGCGCCGTGCCCTCAGCCAGAAGTAGACGCCGAGTGCGATCAGCGCGAGGGGTATCAGTTTCGTCACGGGGATGTCCCGTCCAATCGGGGAGGGTGCTCGGGAGCAGCGTTCAGGGGATGAGCAGTTTGCGCAGGGGCGTGGTGTCCGGGACGTCCGCCACAGCCGCCTCCAGCGCGGCCGGCAGTTCTTCCGCGTGCCCGTCGGGCAGCCTCAGTGTGGCGGAGTCGCTCCAGGACAGTTCCCAGCGGGCCCGGCCCTCGCGGACGTACGCGGACCTGACCAGCTGGGCCAGCCCGGACGCGAGCCGGGGGCGGGCGAATTCGCGGGCCGCCCGCCCGGTCGCCTTCGAGGCCTCCTCCGACTTCGGCAGCCGTTCGGCGAGGCGCCACAGCCCACCGGAGTCGATCGCGTCGAGGAGGGCGGGCAGTGAGCCGTCACCGGCTCCGGCCTCGCGTACCAGCGCGCTGAATCCGTCGGCCGACTCCTGCGTGTAGGCCGTCATCGAGACGTGCACGAGTTCGGGCCAGTCCACCCGGCGCATCGCCAGCGCCTCGGGCGTGAGGACCGCCTGCTCGACCGCGGCGAGGGCCCGGCCGGGGTCGGCCAGCAGCGACAGCGAGGGCCGTACGGGCTCCGAGGCGCGCCCGTCGTCCGGGAGGGCCTCGATCCGGGCGACGCGCTCGGCGATCGCCGGGTGCGAGTCGTACGGCGAGGAGGGCTCCTCGGGCAGGGAGGCGCGCATCCCGTCCAGCTCCTCCTGGCGCGCGGCCAGCAGATGCCGCACGCCGCCGAAGACCTCACCGGGCGGGGGAAGCAGCCCGGCACCGACGCCGAGCGTGGCGTACGCGTCCATGTAGAAGCCGTGGGCGGAGTCCAGGACCGGTATCTCGCGCAGGGCCGACGCGGTCGCGTCGCGGCCCGCGATACGTGCCGCCGCGACGTCGGCGGCGAGCTCCGCGCGGCGCGATCCGGACAGGGTGGCGCGCATGTAGAACTTCGCGTACGCCGTGTAGGCCTTCGCCATGAGGCGGTAGGAGATGCCCGCGCCGGTGGTGTCGACCTCCTTGGCCTTCTTCCCCTTGGCGACGGCCTTGGCGGACTTCGCCTCCTGCCGGGCCCGCTCCTTGTCCACCTTGCGGCCGGCCCGCTCCTGGAAGTGGGCGATCGTGCGCATCACCTGGACACGGCCGCGCACGGTGATCGCCGAAAGCCGGGTGTCGGCGTTGCTGTAGTGGCCCATCTCGTGGGCCAGCACGGCACGGAGCTGGGACTCGGACAGGCCGGTCATCAGCGGCAGCCCCACGTAGAGGCGCCGGGTGCCGCCGGCCAGTCCGAGGAAGCGCGCGTCCTCGCTCACCGCGGCGTTCACATCGCCGGTCAGCAGGATCTCGTCGGGCGCGCGGGTCCCGACCTGCTGGGCGATGTCGCGTACGGAGCGCCAGAGTCCGGGCTCCTGGGTGTCGTCGACCCGCACACCCGGCATGCTCTCGCCCCTGGGCGTGCGGAGCATGAACATCCCCCGGACGATCGGAATCGCGAGGACGGCGCTGACCAGGAAGATCTTCACCGCCACGCTGCCCGGCGTCCACACGGCGGCGGCCCAGTCGGCGGCGGCCAGGACGGCGAGCATGACCAGGCTGAGCAGATAGAAGCCTGCGAGCAGGACGAGTGCGCGCACAGCACGCAGTGATGGGCCCATCGGGCGGTTCCCCCCACGGGAAGGCGACGTCGCCCCGCCCGGAGTGCTGGGCGAGGCGACGCGTGAATACGGGCAGGTCGAAGCATGTGGGGGGAACCGGAGTATGACCTACCGAACGGCTGTGCGGCAACGTGCTTCCGCCCGGGTGCCGCGCTAGTGGAGCAGCGTCGCCGGGCTGCCGCCGTTCGCCTCGTACCCGGCGACGGCGAGCGCCCGGTACACCGTGTACTCGGCGGCCGGGTCGCTGTTCTGGGTCCAGGGCAGCGCGCCCACGTGGCCGTCGACGTGGACGAACTGGTGCATCGCCTCCGACCAGCGCTCCATCCGGACGAGGAAGAGGACCAGCAGGTGCCGGACGTGCGCGAGCATCGGGTCGTCCGCGCGGGCCGCGTGCACCGCGAACATCGCGCCCTCGACCGCCTTCGTCACGACGACACCCCGGTAGAAGCCCTGCACCAGATTGACCTCGGGCAGGTGTTCGTACACCGCGAACAGTGGGAGCGCGGCGAGCAGCGAGCCCTGCGGGGCGCGGGCGGCGGCCGTCGTCGCGAAGCGGTCGGCCTCCTCCCGGGAGCCGTGCCACTTCTCGCACCAGAAGTGCAGTGCCGCGATGTGCGCGCCCATGTGCGCGGGGGCACGGTCGATGATCTTCGCCCAGAGCTGGTCGAACTGCTCGTGGGAGTAGCCCAGTCCACGGGCGACCGCAAGCTCCACGAGGTACGGGACGGGGTCGCCCGGAGCCAGCAGGGCCGCCTCGCCGCAGACCGTGCGCGCCTCCTCCAGGATGATGCGGAAGTCGTCCGTGCCCACGGTGCCCGTACGCCACGCCTGCTGCACCAGGAACTCCGCGTGCACCGCGGCACCGCCCGCGTCCTTCGGGGCCTCCGCCCGCCACGCCCGCAGCCACGCCCCGCCCGCACCGGGCTGCCGGGCCAGCTCCAGCGACGCGGCACCGGCGAAGGCCTGCACCCGCTGCCAGCGGATCTCGCTCTCCTTGGGCGTCCCCGCGAGCAGCTGCGAGGCGGCCTTCCAGCCACCGCTGGCCTGCACGACGTCCAGGACGTCGAGGAGATCCTGGTCGGGACCGGGCATCCGCACGTCCAGCTCCTCCTGGCGCGCGAAGCCGTAGGTGTCGGGGTCGGCGGCGTCGGGCGAACCGGGGGCGACCTGGCGGATACCGCCACGGCGCCGCAGCATGAGCGGGCCGACGACGGCGACGAGCATGCACAGGGCGAGCAGGAACCACAGAATCTCCATGCGGTCCATTGTCCCCGGACGGGTAACGGGGCGGCGAGTGGCCTGTGACTCCGCTCCCGACGAACTACGCTCGGGCCCCATGAGCGACCAGCACAGCTTCGAGACCCTCGCGATCCACGCCGGCAACACGGCGGATCCCCTCACCGGCGCCGTGGTCCCGCCGATCTACCAGGTGTCCACGTACAAGCAGGACGGCGTCGGCGGACTGCGCGGCGGCTACGAGTACAGCCGCAGCGCCAACCCCACCCGCACCGCGCTCGAGGAGAACCTCGCGGCGCTGGAGGGCGGCCGCCGCGGGCTCGCCTTCGCGTCGGGCCTCGCCGCGGAGGACTGCCTCCTGCGCACGCTGCTGACGCCCGGCGACCACGTGGTCATCCCGAACGACGCCTACGGCGGCACGTTCCGGCTGTTCGCGAAGGTCGCCTCGCGCTGGGGCGTGGAGTTCTCGGTCGCCGACACCTCGGACGTGAGCGCCGTCCGCGCGGCGCTCACCCCGCGCACCAAGGCGATCTGGGTGGAGACACCGTCGAACCCGCTGCTCGGCATCACCGACATCGCCGCCGTCGCGGGAGTGGCCCGGCAGGCGGGCGCGCGGCTGGTCGTCGACAACACCTTCGCCAGCCCCTACCTCCAGCAGCCGCTCTCGCTCGGCGCCGACGTCGTGGTGCACTCCACCACCAAGTACATGGGCGGCCACTCGGACGTCGTCGGCGGCGCGCTCGTCGTCAGCGACCCGGAGCTGGCCGAGGAACTGGCGTACCACCAGAACGCGATGGGCGCGGTGGCCGGGCCGTTCGACGCGTGGCTGGTGCTGCGCGGCATCAAGACCCTCGCGGTCCGCATGGACCGCCACGACGAGAACGCCACCAAGGTCGCCGACCTCCTGACCCGGCACCCCAAGGTCACCCAGGTCCTCTACCCGGGGCTTCCGGACCACCCGGGCCACGAGATCGCCGCCAAGCAGATGAAGGCGTTCGGCGGGATGGTGTCGTTCCGCGTCACCGGCGGCGAGGAGGCGGCGGTCGAGGTCTGCAACCGCGCGAAGCTCTTCACACTCGGTGAGTCGCTCGGCGGTGTCGAATCGCTCCTTGAGCACCCCGGCCGCATGACGCACGCCTCGGCGGCGGGTTCCCCGCTGGAGGTGCCGGCCGACCTCGTCCGGCTGTCCGTCGGCATCGAGAACGCCGACGACCTGCTGGCCGACCTGACGCAGGCGCTCGGCTGACGGCCGGCGCGTCCGCCCGGCCGGGAGATCCCCGCCGGGCGGACCGTGCGGTCTCAGACCGCTGCCTTCTCGTCCTCCAGGGAACCCCGGATCTGCTCACGCATCTCGGGGCTGTCCTGGTGCTCATGGACCGAGACCGCGTGCTCCACGGCGGCCCGGACGACTTCGTCCTCCTCACCGGAAATGGTGAGGGAACAGTTCGACACACTCGGGTACTTGCGGCAGTCGGCGACTTTCCGTGTCATGGCGGCCTCCTCGATGGACGAGTGCACGCACTTCAAGCGTAGATCCGAAACGGAGCGCCCACAGGCCGGGAGCGCCCGTCAGCTCTCCTGTGCGGGCTGGTTCGCCGCCTGCCGGGCCGCCAGCGAGCCGTTGAACCTGGTCAGCAGGGCGCAGAAGGTGTCACGCTCCTCCTCGCTCCAGCCGTCGGTCACCTGGGACATCAGCTCACGCCGCGAGGCACGGACCTCCTCCAGACGGGCCTGGCCGCGCGGTGACAGCTGCAGCACGACGGCGCGCCCGTCCTCCGGGTGCGAGGTGCGCTTCACCAGACCGGTGTCCACGAGCGGCGCGACCTGCCGGGTCACGGTCGAGGAGTCGATCCCCATGCCCGCGGCCAGCGCCTTGACGCCCATGGGGCCTTCCACGTCGAGCCGGTTGAGCAGCAGGTAGGCCGCCCGGTCCATCGAGTTGCGGACCTGGCCGACACCGCCGAGGCGTGTCTGCTCGGCACGGCGGGCGAAGACGGCCACCTGGTGCTGGAGAGCGTCGAGAAGGTGGTCCGTTCCCGGATGTCCGGGGGCAGCGCCTCCGGAAGGAGACGCAGCAGTCGTCATGTCCTGAGGGGGCATGGCCGGGGGCTCTCTTCGTGCGGTGTCGGATGGGTGGGGGACAGAGTACGCGGCCCCGGGGCAACGTGTACCAGCGCTGCACAAACCTGTGGACACCACCGCAGGCCGCCATGAGATGCGACGGCCCCGACCGCTCCGAGCTGCAAGACTTGCTGTCATGACCTTCAGTACGTCAGGCCCCTTTCCTCCGCTCATCCTCGACGACGTCCGAGGAGCGCAGAAGATGCTGTCCGGGGTCGCTCGGACGACCGGGATGGAGGGCAGCCGCCATCTCAGCTCCCTCGTCGGCGCACCGGTCCACCTCAAGTGCGAGAACCTCCAGCGCACCGGCTCCTTCAAACTGCGCGGCGCCTACGTGCGGATCGCCGGCCTCACGCCCGTCGAGCGGGCGTCCGGCGTGGTGGCCGCGAGCGCCGGAAACCATGCGCAGGGTGTAGCACTCGCCTCCTCGCTGCTCGGCGTACGTTCGACGGTCTTCATGCCCGTCGGCGCACCCCTGCCGAAGGTCGCGGCGACCCGCGACTACGGGGCGGAGGTGCGGCTGCACGGGCACGTCGTCGACGAGACGCTCGCCGCCGCCCAGGAGTACGCCGAGGAGACCGGGGCCGTCTTCATCCACCCCTTCGACCACCCGGACATCATCGCGGGCCAGGGGACCGTGGGCCTGGAGATCCTCGAACAGTGCCCGGAGGTCCGCACCATCGTCGTCGGCATCGGCGGGGGCGGCCTCGCCGCCGGGATCGCGGTCGCCGTGAAGGCGCTGCGCCCCGACGTCCGGATCGTCGGTGTCCAGGCGGCGGGCGCGGCCGCCTTCCCGCCCTCGCTGTCCGCCGGCCGCCCGGTGGCGCTCGACGCGGTGCAGACCATGGCCGACGGGATCAAGGTCGGACGCCCCGGAGACCTCACGTTCCCACTGGTCCAGGAGTTGGTCGACGAGGTCCGCACGGTCACCGAGGACGAGCTGTCCAGTGCGCTGCTGCTGTGCCTGGAACGGGCGAAGATGGTCGTCGAACCGGCCGGGGCGAGCCCCGTCGCCGCGCTCCTCAGCGATCCGGAGGCGTTCCGCGGCCCCGTCGTCGCCGTGCTGTCGGGCGGCAATGTGGACCCCCTGCTGATGCAGCGCGTCCTGACGCACGGCATGGTCGCGGCGGGCCGCTACCTGAGCCTGCGGCTCCGGCTCACCGACCGTCCGGGGGCGCTGGCCGCGCTGCTCGCCACCCTGACCGTCGCCGACGCCAACGTGCTCGACATCCAGCACGTACGGACCGATCCCCGGCTCGGACTCACCGAGGCGGAGGTGGAACTCCACCTGGAGACCAAGGGACCCGAGCACTGCGACGAGGTGGCTTCCGACCTGCGGGCCGCAGGGTACCTGGTAAGGACCTGAGCGGCGGGGTCCCCTCACAAACCTGTTGTGGGTCGCGATGTATCGCGTTACCGTGCATCGCCGAACACTCCGGTGCTCCCGGCTCCGAGGAGCCGGGAACCCTACGATCCGCTCAGGTAATCCACGCGAGAGCAACTGGGGGAATCACGTATGCCAGGCGCCATTTACGCCGAAGGTCTGGTGAAGACCTTCGGCGATGTACGAGCACTGGACGGCGTCGACCTCGACGTACCCGAAGGCACGGTCCTCGGCCTGCTGGGACCCAACGGCGCGGGTAAGACCACCGCCGTACGTGTCCTGACCACCCTGCTCCAGCCGGACAGCGGCAAGGCTGTCGTGGCGGGCATCGACGTCCTGAGGGATCCCGACGCGGTCCGCCGTTCGATCGGCCTCTCCGGCCAGTTCGCGGCCGTCGACGAATACCTCACGGGCCGCGAGAACCTCCAGATGGTCGGGCAGCTCTACCAGATGAGCTCGCGCGACGCGAAGAAGCGGGCCGGGGAGCTCCTGGACAGGTTCAACCTCGCCGACGCGGCCGACCGCACCGCGAAGACGTACTCCGGAGGCATGCGCCGGCGCCTCGACCTGGCGGCGGCGCTCGTCGTCTCGCCGCCGGTGATGTTCATGGACGAACCCACCACCGGGCTCGACCCGCGGAACCGGCAGCAGCTGTGGGAGGTCATCGAGGAACTCGTCGCGGGCGGGACGACGCTGCTGCTGACCACGCAGTACCTGGAGGAGGCCGACCACCTCGCCCATGACATCTGCGTCATCGACCACGGCAAGGTCATCGCGCGCGGCACCTCCGACCAGCTCAAGGCACGCACCGGCGGTGAGCGTGTCGAGGTCGTCGTGCACCAGCCCGACCAGATCGCGCCCGCCCGCTCGGTGCTCGCCACGTACGGCAAGGGCGAGATCTCCGTCGCCGAGCACACCCGCAAGCTGACCGTCCCGGTCACCGGCGGGGCCAAGCTGCTCGCGGAGGTCATCCGCGACCTCGACACCCACGGCGTGGAGATCGACGACATCGGCCTGCGCCGCCCCACCCTCGACGACGTCTTCATCTCGCTCACCGGCCACGCGGCCCAGCTGGAGCAGAACGGCGAGAACACTTCGACCGAGGCCGCAGAGGGCCTGAAGGAGGACGGGCAGTGAGCGCCGTCATGGACGCGAAGAACCCGGCACCGCTCAAGTCGCGCGGGGCGCTCAGCCGCTCGGTGGCCGACTCCCTGGTGATCACCCGCCGCAACCTGATCCGGATGAGCCGGATTCCGGAGATGCTGCTCTTCGGGGTCATCCAGCCGGTCATGTTCGTGGTGCTGTTCACGTACGTCTTCGGCGGCTCGATCAGTATCGGCGGCTCGACGGACCCGCAGCTGTACAAGGAGTTCCTGATGGCCGGGATCTTCGCGCAGACCGTCACCTTCGCCACCGCGGGTGCCGGCGCGGGTATCGCGGACGACATGCACAAGGGACTGATCGACCGTTTCAGGTCGCTGCCCATGGCGCGGGGTGCCGTCCTCACCGGGCGGACACTCGCCGACCTCGTCCAGACCACTTTCACCCTCGTGGTGCTCGCGGGGGTCGCCCTCATCGTCGGCTGGCGTACCCACGAGAACATGGGCAAGGTGCTCTGCGGCTTCCTGCTCCTGCTCCTGCTCGGCTACGCGTTCTCCTGGATCGGAGCCCTGATCGGCCTGTCCGTGCGGACCCCGGAGGCGGCCACCTCCGGCGGGCTGATCTGGCTGTTCCCCCTGACGTTCATCTCGAACGCCTTCGTGCCGGTCACCGGCATGCCGACGTTCCTCCAGCACGTCGCCGAATGGAACCCTTTCAGCGCCACCGTGGCCGGTGCGCGTGAACTCTTCGGGAACACGATGCCGGGCGTGCCGAAGTCGGTCACCGGTGCGTGGCCGATGGAGCACCCGATCTGGGCGTCGATCATCTGGTCCATCCTGATCGTCCTGGTCTTCCGCACCCTGGCGGTCCGCAAGTACCGTCAGGCGGCCGCCTGACGGCCGCGCGCTGTCCGGCGCAGGCCTCCGCCTCCGCCAGATAGCGCGCCACCGGGCCCAGGGTCAGCATCCCGCTCGCGGCGCCGGCGTGTTCCGTGCGGGCGTCGCGCAGGGCGGCCGCCGCGCGTGCGGCGGGCCCGCGCTCGCCGAGGCGCGCGGCGGCGTGGGCGGTCAGACACCACAGCGCCTCCTGCATGTGGTCACGCGGGGGGTCGGGCACCGTGGCGAGGGCCGCACGGGCCTCCTCGGCCCGGTCCTGGGCGAGCAGTACGAGAGGGCGCCCCCAGGGCGTGTACGGGCCCCAGTCGAGGTTCGGGCCGGTGGGCGCGGGCCGGTCGTGCAGCAGGCGCAGCCCCAGGAGGGCGAGCGGGAACAGACCGCGGTGCAGCCCCGGCATACCGGCTGTCCGGAGGGCGTCCTCCGCGGCGCGGTAGTGCGCCGCGGCCTCGGCGGCGGTCGGTCCGCCGGGTTCGGCACTGCGGGCGGCCGTGACCCGGGCGCGGAACCACCTGGTGAGGACGGTGACGAGGGGCGCCTCGGTCGTGGCGGCGAGCTGTTCGGCCGCGTCGGCGTGCGAGGCCGCGGCGTCGAGGTCGCCGAGGGCCGAGGCGGACTGCAGGCGGATGAGCCGGCCGAGCACGGCGAAGTCCGGCAGCCCGTGGCGGGTGGCCAGGCCGAGGATCTCGGCGCCGGTCCTGTCCCGTACGGGGGCGAGCCCGGGGCGGCTGAAGGACTGCAGGAACACTCCGTTGAGGGCGAACGCCAGCAGGGCGGGATCGGCCTGCTCCCGTGCCAGCGTCTCGGCCCGCCGTGCCGCCTGCCGGGCGCGCTCCAGTCCGCTCGGGGACAGATCGGCGGTGCGGCTCTCGACGGCGACCGTGGCCAGGAGGCGGGCGGCCAGGTCGGCGGGGCCGTCGGGGCCGAGCGCGGCGAGGGTGCGCTCGGCGGCCGCGACGACGGCGCGGGACTGCTCGGGGTCGTCGGCCCGGCTCCAGATGGCGGGCACGTCGTAGGCGCCGATGATCCGGGCGGTCAGGGTGAGGTCCCCGGTGCGTTCCGCGGCCCGGACGGCGGCGAGACGGTCGCGTCGCGAGTGGACGAGGGCTTCGCCGCCCGCCAGCGCGAGGGTGCGGGCCAGATCCACGGTGGTGCGCGGACCGAGCCGGACCCCGTGGCCGGTCCACGGGGCAGGCGCGGCTTCCAGGGGCTCGTATCCGTTGAGGATGTCCGCCTCCAGCTGCCGGAGGCCGGCGCCGGGGTCCAGCCCCAGCTGACCGGCGAGCACGGCGCGGGCGCGACGGAGGGTGGCGAGCGCGTCGGCCTGGCGGCCCGCCCGGTGGAGCGCCCGGGCGAGCAGCCCCCAGGCCGGCTCGCGCCACGGATGCTCGGCGGCATGGGCGCCCAGACCGGCGACGAGAGCGGCCCCCTCCCCGGAGTCGAGGAGGATGC
Source organism: Streptomyces sp. NPDC102402 (assembly GCF_044765765.1). Classification (NCBI taxonomy): domain Bacteria; kingdom Bacillati; phylum Actinomycetota; class Actinomycetes; order Kitasatosporales; family Streptomycetaceae; genus Streptomyces; species Streptomyces sp. NPDC102402. The sequence continues at coordinate 637,094 of NZ_JBIWKR010000002.1, forward strand.
GAGCACGCAGCTCCACCCCCTCCAGCCTCAGCTCCTCCAGCCGGGTCCGTTCGCGCTGAGCCCAGACGGAGCCGGTCACATCGGCGTAGGCGGGACCACGCCAGGCGGCGAGTGCAGCGCCGAGCGCGGTCACCGCGTCGGGGCTGTGCCGGGCGCGGGCCAGGGTGTCCTCGAACCGGTGGACGTCCACGTCCTCGCGCGGCAGGCGCAGCGCGTAGCCGGGGCCCTCGGTGACGAGTACGCGCGGGGGATCGCGGGGCGGCCGGTCGGGTTCGACGGCGCGGCGCAGCGCGGCGACGAACGTACGCAGAGCGCCCACGGCGCGGGCCGGCGGGTCGGACCACAGGTCGTCGACCAGGGTGTCGGTGGTGACCATCCGTCCCTCGGCGGCCACGAGCCGGGCGAGCACCTCACGATGGCGGGGCCCGCCCAGGCGGACCGGGCTCCCGTCGTCGTGGAAGGCCCGCACGGCACCGAGCGCGTCGATTCGCATGCATCCATCCTCCGTGCCGGGGGCGGCCGCGCCCAACCGTACTGATCGGCTGCTGATCGCCGTCGCCCACGCTGGTCCGGTCAGTCCCCGACCCGACAGGACGGTCCCTCATGACGCCCACCCTTCCCGGCTTCGACGACATCCGCCTCCCCGGTGCGGACGGGGTGGAGCTGGCTGCCGCTGTCGGCGGCAGCGGCACCCCGGTCGTGCTGCTGCACGGCTTTCCCCAGACCCGCCTGATGTGGCGGCACGTCGCCGAGCGGCTCGCCGAAGAGCACACGGTGATCTGTCCCGACCTGCGGGGCTACGGCGCCAGCGACAAGCCGGAGGCCACCGGCCCCGACGTCTACGCCAAGCGCACCATGGCCGCCGACGTCGTCGCCCTGGCGGCGGCGCTCGGCCACGAGCGCTTCGCTCTCGTCGGCCACGACCGGGGCGCGCTGGTCGCCTTCCGGGCGGGGCTGGACCACCCCGAGACGGTCACGCACCTGGGCATCCTCGACGTCGTGCCGACGCTCGACATGTGGAACGTCCTGCACGGCGCCCCGGCGGCGGTGGGCTACCACCTCTTCCTCATGGCGCAGCCGCCCGGACTGCCGGAGACGATGATCGCCAACAGCGCGGACGCGTTCTTCGGTTCGTTCCTCGACGCCTGGGCCGCCGAACCGGCCGCCCTGCCGGAGGAGGTGCGTGCCGAGTACCTGCGGGCGAGCGGCGCGGCGGTGACGTCGATCGTCGCCGACTACCGGGCCTCGGCGGGCATCGACGTCACCCACGACCAGGCGGACCTGGACGCCGGGTCGCAGCTGGCCATGCCCGTGACGGTCCTCCAGCAGGACTGGGGCGCGCAGCTGGGCTACGACGCCGCCGGCGTGTGGAGGGCGTGGGCGCCGGACCTGGACCACCGGCTGACGCGGGCGGGGCACTTCATGGCCGAGGAGGCTCCCGACGAGATCGCGGCGGCGATCCGGGACCTGCTGACCCGCTGAGCCCGCGGGCCGGCCCGATCCGGACGAAAGGCCATGGCCCGCCGGCGCCGGGCACGACGGAGCCCCGGCCGCACTCGCGGCCGGGGCTCCGTACGTGTGTGGGGGTCAGCCCTGGTAGGGCTTCGCCGAGACGATCTTCACCGTGGCCTTCTTGCCGTTCGGGAGCTCGTACTCCGCGTCGTCGCCCACCCGCTTGCCGTTGACGCCCGTGCCGAGCGGGGACTGCGGGGAGTAGGTCTCGATGTCGGTGCTCGCGTACTCGCGGGAGGCGAGCAGGAAGGTCACCGTGTCGTCCGGGTCGCCGTCGAAGGCGATGGTCACGACCATGCCGGGCTCGACCACGCCGTCGTCGGCGGGGGCCTCGCCGACCTTCGCGTGCTCGAGGAGCTGGGTCAGCTGACGGACCCGGAGCTCCATCTTGCCCTGCTCCTCCTTGGCCGCGTGGTACCCGCCGTTCTCGCGGAGGTCACCCTCCTCGCGGGCCGCCGCGATCTTGACGGAGATCTCCGTGCGCGCGGGACCAGACAGGTACTCCAGCTCCGCCTTCAGCTGGTTGTACGCCTCCGGCGTGAGCCAGGTGACGTTATCGCTGGTCTGGGTCACAGGGTGCTCCTCGTCGGTGCTGGGAATACAAAGCAACGCCCTACCCCAAGCATGCGCTGCCACGGGTGGGCGAAACAACGAGCCTAACAATTCCGCGCGAAAAGGGGGAGAAGGTAAAACGTCACACGCGCGTTCGCGCAGGTCGGCGCGGGAGCGCGGGCATCAGGGGCGGCGCGCGCCCCGGGGTGCGGTCAGCCTGCGGAGCACCCCTTCAGCTCCACCGCCGTCGCCCTGGAGGTGGTGCGCAGGGAGACGACCTCGTCGATCCGCTCGGAGCGCTCGTCGAACCGGAAGTCCGCCCGGCCGACCTCGGCGCCGTCCTCGCTGAGCGCGCGGAGCGTGCAGTGCCCGTCGACGTCCCGGTCCTTGCGGACCTCGAGGTGGGCCTCGGCCCGGCCGTCCGAGACGATCTTCGACTTGATCAGCTCGGCGCTGACGTCCTGGCCGGCCACGTAGTCGTAGCCGAACCAGCCGATCACGGCCAGGAAGGCGACACCCAGCACGGAGCCGACGATCTTCAGCTTGCGGTCCGCGCGTTCGTCCCGCGAACGGCCGTAGCGCCCCTCGGGCAAGGCCTCGCGCACCGCTGCCATGATCGTTCCTCCTGTGCCGGGGATCGAGGAATTTTCCACCCCCCGGTTCAGTCACTATAGAAGCCGACCATTGCGACCGATGACTGAGGACCGAGTCTTGACCGAGCAGCTGAGACTGATGGCCGTACACGCCCACCCCGACGACGAGTCGAGCAAGGGCGCGGCCACCATGGCCAAGTACGTGTCCGAGGGGGTGGACGTGCTGGTCGTCACCTGCACAGGGGGCGAGCGGGGCTCCATCCTGAACCCGAAGCTCCAGGGGGACGCGTACATCGAGGCGAACATCCACGAGGTGCGCAAGAAGGAGATGGACGAGGCCAGGGAGATCCTCGGCGTCAAGCAGGAGTGGCTGGGCTTCGTCGACTCGGGTCTGCCCGAGGGCGACCCGCTGCCGCCGCTGCCCGAGGGCTGCTTCGCGCTGGAGGACGACGAGACCGCCGCGGGGCGTCTGGTCGCCAAGATCCGGGCGTTCCGGCCGCAGGTGATCACCACCTACGACGAGAACGGCGGGTACCCGCACCCCGACCACATCAAGACCCACACGATCTCCATGATCGCGTTCGAGGCCGCCGCGGACACCGAGAGGTTCCCCGAGGCGGAGTTCGGGCCGGCCTTCCAGCCGCAGAAGCTCTACTACAACCAGGGCTTCAACAAGCCGCGCACGGTCGCCCTGCACGAGGGGCTCCTCGCCCGGGGGCTGGAGTCCCCGTACGGCGACTGGCTGGAGCGCTGGAAGGAGTTCGAGCGCGCCGAACGCACGCTGACCACGCACATCCCGTGCGACGACTTCTTCGAGATCCGCGACAAGGCGCTGATCGCGCACGCCACGCAGATCGATCCGGACGGCGGCTGGTTCCGGGTCCCGATGGACGTCCAGCGGGAGATCTGGCCGACCGAGGAGTACGAGCTGGCCAAGTCCCTCGTCGATACCTCCCTCCCCGAGAGCGACCTCTTCGCGGGCATCCGCGACAATGCCTGATATGTACGCGACCCAGGCACTGACGCAGCTCGTTCCGCTCGCCGCCGACGAGCTCGACAAGAACAAGGTGACCCCCGGCGTTCTCGGCTTCCTCGTCTTCGCGGCGCTCGCCGTCGGAGTGTGGTTCCTGATGAAGTCGATGAACCGCCACATGGGCAAGGTCGACTTCGAGGAGGCCCCCGACCCGGCGGCGGAGCCCGTCGGCGCCGACGGGAAGGCCGAGGCCGCCGCGTCCGGCACGAAGAAGTCGGCAGCCTCCGGCCGGGGCTGACGCGCCGGGGCTGACGCTTCGGGCCGGGGCCGGGGCCGGGCGACGGCCGTGACGGCCGTGGGCCCGCCCGGCCCCGGCCTCCGCGCTCAGGGACGTACGCCGACCGGCACCCCCATCACCTCGCGGGCGTGCCGGGACGGCGTCAGGCCGAGGCGCCAGGCCTGCCAGCCCTCGTCCAGGTCGACCCCGCGGTTCAGGACGACCCGGAAGACCTCGGCGCAGTCCTCCAGCTTCGCGTCGCGCAGCGGGTGGGCGGCGTCCAGCAGGTCCGCGAGCTCCTGCTGGGCCACCGCCGTGCCCACCTCGCTGCCGCCCGGAGAGGCGTACGGCAGCAGGGTGCACCGCAGGAACGCCGCCCAGTCCCCGCCCCGGACGTCGCCGTACGACGCGAACAGGGTGATCGCCTCGCCGCACAGCTCCAGCGCCTGGGCCGCCCGGTCGTTGCCGCCGTCGACCAGCGCCAGCTCCAGGCAGGTCCAGGCCTCGCCGTGGGCCACCCCGATCCGCCGGAAGTCCGCCCGGGCGTCCACCAGGAGCTGCCGGGCGAAGCCCGAGTTGCGCAGGTTGCCCGTCTGCGCGGCCCGCTGGTCACGCGTGACGCGCCCCGAGTGGTGGCGGGCGCACGCCAGCCCGTACACGTCGCGCATCCGCGAGAACATCGTGCGGGCCCGCTCCAGCTCCCGTACGGCCTGGTCGGTGTCGCCGTCCTCCTCCAGCGCCTGCCCCAGGTAGTACCGGGTCCAGGCCTCGCCCCGGGCGTCCTCGTTGCCCCGGTGCCGGGCGAGGGCCTCGCGCAGCTGCTCCACCGCCGGTGCCGTGCCGCTGACGTCTCCGTCCATCAGACGGGCGCGGGCCAGCTGGGTCAGGGCCCAGGCCTCCCCGCGTTCGTCCCGGGTGCGGCCGTAGAGGTCCAGCGCCGTGGACAGCTCCTCCTCCGCCCGGGCCACCTCACCCATCCGGAGGCAGACCTGTCCGAGCTGGAAGTGCGTCCAGGCCTCGCCGTGCAGTGACTCGCCCTCGCGGTGCAGGGCGAGCGCGGTGTCCAGCAGGGTCAGGGCCTCCGCCAGATTGGCCCGGTCGCGCTCGACGGCGGCGAGGGCGTGCAGGGACCACGCACGGTCCTCGGCCTGGTCCGGCGAGGCCTGGAGGCCGAGGGCCTCCCGCAGCCGTGCCGAGGCCTCGCTCAGATTGCCCTGGTGGTGCAGTGTGATGCCGAGGGAGCAGAGAGCCAGGGCGGCGCCCGCGTCGTTCTGTGCCTCCCGGTAGAGGCCGACGACGGAGGACAGCGTCGTACGGGCCTTGTCGAGCTCACCGAGCTGCCGGGCCGCGATGCCCGTACGCCACTGGACCGACCGCTCCAGGAGCCCCTGGTCGACCGCCTGGGTCAGCTCGCTGATCTCACCGAGCCGGTAGAGGTCGCCGCGCAGCAGGCAGTAGTCGCACAGGGCGCCCAGCAGATGGAGCACCGCACCCTGGTCGATGCCCTCCGTGTGCCGCAGGGCCGAGGTGATGAAGCTCGACTCGTCGTCCAGCCAGCGCAGGGCCGCGTCCAGCGAGCTGAAGCCGTGCGAGCCGAACTGTCCGGCGCGCGTGGACATCTTGCCGTCGACCATGCGGATCACCGCGTCGGCGAGCTCCGCGTAGTTCTGGATGAGGCGCTCCTGCGCGGCCGTACGGTCCGCGGCCGGTTCCTCGTCCAGCAGCCGTGCCAGGGCGAATTCCCGCACCAGGTCGTGCAGCCGGTAGCGCGACCCCCGCACATGGGCCAGGAGGCCGGCCCGGGCCAGCGATCCGAGGAGGCGGCCGGCCTCCTGCTCGTCGGAGGAGAGCAGCGACGCCGCGGCGGCCGCCCCCAGGCTGGCGCGTCCGGCCAGAGCGAGCCGTCGCAGCAGCCGGCGGGCCGTCTCGGACTGGTCGGTGTAGCGCAGCCACAGCGCGCGCTCGACGGGGGAGACCGGGCCGTACGCCCCGAGGGCGACCGCGAGCTCCGCCCTGGTGCGCGCGCCGAGTGCGGAGCCCGCGATGCGCAGGGCGAGCGGCAGCCCGCCGCACAGTCCGGCGACGGAGTCGGTCGAGGGGTAGTCGTAGGGACCCGCCTCCTCGTCCTCGGCGGAGTCCCGCAGCAGCTCCTCGGCGCCCGCGGCGTCCAGTCCGCCCACGGACAGGTGGTGGACGCGGGCCGGGATGTCCCCGGGCAGGTCGAGCGGCTCGCGGGACGTGACCAGGACAAGGCTGTCGGAGCGTTCGGGCAGGAGCGTGCGGACCTGGGCCGCGTCGGTGGCGTCGTCCAGGACGACCGTGACCGGCGTACCCGTCAGGTGCTGGTGGTAGAGCTCGCCCAGCCGCCGGACCTGCTGTTCGGCGGAGGTCCGCTCCCGGAAGAGCAGTTGTTCACGCGGTGCGCCCAGCCGGTTGAGCAGGTGCAGCAGCGCGTCCCTGGTCGGCAGGGGGGTCTCCCCGGCGACATCGCCGCGCAGGTCGACCACGCACGCCCCGCGGAACTGGTCCTTGAGGGAGTGCGCGGCCCGTACGGCGAGTGTGGTGCGCCCGGAGCCCGGGGCGCCGTGCAGGACGACGACGGTCGGCCGGGTCTCGGTCGCCGCACGCGCCGCGTGCACCCACTGGGCGATCTGGGCCAGTTCGGCGCGACGCCCCGCGAACGGGCCTTCCACGGACGGCAGATGGCCGAAGGACTGTTCGAGGAGCGTGCGGGTGCGTGCGGCTGCGCTGCGGTCGCCGCCGCGCAGTTGCGCGACCACCGAGGCTCCCGCCTTCTTCGGCGTGCGGGTGGAAGCGGTCAGCATGCGCTGCTGGTCGAGGAACGGGCGGATGCCCCGTACCTCCAGGGCCGTCAGCCACGCCAGCCGCAGCTGTTCGGGGCCGCCGGGCTGGTTCCGTTCGCCGGCCCTGCGGTGCGCCGCGGGCCAGTGCGAGGCCGTCACCCGGGCCACCGTCGCCGTCGTCCCCGCGACGGCGACGACCGCGCCCGCACCCAGTGCGAGTCCCGTCGCCGTGCCGAGCACCAGGTCCGCGCCGAAGGCGGCCGCTGCGGCAACTCCCGTCACCAGCAGCGGTGTTCCGAGCGCCGCTCTGCTGAAGTGCGCCGACAGCGGCTGCTGGCCGGCCCCCGCGGCGTCCAGCGACCGGGTGTAGGCGGCGTACTCGTCGGCCGCGAGCGCCGCCATGGTGTCGAGTGCGCCCCGCCCGCGCGCCAGCAGTGCGCCGGAGTCCGTCCGGCCGCCCGTCCGCCGCGCCTCTTCCTCCACGGCGCGTACCAACAGCCTTTCGGCTTCCGCCCGATGGCTGTCCCGCATGCGTCCCCCCAGATTCCGGCGACCTCGACCCGGCCGGCTGTCGAGAGCAACCAGTGTCCTGCCTCAGGGCCTTCGGCGCGAGGGAGCGTGGAGACCGGTCCGCGGTGTCCGCGTCGGCACGGGGTCCCCCGCCGTACCGGTGCCGTGCGTCACTCGGCCCCCATCGCCGCGGCCTTCTCCTCCTCCTTCTGCGCCGCGGCGGTCCGCCTCTCGACGGCCGGGCCCAGGGCGAGGACACCGAGCGGGGCGATGAGGCCGGCGACCGCGCAGGTCCACCAGAGGGCCGAGGGGCCGGCGTGGGCGTAGAGGGCGGTCCCGGCGGTGAGGGCGACGAAGCGCGAGGAGCCCCACATCCACTGGAAGGCGCCCTGGTAGCGGCCCCGTGCGTGTTCCGGGGCGATGTTCTGGACCGTCGCCGAGTGGATACCGCCGATGGCCGCCTCGCCGAGCGACCACACGGCGACGGTGGCGCCGTAGGTCCACGCGCTGTCCGCCAGGCCGGTGAACGCGACGCCCAGGGCGATGAGTCCCGCGGAGAAGGCGTAGACGACGAGCGGGCGCGCCTTGGCGAGGACCGTGGTGGCGATGGGCTGCAGGATGACGACCAGGACCGCGTTGAGCGTGGCCATCGCACCGAAGACCTTGGGGGAGAGGCCGTCGTCGCGGATCGCGAGAGGAAGGGCGGCCTCGGTCAGGGAGTAGATGGCGAGCGTGACGCCGAACAGGGGCAGCAGCGCACGCATCAGCGGGTCGCGGAGGACGATCCCGTAGCCGCCGCCCCCCTGGGCCGTGGCGGGGGGAGCGACCCGCTTGCCGGCGGGCAGCAGGCTCGCGGCGATGACCGCGAAGAGGAGAGCGCTGCTCGCGTCGATGAGGAAGAGCAGCCAGTAGCCCCGCTCGGCCAGGAAACCGCCGAGGATGCCGGCCGCGGCACTGCCGATGTTGACCGCCCAGTAGACGAGCGAGAAGGCGTTGCGGCGGCGCTCGGCGTCGACGGACTCCGCGAGGAGTGCGTTGGCCGAGGGGCTGACCATCGTGCCGCAGACACTGAGGACGGCGGCCGAGAGCGCGAGCGTCAGGAGGTTGGGCGCCGCGAAGAGCAGCCCGTGGGAGACGGCCGTGCCCACCAGGCCGGTGATCATGGTCGAGCGGCGGCCCCACCGGTCCGCCAGGATCCCGCTGAGCAGCGGACCGACGAGCGTCCCTATGCCCAGACAGCCCAGCACGTAGGCGACCTGCGAGGTGCTGACGCCCCGTGAGCCGAGGTAGTAGACCAGGAAGGGGACCACCATGAAGCCGATCCGGTTCACGATGGTCCCGCCGAAGATGATCCAGGCGGTGCGCGGCAGGCCCTTGTACGAGGAGAACATGGCCGTATGATGTGGCGCCCGCGAGGCCCGGGCAAATGATTCAGTGATGACTGAATGGTGGGGGATTCGCTGTGGCGGAGATGGAGTTCTCGGCGAGCGACCTGGCACTCATGCGGTTCTCGATCTCACCCATGTGGGAGGTCGTCACGAGCTATCGCCTGCTGCGCTCCGCCCACCCCGCCGCGGTCCACCTCCCCTGGGCCGAGCAGGTGCGCCCCCGCCTGGCGGCAGCGGAACTCGACCGCGGCTGGCTCGCCGCGCTCATCCCGCCGAGCGGCTATCTCCCGGACTTCCTCAACCCCGTCCCGGCCGGCCACGCCCCCTCGCTGGGCGAGGAGCTGGACGCGGTGCGGGGCTCGGCGGCCGACGTGGTGCGCCGGGACCTCGACCACCTGGGGAAGCACGGGGGCGGGCCCTCGGCACGGACCAGGGCTCTGGACGCGGACCCGGAGGGGCAGCTCGGCGCGCTCACGGCGGAGATCGAGAGGTACTGGGACATCGCTCTCGCCCCCTACTGGCAGCGGATGCGAACCGTCCTGGACGCGGACATCTTCCACCGTGCGCGCCAGGTCGCGGAGTACGGCGCCGGCGCGCTCTTCAACGGGCTCCACGACAAGATCAGCTGGGACGACAACACGCTGCGCCTCGTCCGCCGGCCGGAGACGCTCCACAGCACGACGAGGGGGGCCGGCCTCCTGCTCATCCCGTCGGTCTTCGCCGGACCGGGGGTGCTCACCGTGGTCAGGGTCCCCGAACCACTCCAACTGGCCTATCCGGCACGGGGCGTGGGCGTGCTGTGGGAGAGGTCGCAACCCTCCAGGTCCGCAGCGGTGGCCGCCGTGCTCGGCCGCTCGCGCACTCTGCTCCTCACCGAGCTCCAGGCGCCCGCGTCCACCACCGAACTGGCCCGGCGCACCGGCATCTCGCCTGCCGGCGTCTCCCAGTTCCTCACCGCGATGCGCGGGGCCGGCCTGGTCAGCGCGCACCGCGCGGGCCGCTCCGTGCTCTACGCCCGTACGCCGGTCGCCGACGACCTGCTGGGGGCCGGACCGGACCGTGGGGCGGGCGGGGCCTGAGCGCGGGCAGCCGGGACGCGCGCCGCCCGGTCGGGCGGGGGCGCACGCGCGTCCCGTACTCCGGCGCCCTTCCCGCCCTCCCGCTCAGAGGCGGACGAGGATCTTGCCCCTGGCGTCCCCCCGCGCGGCACGCTCCAGGCCCTCGGGGACCAGGTCGTCCAGGCCGATGACCTCGTCGAGCGCCGTCGTGGCGATCTCGGGGTGCGCGGCCAGCATCGCCAGGGCCTCGGGGAGGTCCTGGTCGCAGATGTGGACCTTCGAGGTGTCGAGCGTGATCTCCTCCAGGACCAGGCGGGTCAGTTCGAGGGGCGAGGGATCGCGGTGGAGGCCGACCAGGCGTATGAGCCCGCCCCGGCACACCGACTTCATCGCGGTCGCGAGGGCGGAGGGCGCGCCCGAGGCCTCCAGCACCACGTCCGCGCCGTGGCCGCCCGTCGCCGCCCGGATCGCCGCGACCGCGTCCTCGCGCGAGGCGTCGACCAGCAGGCCCGCACCGGAGCGGCGCCCCGTCTCCAGCCGGGCGGCGGAGACGTCGACGCCGATGGTCCGCACCCCCCTGGCCGCGCAGGCGGCGACCGCGAGGCCCCCGATACTGCCGAGGCCGATCACCACCACGGTGCTGCCGGGCTCCGCGGTGATCCCGCGTACCGCTCTCAGCGCCACGGCGAGCGGCTGCGCCATGATCGCGACGTCCGGGTCGAGGCCGCCCGCCGGCCGGCTGATGCGGGCCGGGACGTTGACCCGCTCGGCGAGACCGCCGTCCACGTGCAGCCCCAGCGTGTAGTAGCGCTCGCAGACGTTCGTCCGGCCCCGCACGCACCAGCGGCAGTCCCCGCACGACACTCCGGAGCCCGGGACGACCAGGTCGCCGGGCGCGAAGGAGCCGACGCCGTCCCCGGTGGCGACGACCTCGCCGACCATCTCGTGGCCGAGGACGAGGGGGCCCTGATGGCCGCTGGCGAAGTGCGGCCTGGTGAGCGGGATGAGGTGGGGGCCCGACGCGAACTCCTCGACGTCCGTCCCGCAGATGCCCGCGCGCACCACGGAGAGCTGGATCTCCCCGGGCCCGGGAGCCGGGGGATCGGGCCATTCCTGGATGCGTACGTCGTGCCTGCCATGGAAAACAGCGGCTCTCATGAAGTGGTCTCTCCGGAACGGCGCCCGTGGCGCGCTTCGACGGGGGGCATGGCGGCCGGCCTGGCGTGGGATCAGACCACGGGGGCCGGCGCCTCGTGCAGGAGCGCGCCGACGTGGGCACCGTTGGCGACGTTCACGACGACGTCGCCGGCGGCGGAGGGAATGGCCCGTACACTGCCGCCGATGAAGCCGTTGACGCCCGTGATGATTCCCCACACGGGCCGGAACCGGTCCACGCCTCCGCCGGGAACCGGGACGGTCTCCTGGACCGGGCGCACACGCCGTTGCACGACGTACGGGCTGTCGAGCGCGGCGAGGACGTGCGCACGCCATGCCTCGGGGGTCAGGTCGTCGGCCCAGCCGAGTACGACGCCCTTGCCGCCGGAGAGCGAGGTGGGCTTGAGGACCAGGTCGTCGGCGTGCGCCGTCGCGTACTCGACGAGGTCGACGCGCTCGCCGTTCTCCAGGGTCACCTCCTCGCGGCGGACCCGCCGCGTCCACGGCAGGATGCGGTCCAGGCTCTCCAGGACCCCGGACGCGAACAGGTGCCGGTTGCCCTCCTCGGAGAGCAGCGCGAGCGCCGCCTTGCTCGCGTAGGCGGAGGTGTCGAGCGGGGTGAAGACCTTGACCTCGCCCCGGCGGGCGGCCTCGAAGACCGGCGCGGTCAGCCGCGCGGCGTCCGGGCCGACGACGTCGCGGATGAGGAAGGTGCGCACGATGATGTCGACGGCCCTGCCGTCGAGCCACACACGGCCCTCGCGTACTTCCAGCTGCCCCAGATGACAGGGGGTGGCGTCCAGACCCAGCTCGCCCCAGCGCTCGCACAGCTGCGTCATGTAGGGCAGTTCGTCGGAGAAGGCCGAGGGCCACTCGGTGAGCGCGACGACCGGGGCGTCCTGTGCGCAGAAGCCGCTCTCGGTGAGGATGTTGTGCACCTGCTCGCGGAGGGAGTCGACGAAGGTCAGCCCATGGCGCTCGGCGAAACCGGCGAGTACGGGGACCTCGAGGAGCTCGCGGCAGACGTCGACGTTGTCGACGCCGCCTATCGCGCTGCCGATGTTGAGCTCCAGGAGCTTGAACCCGGCCCCGTCGCAGACCAGATCGGCCCGGCTCTGCCGGGTCATCCGCTCCCCCCGGTTCTGCATGACCGCCTCGACCTGGGGTCCGGTCAGCCCGACGGCGCGTGCGAAGGCGGCGAAGTCCCCGCCGAACAGCTTCTCGGGCAGGCTGTCCAGTGCCGTGAGGAGGTTGTCGAGGTCTCCGGCGAGCCGGGTGAGTTCCTCGCCGCCGAGGAAGACCGGGCGCGCGAGCCACTTGCCCATGCCGTTCGGCTTGTCGCTGTTGAGGATCTTGTTCTGCGGCAGGTTGCCGAGCAGCTCCTCGCTCGACAGCCCCGCGGACTCCAGTTCCTCCAGGTACGCCTCGGTCAATGTGACACGGTCCATGTCTTGTCTCCTGTCGTGGTGGGGTGGGCGGGTGCGTCCGTCACGGTGACTCCGCGCGGGGCGCGGCGTGCGGGGTCATGCGGTGGTCGTCGCCTGCTCGGGCTTCGGCACCGGGGCGAAGCTGACGGCTTCGGCGGGCAGGTGGCGCCCGAGGCGGAGCAGCAGGAGCGCGCCGAGCGCAGCCGTCGCCGACACGAGAAGCCAGGGAAGGCGGCCGTCGACGGTGAGCAGGGTGGTGAACACCGTCGGGCCCAGGGCGTACGCCAGCGACCACGACAGCTGGTAGGTGGCGAGGTAGCGGCCGCGCAGCCGCTGCGGCGCCGAGAACTGCGACATGGCCCCGGAGGAGGGGCTGTACACCATCTCACCCACCGTCATGATCAGTACCGCCCCGAGGAGTCCGGCCAGCAGCAGCGGAACTCCGTGCGGCCGGACGGTGCCGAGTGCGGCCTGTGCCAGGAAGGCGAGGGCGAAGAGCCCGGCACCGGCGGCGGCGGCCCCGGTGCGGGTGGTGAAGCGGCGCCGGGCGAGAGCCGCGACGGGGACGCCGAGGGTCGCGCAGAGCACGGTGTTGAGGAGGAAGGCGCTGCCGACCAGCCCCTCCGGCACGTCCAGCCAGCCCGTCGCGTACAGGGGGAGGAGCGAGGTGAGGGCCGAGAAACCGAGCGCGACCATCAGGTTGGCGCACACGAGCCCGAGGAAGGGCCGGTCCCTGACGACGTCACGGTAGCCACCGCCGGGCGAGCGCTGGGCCGCCGGGGCCCGGGGCGGGGCGGCCGGGGTGCGCGAGGCGAGGAGTCCGGCGGCGAGGAAGCTCGCGCCGTTGAGCCAGGCCGTCACGGTGTATCCGAAGTCGCCGGCGGTGGCGATGACGACCGAGGCGATGAGGGTGCCCGCGCCGAGGCCGGCGTTGGCGAGGCTCCGGCTGAGAGCCTGCAGCCGGTCCCGGTCGGTTCCCTCGGCGAGTTCGGCGATCCGTGCGTCCTGCGCGGGTCGGAAGGCCCGGGTCCCCACGGAGGTGAGCAGCGCCACGAGGGCGAAGGCGGGCAGCGAGTCGGCGAGTGGGAAGCAGGCGAAGCTCAGCCCTCTCATGACGTAGAGGGCGATCTGCATCCGGCGGGCGCCGAAGCGGTCCACCGCGATCCCGACCAGGGGGACCGCGGCGATGCCCGCGAGCCCGGTGACGGTCAGCACCAGCCCGATCAACGGCAGTGGCAGACCGGTCACATGGAGGAAGAAGACCAGGCTGAAGGGGACGTACATCCCGGAGCCGACCGCGTCCACGGCGATTCCGGAGACAAGGGCGCGTTCGCCCGGGAACCGGGGGCGGAGAAAAGACATGGGTCTCCCAAGTACGAGCCGGCCGTCGCCGGCCCAGGGTGGCCGGCTCAGGCGGGCAGGAAGGTCGTGGCCGCGGCCAGGAAGGCGTCGTTGTCGGCGGGCAGGCCCATGGTGGCGCGGACACCGGCACCGGGGACGGCCCTTACGGAGATCCCCGCCGCGGCGCAGTGCGCGCCGAAGGCCGTGGCCCGCTCGCCGAGGGGCAGCCAGAGGAAGTTCGCCTCACTGGCCGGTACGTCCCACCCCCGCGCGCGCAGCGCCGCGGCGACACGTGTGCGTTCCGCCGCGATGACGTCCGTCCGCCGGGCCACCTCGTCCCCCGAGCGCAGCGCCGCGATCGCCGCCGCCTGGGCGACGCTGCCGGCGCTGTAGGGCAGATACGCCTTGCGCACCATGCCGATCACCTCCGGGTGGCCGGCGGCGTAGCCGATGCGCAGCCCCGCGAGTCCGTACGCCTTCGAGAAGGTGCGCAGGACGACGAGACGGGGGTGGGCGGCCAGCAGGGAGAGCCCGTCGGGGACGTCCGGGGCGCGCACGTACTCGCGGTAGGCCTCGTCCAGCACCACGAGGCATCCGGCGGGCACGCGTCCCAGGAACTCCTCCAGCTCCGCGCGGCCGACGGCGGTGCCGGTCGGATTGTTCGGGTTGCAGACCAGGACCAGCCGGGTGCGTTCGGTGATGCGTTCCGCCATGGCCGCGAGGTCATGCGTGCCCTCGCGCAGCGGCACCTGGACCGAGGTGGCTCCGGCCAGCCGGGTGAGCAGCGGATAGGCCTCGAACGAGGGCCAGGCGTAGAGGACTTCGTCCCCGTCCTCGGCGACGGCGGTCATCAGCTGCTGGGTCACGCCGACCGAGCCGCAGCCGAGGAGAACGCCTTCCGGGTCGAGCCCGAACCTCTCGGCGAGCTCCGCGGTGAGGGCCTGGCCGTGGTTGTCGGGGTAGCGGTTGACGCGGCCGATCTCCTCCTGGATCGCCTCCGCGACCCCGGGCAGCGGGCCGAAGGGCGTCTCGTTGGCGGCGAGGGCGTAGGAGCGGCCTTCCGGGGACAGCGCCGGCTTCTCGGGGCGGTAGCTCACCAGCCGGCTCAGGGCCGGGCGGAATCGGGGCTGTTCTTCCGTTGCGGTCATGGGATCGGGGTCCTCTTCGTGCTGTTTCAGGCCGCGCGCAGGGCGTCGCGCAGCGGGGTGGACGGGTCGGTGGCCCTGGGGAGGTCGACCGCGCAGCCGGTGGTGAGCGCGCGGCGCGCCTGCACCAGGTCACGCGGGCGGTCCACGGTCAGCGCCGCGCGCAGGAGCTCGCCCTCCAGCCAGAGGACGGTCCAGTCCGGGTCCTGTGGAGAGCCGCGCAGGATCGTCCGGTCGGCGCCGTGACGGTCGCCGACGTACTGCAGGGTCCGGCCGAACTGCTCCGACCAGAAGTAGGGGAGGGGGTCATGGCACACGTCCTCACCGAGCAGCGCGGCCGCCGCCGGCCCGCTCGCCTTCAGCGCGGTGTCCCAGTGCTCGACCACCATGTGCCGCCCGTACCGGTCCGACCACCAGGCCGCGCAGTCGCCGAGCGCCACCACCCCGGCCCGCGAGGCCCTCAGCGACCGGTCGACGACCACGCCGCGTGCCACCTCCAGACCGGAGTCCCTGAGCCAGCCGACCGCGGGGCGGGCGCCGATTCCCGTGACCACGACGTCCGCGTCGAGGAACCGGCCGTCCGCCAGCCGCAGTCCGCCGTGGTCCACCGACGCGACGGCGGTGCCGCAGAGCAGGGTGACCCCGGCCGCCGCGTACCAGGGGGCGGTCCACGCGCCGACTCGGTTCCCGACCGCGGCGGCGAGCGGGGCCCGCGCGGACTCCACGACCGTGACCCGGCACCCCTTCACCGCCGCGACGGTGGCCACCTCCGCGCCGATCCACCCGGCGCCGACGAGTGCGACGTGTGTGCCCGGCCGCAGGAGCGGGCGCAGCGCGCGTACGTCGTCCACGGTGCGGACGACGTGCTGCCTCCCCTCACCCGGCAGCCGGACGGGCTCGGCGCCGGTCGCGAGGACGAGACCGTCGAACCCGCGCGTGCCCGCGGTCGTCCTCAGGACGCCGCCCGGCTTGTGGTCGTGCAGGTCCAGGGCCTCGGCACGCTCACCGAGGCGGAGGCCGACGGACAGGCCCTCCCAGTCCACGGGGAAGGAGGTGCCGTCCTCGGCGTCCTCCCCACCGAGCAGGACCGACTTGGTGAGCGGCGGGCGGTCGTACGGCGGGTGCGGTTCGGCGCCGACCAGGGTGAGCGCACCGCGGTAGCCGCGGTCCCGCAGCGCCATGGAGACGTGCGAGCCGGCAAGCCCGCCGCCGACGATGACGATGTTCTCCAGGCTCAAGGTGCCAGTTCTCCCGGGATGACGGACAGGACGACGAAGGGATGACGGACGGGACGGCGCGGAGGGGGAGGCCGGTGCCCCGGTGCCGTCCCGCACGCGGACGGCGCCGGGGCAGCGGCCGTCAGTCGAGCCCGAGGGCGGCGCGCATGGGGCGGAGCTTGGCGCAGGTCTCCGCGTACTCGACCTCCGGGTCGGAGTCGGCCACGAGGCCGCAGCCGGCGTACAGCGAAGCCGTGTCACCCCGCACGAGCGCGGAGCGTATGGCCACGGCGAACTGGCCGTCCCCCCGTCCGTCGGCCCAGCCGACGCCGCCCGCGTACCAGCCGCGGTCGAAGCCCTCGTTGCCGGCCAGCCACTCCAGCGCCTCGGCGCGGGGGTGGCCTCCGAGTGCCGGGGTCGGGTGCAGACGGGCCGCCAGGTCGAGGACTCCCTCCGCCGAGCCCTCGGGCAGCCGTCCCCGTACCGGGGTCGACAGGTGCTGCACATGAGTGAGCTTGAGGACCTCGGGTTCGGCCGCGGCCGTGACCTGCTCGCACGATTCGGCGAGTGCCTCGCTCAGCATGCGGACCACGACCTCGTGCTCGTGCCGGAGTTTGGCGCTGCCCGAGAGTTCGTCCGCCCCGGCCTGGTCCTCCGCGGGAGTGGAGCCGCGCGGGGTGGTTCCGGCGAGGCCGAGGGCCCGCACCTCCCGCGCGTCGACCCGGACGAGGTACTCGGGCGTCGCCCCCACGAAGGCGGAGTCCCCGTGGTCCAGGGCGAAGACCGTCGTACCGCCGTAGGTGTCCCGCATCCTGCGGACGGCCCCGGGGACGTCGAACTCCCGGTCCGCCGTGACGTCGAGGCGCCGGGCGAGTACGACCTTCTCGAAGTCGCCCGTCCGCATGCGGTCCGTGGCGCGCCGTACGAGGTCCTTCCACGCCCCGGCCGGCGGGAACTCGACGCTCGCCCGGGCCCGGGGGGCCGAGGGAGGCGTGCCGGGCTCCGGGGCGGTGAGGCAGCGCTCGACGCGCAGCGTCATCGTCCTGGCGAGCAGTCCGGGGTCGTCGCTGCCGTCCACCAGGGCGTTGAGCCGCAGTTCGGCCGTGACCGGGCCGTCCGGGGCTCCCGCCTCTCCCGGTGTCGCGCAGCGCAGCTGCACGAGCGGTACCCAGAGCAGAGCCTCGGGTAACACGCCCGAGGCGCCGTCCCCGCCGCCGAAGGCGAAGCCTCCGACGGCGAGCGGCCCCTTCCCGGGGCCGGCGCTGACCGTCTCGCCCAGCAGGTCCGTCCACGCGGCGCGGACGGCGGTGAGCCGGTCCGCACCCGAACCGCGCAGGTCGTGGGCGCTGCCGAAGGCGAGCACGGTGGAACCGTCCCACGCCGAACGCCAGTAGAGGGACCTCCCGGTGAGGGCCCTGGCCCCTGCCCAGGTGGTGAACGGATCCACGAGCGCGCAGGGGCGGGACCAGCTCACGAGGGCATGGCGCCCCGTGGCACGCGCCCGCTCGATGCCGGCGCGGCACGCGTCCTCGAGGGTGGAGAGCTCGCCGAGCGTGGAAGTGGCCGTGGTGGTGGAGGTGGCCGTGGCGGAGGTGCCGGGGTGGGTGCCCACGCTCATCTCTAGTACACCCCCTCGATGACGGACTGGCCGCTCTCCCCGGTGTGCACCTGGATGTCGGCGAGCCCGTCCTGCGGGTAGCGCGCGGTCGGGGCGATCCGGACGAGGGAGTCCCGTTCCAGCGTCCAGGGAACCAGCAGGTCCCGGGAGAGGAGGCTGATGCGCGCCTGTCCGCGCTCGCCGTGGGCCACCTCGCGGGTCGGCTCCTCCGGATCGACGACCTTGACCCTGCTGTACGGGTGGTACGGGACGAAGACGCACGGGTGCGTGTCGTCCGCCTCGCGGGGACGCTGCGGGGCGATGCCCATCATGGTGTTCCCGTACAGCCCGACGACCGCCGCGTCGGGGAAGAGTTCCTCCTCGAAGGCGCGCAGCGTCTCCGGGCTGACGCTGGTGCCGGCCCAGACGATGCCGCGCACCGTGCGCTGCACGCGGTCGAGGAGGGCCTCGTCGGCGCAGAGCGCCTCCAGCACGGGCGGGGTGGCGAACAGCACGGAGACGGGCTGCGTCTCGAGCACGTCGGCGGCCTGGGCGAGGATGTGCTTGACGTAGCGTCCGGCCTCCTCGCCCCTGCCCTGCTTGACGCACTTCTTCACCCACCGGGGGTCGAAGTCGATGTAGTGGCAGAAGGTCTCGCGCAGCTGCGCGAGCAGGCCGACGGAACGGCCCACGATGTGCGGCCCGGTGGGGCCGATGTGGAGCCAGTGCCCCTCGCCACGCCCGGGCATCCCGTGTGCGGCGAGGACCTCGCTGACCCAGTCGACGCCGTTGCGGCGGGAGCGGGACTCGACGATGCGCTTGGGCGATCCGGTCGTCCCGCCGCTGTCGAAGACCCGGAAGTCCCAGGGATCGGCGGCCGTTCCGGCCGGGACGAGGTCGTCGACCGGGACGTCGCGCCACTCCTCGCTCACATCGGGGAAGAGGTCGAGGTCGTCCCAGGTGCGGATGTCCGTCAGAGGGTCGAAGCCGAGGTCGGCGGCGCGCTTGAGCCAGAAGGGCGAGCCGGTTTCGGGGGAGAAGTGCCACCGGATCGCGGCGGGCACGAACTCGTCCGGCGCCAGGTCCGCGGCGAACGGGTCAGGTATGTGGGGCGACATGGTGCGTCTCCTGAAGGGCGGTCAGGCCGAGGCGAGGGAACCGGCGGGGTGGGCGGTCGGCGCGAGCCGGCGGCCCACGGCTTCGAGGAGCGGGCCCAGCTTGTCCATGAGGGAGGTGAACTGCGCCCCGTCGATCGCCTGTGCGCCGTCGCACAGCGCCGCGCGGGCGTCCGTGTGCACGTCGATGATGAGCCCGTCGGCTCCTGCCGCGGCGGCGGCCAGCGACATGGGCCCGACCAGGTGCGGCTTTCCGGTGCTGTGACTCGGGTCGACGATCACCGGGAGATGGGTGAGGCGCTTGGCCTCGGCCACGGCGCCGAGATCCAGTGTGAAGCGCGTGCTGCGGTCATAGCTGCGAATGCCGCGCTCACAGAGGACGACATCGTCGTTGCCCATGTGGAGCAGGTACTCGGCGGCCAGCAGCCATTCCTCGATGGTCGCGGACATCCCGCGTTTGAGGAGAACGGGCTTTCCGGAGGCGCCGGCCTCACGGAGCAGTTCGAAGTTCTGCATGTTGCGCGCGCCGATCTGCAACATGTCGGTCTCTTCGGCGACGGACTCGATGTCCTGCGGGGTGACGACCTCGGTGACGACGGGAAGGCCCGTCCGCCGGCGCTGTTCCGCGAGCAGGGTGAGGCCCGCGAGCCCCAGCCCCTGGAAGCTGTACGGGGAGGTCCGCGGCTTGAAGGCGCCTCCCCGCAGCATGTTCGCGCCCCCCGCTTGCACGAGGTCCGCGATCCCGGTCATCTGCTCGGCGGTCTCCACCGCGCAGGGGCCGGCGATGACGACGAAATCGCGGCCGCCGAAGACGGCCTGTACGTTCTCGCCCACCCGGACGCTGGTGTTCTCCTGGCGGAAGGCGCGGCTCGTGAGGCGCTGTGGTCCCGGGACGCGAAGAACGCGTGCGACAGCCGGAAGGCCTTCCAGCATTTCAGCGAGCTCCGGAGTTCCGGAACTCTCGGCGACGATCAGGGCCGCACCCCCAAGGGTGGTCGATACGGCGTCGATTCCGTTTTCGGAAAGGGTCTCGGTGACGATTCCGGAACTGTCTCTCGGTGCTTCGGAGTGCAGTAAAACGATCACGGAATAGGCCTTCCACGGGCTGAAATTGCGCTTCTGTTTTGAGCCGACGGCGACAGTAGCCGAGCTTGTTGTCGCGTAGCAAGCGTCAATATTTCAGGGGCTAAAGCATCCATAACGGACAAAAGGGTTACAGGTGTATCTACGCGTATTGAAAATCTCATTCGTGATCTTCCTCGTTAAAGCCATGAAGGGCGACAAAAGCCAGGACGTTTGCCGCCAAAAGGGGTCATAGTGTGTGTGCGACGCGGGGAAACCATGGAGGAGATAAAAGAAAAGTAGAGATTCGGTAAAGCCCGGTGTCCCGACTTCCGTTTCATTGGAATTCAGAATTCCGCTGCCGGGCGAAATTTCTGCGTGCTACCTTCTCCCGGTCCCCGCCGCCCCTGGTGGGGTTAATTCTGTCCAAGTGGTGGAGTGCAGCGTGAAGCTGATCGACATTAGCCAGGGCTGGTCCGAGGGCATGCCTGCCTATGACGCACCCTGGTATCCGGAATTTCACATTCGGCGCGCCATGACGCCGGCGTCCGACCCGTCAGGGACCGGTAGGACCTTCTCCAACCTGGAGATATTCCCCCACAACGGGACACACGTGGAGGCCGGCTACCACTTCTTCGAGGACCGCGAGAAGATCGACGAGGTACCGCTCAGCACGTTCGTCGGCCGCGCGGTCATCGCGGACCTCTCCCACAAGCGCGACCTGGACCCGGTGACGGGCGAGGACCTGGAGAAGGCCGTCCGCGACGTGTGGCAGGAGGGTGACCGGCTGCTGATCCGCACCGACCACCCCGACCGGTACCTCGGACGGGACGACTACTGGGACCGGCCCCCGTACCTCACCGTCTCGGCGGCCGACTGGATGGCCGAGAACGGGACCACGCTCGTCGGCATGGACTGCATCACCGAGCGGCCCGACGACCGCAGCGGCCAGGTGCACCGGCGGCTGCTCTCGGCCGGCATCCCGATCCTGGAGAACATCCAGAACCTCGGGCTCGCCACGAACCCCGTCGTCCAGCTCATGGCCCTCCCCATCAAGGTCGCCGACGTGGAGGCCGCGCCCTCCCGCGCCGTGGTCTTCGACGGCTGGCCCTTCTGACCGCACCGTCCGCGTCGCACCACCGGTTCCGGGCCCGGCCCGGAACCGGGCGGACCCGCGAACCGTCGAACCGGGCCGGACCGGACCGGAGGAAGTTGATCTGGCGTGCTGTCACCCATCACCGCAGTCCGCGCCGGGGAGGAACGTACCTCGCGTGACACCCGAGTCCTGCGCGGTGTCACCGGCGAACCCCTGGCGACCGTGCACGAAGTCCCCCCTCTTGTGGCCCGGATGACGTTGAGGGCCATGGGGCGGGCACCCGAGGTGAGCCCCGCCGAACGCCTCCGCGTACTCGCCGAGGCCGGCAGGCTCTTCGCCGGGGCGACCCTCGGAGGCCAGACCCCACAGGAGTACTGCACCGTGCAGGCGCTCGCCTCGGGAGTGCCCGTCGCCGTCGCGCGGGGCGCCCTGGAACGCGTCGCCCGCGACTGCGGGTCGCTCGGCGAAGTGGTGCGGCGCCAGGTGCCTGCCGGCGCCGGGGACACCGCACGCTGGGTACGCCGCGGCCGGGTGCTGGCCGTCATCGCGCCCAGCAACCACCCGGGCACGCACGGAGCGTGGCTGCAGGCGCTGGCCATGGGTTACCGCGTCGCCGTGCGCCCCGGCGGACGCGACCCGTTCACACCCCTCCGCCTCGTCCGCGCCCTGCTGGCCGCCGGCCTCGACCCCGGCTGGATCAGCTTCCTCCCCGGGGGCCACGCCACCGCGGACACCCTCATCGAAGCCGCCGACCTGGCGCTCGTCTACGGCGGCGAGGACACCGTCGCCCGACTCCGCGGCAACGACCGGGTACTCGTACGGGGCCCCGGACGCAGCAAGATCCTCGTCGACACCGAAGCGACCGAGGCACTCCTCGACCACGTCGTCGCCGAGATCGCCGGAGACGGTGGGGTGCGCTGCACCAACACGACCACGGTCCTGACCACAGGCGACCACCGGGCCCTGGCCGCGAGGCTCGCCGAACGCCTTGCCGCGCTGCCCGCGCACCCCGTGA
Source organism: Streptomyces sp. NPDC102402 (assembly GCF_044765765.1). Lineage (NCBI taxonomy): Bacteria > Bacillati > Actinomycetota > Actinomycetes > Kitasatosporales > Streptomycetaceae > Streptomyces > Streptomyces sp. NPDC102402. The sequence goes on from NZ_JBIWKR010000002.1 coordinate 658,931, forward strand.
CCGACCCCCGCGCGGCGCTGCCGGTCCGGCCACGGGCCGAGGCGGAGGCACTGCGCGCGGCCGCGGTCTCCGCCGCCAAGGACGCCCCCGACCTGGTCGCGGCCCACTGCCCCGACGGCCCCCTGGTGCCCGTCGGTGAGGACGCCGTCGCCATGCGACCCGCCGTGTTCCCCCTCGACAGCTGCGACCACCCGGCGATCGCGACGGAACTCCCCTTCCCCTGCGCCTGGGTGGCGCCGTGGACGGCGGCCGACGGCCTGGCCCCCCTGGACGACTCACTCGCCCTCGGCCTGCTCACCGAGGACGACGCCCTGGTCGGTGAGGCACTGGCCATGCCCGGGGTGCGCACCCTCGTCCACGGCCCGGTCGCCCGATGGTGGCAGGACCCGCACCTCCCGCACGACGGCTTCCTCGGCCAGTTCCTCAACGAGGCCCGCGGCTACGCCCGAACGTGAAGCGCCACACCCGGGTCGTGGCGGTCCACCGCCACGACCCCGGGGCCCGTCCCGTCCATTCGCTCCATGCCACGACGCACCCGAGGTACCTGACATGTCTGCTGCCTGCCCCGACCTCCCCCTCGTCGTCCTGCCCGCGAACAACTCGGTCCGCGCCGCCCTCCGGCCCGCCGAGCCCGTCGAGACCGCGCTCCGCACGGCCGTCACCGCTCTGGAGACCCTGCACCGCGGACTCCTGAACCCGCGAGGCGCGCGCACGGAAGCGCTGAGCGAGGCCCTGGAGACCGCGACCCTGGCCACCGCCCGGCTCGCCGAGCTCTCCCAGGTCGAACCGATGGACGCCACCGCACTGGTCCCGATCGTCCCCAACCACGCGTACTTCGGGGTCCGCACCACCGGCCTGGACGACGCCCGTCTCGTCTCCGAGACCACCGTCGTCATCGCCCGTACCCTTGCCGACCTGCGCATCGCCCGGCTGTCGCTGAACCAGCAGGCCGCAGAGGTCCTCGCGATGATCCAGGTCCTGCGGGGCCTCGCGCCGCAGGACGCCGAACGCGACCCGGCGTCCCCCGCGACGCCGGCCGGACCGGCACCCGTCGTGCCGGGCCAGGACGAACTGACACGCTGGGTCATCACGCACCACTTCTACTTCGTGCTCAACCTCGCGGCGGCCGAGTCCGTGACCCGGGCGCTGGCCCTGCACCGGGAGGGCGAGGCGGACGGGACGCGCGACGCGCTCCGCGAAGCGACCACCTACGTCCGCGCCTTCACCGCCGCGATGATGCACTCCGGAGACATGTCGGCCCCCTGCTACGACGCCGAGGTACGCCCCACCATGAGCCCACCCGCCGTCCCCGCGGCGCTCACCGGGCGTACCCAGCCGGAGCACAAGGCCTTCCGCAAGGCCATGCGGACCCTGGCGCGCACCTGGACGGACTCCTTCGACAAGGTCGCCGCCGACAGCCCCGACGTGGCGCTGGCCCGGGACGCGCTGCTGGAGGCAGACCTCCAGGACATCGAACAGCACGTCACCATCACCGCGGCGCTGGTCGGGGACGAGAGCTCGATCATCCAGGCCGACGCCGCCGCCGGCAGCGCCATCGCCATGCTGCGCACCATGCGGCACACGCGGGCCGAGCAGTACCGGCCGCTCATGCGCTTCGGGGACAACGTCACGCTCATCACGGACTGACCGACCCGGCCGGACGGCCGACCCCACCACGACGAATCAGATAGGTAGGAGAGATGGCACCCCGAATCGCCCTGCTGGGCGGCCGACCGAGCGTGCTGAGGTCCGCAGCGGAACTGGGCTGCGAAGTCGTCATGCTCGCCAAGCCCGGAATGTACGACCCGGAGGCCGCCGGGCGCTGGTGCGCCGAGGTGGTGCACGTGGACCTGGGCGACCCGGCGGAGGTCCTGGCGGCCGGGCGCGCGCTGCACGCCCGGCTTCCCGTCGAACGCTTCTTCTCACCCGCCGAGCTGGGCCTCGTACCCGCGGCCCGGCTCAACGAGGAGTTCGCGCTCGGGGGGAACTCCCTGCACACCGTCACACTGCTGAAGGACAAGTCGGCGATGCGCCGCCACCTCGCCGGCATCGGACTGTCCCCGGTCCGCTTCCGCGTCGTGCACGGCGCCGGCGAACTGGCGGACTTCCTCACCGAGGTGGGCGGCCCCGGCATCGTCAAGCCCCTCGACTACGGCGGCAGCAGGGACGTCCACAAGGTCGAAGGGCCGCACCAGGCCGACGAGATCTGGACGCGGGTCGAGGCCGCGGGACGAGAGCGGATGCTGGCCGAGGAGTTCCTCACCGGCCACGAGGTGAGCGTCGAGGGCTTCTCGGCGGACGGCAGGCACACCGTGGTGGCCGTCACCGACAAGCTGCTCGGCACCGGCTTCGTGGAGGTGGGGCACTCGGTTCCGGCGCGCGTCACCGACCGGACGCGGGACCGGATAGCCGAGTTGACGTCGATGCTGCTCGACGCCGTAGGCCTCGTCGAGGGACCCTCCCACACCGAGATCATGATCACCCCCGACGGGCTGAGGATCATCGAGTCCCACAACCGGGCGGGCGGCGACAACATCCCCGAACTGGTGCGCCTCGCATGCGGGGTGGACCTCGTCCGTGCCGCGGTCGCCGTCCCGCTCGGCCTCGAGCCCTGGAAGGGCGAGGCCCCCGTACCGCAACGCGGCGCGGCCATCCGCTTCCTCGCCGCCGAACCCGGCGTGGTCATCGGAGTCGATCTCCCCGCCGAGGACCTGGAGGGCGTCACCCTGGGGGTCAAGGCCGTACCCGGGACGGTGATCCGGCCGGTCACCTGGTCCGCCGACCGTGTGTGCGGCGACGTGATCGCCGTCGGACGGGACGCCGAGGAGGCCGTGGCGCGAGCGGAAGCCGCAGCCGCCCGGATCCGGATCCGGATCCGGACCAGTCCCAGCTCCTGAGCCCACGCCCCGCGCTCTCTTCGACCGGTGAGGAAACAATGAACACCGCCAGCCCACCAGCGATCGTCATCGTCGACGCCTACGCCAGCGCGCGCTGTCTCGCGCCGCTGTTCCGGGCGCGCGGCTACGACTGCGTGCACGTGCAGAGCACGCCCGACATCCCCCGGAACTACGTACGCGGCTTCCGCGCCGAGGACTTCAGCGCGAACCTCGTCCACCACGGCGACGTCTCCGAGACCCTGCGGAGCCTGAGGGCGCATCGGCCGCTCGCGATCGTCCCCGGTGTGGAGCGCGCCGTGCTCCTCGCCGACACGCTGAGCGAGCAGCTGGACCTGCCGTCGAACGGGACCGCGCTGAGCTCGGCCCGCCGGGACAAGTTCCGCATGATCGAGACCGTCAGAGCGGCGGGCGTCCCGGCGGTCGAGCAGATCCACACCGCCGACCTCGACGAGGTCCTGCGCTGGCACGAGAAGACCGGTGGCGGCAGGGTCGTACTGAAGCCGGTCAGCAGTACGGGCAGCGACGGCATCTTCTTCTGCTCCGACGCGGAGGCGGTCGAGGCGGCCTTCCGCTCCCTGCACGGCACCACGAGCGTGCTCGGCCAGGAGAACAAGGCCGTACTCGCCCAGGAGTACCTGGTGGGCGACGAGTACATCGTCAACACGGTCAGCCGCGACGGCACGCACCGGGTCTCGGACATCTGGAAGATGCACACCCTCAGCGCGAACGGCGTCGCCGAACTGGCCGCCGGCGCCGAACTCCTGCCCCGTCGCGGACCCGAACAGGACGCTCTGGTCGAGCACACCTTCCAGGTCCTCGACGCCCTCGGCATCGCGCACGGCCCCGCCCACACCGAACTCAAACTCACACCGAAGGGGCCGCGACTGGTCGAGACCGGCGCCCGGGTGTGCGGCGCCGACGTCCACGTACCCGTCACGGCGGCCCTCGGCACGAGCCAGCTCGACCTCACCGTCGACGCCTGGACCGGCCCCGAGACCTTCCTGGCCGCCGCCGGCGAGGACTACCGCATCGGCCGGCACGCCCGCATCGTCAACATGGTGGCCCCTCGGGGCGGGATGCTGCGCTCCTACCCCCGGCTGACCGAACTGCGGGAACTCGACAGCTTCCACGACGTGCTCTTCCGCACGCACCCCGGCGACGCCGTACACCCGTCCGTCGACGACTGGACCTTTCCCCTACGCGTCTACCTGCTGCACGAGATCGCGTCCACCGTCGCCCGTGACGCCCTGACCACGCGGTACCTGGACGGTGACGGCTTCTACGAACTGGACTGACGGCTGCCCGTCCGGAGCGCACGAGTCCCGGGCCCGCAGGGGGTGGAGCTGTTGCCGGCCGCAAGTGATCGACACCGAGTCCAGGCTTGCGCAGCCTCGAAGGCGCAACGCGGCTTTCCTGCCCAGGAGCGGCCGGCGTGGCGATCACCACCTGAGCCCTGCTCGAACCGACATGGCTGTGCGGGATGCCTGTCCATCGACCGCACAGCCAGGATCATCAGCCGAGCTTCGCCGCTCGACTCGTGAGGGCCGGACCACCTGTAGCCGGAGAACGTCCTGATGAGTCCGCGAAACACGGTGAGGCGGGTGCGGACGGTCAAGCGCCGACAGCGGGGGGCTTCCCGGTACCTCAAAGGAGCCCGAGATCGACCGTGACGGAGAAGGGCGCGGTGGCCTTCACCGTGCCGGTGAACACCTCGCCGTCCCTGTAAGCCCTGGTGGCGGGATCGAGAACGTAGGTGTAGACGATCGGGACCCCGGTGGCGGCCTGCTCGACCCGCCAGTAGAAGGGGATACCGGACTTGGCGTACTGGTCGACCTTCACGATCCGGTCCGTGGTCTCCGAACCCGGCGACACGACCTCGACGACCAGGAGTACGTGCTCCGGGCGTGTGGGTGTGAGGTCGATGGTCTCCGCCCGGTAGACGGTGACGTCCGGGCGGCGGTTTGTCAGGGGAACGTCCTGCAGGCGGACGTCGAAGTCGGTGTCGGCGTTCCAGTCCGGGCCCGCGGCGGCGTCCAGGGCGTTGGCCAGGATGCGGGCCTGCCGGTTGTGCCGCTTGGAAGCGCTCGGGCTCACGACGACCATCCCGTCCACGATCTCGATGCCGGCGCACTGCTCCTCGGACCAGGAGTCGTACTGCTCCGCACTGATCTGCGTATGCATCCAGGCGGGCGCCACCATTTCGGCGGTCACGGTGTACCTCCTTCGAGGAGCCTCAGCAGGTCCGGCGCTGCTGCGCTCAGCCTACTGTTCCGAGGTGTCGGGGCGCCCGGTACGGACGAGCGCCGAGAGAGGTCCGGCATCGACCCCGAGGGGGAGGAGCCGTCCGGCACGTGATGGCTCACCAGTGCAATTCGGCCGAGCGGGGCGGGCTCGTGAGGGTTTCGCCGGTCCTGCCAGGTGCTGTGAGAGGCTGGGCCGCATGAATCGGCTGGCCGGTGTGACCTCGCCTTATCTGCTTCAGCATGCTGAGAACCCCGTCGACTGGTGGCCCTGGGGACCGGACGCCTTCGAGGAAGCACGACGGCGCGGTGTGCCCGTTCTGCTGTCGGTCGGCTACGCGAGCTGCCACTGGTGCCATGTCATGGCCCACGAGTCGTTCGAGGACGCCGCGGTCGCCGACTACCTCAACGCGCACTTCGTGCCGGTGAAGGTGGACCGCGAGGAGCGGCCCGACGTCGACGCCGTGTACATGGAGGCGGTGCAGGCCGCGACCGGCCAGGGCGGCTGGCCCATGACCGTCTTCCTGACCCCGGAGGCCGAACCCTTCTACTTCGGTACGTACTTCCCGCCCGAGCCCCGCCACGGCATGCCCTCCTTCCAGCAGGTCCTCGAAGGGGTCGTGGCCGCCTGGTCGGACCGGCGGGACGAGGTCGCCGAGGTGGCCGGGCGCATCGTCCGGGATCTCGCCGGGCGCTCGCTGACCGCCGCGGAGGGGGCTCTTCCCGGTGAACCGGAACTGGCCCAGGCGCTGCTCCGGCTCACCCGGGACTACGACGAGAAGCACGGCGGCTTCGGGGGCGCGCCCAAGTTCGCGCCGTCCATGGTGATCGAGTTCCTGCTGCGCCACCACGCCCGCACGGGCGCCGAGGGCGCCCTGCAGATGGCCGCCGACAGCTGCGCCGCCATGGCGAAGGGCGGGATCTACGACCAGCTCGGCGGCGGCTTCGCCCGCTACGCGGTGGACCGCGAGTGGGTCGTGCCGCACTTCGAGAAGATGCTCTACGACAACGCCCTGCTCTGCCGGGTCTACGCCCACCTGTGGCGGGCCACCGGTTCCGGCCTGGCCCGCCGGGTGGCGCTGGAGACGGCCGACTTCATGGTGCGCGAGCTGCGGACCGCCGAGGGCGGTTTCGCCTCCGCGCTGGACGCCGACAGCGCGGACCCGCAGGGCAGGCACGTCGAGGGCGCGTTCTACGTGTGGACGCCCGCCCAGCTGCGCGAGGTGCTGGGCGAGGAGGACGCCGCGTTCGCCGCCGAGTACTTCGGGGTGACCGAGGAGGGCACCTTCGAGGAGGGCTCCTCCGTCCTGCGGCTCGTGGGAGCGGGCGAGGCGGACGATCCGGCGCGGGTCGCCGACGTACGGGCCCGGCTGCTGGCGGCGCGTGATCTGCGGGTGCGTCCCGAGCGTGACGACAAGATCGTCGCCGCGTGGAACGGCCTGGCCATCGCCGCCCTCGCCGAGACCGGGGCCTACTTCGACCGTCCGGACCTCGTCGAGCGGGCCACCGAGGCCGCCGACCTGCTGGTCCGGGTGCACATGGGCGACGTCGCCCGGCTCTGCCGCACGTCGAGGGACGGTCGCGCGGGCGACAACTCCGGGGTCCTGGAGGACTACGGCGACGTGGCCGAGGGCTTCCTCGCGCTCGCCTCCGTCACAGGGGAGGGCACCTGGCTGGAGTTCGCGGGCTTCCTGCTGGACATCGTCCTGGAGCACTTCTCCGGCGAGGGCGGACAGCTCTTCGACACCGCCGACGATGCCGAGCGGCTGATCCGGCGTCCTCAGGACCCCACCGACAGCGCCACCCCGGCGGGCTGGACCGCCGCGGCGGGCGCGCTGCTCTCCTACGCCGCGCACACCGGCTCGGAGCCGCACCGGACGGCGGCCGAGGGCGCCCTCGGGATCGTCGGGGCGCTCGGCCCGAAGGCACCCCGGTTCATCGGCTGGGGGCTGGCGGTCGCCGAAGCGCTGCTGGACGGGCCGCGTGAGGTCGCGGTGGCCGGTCCGGTCGCCGGGGAGCTGCACCGGACGGCGCTGCTGGGCCGGGCGCCCGGCGCTGTCGTCGCGGTGGGTGAGGGGCCGGACGCGGGCACCGAGTTCCCGCTGCTGGTGGACCGGCCGCTCGTGGGCGGGGAGCCGACCGCGTACGTCTGCCGGCACTTCGTGTGTGACGCGCCCACGACGGACGCGGGGGACCTGACCGCGAAGCTCGGCGGCTGACGCGGGTACGGCGAAGGGCCCGGCCGCGGCCGGGCCCTTCGCCGTACCCGGGAGTGCTCACTGCTGGTAGGCGACCAGGGAGATCCCGACGTAGTGCACGATGAACGCCGCGAGCGTCAGCGAGTGGAACACCTCGTGGAAGCCGAAGAGGCGGGGTGAGGGGTTCGGGCGCTTGAGGCCGTAGATGACGCCGCCCGCGCTGTAGAGCAGGCCGCCCACGACGACCAGGACCAGCACCGCGATGCCGCCGGCGCGCATGAAGTCCGGCAGGAAGAACACGGCGGCCCAGCCCATGGCGATGTAGCACGGGGTGTAGAGCCAGCGCGGGGCACCGACCCAGAACACGCGGAACGCGATACCGGCCGCCGCGGCCCCCCAGACCGCCCACATGAGCGGCCGGCTCGTGGACTCGGGCAGCAGGAGGAGCGTCAGCGGGGTGTAGGTGCCCGCGATGATCAGGAAGATGTTCGCGTGGTCCAGCCGGCGCAGCACCGCCTCGCCGCGCGGGCCCCACGTACCGCGGTGGTAGACCGCGCTCACGCCGAAGAGCAGACAGGCGCTGAGGATGTACACGGCGCAGGCGACCCGCGCGCGCGTGCTGTCGGCGAGGGCGATCAGGGTGATGCCCGCGATGACCACGGCGGGGAACATTCCGGCGTGCAGCCAGCCGCGCATCCGTGGTTTGACCGGGACGGGGTCGGTGAGCTCGACGGGTCCGGACGCGGAGGCGGCAGAGTTCATATCCGCATGCTACCTACGCCTCCGTAGGTGACCGTCCCGAGTGGCGATGCTCACGTGTGCGGCCCCCTGGACATATGGGCGCGATGGTCGGATGATCAAATGAGTGCGGTCGGCACCGGATGAGCGCCTGGGGATTTCGAAGGGGTCAGCATCCGGGTCGCAGCCCCCACGGGGCCGGACAACACACCCTCACCACAAGGAGCGATCGTGGCGCGAGACATCGCGGCTCCCCTCACTGTTCCCACTCGGCACCAGGAGCTGGCCTCCTGGGTGGACGAGATCGCCGCCCTCACCCAGCCGGACCGCGTGGTCTGGTGCGACGGTTCCGAGGCCGAGTACGAGCGCCTGTGCGAGGAGCTCGTCGACAAGGGCACCTTCACGAAACTCGACCCGGTCAAGCGCCCCAACTCGTACTACGCGGCCTCCGACCCGAGCGATGTCGCACGCGTCGAGACCCGGACCTTCATCTGCTCCGAGAAGGAGGAGGACGCCGGCCCGACGAACCACTGGAAGGACCCCGCCGAGATGCGGGAGATCTTCGTGGGGGAGGAGGGCGTCTTCCGCGGCTCCATGCGCGGCCGGACGATGTACGTCGTCCCGTTCTGCATGGGCCCCGTCGGCTCGCCGCTCTCCGCGATCGGCGTGGAGATCACCGACTCCGCGTACGTCGCCGTGTCCATGCGGACGATGACGCGCATGGGCCGGGAGGTCCTGGACGAGCTCGGCACCGACGGCTTCTTCGTCAAGGCCGTCCACACCCTCGGGGCGCCCCTGGCCGAGGGCGAGGCCGACGTCCCGTGGCCCTGCAACTCCACGAAGTACATCTCGCACTTCCCCGAGGACCGCGAGATCTGGTCCTACGGCTCCGGGTACGGCGGCAACGCCCTGCTCGGCAAGAAGTGCTACGCGCTGCGCATCGCCTCGGTCATGGCCCGCGACGAGGGCTGGCTCGCCGAGCACATGCTGATCCTCAAGCTCACTCCGCCGCGCGGGGAGGCGACGTACGTCGCCGCCGCGTTCCCGAGCGCCTGCGGCAAGACCAACCTCGCCATGCTGGAGCCCACGATCTCCGGCTGGACCGTCGAGACCATCGGTGACGACATCGCCTGGATGCGGTTCGGCGAGGACGGCCGGCTGTACGCCATCAACCCGGAGGCCGGCTTCTTCGGTGTCGCGCCCGGCACCGGCGAGCACACCAACGCCAACGCGATGAAGACGATGTGGGGCAACTCCGTCTTCACCAACGTCGCGCTCACCGACGACGGCGACGTGTGGTGGGAGGGGATGACCGAGGAGGCCCCCGCGCACCTCACGGACTGGAAGGGCAACGACTGGACGCCCGCGTCCGGCACGCCCGCCGCCCACCCCAACGCCCGCTTCACCGTGCCGGCCGGGCAGTGTCCGATCATCGCGCCCGAGTGGGAGGACCCGAAGGGCGTGCCGATCTCGGCCATCCTCTTCGGCGGCCGCCGCGCCTCCGCGGTCCCGCTGGTCACCGAGTCCTTCACCTGGCAGCACGGCGTGTTCCTCGGGGCCAACGTCGCCTCCGAGAAGACCGCCGCCGCCGAGGGCAAGGTCGGCGAACTGCGCCGGGACCCGTTCGCCATGCTGCCGTTCTGCGGCTACAACATGGGCGACTACATGAAGCACTGGGTCGAGGTCGGCGCCGACAAGGCGGACCAGTCCAAGCTCCCGAAGATCTACTACGTGAACTGGTTCCGCAAGAACGACGCGGGCGAGTTCGTCTGGCCCGGCTTCGGTGAGAACAGCCGCGTCCTGAAGTGGATCGTCGAGCGGCTGGAGGGCAGGGCCGAGGGCGTCGAGACCCCGATCGGCATCCTGCCGGCCAGGGGATCGATCGACGCCGAGGGGCTGGACCTCTCCGAGTCGGACCTGGACTTCCTGCTCACCGTGGACAAGGAGGTGTGGCGCGAGGAGGCCGCGCTGATCCCCGAGCACCTCAACACCTTCGGCGACCACACGCCGAAGGAGCTGTGGGACGAGTACCACGCGCTGGTCCGGCGCCTGGGCTGATCCCTCCACGATCCCCGCGGCCGGGTCTTTCGGTATCCGCCCTGACCTGTGGGGTCGACGGCCCGCCGCGGCACGGCACCCGGAGCCCCCTCATGGTTCCGGGTGCCGCTTCTCTCCAGGAGACCGTCTCGGCCGGAGCGCGGCCCCGATTCGGCCGGAACGTCCATAGATCGCCGACAACTTGCGCACATTACCTTCACATCTGTTGCATGATGCCCACAGGGCGCCCGGGGGAGACGGCGGGCGCCGACAAACTTGTGGGGGGCAACAGTTGAAGAGGTCAGGGAAGACAGCACGCGGCGCCGCGACATTCGTGGCACTCGCGCTCTCCGGGGCGGGGCTCACCGTGCTCACGGCGCCGACGGCCCACGCGGCGGACGACGACGTGGCCAAGGTGCCCATCACGTCGTTCTCCTCGATGGTCGTGGACTCCGAGCACGAGCGGGTCTACATCAGTGACGACACCCGGAGCCTGAGCAACAAGTCGTCGGTCCTCGTCTACGACTTCCAGGGGCAGCGGGTCGGCACCCTCACGAGCACCTCCGGTGCCGTGGGCGGCATGGCGCTCTCCGCGGACAGCACCCGGCTGTTCGTCTCCGAGATGGGGCGGATCGCCGCGTACGACACCACGACCCACACGAAGTCGGTCCACACGACCACGAGCTACTACGGCGAGTGCGGACGCCAGGTGGCCTGGTCGGGCGGCAAGGTGTGGCACACGGAGACGCCGACCGCGAGCCAGTGCGACCAGTACCGGAGCTACCTCTACGGCAGCTCCCTCGGCTCGCCCCGTGCGACGGGCTGGGAGGGCACCGGCAAGCTCTACTTCGCGACGGCTCCCCAGGTACCCGGCACGCTGATCATGGGCCAGACCCTGAGCACGGCCGGGACCGACCCCTACCTCACCGCGTTCGACAGCAGCGGCGACACGCTCGTCCGGGGACCGCAGCGCCGCTTCGCGGACAGCGAGGGGAAGGGGGGACTCGACCTCAGGGACCTGGCGCTGTCCCCGGACGGCGACCGGGTCGCCGTCGCCGACGCGGCGTACGGCACCCGGCTGCTCGACGCGGCGGGGCTGTCCGACGCCCCCACGCCCTACCAGCCGCTGCCCGAGGGGGCGAAGGCCTCCGCCGTCGCGTTCAGCGGTGACGGCGAGTACATCGCCCGGGGCGCCACCGCCACCGGCTCCGTCCCCGACCTGCTGATCCAGAAGGCCGACCCGGAGGAGGGCACTTCGGCGTCCGAGTTCGCCTTCGAGGGGGACCTCGACGGCGCCCGGGTCGCACCGCGCGGCCTGGGCTGGTCGAAGGACGGTTCGCGGCTCTTCGCCCTGACCACCAACTCGACGGGTACGGGCTACTGGCTGCACGTGATCCAGCCCCCCGCCGCCCAGCACGACTCCCGCTTCACGGGTGCCCTGTCCACCTCCCCGGGCTCCCCGGTCGTCGGTGAACCGCTCGGCATCCGGGGCCGGCTCGAACTCGACGGGGCCGCCCCCGCGGAGCCGGTCAGGGTGTCGGCGGTACGCCGTGACGCCGGCGGCGACCGCAAGCTGGCGGCCGTGGAGGTCGACCCGGACGGCACGTTCACCGTCCTCGACGTCCCCGCGCTGGTCGGCGAGGCCACGTACACCCTGTCCTTCCTCGGGGACGTGACCCATCGTCCCGCCGAGGACGTCACCCTCCGGGTCTCGGTGGCCAAGGCGCCGACGGCCATCGCTCTCACGGCCCCGGCGGAGGCGGTGAAGGACCAGGGCCTGGAGATCACCGGCACCCTGACCGGTCAGGGCCGGGCGCTTCCCCAGGGCATCACGCTGTCCGTGCGGCGGGCGGACAGGAAGGGCACCGGCGCGCTCACGTCGGCGGCGGTCGCGGCCGACGGGACCTTCAGGATCAACGACCGGGCGTCCGTCAGGGGCGAGGTCGTCTACACCGTCGCCTACGCGGGTGACGACCTGCACGGCGCCTCGGAGGCGTCGGCCACGGTGCGCGTCCGCCCCGCTCCGTAACCGGCCGGGCGGGATCCAGGTGTGTGGCACCCGGTCCACGGGTCTTCGCGACCCGTGGACCGGGGCCGTCAGGGGGCGCCGACCAGAGCGGCCGGCGCGGGGGCGGACAGGGCCGCGGTGTGCGCGTCCATGGCCTGGGCCGCGAGGATCGCCGCGGCCGTGTCGGCGCGGGAGGCGGCCACCACGAGGGCCCGGCCCGCGAGGGCGTGGGCGCGGCGGTGCAGAGCGCCCGGGGACGCCTCGCTCCGCCCGGCGTGCCGGGCGGGCGGTGCGGAGCGCAGGCGGGCCACCTGCTCGGCGATGCGGTCGCCCATGGCGACGAGGCCCAGTTCGTCGGTGACGGCGAGGAGGGCCGCGAGATGGCCGGCGAGCTGGATGTCCAGCTCGTCCTCGCGGCTGCGGTGCGGGAAATCGGCGTCGTCGGCCGATGTGTGGACCGACTTGGTGCGGATCGGCTCGTACATGGATGGCCTCCTGCTGGTGCTGAAAGCCCATCCTATCTTGGATACAGTCTAAAGTTGTGCCGGATCCGGAAGATTCCGGTCGCTCAGGGCTGGCTGTAGCCGTCCAGGAAGTTCCCGATGCGGGTCACCGCGTCGGTCAGGTCCTTCACCGAGGGCAGTGTGACCACGCGGAAGTGATCGGGTTCCGGCCAGTTGAAGCCCGTACCCTGCACCACCATGATCTTCTCGGCCCGCAGCAGGTCGAGGACCATCTGCCGGTCGTCCTTGATCTTGAAGACCTTGGGGTCGAGCCTCGGGAAGAGGTACAGCGCCCCCTTCGGCTTCACGCACGTCACCCCGGGGATCCGGGTCAGCAGGTCGTACGCGGTGTCCCGCTGCTCCAGGATCCGGCCGCCCGGCAGCACCAGTTCGTTGATCGACTGCCGCCCGCCGAGGGCGGTGGCCACCGCGTGCTGTGCGGGCATGTTCGCGCACAGCCGCATGTTCGCCAGGATCGTCAGACCCTCGATGTACGAGGAGGCGTGCGCCTTCGGGCCGCAGACGGCCATCCAGCCGGAGCGGTAGCCGGCGATCCGGTAGTTCTTGGAGAGCCCGTTGAAGGTCAGCACCATCAGGTCCGGGGCGATGGCGGCGGTCGGGGTGTGCGTCGCGCCGTCGTACAGGATCCGGTCGTAGATCTCGTCGGAGCAGACGACCAGGTTGTGGCGGCGGGCGATCTCCGTCAGCCCGCGCAGCATCTCGTCGTCGTACACCGCGCCCGTCGGGTTGTTCGGATTGATGATCACCATCGCCTTGGTGCGGTCGGTGATCTTCCGCTCGATGTCGGCGAGGTCGGGCATCCAGTCGGCCTGCTCGTCGCACCGGTAGTGCACGGCCGTCCCGCCGGCCAGGGAGACCGACGCCGTCCACAGCGGATAGTCCGGAGCGGGGACCAGCACCTCGTCGCCGTCGTCGAGCAGCGCCTGCATCGACATCTGGATCAGCTCGGACACACCGTTGCCCAGGTAGACGTCCTCGACGTCGAGGTCGATCCCCTTGGTCTGGTAGTGCTGCATCACCGCGCGGCGGGCGGAGAGCAGGCCCTTCGCGTCGCCGTAGCCGTGGGCACCCGACAGGTTGCGCAGGATGTCCTCGAGGATCTCCGGCGGGCACTCGAACCCGAACGCCGCCGGGTTGCCCGTGTTGAGCTTGAGGATGCGATGACCTGCGGCCTCGAGCCGCATCGCTTCCTCGAGCACGGGGCCGCGGATTTCGTAACAGACGCCGGAGAGCTTCGTGGACTGGATGACCTGCATGTCTGCGAGCTTACGACCGTGTTTCGCGCGGTGCGCCCCGTTCGCGCACCGGTTGCTTCCTCCGGGGGCGCGGGACGGCGCTCCCGGACTTCCATCGGCATGCCGCCCCGGCCGCGCACCGTGGGAACGGCCGGTCGGGGCGGCGCCGCGGCTTGGAATGCGGGCGTGGGGCACGGGCCGGGTGAGATGCGCCACCCGGGGGCGCGCACCCGGCCCCGCACTCCTGTGCGAGGGGGTGCGCGAACGCTCAGCCGGGCAGGGCGGTCCCCTCGGGAAGGCGTACGCCGAAGTCCTCGGCCAGCACCCGCAGAACCTCGGCGGAGTCGCTCAGCTCCCGCTCCTCGACCGCGCCGTCGTCGGCCGTCACGACCAGGGTGCGGCCGGACAGGGCCAGGTGCCGGCCCGGGAGGGTGCGCTGGGCGTACACCGCCTGCCGGAACGGTGAGCGCGGGTTCGTGGCGATGTGCCAGTTGATGACCTCGTAGTCGGGGGCCTCGAACGGCTCCAGGGTGAACTCGTACTGCGGCTCCCAGTAGCCGCCCTTGTCCGTCTGGAGCTCCCACATCTCGAGCGGCCCGTCGTGCGGTGCGTGCACGAGCCGGTGGCGGCGGGGGGTGTCGAGCAGTTCGGCGTCCACCACGAGCGGGATCGGCTCCAGCAGCGCCCCGTGCGAGCCGAAGCCGACGTCGGCGACCCAGGGGATGGGCTCACCCTCCACGTCCACCCGCATCAGCATGTGCGTACGCGGCCGGACGTCGCCGGGCGCCGCGCCCAGCACCACCCGCGCGGTCAGCAGCGTCACCCGGAAGCCGAGCTGGGCCAGGGCGGCGGCGAGGAGGGTGTTGTGCTCGTAGCAGTACCCGCCGCGCCCGTCACGGACGAGCTTCCTCTCCAGGTCCGGGAGCGCCAGGGACGGGGCGCCGTCGAGGAGGGGCTCAAGATTCTCGAACGGGATGCCCAGCATGTGGGCGCGGTGCACGGATCGCAGCACCTCCACGGTGGGGCCGGGCTCCCCGGACCAGCCGATGCGGGCGAAGTAGGCGTCGAGGTCGAGTGTCATGCCCCGACACTACGCAGACACCTCAGAGGTTTCTCAAATCCCCTGACGGTGCGGGAGATACGGGAACACGGCCCGCTTCCGTGCCGCGCCGTGTGCAGGGGCCCGGCTCCGCTCCGTCCACCCGGCGGCTTGATTCCGCCCCTTGTTGGAGATCCCTTCGGTGCGCAAACATGCGCATGTCAAAAACCGGAAGAACTCCGGTCACAGGCACATCTGGAGGGGACCCCCACATGAACAAGCCTCTCGTCGGCGCGCTTCTTTCCGTCCTGTTCCTCGGAGCGGGAGTCGCACCCGCGGCGGCGTCCACGGCCACGAGCCCGGACACGGCCGGAGTCCGCGCCAAGGCGGTCACCTTCGCCGGTACGGTCGCGCTCAGCAACTGCTCCGGCTCGGTCGTCCGGACACCCTCGTCGCGGCCCGCCGACCCCGCGCTCGTCCTGTCGAACGGCCACTGCCTGGAGGCCGGCTTCCCGGATCCGGGGGAGGTCGTGCTCAACAAGTCGTCGACCCGCAGCTTCACCCTGCTGAACGCCTCCGGCAGCGGTGTCGGCACCCTGCGCGCGTCCAAGATCGCGTACGGCACGATGACGGACACCGACGTCTCGCTCTACCAGCTCACCCGCACCTACGCCCAGATCGAGAGCTCCTACGGCATCAAGGCCCTGGAACTCGACGCGGCCCGCCCCACGCAGGGCACCGCCGTCACGGTCGCCTCGGGGTACTGGAAGCGCACCTACAGCTGCGCCGTCGACGGATTCGCCTATCGCCTCAAGGAAGGCGCCTGGACCTGGAAGGACTCCGTCCGGTACACCCCGGCCTGCCAGACCATCGGCGGCACGTCCGGGTCCCCGGTGATCGACGACGCGACGGGCAAGGTCGTCGCCGTCAACAACACCGGGAACGAGGACGGGCAGCGGTGCACGGACAACAACCCGTGCGAGGTGGCCGAGGACGGCACCGTGACCGTCCGCCAGGGCATCAACTACGCCCAGCAGACCTACGGCATCGTGCCGTGCATCGGCACCGGCAGCCAGATCGACCTGAACCGCGCGGGCTGCACGCTGCCCAAGCCGTAGGGACGCCGCTCAGGCGGCCCGGCGACCCGCGCCCCGCACCGCCCGCCCCGCCAGGGCGGGGGTGCGCCTGCCGTCCTCGATGACGAAGCGGCCGTCGATCAGGACGTGCGGGATGCCCACCGGGAGGGTGCGCGGCTCCTCGAAGGTCGACCCGGCCGCCACGGTGGCCGGGTCGAAGAGGACCAGGTCGGCGCGGTAGCCCTCGCGGACGTATCCGCGGTCGGGCAGCCGCAGGCGGGCGGCCGGGCGGGAGGTGAGGTGGGCGACGCACTCCTCCAGCGAGAGGATGCCCAGCTCCCTCGCGTACCGGCCGAGGTACTGGGGGAACGTGCCGTAGGCGCGCGGGTGCGGCTTGTCGCCCTGGAGGATGCCGTCGCTGCCGCCCGTGTGCACCCGGTGGCGCATGATCTGCCGGACGTTCTCCTCGTGGCCGACGTGCTGGAGGATCGTCGTGCCGAGCCGGTCCTCGACGAGCAGCCGGCGGGCCGTCACCCAGGGCTCCTCGCCGTGCAGCCTGGCGGACTCCGCCACCGTGCGGCCGACGTAGGAGGCGAGGGCGGGGGAGCCGACGCCGGAGATCTCGATCCTGTCCCACTCGATCGGGACGCCGTGGCAGCCGTCGGAGCCGACGACCTCCACGACGTGCCGCATCCGCTCGGACGTCTCCTCGTCGGCGAGCCGGGTCATGACCGAATCGGGGCCGCCCTCGTTCGCCCAGCTGGGCAGCATCGCGACCAGCGTCGTGCAGCCGGGGGTGTACGGATAGGTGTCGAGGGAGATGTCCGCGCCCTTCGCGAGGGCGTCGTCCAGGAGGGACAGGAGCTCGGGCGCCTTCCCCTTGTTCACGCCGAAGTTCATGGTGGCGTGGGCGAGGTGGAGGGCGCAGCCCGCGTCACGGGTGAGCTGCACCATCTCTTCGTACGCGGCGAGGGCCCCCGCGCCGTACGAGCGGTGGTGCGGGCAGTAGTAGCCGCCGTGGTCGGCCACCACCCGGCAGAGCTCGGTGAGTTCGGCGTCCTTGGCGTACATCCCGGGGGTGTACGTCAGGCCCGAGGACATGCCGACCGCGCCCTCGGCCATCCCCTGGGCGACGAGCTCCCTCATGCGGTCCAGCTCGGCGTCCGTGGCGGGGCGGTCGTCCCAGCCGACCGCGAGCATCCGTACCGTGCCCTGGGGGATGAGGTAGGCGGCGTTGACGGCGATGCCCTGACCGCCGAAGTTGCGGTCGAGACGGTCCAGGTAGCCGCCGACCGTGCGCCAGTCGAAGTCGATGTCGCTGCCGTCCCCGTTCCAGCCGGCGATGGAGCTGCGGACCTCGGCGAGGGTGCGGTCGTCGGCCGGGGCGTACGACAGCCCGTCCTGGCCGAGGACCTCCAGGGTGACGCCCTGGGCGGCCTTCGCGCTGTGGTCGGGGTCGCGCAGCAGGGCGAGGTCGCTGTGCGCGTGCATGTCGATGAAGCCCGGCGAGAGCGCGAGGCCGTCGGCGTCCAGAGTGCGGGCGGCGCTGGGGCGGGGGCCCTCGCCCTCCCCGCGGATCTCCGTGATCCGGCCGTCCGTGATGCCTACGTCGGCCCGGTAGGAGGGGGTGCCGGTGCCGTCGACGACGCGGGCGTCGCGGATGACCAGGTCCATGGGATTGCCGCCTTTCGGGGTGGGGTCGGGACGGGGTGCGTCGATCAGAAGAAGGTGCGGATGTAGTCGGTGACGGTGCCGTCCGCCTCGACCAGCGGGATCAGCTGCCACTTGTCGAAGGAGGTGCAGGGATGCGACAGCCCCATCCCGACCCAGTCGCCGACCTCCAGCTCCGCCCCCGCCTCCGTGCGCACCCAGCCGTGCTGGTCGGACAGCCCGCTGACGGTGATTCCGGTGGCGGGGCGCACCGAACCGTCCCGTCCGGAGCGGACGACCTGCGCCTCGGGGAGGTCCAGATCGTAGGCGGCGTCACGCTTGCCCGCGTTGACGAAGGCCTGCTCGGGGGTGGGGCGGGAGACGACCTGCGCCCAGAGGCGGAAGGCGGGCCGCAGCGCGCCCTCCTCCGGGATCCGGTTGAAGGGGGTGAGGTGGCGGTAATGGCCGTCGTCGTGGCTGACGTAGGCACCCGAGCGCAGGAGCTTGAGCACGGGCCGGCTCAGCGCGGGGATCTCCGCGAAGACGTCGGCCACCGCGTCGAACCAGGCGCTCCCTCCCGCGCTGACCAGGATCTCCTCGCCGTCGGCCAGGGCGGAGAAACGGCCGGCCGCGTCGAAGTCCGCCGCCAGCGCGACGAGTCGGCGCAGCCACTCCCGCACGCGCTCCGGGGAGGCTTCCGGCACCTCGCCCTCGTATCCGGCGACGCCCACCAGACGCAGGGTGGGGGCGGCGGCCACCGCGTCGGCGACCGCCGCGCAGTCGGCGTCCGTACGGGCACCGGTGCGGGCGCCCTGGCCGGCCCCCAGCTCCACCACGACGTCGACGGGGCGCACCGCGCCGGCCGCGCGCAGGGCCTCGTCCATCAGCTCGACGCCGCGCACCGAGTCCACGTAGCAGGCGAAGGTGAAGTCCGGGTCGGCGTCCAGCTCGCCGGCCAGCCAGCGCAGCGCCACCGCGTCGACGAGTTCGTTGGCCAGGAAGATCCGCCGGATGCCGTGGGCGCGGTAGACGCGGGCCTGGTGGGGGACGGCGGCGGTGATGCCCCAGGCGCCGTACTCCAGCTGGCGCGCGAAGAGCTGCGGGGACATCGACGTCTTGCCGTGCGGCGCGAAGGCGAGGCCGTGACGTTCGGCATACGTCTCGAGGAGCGCGAGGTTGGCCTCGACGGACTCGGCGGAGAGGGCGAGCACCGGTGTGGTGAAGCCTCCCGTGAAGAGGTTCCGGCGCTCGGCCGCCAGTGCGCCCACGGTCAGCCCTTCCGCGTCGGGCGGCAGTGCCTTGAAGCGGTGGTCGACCCGCTCGGCGGCGAGGGCCGTCAGGGACTGCTCGGGGGACTGCTGGGCGGCCAAGGGATCCTCCTCGGGAACGTGATCGTTGCATTGTCTGCAACGGCCATTGCGCATATCGCTTAACGCTGTCTAACATCCTCGCCGATGCCGGGTCAATGGTGAGCACCGGCGCCCAAGGCCGACCAAGAGGAGCCCAGAGTGCCCGGATCCGCAGCCAGGACAGCCACCGCGGACGTCGTCTGCCTCGGCGAGTCCATGGTGACGTTCCTGCCCTCGCAGCCGGGCCGCCTCGCCGACGTGCCCTCCTTCGTCCGGGGCATCGGCGGCGCCGAGTCCAACGTGGCCTGCGCGCTCGCCGCCGACGGCCACCGGGCGAAATGGGTCGGCCGGGTCGGCGCCGACGGCTTCGGCGACCACCTCGTCGACACCATCGCGGGATACGGGGTCGACACCTCCGCCGTACGCCGCGACCCCCGCCGCCCCACCGGGATCTACTTCCGGACGGCGACGGACCGGGCCACCGACACCCACGAGGTCGCCTACTACCGGGCCGGCTCCGCGGCCTCCGCGATGTCCCCGCACAACGTCCCGTACGAGGACCTCCTCCCCGCCCGCGTCCTGCACCTGTCCGGCATCACCGCCGCGCTCTCCGCCGACTGCCTGGCACTCCTCCACGACCTCACCGCCCCCCGCGACGGCCGCCCGCTGATCTCCTTCGACGTCAACCACCGCCCCGGCCTCTGGCGCGACGGCGGGGAGGGCCCGGAGGTCCTGCTCGCTCTCGCACGCCGCTGCGACCTCGTCTTCGTCGGGGACGACGAGGCGGAGGAGGCGTGGGGGCTCCACGGCGCCGAAGCCGTACGCGCCGCCCTGCCCGAACCGGACGTCCTGGTCGTCAAGCGGGGCGCCGACGGCGTCACCGTCTTCTCGCGCACGGCGAGCGGCGAACCGGACACGGTCACGACCGTCCCCTCCCTCCGCGTCGACGTCGTCGCCGCCGTCGGCGCCGGTGACGCCTTCGCCGCCGGCTTCCTCTCCGCGACCCTGCGCGGCCTGCCCGTACGCGACCGGGCCCGGCACGGCCACCTCATGGCGGCCGCGGTCCTCACCGTCCCCGGCGACCTCACCGGCCCCCCGCCCCGCGCCTACGCCGACCGGCTCGCCGCCCTGGATGACACCGCCTGGGGCACACTTCGTCTCGGCCCCGGCTGGACAGCCGCCGGCGGGGCGAACGAGGAGGTACGAGTCACATGAGCCAGACCGTCGACCGCGCGCTGAGCATCCTGCCGCTGCTCGCCCAGGGCCCCGCCGACCTCGGCCAGGTCGCCGACCGGCTCGGCGTCCACAAGTCCACGGCGCTGCGCCTGCTCCGTACGCTCCACGAGCACGGCCTGGTCTACCGCCAGGAGGACCAGCGCTACCGCCTCGGCGCCCGGCTCTTCGCCCTCGCGCAGGAAGCCGTCGAGAACCTCGACGTACGCGAGATCGCCCACAGCCACCTCGTCGCGCTCAACGAGCAGTGCGGGCACACCGTCCACCTCGCGGTGTACGAGGAGAACGAGGTCCTCTACATCGACAAGGTCGAGAGCCGCTACCCCGTGCGGATGTACTCACGGATCGGCAAGCCCGTCGCGATCACCGTCGCCGCGGTCGCCAAGCTGCTCCTCGCCGACCTCACCGAGCCCGAACGGCGCGCCATCGCCGAACGGCTCGACTACCCCATGTACACGTCCCGTTCGCTCCCGAACGCCGGCGCCTTCCTCAAGGAGCTCGCCGTCGTCCGCGAACAGGGATGGGCCACCGACCTCGGTGGCCACGAGGAGTCCATCAACTGCGTCGGCGCCCCCATCCGGGGCGCGGACGGGCGCGTCGTCGCCGCCATGTCGGTCTCCGCGCCGAACGTGGTCGTCACGGCGGAGGAACTCCTCACCCTGCTCCCGCTGGTGCGCCGCACCGCGGACACCATCAGCCGGGAGTACTCCGGCACCACCCCCACCAAGAAAGCCTGAACCGCCATGACCGAGAAGACCGCCCTCACCCCCAGCACCCACACCGCGCCGCCCGCGAAGTTCTCGCACGGCGTGAAGAAGGGGAACATCCTCCAGGTCGCCGGCCAGGTCGGCTTCCTCCCCGCGGTCGAGGGCCAGGCACCCACCCCGGCCGGCCCCACCCTGCGCGAGCAGACCCTCCAGACCTTCGCCAACGTCAAGGCGATCCTGGAGGAGGGCGGCGCGAGCTGGGACGACGTGATGATGATGCGCGTCTACCTCACGGACGTGGACCACTTCGCCGAGATGAACGCGATCTACAACGAGTACTTCGAGGAGCAGGGCCTCAAGGCTCCCGCCTCCGCGCGTACGACGGTGTACGTCGGCCTGCCCAAGGGGCTGCTCATCGAGATCGACGCCCTCGCGGTCCTCGGCTGATCCCCTGAGCCGCTCGCTCCACCGCTGAACCCCGCACCACGGCACGGTGCCCCGCCCCCCGAACGCACCGGGGCGCCGTGCCGCGCTCCCCCCTGCCCCGAAGGACCCTGTCACCAACGGAGTTGACCGCTCATGCTGCTCGCCGCCGCCCCCACACCCGAGGCGCCACCCCACACCGGTGGACTGCTCCTCCTGATCGGCGGAACGCCCGGTCTGCTGACCGTCGCCGCCCTCGGGATCGCGCTCCTGCTCTTCCTGATCATCAAGGTCAGGCTTCAGCCGTTCGTCGCGCTGCTCGCCGTGTCCATAGCCGTCGGCCTGGGTGCCGGTCTCTCCGTCACCGAACTCTTCGGCACGGTGCAGAAGTCCGCCGCCGTGTCCGTCATCGAATCCGGCATGGGCGGCATCCTCGGGCACGTCGCGATCATCATCGGCCTGGGCACGATGCTCGGCGCGATCCTGGAGGTGTCCGGCGGGGCGGAGGTCCTGAGCACCCGCCTGCTGAACCTCTTCGGTGAGAAGCGCGCCCCGCTCGCCATGGGCCTCACCGGCCTGATCTTCGGCATCCCCGTCTTCTTCGACGTCGGCATCTTCGTCCTCGCGCCGATCGTCTACGCGGCCGCCAAGCGCTCCGGCAAGTCGATCATCCTGTACGCGATGCCGCTGCTGGCCGGCCTCTCCATGACCCACGCGTTCCTGCCGCCGCACCCCGGGCCGGTCGCCGCCGCGGGCCTCTTCAACGTCTCCCTCGGCTGGGTCATCCTGATGGGCGCCGTCGTCGGCATCCCGTCCGTCCTCGCCGCCTGGGGCTACGCCGCCTGGATCGGCAAGCGCGTCTTCGTCGAGGTCCCGCAGGACATGGTCGAGGCCGCCGAGGAGTCCAAGGCCGCGGTCGTCGCCGAACAGCGCGCCGCCGGTGTCACCCCGCACGAGCAGCCGGTCTCCCTCGGCACCGTCCTGGCGATCATCGGCACCCCGCTGATCCTCATCCTCGCCGCGACGTTCTCCTCCATCGCGCTGGACCCCTCCACCCTGCGCTCCGTCATCGAGTTCTTCGGCAACCCGTTCGTGGCGCTGACGATCGCCCTGTTCCTCGCCTACTACCTGCTGGGCATCCGGCGCGGCTGGTCCCGCAAGTCCCTCGAATCGGTCTCCACGGCCTCGCTGAAGCCGGTCGGCAACATCCTGCTGGTCGTCGGTGCGGGCGGCATCTTCGGAGCCGTGCTGAAGGGAAGCGGAATCGCCGACGCGCTCGCCGACACCTTCAACGACGTCGGTCTGCCGGTCATCCTGCTCGCCTGGCTGATCTCCGTCGTCCTGCGTGTCGCCCAGGGCTCGGCGACGGTCGCGATCGTCACCACCGCCGGCATCGTCGTCCCGCTCGTCGAGGGCCAGAACATGTCGCAGCCGCACCTCGCGCTGATCATCATGGCGATCTCGGCAGGCTCCATCTTCGCCTCGCACGTCAACGACGGCGGGTTCTGGATGGTCTCGAAGTACTTCGGCATCTCCGAGCGCGACACCCTGAAGACGTGGACGGTCCTGGAGACGGTCCTCTCCGTCGCGGGCTTCGTGGTCGCGGCCGCTCTCAGCCTGGTGATCTAGGGCGTGTTTCGAAAGTCCCGCCTGCCTGGCGGGCGGACGGCGCTACTTTCGAAACACGCCCCAGGCCCCTCCGTCCCGGGGACGGTGCGCGGCTAGCCGATCTGCCAGAGGATCAAGGCGACGAAGGCCAGGACCACCAGCGACACCACGACGGACGCCCCCAGTCCGCCCCTGACCGGGGCGGGCGGGGGCGTCCGCGGTACCGGCGGCCGGGGAGTCGCGTGCGGTGGGGTGCTCGGTGGCGGCGGTGTGCGGGGCGCCCGGGCCTCCGCCAGCCGGACCGGCTCCGGCCGGGCCCGCGCGTCCTCGGGCGGGTAGACCCGTGTCGGAGGGGGAGGCGGCACCAGGTCCGTGGGCCCCTCGACGTCCGCACCGCCGGAACCGGAACCGCTGCCGGTGCCGACGCCGACCCCACGCGCCAGGTCACGCCCCTGACGCTCGTACGCGCCGATCAGGTCCGTCCAGCGCGGCGGCAGCCAGCGGCGGCCCCCCTGCGACACGGGCAGGCCGGCCAGCGACTGCCGGAAGCGGGCCAGCATCTCGGCCGGGACGGGCCGCTGCGCGGGATCGGCCGCCAGGCAGGGGCGGATCAGCGCGGTCAGCTCCTTGGGCAGGCCGGTGAGGTCGAGCTCGCCCCGTTGCACCTGGGCCAGCAGGGCCAGGGTGTTGCTGCCGTCCCGGTACGGAGGTCTGCCGAGCGCCAGGTGGAAGAGGGTCGCCCCGAGCGAGTACACGTCCGACGCCTCGGTCGACATCTCTCCCCGCGCCTGTTCCGGCGAGGTGAAGGCGATCGTGCCCAGGGTGAGACTCGTGCGGGTGAGGTCGTTCGCGTGCGAGATGCCGAAGTCGATCACCCGGGGGCCCGGGAGCGGCAGCAGGATGTTGTCCGGCTTGAGGTCCCGGTGGATGATGCCCTCGCCGTGCAGCGTGACCAGCGCCTCCGCCGTGCCCGCCGCGAGCCACTGCACCGCCGACGCGGGCAGCACCCCGGCCGTGCGGACCAGCTCCGACAACGACGGTGCGGCGATGTAGTCGATCGCCATCCACGGCCGGTCCGCGCGCGGGTCGGCGTCCCGCACCCGCGCCGTGAACACGCTGTCGATGCGCTGGGCCAGTCCCACCTCGCGGGTGAACCGCCGTCGTTCGACCTCGCTGACGACGCCCTCGGCGAGCAGCGTCTTCACCGCGACCAGCTGTCCGCCGACGCTCCTGGCGAGGTAGATCCTCCCCATGCCGCCGGACGCGAGCCTCCCGAGCAGTTCGTATCTGCCGAGCGTCGCCGGATCCCCGCTCCCCAGCGGGTCGACGTGCGCGCCTGTCATGCCACTTCCCCCGTCCAGCCCCCTGAAGCCATGCGCGCCAAGGGTCCCACGGGGAGTGGGGGAGTGCACCACCATCCCCTGTCACGGAACATCCACAGCTGTCCGCGACCCGGGTGGGCATGACGGTGGTACGACGCGCCCTCTTGTGCGATCCGGCACGATGCGCTTCGTTGATCGACATGGCGGAGACAAGCGAGACCACAGACGCGGGGGAGCTGGAGAACCGGCCCCGTAGATCCAGCTGGCGTCACATCGGGCCCGGCATCGTCGTCGCGGCCACCGGAGTCGGAGCCGGCGACCTGGTCGCGACGCTCATCGCGGGCAGCAAGTTCGGCTACACCCTCATGTGGGCGGCCGTGATCGGCTGCCTCGTCAAGATCTCCCTCGCGGAGGCCGTCGGCCGCTGGCACCTCGCGACCGGCCGCACCCTCTTCGACGGCTGGCGCAGCCTGGGCGGGTGGACCACGGCCTACTTCGCGGTGTACGTCGTCATCTGGGGCTTCGTCTACGGCGCCACGGCCATGTCCTCCAGCGCCCTGCCCATCGTGGCGCTCTTCCCCGGCGGGCCGGGGCTGAAGACCTGGGCGATCGTCACCGGGCTGACCGGGCTGGTCTTCGTCTGGTTCAACCGCTACGCCGTCTTCGAGAAGGTCATGACCGTCCTGGTCGGCGTGATGTTCGTCGTCGTGGTCTACGTCGCGATCCGGGTGGCGCCGGACATGGGTGCGGCCTTCGCCGGTCTGCTCCCCGTGCTCCCGGACGGCTCCCTCGTCTACACGCTCGGACTGATCGGCGGGGTCGGCGGCACCATCACCATGGCCGCGTACGGGTACTGGGTGAACGCCAAGGGCTGGTCGGGCACGTCCTGGATGAAGGTGATGCGGATCGACAACCGGATCGCCTACATCACCACCGGGATCTTCGTCGTCGCCATGCTGATCGTCGGCGCCGAGCTGCTGCACTCCTCGCAGCTCGCGCTGACCAAGGGCGACCAGGGGCTCATCGACCTCGGGAAGATCCTGGACGACCGTTTCGGCACCGTCACCGCGAAGCTGTTCCTGGTCGGCTTCTTCGCCGCCTCGTTCTCCTCGCTCATCGGCGTGTGGCACGGCGTGAGCCTGATGTTCGCCGACTTCGTGGAGCGGTTCCGTGCGGGCCGCGCCGCCCCGGGCAAGGAGACGGCGGGCAGCGAGACGGTCGGCCGGCAGGAGCGGTCCGTGCCCTTCCGGGCGTATCTGCTCTGGCTGACGTTCCCCCCGATGACGCTCCTGTGGCTGGACGAGCCCTTCGGGCTGGTCATCGGCTACGGGGTGCTGGGCGCCTTCTTCATGCCGTTCCTCGCCCTGACCCTGCTCTGGCTGCTCAACTCCTCGCGTACGCCTGGGGAGTGGCGCAACGGCTGGCTCAGCAACGGGATGCTGGGCGGCGCCGGCCTGCTGTTCGTCGTGCTGTGCGTCCAGCAGGTGCGTGACCTGCCCTGGTGAGTGCGGCGTGCCTGCCGCGGGGAACGCAGCAGCGCCGCCGGGGGAGCGGCGGCGCTGCTGGATCGTCGACCAGGCCGGATCGACCGGGCTGTCGGGCGGCCCGGTCGCGGCCGCGGGTTACGGGAGGCCGTGCACGTGCGGGCCGACCGCGTTCGACCAGGCGTTGCCCGCCGTGGCGTCCCAGTTCGTGGACCAGGTCATCGCGCCACGCAGGTCCGGGTAGGTCCTGGAGGGCTTGAAGGATCCGCAGTTCGTGCCCTTGGCCAGGCAGTCCAGGGCCGCGTTCACGACGGACGGGGCGACGTAGCCGCTGCCCGCGCCGCGGGTGGAGGCGGGTACACCGAGACCGACCTGGGACGGGGCGAGGCCGCCCTCCAGCTGGATGCAGGCCAGCGCGGTGAGGAAGTCCACCGAGCCCTGGGAGTAGACCTTGCCGTCGCAGCCCAGCATCGAACCGCTGTTGTAGTACTGCATGTTCACGACGGTCAGGATGTCCTTGATGTTGAGCGCCGTCTTGAAGTACTCACCGGAGGTCGACTGCATGTCGATGGTCTGCGGCGCCATGGTGATGACGAGGCCGGAGCCCGCCTTCGAGGACAGGGAGCGCAGCGCCTTCGTCATGTAGGTGGAGTTGAGGCCGTTCTCGAGGTCGATGTCGACGCCGTTGAAGCCGTACTCCTGGATCAGCGCGTACACCGAGTCGGCGAAGGCGGTGGCGGAGGCGTCGCTGTTGACGGCGACGGATCCCTTCTCGCCGCCCACGGAGATGATGACGTTCTTGCCGGCGGCCTGCTTGGCCTTGATGTCGGCCTTGAACTGGGCGACCGTGTAGCCGTTGAGCCCGGCCGAGTCCAGGTTGAAGGTGACGGCACCGGGCGTGGCCGTGGCGTCCGCGAAGGAGACGGCGATGATGTCGTAGTTCGCGGGGACGTCGCTGAGCTTCTGGACGGCGGCGCCGTTGTTGAAGTTCTGCCAGTAGCCGGTCACCGCGTGCTTGGGCACCGAGGTGGTCGGCCCCTCCGGGTCCGGGTCGGTGGTCTTGGCCGTGCGGCCGCTGACCGTGGCCGACTTCACGGACTCACCGGCCGAGTTGGTCGCGCTGACGGAGAACTGGTACGCGGTGTCCGCCGCGAGGCCGGTCACCGTCGCGGAGGTCCCGGTGGTGGTGGTCGCCTTCGTGCCGCCCCGGTAGACGGTGTAGCCGGTCGCGCCGGAGACCGAGTTCCAGCTGAGGCCGATGGAGGAGGAGGTCGTCGCGCCGACGGTCAGTCCCGCGGGCGCCCCGGGGATCGTGGGCTCCGGGTCGGTGCCACCGCCGCCGTCGGGGCCGGAGACCTGGATGTCGTCCGCGTAGTAGGCGGCCTGGCCGTACCAGCCGTGGGTGTAGACGGTCACCGAGGTGGTGGAGGGGCCGGTCTTGAAGGAGGTCTTCAGCTGGGTCCAGCTGCTGGAGCCGGGTGACCAGGTGGACACGTCGGTCGTACCGGTGCCGCTGGCCCCGATGTAGGCGTAACCGCCCTGCACCCAGGAGCTGAGCGCGTAGGTGGAGTTCGGCTTCACCGCGACCGTCTGCGTGCACTTGGCGTTGTCCTGCCCGGCCGGGGTGGCCTTGAGCGCGGACGTGCCGCCGTGCACGGGGGAGGAGACGGTCGTGCCGCTGCCGCCGGAACACGTCCAGTTGCCGAGCCCGGACTCGAATCCGGCGTTCTTGGCGACGTTGACGTCGGCCGCCTGCGCGGTGCTGACGAGTCCGGTGACGGCCAGTGCCCCGGCCGCGACCACGGCCACGGTTCCGCCGAGGAGCGGCCGGACCCTGCTTCTTCTGTGCCTGCTGCTGCCTGCGGAGCGTTCCACTCGCTGCCTCCGGTGGGGGAGTTGGGGTACTGGGCGTGCCCTGGCGGGAAACGGTGGCCACCGTTGGCCGATAAACTGGTCCAGACCAATCAAGTTGTCAAGACCTCTGGTGGTCCGGATGTGTGCGGCGGGGCGGGTCCGGGGTCGGCCGTGGGGTGCGCGCACCCCCTGGCGGACGTCCCGGGAGGCCCCCGGGGCGCACTCCAACGGGTGACGGCCCCCCGGGAGTGGGCGTCCACTCGCGCGAGTGACTCGGCCTGGGCGCCCCGCCCGTGACGGAGTGGATTTCGGGGAGGGCCGGGGAATGCCACCGGCATCCGTTCTGACGTGGGCGAATGAATTCCCGCGCATTTCAAACCAGGATGACCGCGGTAACTCTACGCAGTGGTACAGGAGTTAACGACTCTGCTTTTCGTCCGATTTCGTACGGAGGCGTTGCGAACGCCTGTGCCGCACGACTTCGTACTGGGTTCCGATATCTGTTCTCTGCCTGGTATGACGTGGCTAAAGTGCTGGGGAAGAAGCACGGAGCAGGAGCGATTGCGGCCGGAGTCATCCATGACGACGGCCGGGGCCGAACGGGGAAGAGCGTGCCGACCGCAATAGCAGTGACCAGTGCTGATCTGGTGCTCCCGCCGACCGATCAGCAGACGCCCACGGCGGCCCTGCTGCAGGCACCCGAAGCGCAGTCCCTCGATCTCGCCATCGGTGACATGCACCTGCTTCTGGAGCAGCACGGCTACGTGGTCGCGGTCTGCCCGACGGGGATCAGCCCAGCCCACGAACGCAGACTGCACGCCATCCGCTCGGTCCTGGAGAGCGACCGCATCGCCCTGCTCAAGGTGGACCTGCCGCCGCTGGGAGTGGCCGTGCTGGTCCGGCAGCTGCGCCAGCTGTCCGTCTGCGACTTCAGCCCCGGAGTGGTGGCCTCGGCGGCCCGGCTCCTCGCCCACTACATCCACGCCGGCGCCCTGCTGAACTCGGTGGCCAGGCTGGACCGGGTCCCCGTCAGCCTCAAGACGCACGCGAAGTCCTGGGTGCCCGGGACGCAGTTCGCGGTGGTCACCGGGCCCAGCCCGCAACTGGTCAAGATCGGTGCCGCCGCCGAACCCCCGGCCGGGCCGCCCTTCGCCACCCAGATGCTGATCGCCAAGGGGCAGCTCACCTCCGAATGGGTCCAGCAGACCCTCGCCCCCGCCTGGAACGTCCAGTCCGTTCAGGAGTGCGCGCTGCCCGCCGGTTCGCCGCGCTGGTGGGGTACGGGAAAGCTGGTGGAATTCGCCTCCTTCCTTCCGGACATCTCCGTGATCTACCAGCTCGTTTCCTCGGTGCGGCGGGAAAGCTGCCACTGGTGCGGAATGGAACTCATCGGCGACCGCTGCGGGTTTTGCTCCTCCCCGCTGGCCCCGCCGGAGAACCGAATGCACTCCCCCGGTGTCCTGAACCACGGAGCGCCCGCACCGCCCGGCACCTAGCGGGCCCGTCGCTCTCCACAGGCACCGCGCATCCCTCCTTGTCCGCTGCTCCACGCATCCGATTCGAACGAGGTTGTCCGGCCCATGAACTCCCGCCAGCGCCGCGGCGTGATACTCCTGCTCCTGTCGGTCCTGTGCGCCTTCGGTGCCTTCGCCGGGGTGCTCTCGGTGATCAGCGACGTCAACTCGAAGGTCGGACCCGAGGTCGACGCCTACCGGCTGAAGAGCGACGTGGCGCCGTACACGGACCTCTCCGCCGGCCAGTTCGAGAAGGTCTCCATGCCGAAGCGGTGGCTGTCGGAGAACGCCGTCACGGACATCGGCGAGGTGGACGGCAAGATCGCCGTGACGCAGCTGCGGGAGGGCTCCCTGATGCAGTCCGACATGATGGTCAGCAGCCCCGAACTGCGGCCGGGCGAGCAGGAGATCGCCATCATGATCGACGCCGCGACCGGGGTGGCGGGCAAGATCCGGCCGAACGACAAGGTGAACATCTACGCCACCTTCTCGGGCGAGCAGGAGGGCGAGCTGTCCCAGTCCAAGGTCATCGTCTCCAACGCCAAGGTCCTCGACGTCGGCGAACTGACGGCCCTGGAGCCGAAGAAGGACGACAGGAACCAGGCGTCCGAGGCCGTGCCGATCACCTTCGCCCTCAACACCCTCGACACGCAGCGCGTCGCGTACGCGGAGTCCTTCGCCGAACACGTACGCCTCGCACTGATCGCGCCCGGCAGCGACGGCACGATCCGCCCGGGCGACCGCACCTACACGCTCGACAAGGACAAGTGAGGACCGGATGACCGCGAGGATCCTCCCGGCCGTCGGTGACGCCGACGCGGCCAGGTCCGTGACCACCCTGCTCAGCCAGCTGCCCGACGCGGAGCCCGCGACTCCCGCCGGTGACTCGACGCAGCTCATCGACACGCTCGCCCGCCTCGCCGGCGAGTCCCTCGAGGAGCTGCCCGAGGTCGTGCTGGTCCATGAGCGGATCGGTCCGGTGCCCGCCCTGGAACTGATCCGGGAGGTGTCCCTGCGCTTCCCCGCCGTGGGCGTCGTGCTGATCACCGCCGACGCGAGCCAGGGCCTCTTCGCCGCGGCCATGGACGCCGGAGCGCGGGGCCTGGTCACCCTGCCGCTGAGCTACGAGGAGCTCGCCAACAGGGTCCAGGCCGCCGCCCAGTGGTCCACCGGCGTGCGACGCCACCTGGGAGCGGGCAGCGACGTGTTCACCGGCCCCGGGGGCACCGTCGTCACCGTCACCGGGGCCAAGGGCGGCGTGGGTGCCACCGTCACGGCCGTCCAGCTGGCCCTGGCCGCCCAGGCCTCCGGACGTACCGCCGCGCTCGTCGACCTGGACCTCCAGACCGGTGACATCGCCTCCTACCTCGACGTGCAGTTCCGGCGCTCCATCGTCGACCTGGCGGCCATCACCGACATATCACCGCGCGTACTGTCCGACGCGGTCTTCT
Source organism: Streptomyces sp. NPDC102402 (assembly GCF_044765765.1). Lineage (NCBI taxonomy): Bacteria > Bacillati > Actinomycetota > Actinomycetes > Kitasatosporales > Streptomycetaceae > Streptomyces > Streptomyces sp. NPDC102402. Next base: position 689,518 of record NZ_JBIWKR010000002.1, read on the forward strand.
CGCACTCCACGGGCATGGCCCTGCTGCTGGCGCCCGGCGAGGGCGAACGCGGCGAGGAGGTCAGCGACCGGTCCGTCCGCCAGATCGTCAGCGCCCTGCGCTCCCGCTACGAGATCGTCGTCATCGACTGCGGAAGCCAGATGAACGGGGCCAACGCCGCGGCGATCGAGATGGCCGACACCGCCGTCCTCGTCACGACACCGGACGTCGTCTCCGTGCGGGGGGCCAAGCGCATCGTGCGGATGTGGGACCGGCTCCAGATCCGCAAGGCCGAGGAGACGTTCACCCTCGTCAACCGCTTCAACCGCAACACCGAGATCCAGCCGCCGCTGATCCAGCGGATCACCGGGACCCGGATGGCGTCCACGGCGGTGCCGGCGAACTTCAAGGAGCTTCAGGGCGCGGTCGATTCGGGGCGGATGCACGAACTGGACCCACGGTCGACCGTGAAACAGGCCCTCTGGGCCCTGGCGGGCGAGCTCGGACTCGTGAAGCCTTCCCAGGGAGCGGAGCCGCGTGGCGGCATGCTGCGCGGCGACCGGGGCTCGATCGGAGGGCGCCGGCGCAAGGGCGGTACGACCAGCGGGGGAGGCCGGGAGTGATGCCGAGCAGGGGAGAGCCGAGCCGGATACGGGCACGGCTGAGACGCGACCACGGGCAGCTGAGCGTCGAGTTCACCGGGATGGTCCCGATCATCCTGGTGACACTGGTCCTGCTCTGGCAGGCCGTACTGGTGGGCTACACCTTCACCCTGGCGAGCGGCGCGGCCGACGAAGGCGTACGCAAGGCGGCCGCCGCGGGGGCCTGGGGCCGGGCGGGCAGCTGCGAGGAGGCCGTACGCGAACGGCTTCCGGCCGCCTGGGAAGGTTCCGCGAGCATCGACTGCACCGCTCCCGCCCCGGACGACACGGTCAAGGTCAGCATCACTCTGAAGGCGCCGGCCCTCTTCCCGGGCTTCGCCGACCTGCCCGTCCCCGTCAAGGCAGAGGCCGGCGCGGCCGCGGAAGGGAAGTGACGCGGTATGGCACCCACACACATCCGACGGGGGCCGGCGGCACGAGCCACCGGGGGCAGGGGCGGCGACCGGGGCTCGACCGCCATCGAGTACCTGGGCTTCCTGCCCGTCCTCATCCTCATCGGCCTCGCGGGCATCCAGCTCGGCCTGATCGCCTACACCGCGCAGCAGGCGGGCACCGCGGCCAGGGCGGCCGCCCGCACCGCGTCGCAGGACGGCCTGCGCGGGTCGTACGCCCACGTGGGCAGGGCGTCGATGACGGGCTGGGTGGCCGAGCGGTCCCGGATCTCTCCGCCGACGGGCGGCGACACGGTGACGGTGACCGTCACCGTCACCGTCCCGGACATCCTGCTCGGGCTGCTCGGTGACCGGACCGTCGAGAAGTCCGCCACCATGCCCCGCGACTGAGCACACCCATCCCATCCGAGGAGTACCACCCATGAGCCTGCGGGCACGCATCACCGCCCCCGAGGAGCGCGGAGGGGGGCGGGAGGACGGCCATCTGGTCGCCACCTACCGCGCCAAGCTCCTCGAGGAGATCGACCTCGCGGAGATGTCCTCGCTCGCCGCCTCCGACCGGCGGGCCAGGCTGGAGCGCGTGCTGGGCCACATCATCAGCCGCGAGGGCCCCGTACTGTCCACCGTCGAACGCTCCCAGCTCATCCGCCGGGTCGTCGACGAGGCCCTCGGGCTCGGCGTCCTCGAACCGCTCCTGGAGGACGCCTCCATCACCGAGATCATGGTCAACGGGCCCGACCAGATCTTCGTCGAACGGGCGGGCCGGGTCGAACAGCTCCCCATGCGCTTCGCCAGCCACGAACAGCTCATGCAGACCATCGAGCGCATCGTCTCGACCGTCAACCGCCGTGTGGACGAGGCCAATCCGATGGTCGACGCCCGCCTGCCCAGCGGCGAACGCGTCAACGTCATCATTCCGCCGCTCTCCCTCACCGGCGCGACGCTCACCATCCGGCGGTTCCCCCGGTCGTTCACGCTCCAGGAGATGATCGGCTTCGGCTCGCTCGACCAGCAGATGCTGCTGCTGCTCGCCGGGCTCGTCCAGGCGAAGTTCAACGTGATCGTCTCCGGGGCCACCGGCACGGGGAAGACGACCCTGCTCAACGCCCTCTCCGGACTGATCCCCGACGGCGAGCGCATCGTCACCATCGAGGACTCCGCGGAACTCCAGCTCCAGCAGAACCACGTGATCCGGCTGGAGTCCCGCCCCGCGAACGTGGAGGGCAAGGGCCAGATCACCATCCGCGACCTCGTCCGCAACTCCCTGCGCATGCGCCCCGACCGCATCGTCGTCGGAGAGGTGCGAGGCGGTGAGTCGCTCGACATGCTCCAGGCCATGTCGACCGGCCACGACGGGTCGCTGGCGACCGTCCACGCCAACAGTGCGGAGGACGCGCTGATGCGACTCCAGACCCTCGCGTCGATGTCCGAGATCAAGATCCCCTTCGAGGCCCTGCACGACCAGATCAACAGCGCCGTGGACGTGATCGTCCAGCTGACCCGGCACGCCGACGGTGCCAGAAGGGTCACCGAGATCGCGGTGCTCGACTCGCACGGGCGCGACCCCTACAAGATCGTCACCGTCGCCCGTTTCGACGCCCGCCCCATGGGCACCGACGGCATGATCCACGGTGAGTTCCAGGCCCTCCCGCTCCCGCGCCGCATCGCCGACCGGCTCTACATGGCCGGACAGCCGATCCCCCAGGCCTTCGGGGTCGCCCCGTCAGAGGAATACCTCGCCACCCGAGAGGCCAGATAGGTACCCCGACATGGACAACCTCGCTCCGCTCACCATCGGCGTCACGCTGCTGTGCTGCGTCCTCGGCGTGATGGGCCTGCACGCGTACACCTCGGGCAAGGCCCAGCGCGAGGCGCTCGTCGACCGGCTGTCCTCGACCGGGCAGACCGACATGGGCCCCCAGCGCCGCTTCCGAGGGCTCGACCGCAGGCTGCGCCGGACGAAACTGGGCAAGAGGATCGAGCTGAAGCTCGCGGCCACCGGCCTCGACATCACCCCGGGCGAGTACTTCTTCTACGTGGTCGCCTCGGTAGCGGCCCTCTGGCTCATCGCGGCCTCCGTCCTGGCGTCCTTCTTCGGCCCGCTCGCCGGGCTCGGCGCGCTCTGGGGCGCCAACACCTTCCTGAACTGGCACCGCACCAAGCGCACCGAGGCCTTCATCAGCCAACTACCGGAGATCTCCAGGGTGCTCGCCAACGCCACCCAGGCCGGGCTCTCCCTGCGCACGTCCATCGCCATGGCCGCCGACGAACTCGAAGCACCCGCCGGGGACGAACTCCGCGTGGTCGCCGACCAGCTCGGTGTCGGCCGCACCCTCGACGACGCTCTCGGTGAACTCGCCGAACGCCTGCCCTCCCGCGAACTCGTCGTCCTGGTCTCCACACTGATCCTCTCCAACCGGGCCGGCGGGCAGGTCGTCTCCTCCCTGCGCAACCTCACCGTCACGCTGGAGGAGCGCAAGGAGACCCGGCGCGAGGTCCGCACCCAGCTCTCGCAGGTCAACACCACCGCGTACGCCGTCCCGGCCATCGGCATCGGCGCGATGCTCCTCGTGAACTCGATCCTCCCCGGAGCGCTCGACCGGATGACGGGATCCGTCGCCGGACAGATCGCCGTCATCGTCTCGCTCAGCCTCTACGCCCTCGGCTTCGTCGCCATCCGCCGTATTTCCAAGATCGATATCTGAGGAGGGGACCGGTAATGGAACTGCTGCTCGCTCTCGTCGTCGGCCTCAGCGTGTTCGGCGTCTTCAAGGGCGTACGGATGTACCGCGCCGAGGCCACCCTCCCCGGAGACCTCGCGCTCGCACTCGAAGTCGGCTCGACCCGCACCACCGCGGTGGGCTCCGGCATCGACCGCCTGGGCATGCGCTGGGCGCCCCTGGTGCTCCGCCTGATGGGGCCCAAGAAGGTCAACGAGAAGCGCCGCAAGATCGACATGGCGGGCAACCCCGGCGGCCTCACCATCGACCGCTACGCCGCCCGCCGCGCCGTCTACAGCGCCCTCGGCGGCTTCGCCGCCTTCGCGATGCTCACCAGCGGCAAGATCTTCATGGCCCTCTTCATGATCGCCTTCGGCCTGTTCTGGGGCGAGGTCGGCATCTGGGCCGCCGTCCGCAAGCGCCGGGACGACATCGACCGCACACTCCCCGACTTCCTCGACGTCCTCGCCGTCGTGGTCTCCGCGGGCCTCGGCTTCCGGCAGGCCCTCGACCGGGTCGCCGAGAAGTACCAGGGCCCCTGGTCCGACGAACTGCGCATCACCCTGCGCCAGATGGACATGGGGGTGAGCCGGCGCCAGGCCTTCGACGAGCTCCGCAGACGCAACGACTCCGAACAGGTCGCCATGTTCGTCACCGCACTCCAGCAGGGCGAGGAGCTCGGCGCACCCATCGTCGACACCCTCATCGCCATCGCGAACGACATGCGCCGCACCGACGCGCAGAACGCCCGGCGCAAGGCGGCCAAGGCGGTCCCCAAGGCCACCCTGATGGTCACCACCTTCATGATCCCCGCCACCATGATCCTCATGGGCGCCGCCATGCTGCTCGGATCCGACACCGACCTCGGATCCTTCACCGGAGAGTGAGCGTCCGCCGATGACGATCTCCCTGCACCCGGGCGCCGAGGAATCGCGGCACGCCGCCCTGTCCACCCCCGCCGGCCCGGTGCCCACCGTCTCCATCCAGGTCAACGCCCTCTCCGCGCTGGCCCGCCAGGTGTTCCTCTTCCGCCTGGCCATGATCGCCATCGGCACCCCCCAGGCCCTCGACAACACCGCCGACGGCCTCGCGAGCTGGCTGGTCGCCTCCGCCGTCCTGGTGACCGTCGTCGGCTCGTACGCGCTCTACCGAGACTGGGAACGCTTCGGGCCGCTCCTCGTGCGCTCCCCCCTCCTCCTCGGCGCCGACACGGTCTTCGGCGCCCTGCTCCTGTTCACCGCCACACCCGACTCGACCCTCGGCTACGCCGTCGTCTGCACCCCGCTGCTCGCCGGGCTGCTCTACGGCTGGCGGGCGGCGGGCGTCTTCGCCGCCGTGCAGGGCCTGATCCTGGCCGCGGCCTACGGCGCCGAGGACAAGCTCCAGGCCGGGGGCCTGGCCTCCGTGCTCCTGCTGCCGGGCTTCTGCGTCCTCGCCGGAGCGGTCGGCGTCACCCTGCGCAACCTGATGCTCCGGGTCGGCTCCGCCAGCCAGGCACTGACCGAGACCCGGGCCCGCCTCGCCGTCAGCGTGGCCGTCGAGGAAGAACGCGCCCGGCTGGCCCGCGAGATGCACGACTCCGTCGCCAAGACCCTCCACGGCCTGGCCCTCGCCGCCGACGGCCTGGCCCACTCCGCCGACCGCACGGACCCCCTCACCGTCAGACACCAGGCGGAGGTGGTCGCCCGCTCGGCCCGGCGGGCCGCCGCCGAGTCCCGCGAACTCCTCTCCGACCTGCGCCGCGATTCCGGCCTGGACGGCGGAGTCGACATCGTCGCCGAACTCCGGTCCAGGGCCGACGACTTCTCCCGGCGCCACGGGACGAACACGGTGTTCCGCACCCTCGGCGACGCCCCCGTGCCCCCCGTGCCGCAGGTCGTCGCCCGCCAGCTGCTCACCGTCGCCTCCGAAGCCATGGAGAACGCCCACCGGCACGCCCACCCCAGCTACCTCGCCGTCCTGGCCGGCATCAAGGGCGACGTCCTGCGCGTCAGCGTGTACGACGACGGCAAGGGCCTGCCCGCGGGCACCACGCTCGACGACCTCAGGCGGGCCGGTCACTTCGGCCTCGTCGGCATGGTCGAACGCGCCGCCTCCATCGGCGCCCGCATCCGCATCGGCAAGGGCAAGGCGGCCAAGGGCACGGAAGTCCGCCTGGACCTCCCCGTCGCGGCGCTGTCCCCACCCCCGGCCACGGTCCCCGCCGCGGCCCCGGCCTCAAGCCCGTAACCGCTCCAGCTCCACCGCTCGACCGCTCCCCGCTCGTTCGTCCCCACCACACCTGACGTCCCCACCACACCTGAGAGGAGGTCGCAGAATGCCGGATGACGACTTCAGCGCTCCGGGCCAGAACTGGGCCTCGCCGGACCACGTCTCCCAGCACACCTCCCCGCACTCCAGCCCCCCCGGCGCGGAGCGCAGTCACCCCGGGTTCCCGACCGCCCCGAACACCCCGGCACCCGAAGCGATGCCTCCCTTCCCCAGCGGCCCGGACGTGCCGGCCCCCGGCCCCCTGCGGGTCGTGGTCGCCGACGACAACCCGGTCGTCCGGGCGGGGCTGGGAGTCCTGCTCAGTGGCCGCGCCGACATCGAGGTCGTGGCCGAGGCCGCTGACGGCCGCCAGGCCTACGAGGCGGCCGTCCGCCACCGGCCGGACGTCGTCCTGCTCGACGTCCGGATGCCCGGAGTGGACGGCATCTCCGCCTTGCCTCACCTGGTGCAGGTTGCACCTGTGATGATGCTGACCTACAGCCGCGAGAGCGACATCGTCCACGAGGCGCTGCGCCTGGGCGCGGGCGGCTACCTGGTCCACGGCGAGTTCACCGCGGACCAGCTGGTGCAGGCCGTACGCGACACCAGGAGCGGCCGGGCGCACTTCACCGCCACGGCGGCCAACGCCCTCCTCGCCCATATGCGCCAGGGCCCGGACCGGACGCCCAGACGCCTGCCGGACGGGCTGGGGGCGGCACTGGCGACGGGCGCCGCACCCAGTGGCCCCGGCTACCCGGCGCAGCCGCCGGAAGGGGCCCCGCACGCCGCACCGGACCCCGGCTCCTCGGGGGCGCGACCTGCGGGCCCACCGGAAAGCCTTTCGCAACTGCAACCCGTTGTGGCACAGTCTTCGACTGACGGACGTCATGACCGGCATCCGGCGCCCAACAGGCAGCAGCACGGCCTGAGTTCGAGGGAGGTGGAGGTCATGGACCTCATCGCGTCCGGGATGAGCAACCACCAGATCGCCGCCACCTGCTTCATCAGCGAGAAGACAGTCAAGAACCACATCAACAGGATCTTCACCAAGCTGCACAGCGGCAGCCGCAGCGAAGCGATCGCCCGCTGGCTCGGCACGGCGCCGGGCCCGGGACCTGGGACGAGGGGGACAGGCCGCCATGGCTGAACGGGGGAGGACGACGGGTCGGACCCAACACGCTTTTTGGGCCCGGCTTTGGGCCCTGGGGCCCTGCGCCGAACGGGGTGCCCAGCCGTACGTTTCTCATGTCGCCGACGGCACCGGCCAGGAGGAAGCCGGTTACGCAGGCGACACCACAGGGACTTACGCGCCGACCGCCGTACGGCCGGCCGCAACCGGAGGGGAACATCATGAGCAAGCTGATGCTGAAGGCGTCCGTCAACGCCAAGGTCTGGGCGAACACGTCCGTCGAGCGCATGAAGGCCCGGGCGGACCGGGGGCAGGGCGCGGTGGAGTACCTGGGCATCATCGTGGTGGTCGTGGCGATCATCGGGGTGCTCATGACGACGAACTTCGGCAACACGATCGCGGGAGCGATCACCACCCAGATCGGCAAGATCACGGGCGGCTGAAAGCCAGGCAGACGCACGAGGCAGGGCAGGCTTTCCCCATCTACATCATGGTGGTGGCGGGCCTGCTCTTCCTTGCGTTCGCCTACTTCGCCGTGGGGCAGGCCTCGATGAAGAAGAACGAGGCCCAGACGGCCGCCGACGCCGCCGCGCTCGCGGCGGCTCAGGACGCACGGGACGAGTGGAGCTGGCCCGGGGCCTTCGACCTCCGTGCATGGGACGACCTGCTGAGCGGCCGGGACATCGACGCAGGATCATGCTCCGCCGGTGGATGGCTCGCGTCGCAGAACGATGCCCGGCAGGTCTCCTGCGACCCCGAATTCTGGCCCGAAGCGTCCTACACGGTCACGGTCGAGACCAATAAGACCGTCGGCAGCTCGGTGATCGCCAGCACCAAGACGAAGAAGGCCGAGGCCACCGCGAGAGCGGTGATCGAGCCGCGCTGTCGCATCGAAGAGGACACCCGTCCCACGCCGAGCCCTCCGGCGGATGACGACGACGGCGACACGGACGAGTCCGAGGAGCAGAAGGCCTACAAAGCAGTCTGCGATGACGAAGACTTGGACTTCGACATCGACCCGAAGAACCTCAACCTCCTGCCGGACTTGGCAGACCTGTTCTCCGTCCACCTGGCCGACAAGTAAGTGAACGTCACCGAGAGGAACACGCCGATGCGTGCAGCCATGACCCGGATTCGCTTCAAGGGGGCCGCCGTCGCTGCCGCCTCCGTAGCCATGGCTGTCGTACTGACGGCCTGTGGAGGCGATGACGGCAATGAGAAGCCCGAGTCGGAGCAGAAGCAGCCGAATGCGTCTGCGTCGGAGAACCAGAAGTCCCCGGACGCGGTTGAGAGCTCGGCCTCGACAGAGGTGCTGGCCAGCGTGAAGGGTCCTGGGAGCATCGAGCTGATCGTGAACTCGGCGGAGCGCGATGCCGGCGGTTTCGTCACCGTGAAGGGCAGTGTGACGAACGGTTCGAAGCAGCAATTCGGTGCTCAGGGCTGGCAAGGGAATGAGCAGGAGATGGTGGGCAACGGAGCCTCCGTTGCCGGCGCTTCCTTGGTGGATCAGGCGGGCAAGAAGCGATACTTGACTCTGCGGGACACCGACGGCAGGTGCCTCTGCACGAAATTCACCACCGGCATCGCGCCTGGAGAATCTGCGCCGTTCTTCGTTCAGTTCCCCGCCCCGCCCCAGAGCACCACCGAGGTCGACTTCCAGATCCCCACCATGCCCACCGCGACGATCAAGATCTCGGGGTGACGACCGCCATGCAGCCACCCACCCCCACACCAGCCGCCTCGCGAGGCGCACTCCGGTGCCGTCTCGGCCTCTGCGCCGCCGCGGCGATGGTCCTCGGCACCTCGACTCTCTGGGGGGCCACCTCGGCCTCCGCGGACGACAATCCCACCGCCGTACCGAGTGCCTCGCCGCCCGTCGAGGTCGACGCCAACTCACCCGGCCTCATGCTCGGTGACGGCGCGACCCTCGGTGATGTCCGCGTCCTCGACATCAAGTCCATCGTCGAGGACATGGGTGGGGAGGAGCGACGCGAGGACACCAACGCCGACATCACCTTCGCCCTTCAGGCCGAAGTCCTCTTCGGCAAGGACAGCGCCAAGCTGAGCGGTGAGGCCACGGCCCGCATCAACGCGATCGCCGCGGAGATCCAGACGCAGAACGCCCCGAAGGTCCGGGTCTTCGGCTTCACGGACAACCTCGGGTCCTCCGCCCACGGCGACGTTCTGTCCAAGCAGCGGGCGAACGCCGTACAGGGGGTGCTCGCCACCAAGCTCCCGAGCATCACGTTCGAGATCCGCGGTTACGGCGAGCAGTATCCGATCGCCAGCAACGACACCGAAGAGGGCCGCAAGAAGAACCGCCGCGTGGAGGTCTCCTTCCCGCGCACCAGCGGCTCGTAGAGTCGACGGGCAGTCTGGGGGTCCGGTGCCCCGCGGCCATAGGGTCGGGCACCGGACCCCGCACGAACGGGGCCCAGTGCCCGACGAGAGGACCGAATCGTGTCGAGCCCCCGAGGGGGTGCCGCCGCCGGGGTGGCGGCAGCGCTCTGCGTGCTGCTGCTGCCCAGCACCGCAGCGGCACACCCGCAGGCAGACGGCGCTCCGGGAAGCGCTGCGCCCTCCTACCGGCCGGCCGAGGGGGCGGTGCCGGTCACAGGCGCGGCGAGAAGCGTAGACGGGCCGGAGATGGAGCGGGCGAAGATCTACTCCGACACCATCGCCCCGGGCCAGAAGAAGTACTACCGGGTCCGGCTGGACGACACGTCGAATGCGTTCGTCTCCACGGTGCTCGCCCCGCCCCCCGGCAGCAGGAGCGGCATCCTCGACGGCATCCAGGTGTCCCTGACCTCGACCGACGGCAGGCCGTGCAGCTCCAGCCCGGCCGTCTACTTCGGGGGCGAAACCGCACGCCCGATCGCCGGCTACGCGTCACGCCACATCGGCGACGACAGCAGCAGCCCTTGCCAAGAGGCCGGGGACTACCTCTACACCGTGGCCTGGGCGGGTACGAAGGCCGGCGGCGGGGAGAAGTGGCCGATCGAGCTGAGGTACATGGCGGAGCCCGGCCTCAAGCCCGGCGCCGACGAGCCCGAGGTGCCGACCGGCTGGAGCTCGAAGGCGCCGTCACCGAGCGGTGGGGCCGCGCAGAAAGTGAGCGGAGGCACGGGGTTCAACGACGCGGCGGCTGTGGACGACGGCGCCTGGAGGGATGACATCCAGCCGGGCGAGAGCCGGTTCTACAAGGTGCCGGTCGCCTGGGGCCAGCAGCTGTTCCTTCGCGCCCAGCTGGCCAACTCCACCTCGGACAGCTCGGTCTTCACCGTCAACGGCCTCCGCCTCGCGCTGTACAACACGGCGCGCGGACGCGTCTCCGACAAGAGCACCGGCTATACGGGCGCCCCCACCGGAGTCGATCTCGGCACCGCCCCGGCCGCCTATGCGAACCGGTTCGAACCGGACTCGGCCGAAGCGGCGATGCGCTTCCAGGGCTGGTACTACATCCAGGTCACTCTCGACCCCAAGGTGCCCAGCAGCGTCCCCATGACGTTGAACGTCGGCGTCGAAGGCACGGCCCAGCAGGGCCCCCCGTACGACGGTGACGCGGAGGCGGCCGGGTTCGGCATCGGGGGCAGTGGCCCCGGCAGCGGAGCGAACCCCACGATGCGTGCGGTCGGGTTCGCCGGGATCGGCGTCGGTACCGTCCTGGTCCTGGGCCTGGGCGCCTGGCAGCTCCTGAGCCGCCGCAGCAGGCGCCCGACCGACGGGTCCGCGGAAGGTGACGCGGCCTACAGCAGGTGATCGGCCTTGCCGGCCTTGATGTCCCGGATCATCTGCTGAAGGGCTTCGCGGCTGTCGGTGAGGTGACGTTCCTCCGCCCCCACGAGTGCGACGTAGCCGTTTCCTTGAGCGTCGGTCCCTATGCGGAAGCAGGAGTTTCCTTCACCGCAGAACGGCTCTTCCCACTGGATGTCTGACATCGTTCTTCTCCTCAGAGTTGGTGCGAGATCGCGCGGATGAAGTCCCTCGACTCACGAGGCGGCAGGGCGATGCGTTCCATCCAGTCGAGGTGGGCGCGGTACTTCGCCAACTGGGCTTCGGAGTGGACGAAGACCGGGCCGTGGGAGTTGTCGATCTGGACGGTGTCCAGTTGCGGCGCCGCGCCCTCGGCGTACAGAACCGTCTGCCCGGCTCCAGGAAAGGCCCCCGCGACGAAGGGAATGACCAGCAGTGTGATGTCGGGCTGCTCGGACTTCTCCAGCAAGTTCCCCAGCTGGGCGCGCGCTACGGCACGGCCACCGAACTGCATGCGCAGAGCCGCCTCGTGGACGACGGCGATATAGGGAGGTGACGCGTCGCCGCCGAGTACGGCCTGACGCTCCACGCGGTGGGCCAGACGCAGAGCGATCTCGCGCTCGGGCAGATGGGGAATGACCACGCGGAACAGGGCCAGCGCGTGGTCGGTCGTCTGAAGCAGGCCAGGCATGTGCATCGCGTAGGCCCCACGCATGCCCAGGCTGTGGGCCTCCAACTCGGCGATGTCGAGCAGCCCTTGAGGCAGCGAACCCCGGTACTTCTCCCACCATCCCCGGCTGCGGGGCTGCGCCATCTCGACGAGCGCGTCAACGTACGGGCCGTCCGTGCAGGCGCAGTGATCGGCCAGGATGCGCAATCGGTCCGGGCTGATCGGCCGTGCACCCGACTCGATGTTCGAGATCTTGCCGCGATCGACGCCGAGGAGTCCCGCCGCGAACTCGGCCGAGACATCCGCTGACGTGCGCATTTTCCGCAGCTCCGCCCCAAGTCGCCTCTGGCGCTCGGTGGGGGACGTCCTCGCTGCCATACCGTTCCTCTCCGCATGCGGTCCCCGGCAGTCTGCCGCCTGCCCACGCGACTCTTCCACGAAAGGGTTCACTTCTCCCGCAGTGAGGGTAATTTTGCCCCCACCTCACTATAGTGAGTGGCACACCGCAACACTGCGCGCCCGCCGAAGTGCATCGCGCGGCCCTGCCCGTAACTCCTGCCCTGGGAGGGGCAGTGCCGCGCCAGGGAGACAGGCCACAGCTCGGCCGTAGCGGCGGTGACCGTCAACTCGGCACTCGAACCCGGGAGTCAGTCATGCACCCGTACTCACCCCCGCCCCAACGCACAGCCCCGTGCCCCGCGAGGGTGCAGCGCGCACACCCGCGTCCGGGGCTCGTCCTCAGCCTGACCCTGCCCGGCGACCCCCGCAGCGCGGTGGTCGGCCGGCACGCGGTCACGGCGGCGCTGCCCGCGCACGGGCTCCGTTCCCACCTCTGGCCGGTCACCCATGTCGTCAGCGAACTGATCACCGTCAACGCCGCGCTCACACCCGGCCGCGACCTCTACCTCTCCTTGCGCCGCCGCGACGACACCCTCCGCCTGGTCCTCTGGGACCAGCACCCCTGCCACGCCGACCCCGACACCCTCGCCCTCTGCGAGGTCCGGCGCCGCCGGGCCCTCTGGCTGCTGGCGGCCGTCGTCGACGACTGGGGCGGCGACTGGGGTCTCGCCGGCACCCAGCCGCCGCACAGCGGTATCAAGTCCTGGGTGGTGCTTCCGCAGTAGCCAAAAGACAAGGGACTTCGGACAGTGCCCTTCGGCGGCATTCGTCCGGGAAGTGCCATAACCCCAACCGCCCGCCACTTCGCCCGGTCCAGGACTACGCGCCCTCTACGCGCCCTCGGCCGGGAAGGGGCAGCCCGGCCGGGCGTCCTGGGTGGTGTGGTCGGGACCCGCGGGCGGCGACGGACCTGCTGTCCACTCCGCCCTTGCTGCCGCTGTGCGCGCTTGCGCGCGAGACGCTCCAGCAGTCGGCGGAGTCGTATGCCGCCCCACCGGCATGCGTGGCCACGTGGCCTTTGACCTGGGCCATCAGGCCCTGCGCGGGGAGGGCGGCCCCGCCCGGTGCGGACCGTGTGGGCGCCCCGCCCGGTGGGGCCTCGCCACAAGCGCACCTGGCGCCCGCCGCGCCCGCCGCGCCCGGCCGCGCCCCGCCGCGCCCGCCGCGCCCGGCCGCGCCCCGCCGGTCCCGCCGGTCCCGCCGGTCCCGCCGGTCCCGCCGCGCCCCGCCGGTCCCGCCGCGTCCGGCCGGTCCCGCCGCGTCCGGCCGGACCGCACGGCGACCGGAACGGCGGGGCGGCTGCCGCGTGTCAGTTCCCCAGTTCGGTGAGGGCGGCACGGACCTCGGCGACGAAACGGTCCGGGTGATGGAAGACCTCCGCGGCGGTGAAGCGCAGGACGCGGCGGACCTCCGGGCAGCTCTGCAGGTCGTTGAAGCGGTGCAGGTCCGAGGTGTGCGCCTCACGGGTCCCGTGGAAGGCGTATCCCTCCACCTCGACCACCAGGCCCTGGCCGGGGAAGAAGAAGTCCGGGCGCAGTGCGCGGCCCGACGCGGTGCGCAGGGTCGCCTGAGTGACGGGGAACAGGCCCGCGTCGTGCAGGCGGAGGCGCGCCACGCTCTCGGCGGGCGAGCCGGACCGGGGATCGAGAAGGGGCAGCCAGGTGCGGGCACGGGCGGCGCCCGCGCGGCGGGTGGCCAGCTCCGTCCGCAGGGCGGCCGTGTCGAGCAGCGCGGGGCGGCGGACCCCGTGCACCGTACGGGTGCTGAGGGCCGAGTCCGCGGCGGCGACGGCCTCGTCGCGCGGGAGGCACCTCATGAGGTCACCGACCGTGCGGGCCGGAGCGGTCGTGCGCAGTCCACGGCGCACCGCCCGGTCGGCGGGGTCGAGCGCCATGTGGTGCACGCGGACGCCGGGGCGCTGGTACACGCCAGGGCGCGGGTCGGTGAACTCGGCCTCCGCGCGCGGCCGGCCCAGCAGCTCCACCAGGTGGAGTGCGGCGGCCGTCCGGTGGCTGCAGACCAGGTGAGGCTGCAGCTTCTGCGCGACCCAGGCGTGGGTCAGCCAGTCCACCAGCCGGTCCGGAGCCGCCCACGCCCCCTGGTGCACCCGCTGCCAGCCGCCCTTGCGCAGGCGCCGGTTCAGCAGCCGTGGCGGCCAGCCCGCTGCCATCGCCGCCGAGGTGAGGAGGATGCCGCCGGAAGCGAGGGCGGCCAGCTCCCGCATCTCACGGTCACGGCGGCGGGGGCGTGTCTCCCGGGGATCGGGCGCGGCCCATCGGGCGATCCGGTTCATGGACCCACGATCCTCGATCGGCGCGTGGGCCGCACAAGGCTGTGGACAACGGCCGGTTGGGCCCTGGGGCCCATGCTTTCCGCCCTCCCGCTGTGGTCCGATGGCCCGGGCGGTCGAACTTCCGCCCCACAGCGTCTGGTTGGGGGCCGGAGTGTCTGGTGCAGGGGGATTCGTGGCGTCGGGGGAGTTCGGCGGGGTCTCCGCCCCGAAGGGCAGGGTCCCGCTGCCACGGCCACTGCACGTGGTGCTCCTTCTCGTCCGGACGCTGTTCGTGTTCACGGTCGTCGGAGGCATCGGCGTACTCCTGCGGGCGTCGTCGCTCGACGCCATCGATGGAGAGCTGCTCGGGCTCCTGCTGTACGCGGCACTGCCGGGCGCCGCCGGCTTTGCGCTGTCGCTGTACGTACGCTCCGGGGACACCTGGATCTGGCGCGGTCTCGTCGCCGTGAACGGCTGGTTCCTGCTCGGTGCGCTGGCGACGCTGAGCGGGGACGACGCCGCACGGGGCGTACCCCAGCTGATCATTCCGCTGGTCACCCTGATCCTGTTGCTGCGCGGTGGTTCGCGGGCCTGGTTCGAGCTGCCGGCCGACCGGCGCGCGGAGCACCGGCCGTTCAGCGTCGCCCGACTGATCAGGTGGCGCCGGGACGGCGGCCAGACCGCGCTGGAGTATCTGGGTCTCATCCTGATCGTCGTCGCGATCGTGGGTGCCCTGCTGGTGGCCGGTATCGGCGGTCAGATCAGCGGAGGGATACGCAGCGCCATCTGCGAGGTGACCGGTAGCGCGTGCCCTGCGCCCGGTGGCGACGAGGTGGTGGCGGGCGACGGGACCGAATCCGGTGAGAAGGGTCCCCCGGGAGCCGGGGAGACGGGCGGTACGGGCGCAGGCGGCGCGTCCGGCGGTGCGGACGCCGGCGGTGCGGACGCCGGGGGCGCCGATACCGGGGGCGCCGACGCCGGCAGTTCCGCGACGGGGGGTTCCGGGAGCGGAGGTTCCGGGAGCGCTGGGTCCGATGCCGGAGGAGCAGCATCGGGCGGTACCGAAGGCGGGACGATCGGCACCGAGGGCGGGGTGAACGGCGGCACCACTGGCGGCGGCACGACCGGCGGCGGAACCACTGGCAGCGCGACCGGCGGCTCCGCCGGTGGCCCCGGTGCACCCGGTGCACCCGGTGACCCCGAGGGTGCCGTCCAGGTGGGCGACGGCGGCGACGACGTGGACGCCTCGGAGGGGGCGGACGGCGGCGATCCGGGGACCGGCGGCACCGACGACGAGGAGAAGAGCGGCGAGAGCTGCACCTCAGGGGTCGGGGCGTTCTTCTCCTGCGCCGGGCACCAGACCGGCGGATTCTTCACCGGCGTGTTCGGTAACGGCCTGTGGGGCGATGTCACGGGCACCTTCGACACGGTCATCCACCCCGTCAAGGCGTGGAACGGCCTGATGGACTACGGCAAGAGCCTCGGCGACACCTGGTCCAAGGACTCGGAGGGCGCCGGCGACAAGTGGTCCGACGGCGACTACCTCGGGGCCGTCTGGGACTGGACCAAGGCCAGCGGCGGCACCGGTGTGAAGGTGCTCGACGACGTCTTCATCGGCGACGAGGTCCGGGACCTGTGGAAGGACGGGAACGAGGGCCAGGCGATCGGCACCGGCCTCTGGAACGTCGGCTCCCTCTTCATCCCCGGCTACGGCGAAGCGAAGCTCGTGGGAAAGCTGGGGAAGCTCGGCAAACTGGGCAAGCTCGGCAAGCTGGGCGAGGTGGCCCAGAAGGCCTCCGAGGCTGCGGCGAAGGCGAAGAAGGCCGCCAAGGCCGGTGATGTGGAGGGCGCGGAGAAGGCGGCTGCCGACGCGCAGAAGCACGCGGACGACGCGGCGGACGAGGCCGGTCTGACCGGCTGCACCATCGGACTGGGCGGCCTTCCACGGATCCCGTACGACGGCGGCACGACCGGTACGGCAGCCCAGCCCGGCACGACCGGCGCGACCGGTACGGCAGCCACTACGGTCCGGACCGGTCACCCCGGTGTGGGCAGCGGCACGGTCGGGCTCCCCGGTACGGGCACCGGAACCATGGCGGCGGTGCGCGCCTCGGTGCGCGTCGGGTTCCTGACCGAGAAGTGCGACGAGGTCGACCCCGAGAAGAAGGCAGCCGCCGAGGAGGCGCAGAAGCAGGCCGACGCGGCCAAGAAGGCCGCCGCCGATGCCAAGCGGAAGAAGGAGCTGGAGCGGGCCAGGAACCAGCCGAAGCCGGCCTGGTACAAGGATCTCAAGAACCCCCGGGCGGGCTCGAAGGACGGTGGCACCGGTGCCTGGACGAAGATCAAGCCCGGCGTCTGGAACTACCCGACCGAGATGGGCGCCCGCTACCAGGAGCAGATCTCCAAGGTGACCCGCGGCAAGGAGTACCAGGTCCCGCTCGACGAGCTCACCGGGAAGCCGGTCGACTTCGACGGCTGGGACTCCGCGCGGGGCACCTACCTGGAGGCGAAGTACGGCTACCGGGGCAAGGACTTCTACGACGCCGAGACCGGGGAGCTCACCCCCAAGGTCCAGCAGCGGTGGGCGGACCAGGCCACCCGGCAGGTCGACGCGGCGCGGGGCAAGCCCGTCGAGTGGCACCTGTCCGACCCGGACGTCGCCGAGGCCGCACGGGAACTCTTCGAGGACCGGGGCATCGACGTTAAGGTGATCAACACGCCTGACGATGTGACGGGGTGAAGGGCGCGGCGAAGGGCCGGCACGAGTGGGCCGGCACGAGTGGGCCCGCGGGAGTGGCCCCGCGAGTGGGCCGGCGCTGTCGGGAAGGCCGAGGAGGGCATCGTGCTGAACATCGTCGTCAACGGTTTCTGGGGCACCAGGGAAGAGGGCCCGCAGGAGATCGCCGAGCGGTGGTACGCCACTCTGGCGCGGCTCGGTGAGATCGACGACGGTACGTTCCACGGATGGCACGAGGCGGGGGACGGCGTGCCGGCCGACCCGCTGCTGCTGCCGTCCGTCGCCGCTCTGGCGGACTACATCGTCCGGGAGAACACCGGGCCGGACCTCGATGTGGTGGGCCACGGGGCGGCCTTGTGGGCGCACAACCAGGACGCCGCGAAGGTGACGACGGCGGTCCGGGCCGGAGGTTCGTCGCCGTACATCACCAACTCCGTGTCGGTGTCCTTCCGCTCGCGCACGGTGGGCGAGGACGCGGACGTCATCCGCCGCACGCCCGAGATCCTGGCGGCCATCGGCGAGGCGTGGGACATCGATGCCGGGCAGGTGTACGACAGGCCGCTGTACCGGGTGGTGGCCGACCACTTCGGCCTGGAGAACTCCGACCCGCGCTGCGGCAGGGCGGTCTACCTCTCCGAGCGGAGGGCGGCTCTCGCCCCCGACGGGCTGCCGGGCTCGTACGACACGGCCGCGAACGGCGGGCTGATCATCGACCTGACCTGTGGTGGTATGCGGACCCCGTCCGCGGAGACCGTCATCGACGTCAACACGAAGCTCCGGGCGGCGGGCGCGCTGGAGCCGCTGTCCACGCCGTTCGACCGGGCCAAGCTCTGACGGCCCGCCGGGCGTCTCTCCGCATCCGTGACGGGGCGGGACTTCCCGGCTGTCCGCATCTGCGCGGGGCGGGACTTCCCGGCTGTCCGCATCCGTGACGGGCGGGACTTCCCGGCTGTCCGTATCGGCGCACGGTCGGGGGCGTCCGCCGAAAAGGGGAGGCGGCCGGGTGGAGGATGCCGGACACTCGGCTACGTGATCGTGATGCAGCCGGTGGTGGAGATCGCCTCCCCCGAAGCCTTCGGCCTCTGGCCCGTCGCCGAGGTCGAGCGCTTCAGCTTCCAGCCCCTCAGCGGTGCCCTCTCGCCCCCGGAGGTCGGGACAGCGATGATGGGTATCGCCGCCTACAACGACGTCGAACCCGGTCCGGACGACCCTCCTCGGCCGGCCGACCCGCTGGGTTCCTTCCTCCACGGACTGCTGACGCTCGACCCGCTCGTCGTCTCCGGCGGCCTGCGCGTCACGGACACGTCGACCGGCGTGACCTTTCTGCCCGGCTGCTGTGACGGGCTGGAGGACTGGCGGGACTGGCAGCGGTTCGTCGACGGCGGACGCCCGCTGTGGTTCGGCCACGACCCCGTGTCACCGGTCGCCGAGCGCTTCGGTGACACGGTCCGCCTCACGGTCGACGCGCACCTGAGCGACAGTCCGCTGATCGAACTGCCCGTCACCGAGCTCCGAGCCCTGCTCGTCTCCGCGGAGCGCGACCTGGCCGACTTCCTGGCGTCGGCGACCGACTGGGCTTCCGTGCATCTGCCCGATCACGCCCGCCACATCGTTCCGGCACTTGCGCGCGTCCTCGACCTGCGCTCCCCGACCTGTGCTCCTTGACCTGCGCTCCCCGGCCTGTGCTCCTTGACCTGCGCTCCCCGGCCTGTGCTCCTTGACCTGCGCTCCCCGGCCTGCGCTCCCCCCGGGTCAGCCCGTCGTCGTCGCGAAGGCGGCGGCCAGCAGCCCCAGTGAGAACAGCCCCAGCACCCCCGCGAACACCGCCGGCATCAGCACCGGTCCCCATGCCCCCGGCCCCGCGACGGTGGCCCGCCGGTCCGGGGTCGCCGGGTCGTAGGAGATCCGCACCGGCGCCCCGACCTCGAAGCCGAACGGGCCCGGGGCGTGGTCGGTGAACTCCACCTCGCGGCCGTCCGGGGTGCGGAAGGCGAAGACGTACTCCGTGCGGTAACGGTTCTCCGCCCCGGACCCGCGGTCCACCACACGCCGCTGCGAGCACCGGCCCTCGGCGTGTTCGCCGCGCCGGACCAGGCGCAGCACGCGGAGGAGCCGCAGTCCGGAGCGGACCGCGAACGCGCCGAGGAACAGGCCGAACAGCAGCAGGAAGGTGGCCGTGCCACCAGGCAGTACGTCCATGAACGAGGCTCCGCTACAGGCTATTTGACGGTGATGGACTCGACGAACGCGTCGAGGTCCGCCGGACTCAGCGTGCCCTTCACCGCGTTGATCCGGATGGCGAACGGTATGTCCTGGGAGTCGACCCCGGCCACCACGACGCCCGTCATCCGCGTCCCCCTCGCCGGGGTCGCCTCCTCGCCCGTCGAGGTGAACTCGTAGTCGATCCTGCGAGCGTCCCGGGCGCTCTCCTCACCCGCGAGGCGGACGTCCCGGGTGTCCTTGCGCGTCGTCCCCAGGCCGATCCCGGCGCCCGCCGCGGCCGCCGCCTCGGCGGCGCTGTCGACGCCCGTGGCGAAGTCCAGCTGGACCGAGACCATGCCGGTGCGCAGCCCCTTCTCCTCCTTGAGGGCAACCGCCGCGTTGGCCGCGCCGCGCTCGGCGGCCGGCTCGGGGGCGTACCCGTCCTCCTCGGGGTAGCCGACGGACACGCTCCTCGTGTCGAGCGTGCCCCAGCCGTCCGGGACGGCCGCGGCGTCCGTGCCGCCGCAGCCGGTGAGCAGGGTCAGGCCGAGGGCCGCGGCAAGGGCGGCGCCTAGCGCCGTGGACTTCGTCAACGTCATCGCCTCTTCGTCGCGCGTGTTCACTGCGCGCAGTAGCTGTACGGGAGGTACGAGCGCTTGCCGCCCTGCGGAGCTCCGAGGAACCGCGCGTCCGTGAGTGTCTCCTGCTTGTGCTCGTCGGAGACCGAGAACCCGAGGCTCATCCCCAGGGAGACCTCGAAGCCGAACTCCTGGGCGTCCGTCTCGCCGTGGTACCGCATCGTGCTGGACAGACCGTCCTGGAACATCAGCTGCGCGAAGGGGTCCGTCCCGGCGGGCTTCTCCTCCAGGGAACGGTCACCGAACATGTACTCGAACGGGGCGGTGTTGTTCCCGGATCCGTCGAGCCACTCCTCGGCCAGGGAGCGCTTGGCCTCGGTGATCTTGTCGGTCTCCTTCCCGAAGACGACCGAGTTCGTCAGCACCTCGATGCCCGTCTCCCCGGAGGAGTCGGTCACGCCGCCCTTGCCGCCCCGCTTGTCCTTGTCCTTCTGGCCGTTGTCGCCGCCGGCCTCGGCCTTGTCGGAGGTCGAGGTCCCTTCCAGCGTCTGCGTCATGTCGATCCGGACGATCTTCCCGGTCTCCTGGTCGCGGGTGACGGTGAGGGCTCCCGTGCGGGTGTCCTTGGCTCCGGCGGTGCCGCCCAGCGGACCGGCGTTGCCGCTCACCTTGCCCTCGATCTCGAGCTTGGCGGTGTAGGTGTAGGACTCGTTGCCGTTGACGTCGTCCTTGGTGACCGTCACGTCCGGAGTGAACGTGGCCTTGCCGCCCAGCTTGGCGCCGAGCCTGGTGTCGTCGCCCGGCTTGACCGAGAGGCCGCCGTCGGCGTAGACGCCCAGGCCGATGGTCGAGTAGGAGATCTTCTTGTCGCCGATCTTCTCCTCGATGTCCTCCATCTTGTCCGCCCACTTCATGCCGGAGTACCAGCCGCCGCCGTAGCCGCCGCTGTGCTTCATCGAGGTCTCCCACATCTTCATCTCCTCGATGTCGTCCCTCATCTTCTGGGCGTCCGCCTCGCTCCTGAAGACCCAGGTGTCACCGTTGGTGATCTTGATGCCGCCGCCGATGTCGACGTCCGCCTTGCCCAGGGAACCGAGCTTGACCCCGGGCGTACTGGCGTTGACGCCCGCGGACGCGGCGTCGGTGAAGGTCATGTAGACGAGCTTGTCGTTCTCGTCGACCTTTCCGTCCTCGTTGACATCGGTGTTGGCCTGGGCGACCTTCTGCTGGAAGCCGTACTCCTCGCCCCACTCGAACCAGCCGATCTTGACCTTGCCGCCCGCCTTGTCGGAGACGTTGGATATCTGGCACAGCTTGGGTTCGTAGTCGGCGTCGGTCTTCGGCCGCGCCGTGCCGTCTCCACCCGCCGTGCAGGCGCCGCCGCCCCCGGTGAGCGAGCTGATGGCACACCGGATCCCCTCGCCGATGCGGCCTCCGATCCCGGCCATGGCGAGCGCGCCGACCAGCGCGACGACCAGGACGATGACGCCGAGGTACTCCGTGGCCGTGGCTCCCCGGTCCCGCCAGTCGTACGAGCGCGGGTACGGCGCCGAGGGAGCGGGACCGGTGTCCCCGTCCCGCAGCAGCCGGTCCAGGGCCAGTCCGACGGCGGCGCCGGTGACCATGGCGACCGCCGGCATGAGGACGCCCTCGGTGCCGACGACGTCCCATGTGACGGCGTAGCCGTACGCGAGCCCGGCGAGGGGGACGGCGAGTGCGCCGAGGAGGTGCTGGAAGCGCGACTCCCGCTGCCGGGCGGGAAGGGCGCGGGCGGCGGCGAGCACTGCCAGTACCGTCACGAGGACGCCGGGCAGGTGCAGCACGGCCAGGCGCCAGCCGAAGGACTCGAGACGCTCGTCGGTGGCGAGCGTCTCGACGAGCGCTCGTGTCAGCAGATACCCCGTGACGAGGTAGACGAGTGCGCCGGCCGCCCAGCCGCGGGTCAGGGGGAGGAACCATCCGCCGCCTTCGGCTCCCGGCGCTTCGTGGCCCGGGACCCTGCTTCCCCAGTCGCTGCCACCGCTCACGGTTCACCCTCTCGCCGACACCTGCCCTGTTGTCTCTGGAGGGTGAGCGTAGGGACGGAGCGAGTCCGTGACCTGGGCCCCCGGTCCCAAATGAGGGCCCAACTCAGGCCCCCGGGACGTTCTTTCGCCGACCCGGGGCGACAGCGGGGAGGAGGGAGGGCCTCTGCGCCGGCCGTGCCCCGGCCGAGGCGCTCCGCCGCGTGCCGCGCCGTTGGGTCCTCGGACCCAAGACGGCCGGCCGGTGCGGTCGTTAGCGTCGGTCCCATGATCTCTGTGATCGACCTCGTCGGCGCCGGGCACGCGCCCTCGCTTCCCCGGACGGCCCAGCCGGATCCACTGCGCGAGCCCGACGCGCTCCGGGAGGCACAGCTGCTGGACTGCCGGGTGAGCCAGGAGACGTCAACGGCGGCCCTGCTCTTCGGGCTGCGCACCGCTCTCCGGGCCGACGTGGGCAACGCCGCGCTTCTCGTGGTGCGCGGCCTGCGCTCCTTCGGGTGGACCTCAGGCCGGGCGCCGGCGCCCCTCACCGCGATGACGGTCGTGTCGGGCGTACCCGGGCGCCTCGACGACCTCGTCCGCGCGGAGTTCTCGTTCCTGCCGGAGGCGCGGCTCGAAGTCGTGGGGGAGTGCTCGGAGTTCTACGTCCTGGAGGCCGAGGGTGCCGGCGATGTGCCGCCCGACCGCGTGGAGGGGGAGGGGGAGGCGGGGGGCGTACACGGCTTCGTGCCCTCGTGGGATTCCCCCTGCACAGTCCTGGGGACATCCGGCTCAGGATGAGGCGGGGTGTGCGGAGCCGGGCCGGGAGCACCGCCGGAGTCCGTGGGCGGGCCCGGCACCTGGGCCCGAGGCGTCCGGCGGAGGCGGCCGTTGAGCACGGCGTGGGCCGCGACCCCGAACACCAGCCCCCAGAACGCCGAGCCGATACCGAACAGGGTGACGCCGGAGGCCGTGGCGAGGAAGGTGATCAGCGCGGCCTCCCGGTCCTTCCCCTCCCGCACCGCGCCCGTCAGCCCGCCGGACAGCGCGCCGAACAGGGCGACGCCGGCGACGGCCGCGACCAGCTCCTTCGGCAGGCCCGCGAAGAACGACACGAGCGTCGAACCGAAGGCGCCGACCAGCACGTACACCGCACCGCAGGCGACTCCCGCGACGTAGCGGCGCCGGGGATCGCGGTGGGCCTCGGGGCCCGTGCAGATCGCGGCGGTGATGGCCGCGAGGTTCACCGCGTGCGAGCCGAAGGGGGCCAGTACCGCCGAGACCAGCCCGGTCGAGCCCACCAGGAGCCGGTCGTCGGGGCGGTAACCGGACGCGGAGAGCACACCGACCCCGGGGGCGTTCTGGGAGGCCAGCGTGGCGAGGGTGAGCGGGACCGCGATACCGATCAGTGAGGCCACGGAGAACGCCGGAGCCGTGAACACCGGTTGCACCA
This sequence comes from Streptomyces sp. NPDC102402, assembly GCF_044765765.1. Classification (NCBI taxonomy): domain Bacteria; kingdom Bacillati; phylum Actinomycetota; class Actinomycetes; order Kitasatosporales; family Streptomycetaceae; genus Streptomyces; species Streptomyces sp. NPDC102402. The sequence goes on from NZ_JBIWKR010000002.1 coordinate 712,717, forward strand.
GGCCGACATGGTCCAGGCGGATGTGCAGCTTCGCGCTCGCGGCGCTGCACGCCACTCCGGCCGCCAGCGCCAGGAGGACGGCGTACCGGGGGAGCCACCGCTTGCCCAGCAGGTAGGCCAGGAGCACGGATCCGGCGATGACCGGGGTGTGCTCCAGCGAGGTGAACACATCCGCGCCGAACGAGAAGAGGATGCCCGCCAGCATGGCGGAGACGACGGCCCCGGGCACGAGCCGCATCAGCCGCCCGAAGATCCCGGTCACCCCGATCAGGGCGATCACGAGGCCCGACACCACGAAGGCGCCGATCACCTCGCCGTACGCGTACGAGCCGATGCTGGTCACCAGGAGCGCGGCGCCCGGTGTGGACCACGCTGTGATGACGGGCATCCGGGTGCGCAGGCTCAGAGCGATGCAGGTCAGCCCGCTGCCGATGGAGATCGCCCAGATCCAGGAACCGGTCTGCCCGGCGTCCAGGTGCCCGGCCCGCGCCGCGGAGAGCACGATGACCAGCGGGCCGGAGTAGGAGACGACGACCGCGACGACGCCGGCGAGCACGGCGGACAGGGAGAGGTCCCGGACCAGCCGCTGCCGGGGTTCCAGGCCGCCGGGCGGGAGCTGCCCCGCACGTTCCTCCGCCGTGGGTACCGATGAACCGGCCGCCATCCGCTGCCGCCCTTCTTCCGTGCTGTCCTCGTCCGCCTGCGAGCCGTCCGGTCGCACTGCCGTGCGGTCGCACTGCCCGTGCGGTCGTGCGGTCGTGCGGTCGTGCGGTCGCCATGTCCGTGCGGACGTCCGGTCGCACTGTCCGTGCGGTCGTCCGTCCGCCCGAAACCCTCGCACGGCGTGCGGTGCCCGCTCCGGCGGGTCCGCGACCCGAGACCGGTACGGCTGAGGGCCGGCCGGTACGGCTGAGGGCCCCGGGTTGGGCCCCTGGGCCCAAGACGGCGGCCCGCCCCTGCCCTAGCGTCTGGGCGGCAGGTGACCGACGCCCGTCCCGGTGCTCCCCCACGGCGCCGGGCCGGGCCGCAACCGGAAGGTGAGGGCGCGTGCCCACGGCTGAGCAACTGACCCTGACCGAGGAGGAGTCCCGTCTCCTCCAGCAAGGCCTGATGGAGTGGTGCGGCCCCGCCCGCTGCACCGAGGAGTTCGCCGTGGCCATGGGCTTCGACAGCGCCCAGGACCTGAGCCGCCGCGGCGTGTCGATCCGCGGCGCCCTGGCCGAGGGGGAGACCCTGGACCCCATGGACTGGGCCCGGGCCCTGATGGCCACCGAGATCGCCTTCGCCAGCGACGTGGTCGGCTCGGGGTACGAGTGGTCCACCACGACCGGCTGGTCCGACGACACCACCGTGCGCGTCCTGCGCTCGGCCCAGCTGAAACTGATCCGCACGGTCGCCCCGCTGGTCGGCCGGGGGCTCGGCACCCGCCGCACCACGCACCCGGAGGTCCTGAGGGCCGGCGGAGGCCCGCCTCCGGACCCCGCCTGGTGACCTCGCGCACATCCGGCCGCTGCCGGGCCCCGCACACCGGGCCCCGCCGGGAACCGGCGTGATGATCTCCACGGTCGCGGGCAGATAATCGCCGCATGCCCGATCAGCAGACGCGCCCCCGCCCGGCGGCGCCCGGAACCCGCACCGCCCGGCCCCGCGCCATCGCCCTGCTCGGCGCCGCCGCGCCCGCGCTGGGCGCCTACGCGGCCGTCAGGGCCGTCGGCCTCCTCGTCCTCCAGGTGTGGGCGTCGGCCACCGGGAAGGACGCTCTGCACCTGCTGGGCGGGCGCTGGGACTCCGTCTGGTACCAGCGGATCGCCGAGCACGGCTACGGCTTCACCGTGACCCTCCCCGACGGCGGTGTCCATCCCGACCTGGCCTTCTTCCCGCTCCTGCCGGCCCTGGAGCGCGGCCTCGCCGCGGTGACCCCGCTCACCGTGCAGGGCGCCGGGATCGCCGTCGCCTGGCTGGCCGGGCTCGTCGCGGCCTGGGGGATCTTCGCCGTCGGCGCGCGGCTGTACGGGAGGCGGGCCGGGGTGGTGCTCGCCGCGCTGTGGGGCGCGTACCCGACGGCGTTCGTGCAGTCGATGGCGTACACCGAGACCCTGTTCACCGCGCTCGCCGCCTGGTCCCTGTACGCCGTCCTCCGCGGCCGCTGGATCGCCGCGGGTGCGCTGTGCGTGCTGGCCGGGCTCACACGGCCCTCGGCCGCCGCGCTCATCGCGGCGCTCGCGGTGACCGCCGCCGTCGTCCTCGTGCGGGAGTGGCGGGCCGGCGGACGCCGGGGCCTCCTGCGCCGGAACTCCCGCATGCTGCTGGGGGTCTGTCTGGCCCCGCTGGGGTGGCTGGCGTACGTGGTGTTCGTCGCGGTACGCCAGGGCAGCCCCTTCGCGTACTTCGACGTCCAGGCGCAGTGGGGCAACAGCATCGACGGCGGCCGGGCGCTCGCCGCCTTCATCGCCGGGCTGCCGCTCCCGGCCGCGCTCGGGCTCTGCGCCGCGCTGGGGCTGCTGGGGTGGCTGGTGTTCCTGTGTGTACGGCAGCGACAGCCGCTTCCCCTGCTTGTCTACGGCATCGCGGTCGTCGTCGTCTCGCTCATCGGCTCCGGGTACTTCGGCTCCCGGCCGCGCCTGATGATGCCCGCGTTCCCCTTGCTCCTGCCCCCTGCCGTCGCGCTGGCGGGGCTGCGCACGACGGCGCGCACAAGCGCGGCCGTCGCCGCGCTGGCCCTCGGCTCCGCCGCCTACGGGGCGTGGACGCTGCTCGGGACGGGCCCGCCCTGACCCGGGTCCACGAGTCCACGGGCCCACGCGCCCACGCGCCTCCGACGTCCCCGCCGTCAGCGACGGCACCGGCCGTCCCGGCCGCACGCGTCACCCCACGAATGGCGAACCGCGCGTCACCGCACAGGCGGCGAAACCTCCGTAGCGGGCACGGAGACCCGCACCCGGGTCCCGGGCCTCAGGCCCCAGCGTTCCATCGCCCCGGCCTCCGACTCGACCACATGGCGGGCGCGGAGCCTGGGCATGCCGAGGCGTCCGGGTCTCATCGTGCGGACCGTCAGGACGTTGAACCTCCGGTCCAGGTAGGCCACGTCGATGGCGAAGCGCATCCGGAAGGTGTGCACACTCCCGCACGGGGTGATCAGCAGCGCGCCCTCGACGCCGTCCACGCCGAGCAGACCTCGCGCCCGCGCCCGGTAGGAGGCGGCTATGCGCAGCGGCACCTCCCGCACCTCGGCGTCCGCCCCGACCGTCAGTGTCCCGCTGCCGTCACGCCATGTCCCCATGGGGACCGACCGTAGACCTCCGGCCCTGCTCGTGGGTCCGGAACGGCCCGCAGTGGGCCCCAGGGCCCAAGACCCGGCCGTGCGGCCCGATTAGGGTCGCAGCCGTGGACGCCACACTGATCGCGGTCGCCGCTCTCTGGGGCGCCGGCGCCGGACTGCTGCTCCCGCGCGCCGCGTACCGCTTCTCCGTCGAGCCAGGGCAGCCGTGGCGGCCCGCCTGCCCGGCCGGGCACGCGCTCACCGGGCCCGTCCGGGGCTGGATCGGACCGGCCAGGTGTGCGGCGTGCGCCGTGGCCGTCCCCTCGCTGCCGGGGGGCGTGGCTCCGCGGGACCCGGCACCGGCCGGGCGCCGGCGCTACGCACCCGGCGTCGCGGCCCCGGTGGTCACCGTGCTCGCCTGCGTGGCCCTGGCCGCCGCCACCGGCACCCGGCCCGAGGCCGCCGTCTGGCTGCTGCTGGCTCCCGTCGCCGTGCTCCTCGCCGTCATCGACCGCCGCGTCCACCGGCTCCCCGACACCCTGACCCTGCCCCTGGCCGTCGTGACCGCCGTGCTCCTCGGCGGTGCGGCCCTGCTTCCCGAGCACGGCGGATCCTGGATCTCCGCCCTGCTCGGCGGAGCGGCGCTGGGCGGCTTCTACTTCCTGCTCTTCCTGATCAACCCGAACGGGATGGGCTTCGGCGATGTGAAGCTCGCCCTCGCGCTCGGTGTGGCGCTCGGCTGGTACGGCTGGGGTGTGCTCTGCGCGGGGGGCTTCGCCGGGTTCCTGTTCGGCGCGCTCTACGGGGCCGGGCTGATGCTGGCGCGGCGTGCCGGGCGCAGGACGGGTATCCCGTTCGGCCCGTTCATGATCGCGGGGGCGCTGGTCGGACTGCTGTTCGGAGGCCTGGCCGCTTGAGCGCCACCCTGCGTACGGACGTACGTGATATCCGCTCGCGCCGGGGCGCGGACGGCTGCGACCCTGCCCGTATGACCGGATCCTCCGCACCCTTCGACCCCTCCGCACCCTTCGGCCCCTCCGCACCCCTCGGCCCCTCCGATTCCGACGCCCGCTTCGAGGCGCTCGTCGAGGAGGCCGACGCCGTCTCCGTCGAGGGCTGGGACTTCTCCTGGCTCGACGGAAGGGCCACCGAGCAGCGTCCGTCGTGGGCGTACGCGCGCACCATGGCGGGCCGCCTGGCGGGGGCCCGTGCCGCGCTGGACATCCAGACCGGGGGAGGGGAGGTCCTCGCCTCGGCGCCCGTGCTGGCGCCGCTCACCGTGGCCACCGAGTCGTGGCCGCCCAACATCGCCCGTGCCACCGCGCTGCTCCACCCGCGCGGCGCCGTCGTCGTCGCGGACTCCGACGAGCCGCCGCTGCCCTTCGCGGACGGCGCCTTCGACCTCGTCGTCAGCCGGCATCCGGTGACGGCCTGGTGGGAGGAGATCGCCCGGGTGCTGGCCCCCGGAGGGACGTACCTCTCACAGCAGGTGGGCCCCGAGAGCGTGTTCGAGCTCGTCGAGTACTTCCTCGGCCCGCGGACCGCCGAGGAGCGCGGCGCCCGGGATCCGCGGCGCGCCCGGGAGGAGGCGGAGGCCGCCGGACTGGAGGTGGTCGACCTGCGCGCCGAGCGGCTTCGCGTCGAGTTCCTCGACATCGGTGCCGTCGTCTACTTCCTGCGCAAGGTCATCTGGATGGTGCCGGGCTTCACCGTCGGCGCCTACCTGCCCCAACTGCGCTCCCTGCACCGGCTGATCGAGGAGGAAGGGCCGTTCGTCGCGCACAGCGCCCGCTTCCTGATCGAGGCACGCAAGCCGCCGGGGGTGCCAACGGGCCTGCGCTGAGGCGGACTTCGCGGAGCGCGGATGCAACGGCACGACCTGCCCCTCCGTCCTACCTACGAGTAGTGCGACCCTGGTGGTTGAGCGCACAACGAAGGAGCAGGTCATGTCGGTGGGAAGGGAATTGCCGGGCGAGGAGATGAGCCGGCCGACGGGCCGGCCGCGCCACGGAAGGGCCGACTGGCTCACGGGTGCGCGGATCACCGCCGTACACGGCCTGTTCTACCGGCCCGAGGGCCGCGCGGGGGAGCCCGAAGCCGTCGAGTTCGTCCTGGAGGGCGGCCAGTCGGTCCTGCTGACCTGTGCGTCCGACCGGACGCTGAGCATCACCTCAGGTGCCTGGCCGGGCCTCCCCGACTGGTGTGTACCCGCCGGCCAGTGGCAGTTCGAACAGCTCGACCGGCTGCCGCCGCCGCCGTACGGCGGCGCCTGGACGGTCATCGGCACACAGGAGCGGCGCGACGGCCACGGCGAGGTGCGCGAGGCGGTGATCCGCTGCGAGAGCGGTGACTTCGTGATCCACGGCGGCGACACGGTGGCCATCCGGTTCGTCCCCGGGCTGAGCCCGGCCGGGCCGTCGTCCTATGCGTGACCGCCCACCGTCACCTTTCCCACCGTCAGCTGCGGGGTCCCCTCCAACACCTCGCCCACCCGTTCGACCTGCGCCTCCAGCTCCCGCCTCCGCCCGGCCGTCAGAGGGCGGAGCGGCTCCACGGTCACCGCGATCCGCTTCCCCGAGCGCCGCTGGTGCCACACCCCGGCGACCACGCCGTCCACCAGCAGCACCGGGAAGTTGCCCGCCTGGCCCCCGGCCAGCGCCCGCTCGTACGCCGCGCCCGGGAAGAGCCGCTCCCGGGGGCGGGACGCGATGGTGAAGGCGTCGAAGTAGGGGAGCAGCCGCACCCCGCGCGGCGCCTCCGAAGGGAACCGGGTGTCACCCGCCTCCACCCAGGAGGCCCCGCCGTCCCCGAACGCCACCTCCTCGATCGCACCGGCCCCGGCCAGGGCGTCGAAGAGACGCACGGCCCAGCCGCGGGGCGCCGCGAGCCACTGGGCGAAGTGGGCCGGCGTGGCAGGACCGTACGCACGCAGATAGCGCCGCACGAGCGCGGCGGTCGCTTCCGGGCCGGGCATCGGGACGGTCCCCGGGTTGGTGTACGTGGCCTTGCGGCCCCGGTTCGGCGCGTAGCACAGGGCGCCCCGATGGCCGGCGAGGTGCAGCACCTGGCGCCAGCGGGGCCACATCCCCTGGAACGCGGGCATCACCAGGTCCCCCGCCCAGGGGCCGGTCCGTGCGACCACCTCGTCGGAGAGCTCGTCGATCGTGAGCTCCACGCCGGCCAGGCTGTCGGCCACCGCGGCCACCACCGCCTCGACCTGGTCCGGTGTCATCCGGGCGTCCTTCGGGAACGCACTGCTGCCCGCCGGCACGGCGGACAGGGCCCCGGTCCACATCGGCAGCTCCCCGGCGGGCAGCAGATGCACGGTGCCCCGGGGGCCGAACGTCTTCACGAGGGTCCGGTCCGTCCACAGCGCCGTACGCACATCTGTGCGCGTCGTCCCCGGCGTGCGGAGCCCGGCCGAGAGCTCGGCGGCGGACAGCACCTGCGCGTGGGCCCCGAGCATCGCGGCGACGGCGCCGGAGACGTCATGGGCGGGGCGCGCCGCCGCCGAGGCGTCCGGGGAGAGGAACTGCCTGTCGAGGCGCCGGGCGTTCGCCCCGGACCAGGTCACGGGCGTGCCGTGGGCTCGTGTCGTCATGGGCCGAACCTAGGACCCGTACAGGACGGAAACCGTCCGCGACGACCTGGCCGGTGCGCGCCGCGACGCCCGCCCCGGGGTTCCCTCAGCGCAGCCCGCCGAATCCGGAGAGTGATTATTCGGTGGCGTGGCACGCAGCATCACTTACGAAGGGTTATGGTGGAAACCCCCCCTCGGGCCGGTCCGTAACCCCCCCCACGGACCGGCCCGTTTTTTTGTGCCCGGACCGCGGTCCGTATGTGCGGCCCGTGTGAAGGGCCGGTCGTGGCCCCGGCCGCGTACGGGATATCCGGGCCGGGCGGCGGGGGATCAGCCCCGGTTCGCCCAGATGTTGGTGCTCGCGGTGTCCACGGCGAAGGTGTCGATCTCCTTCAGCTCGGTGGCGGTCAGCGCCGGTGCCCCGAGGGCGGCCACGTTCTCCTCCAGCTGCTTCACACTCGACGCGCCGATCAGTGCCGACGTCATACGGCTGTCACGAAGGACCCAGTTGAGCGCCAGCTGGGCGAGGGACTGCCCGCGGCCCCGCGCGATCTCGTTCAGCCCGCGCAGCCGGCGCACCATCTCCTCGGAGAGCAGCCCCGGGTCCAGGGACTTGCCCTGGCTGGCGCGCGAACCCTCGGGGATGCCCGTCAGGTACTTGCCGGTGAGCAGCCCCTGGGCGAGCGGCGCGAAGGAGATGCAGCCCATGCCCGCCGCCTCCAGGGTGTCGAGCAGCCCGTCGGACTCCACCCAGCGGTTGACCATCGAGTAGGACGGCTGGTGGATCAGGGCGGGTACGCCCATCTCCCGGAGGATCCTGGCGGCCTGTGCCGTCTGCTCCGCGCTGTAGGAGGACACGCCCGCGTACAGCGCCTTGCCCTGGTTCACGGCGGTGGCGAGCGCCCCCATCGTCTCCTCCAGCGGGGTGGCCGGGTCGAAACGGTGGGAGTAGAAGATGTCGACGTGGTCGAGCCCCATCCGACGCAGCGAGGCGTCGAGCGAGGACAGGAGGTACTTGCGGGACCCCCACTCGCCGTACGGGCCGGGGTGCATCAGATAGCCGGCCTTGGTGGAGATGACGAGCTCGTCCCGGTACGGGGCGAAGTCCTGGCGGAAGAGCTTGCCGAAGTTCAGCTCGGCCGAGCCGGGCGGCGGGCCGTAGTTGTTGGCCAGGTCGAAGTGGGTCACGCCGAGGTCGAAGGCGCGGCGCAGGATCGCCCGCTGGGACCCCAGGGCGCGGTCGTCGCCGAAGTTGTGCCAGAGGCCGAGCGAGACGGCCGGGAGCCTGAGCCCGCTGCGGCCGGTGCGGCGGTATTCCATGGAGTCGTAGCGTGCGGTATCGGCGAGGTAGGAGAGGGAATCAGTCACGTTTCACTCCTTATCACGGAGTTGTGACAGGCCGGGTTGGGCCCCTGTGACCCGTCCGCAGTAATGTGGCCGCTTCGGGACATGCCGATCCGCGGCGCGAGAGCGCGGACCGCGCGGCGATCCCCCGGGGGGCGGCCCCGGACCCCCCGTGAGGGGGAGGGCGGGCCTCGGGCCCGTACGGAACCGAGAGGGTGAACTCAGTGAACTTGCGCGACCTGGTGTACGGGCTCTACGCACGCCGGGTGGGAGGCCGCCTGGATCACGACCAGGTGCCCAAGCACATCGGAGTCATCCTCGACGGGAACCGCCGGTGGGCGAAGGCGTCCGGGGGGTCGGCCGTGCAGGGGCACCAGGCCGGGGCGGACAAGATCTCCGAGCTGCTCGGCTGGTGCAGCGAGACGGACGTCGAGGTCGTCACCCTCTGGCTGCTGTCCACGGACAATTTCGACCGGCCCGAGGCGGAGCTCATCCCGCTGCTCGGCATCATCGAGAACACCGTCCGCCAGCTGGCGGACGACGGACGGTGGCGCGTCCACCACGTCGGCACGCTCGACCTCCTGCCCGAGCGGACCCAGACGGTCCTCAAGGAGGCACAGGAGGCCACGGCGGGTGTCGACGGGATAATCGTCAACGTCGCCGTCGGCTACGGCGGACGCCAGGAGATCGCGGACGCGGTGCGCTCCCTCCTCCTGGAGCACTCCGCCAAGGGCACGACCTTCGAGGAGCTCGCCGAGGTCGTCTCCACCGACCTGATCTCCGAGCACCTCTACACCCGCGGACAGCCCGACCCGGACCTCGTGATCCGCACCAGCGGGGAGCAGCGCCTGTCGGGCTTCATGCTCTGGCAGAGCGCCCATTCGGAGTACTACTTCTGCGAGGTCTTCTGGCCGGCCTTCCGCAAGGTCGACTTCCTGCGCGCCCTGCGTGACTACGCGGCGCGGCACCGGCGCTACGGGGCCTGAGGGGGCGCGGCACGGCCGGCCGGGAGCGGGGCTGCACGGAACCCGTCCTGGCGCACCTCGTCGCAGGCAGGGGCATGGCTTCGGGTGTTCGAGGGAATACAGCTCTCAGGTCGATGTCCGGTCAGCAACCAGGCGGACGTCGCATCCAAGTGAGCGGCACCCAGCCCGCTCGCCCGGGAGGCCCTTTGCACACGAAGGACCGCACATCGTGCGGCCGACGCGGAGGGCCGGAGTTCGGCCCGCGCACGGGTCCGAACCCGGTCCGTCCTCTCCCTTGGGGAAGATCCGCGACCCTCAGTCGCACTCCCCGACCTCGTCCGAGGGGGTACGTCCTTCCGTGGTGACCAGCACCAAGCGCCGCATGCCCGACAGGCGCACCTATGTTCTCGACACCAGCGTCCTGCTGGCCGACCCCAACGCCATGGCCCGCTTCGACGAGCACGAAGTCGTGCTCCCGATCGTGGTGGTCACGGAGCTGGAGGCCAAAAGGCACCACCCCGAGCTGGGATACTTCGCCCGTCAGGCCCTGCGTCTGCTGGACGACTTCCGCGTGCGGTACGGCCGGCTGGACGCCCCGATCCCGCTCGGGGACCTGGGCGGGTCGCTCCGTGTCGAACTCAACCACTCCGACCCCGGCGTCCTGCCCGCCGGCTACCGGTTGGGGGACAACGACTCACGGATCCTCGCGGTCGCACGCAATCTGCAGGCCGAGGGGTACGACGTCACCGTCGTCTCCAAGGACCTGCCGCTCCGGATCAAGGCGTCCTCGGTCGGGCTCCTCGCCGAGGAGTACCGCGCCGAACTGGCCATCACCGACTCCGGCTGGACCGGTATGTCGGAGCTGGCCCTGGCCGCCGAACAGGTCGACCTGCTGTTCAGCGAGGAGAGCCTCTACGTCCCCGAGGCCGCCGACTTCCCGGTGCACACCGGGCTGGTCCTCCAGTCCGAGCGCGGCAAGGCGCTCGGCAGGGTCACGCCCGAGGGCAACGTCCGCCTCGTGCGGGGCGACCGGGAGGCCTTCGGGATCCACGGCCGCAGCGCCGAGCAGCGCATCGCGCTCGATCTGCTCCTCGACCCGGACATCGGCATCGTGTCGATGGGAGGCAGGGCGGGCACCGGAAAGTCCGCCCTGGCGCTCTGCGCGGGTCTGGACGCCGTGCTGGAGCGCCGGCAGCACAAGAAGGTGATGGTCTTCCGGCCGCTGTACGCGGTCGGCGGGCAGGAGCTCGGCTATCTTCCCGGCAGTGAGTCCGAGAAGATGAGCCCCTGGGCGCAGGCCGTCTTCGACACGCTGTCAGCGGTCGCCGGGCGCGAGGTCATCGAAGAGGTGCTGGGACGCGGGATGCTGGAGATCCTGCCGCTGACCCACATCCGCGGCCGGTCGCTCCACGACGCGTTCGTCATCGTGGACGAGGCGCAGTCCCTCGAGCGGAACGTCCTGCTGACCGTGTTGTCCCGGATCGGGGCCAATTCGCGGGTGGTGCTCACCCACGACGTGGCGCAGCGGGACAACCTCAGGGTCGGCCGGTACGACGGAGTCGTCGCCGTGGTCGAGAAACTGAAGGGGCATCCGCTCTTCGCGCACGTCACGCTCACCCGTTCCGAGCGCTCGCCGATCGCCGCGCTGGTGACCGAAATGCTGGAGGACGGCCACATCTGACCCGGAACACCCCATAGATGCCGCCCGGAGAGCCAAGCAGCTTAGCCGGGCGGCATCGTGCTGCGCCGTCATTTCCGAAAAAGTCGTGCGCCAAACGGGGTGTGAGCTTTCACACGCAACACAGAATTGCAACGCACCGTGTCCTTCCGGCAGAGTCTTGCTTCCGTCAGGCCCCGCATACGGCACTTGGGCACCTCCAGAGGCGCCACGCACCACACAACTCAACAGAAGCCGTCCGTATGCCGCCCGCGAGTACCACGCGGCGCTTCCGCAAGGGAGTGCCCACCGGGCCCGTGCCTCCCGTGACCCAAGCAGTAGGGAGGCCAGTGTTCAGGGGCACGATTGCGCCCGCGAGGTCACCTAAGCGGGCGATGCTGGAAGGACACCGTGTGAGCCGGATCTCGGTCCGGGGGTTCGCCGTGGCATCTGCCACCGCGGTCACCACCGTAGGCGCCGTCGTAGGCGTTGCGTCGGGCAGCACTCCCGCTGTCGACGACAACAACTTCGAGGCGGCCGCAGCCGACACCACGCTGCTCGCAGACATCCCCGCGGGCCAGCAGGCCCAGGTGCAGACCGCTTCGCTGACGCAGCAGGCCGACGCCCAGGCGTCCGCGGCCGACGCGGCGGCCAGGAAGTCCGCCGAGGAGACGGCCCGCATCCAGGCCGCCAAGGACGCCAAGTCCAAGAAGCAGGCGGCCGAGGACAGGGCTGCCGAGGCCGAGCGTGAGGCCAAGGAGAAGAAGGAGGCCGACGCCGAGCGCGCGAGCCGGTCCTCCGTCCGTGACGCCTCCTCGTTCTCGGCGCAGGGCTCGTACAGTGTCGCCGAAGTGCAGGCGATGGCCCGCCAGATGGTCCCCGCCGACCAGTTCCAGTGCTTCAGCAACATCGTGAACCACGAGTCGACGTGGAACTACAGGGCGAGCAACCCCTCCTCGGGCGCGTACGGCCTCGTGCAGGCGCTGCCCGGCTCCAAGATGTCGTCCGCCGGCGCCGACTGGCAGACCAACCCGGCCACCCAGATCAAGTGGGGCCTCAGCTACATGGACGGCCGTTACGGCAGCCCCTGTGGCGCCTGGTCGTTCTGGCAGGCCAACAACTGGTACTAGGAGCCCCGCGAGGTTCCACGCTCAACTCCGAGATGCCCCGCACCGTCCTACGGTGCGGGGCATCTCGCGTGTACGGTCGTCCGGACAGCTCCGGGGGCGTGTGCGGGGCGTATGGGGGAAGGAAAAAATCATGTCGAAACTTCCGGGTTGGCTCGGTCGGCTGGGCGCCGAACTCACCGAGATCGGGGCGCGCCTGGAAGAACGCCGCGCCGAGGGTGAACGTCGCGCCGATGCCGACGCGACCAGCGTGTCCTCGTCCACGCTCTCCACCGTCGCCGCCGAGCGGGTCCCGCGCCCGCCCACGTACGCCCCCTCCGTCGCCGCCAAGCCCGAACCCGTGGCGGCGATCCCCTGGGGGATGCGCGTCGCGGCCGAGGCCGGCTGGCGGCTGCTGGTCCTGGCCGGCACGCTCTGGGTACTCATGCGGATCATCAGCGCCGTGCAGCTGGTCGTCCTCGCCTTCGTCGCCGCACTGCTCGTGACGGCGATGCTCCAGCCCACCGTCGTACGGCTGAGGCGGCTCGGGCTGCCGCGCGGGCTGGCGACCGCGGTCACCGCCGTACTCGGGTTCGTGGTCATGGGGCTGGTCGGATGGTTCGTCGTCTGGCAGGTGATGGACAATCTGGACACCCTCTCCGACCGGGTCCGTGACGGGATCGACGAGCTCAAGCGCTGGCTCCTGGACAGCCCGTTCCACGTCACCGAGTCGCAGATCAACGACATCGCGAAGAACCTCAGCGACACCATCGGCACCAACACCGAGGAGATCACCTCCGCCGGTCTCCAGGGCGTCACGGTGATGGTGGAGTTCCTCACCGGCCTGCTGCTGGCGATGTTCTCGACACTCTTCCTGCTCTACGACGGGAAGCGCATCTGGCAGTGGGTCCTCAAGCTGGTGCCCTCCCAGGCCCGTCCGGGCGTCGCCGGTGCCGGACCGCGAGCCTGGCGGACCCTGACCGCCTACGTGCGGGGCACCGTGATCGTGGCCCTGATCGACGCGATCTTCATCGGGCTGGGGATCTACTTCCTCGACGTGCCCATGGCGGTCCCGCTCGCCGTCTTCATCTTCCTCTTCGCCTTCATCCCGCTGGTCGGCGCCGTGGTCTCCGGCGCCCTCGCCGTGGTCGTCGCGCTCGTCACCCAGGGCGTGTTCACCGCGCTGATGGTGCTGATCGTGGTGCTCGCCGTGCAGCAGATCGAGGGCCACATCCTGCAGCCCTTCATCCTCGGCCGCGCCGTACGCGTCCACCCGCTGGCCGTCGTGCTCTCGGTCGCGGCGGGCGGCATGGTGGCGGGCATCGGCGGTGCGGTCGTCGCCGTACCGCTGGTGGCGGTGACCAACACGGTGGTCGGCTACCTGCGCTCGTACGCACCCGACGCGGCCGCACTGCACGGGCCCGGGCCCCACGGCGCCACCGCGCTCTCGTTCGCTCCGACGGAACCGCCCGTCCCGGCGGCCGAGGGCCCGGACGACCCCGCTCCCGCGGCGGACGAGGACGGCCGCTCCGACGGGACCGCCCCGCCGGACGAACAGAAGAGGTAGCGGGGGCGGGCAGGGCGCGGGCCGGATCGGCCGGGCGCCCGCCTGGGAGCCGGCCGTCGTCGCCGGCGCCCCGGACACCGTCGCCCGGCCGCTGCACAGAAGAAGGGCCCCCTCGACGGTCGGTCGTCGACGGGGCCCTTCTCGTACAAAGGTACTGCGCGTTGCTACTCGGCGAGCACGGCCTCGGCCTCGAGGGTCACGCCGACCGCCTGGATCACCGAAGCGATCTTGACGGCTTCCTGAATGGTCTCACGGTCGACGCCTGCCTTGCGCAGCACCTGCTCGTGGGAGTCCAGGCACTGGCCGCAGCCGTTGATCGCGGAGACGGCGAGCGACCACAGCTCGAAGTCGACCTTCTCGACGCCCGGCTTGCCGATGACGTTCATCCGCAGACCCGCACGGAGGTTCCCGTACTCGGGGTCCGACAGCAGGTGCCGGGTGCGGTAGAAGACGTTGTTCATCGCCATGATCGCCGCGGCCGACTTCGCCGCGGTGTACGCCTCGGCGGAGAGGTTGGCCTTGGCCTCCGGCTCCAGCTCGCGCAGCACCTTCGGCGAGCGCGAGGCGATCGCGCAGGCCAGGACGGTGCCCCACAGCTGCTGCTGGGGGAGCTCGCTGTTGCCGATGACCGAGCCGAGGTTCAGCTTCAGGTCCTTGGCGAAGTCCGGTATGGCGGACTTCAGTTCATCGAGTGCCATGTCGTATCAGCTCACTCGCCCGAGAGGAGCGCGACCGGGTCGAGGGTGTTCTCGCCCTTGGTCCAGTTGCAGGGGCACAGCTCGTCGGTCTGCAGGGCGTCGAGGACCCGCAGGACCTCCTTGGGGTTACGGCCCACGGACCCGGCGGTCACCATCGTGAACTGGATCTCGTTGTTCTGGTCGACGATGAAGACGGCGCGCTGGGCGAAGCCGTCCTCGCCCTCGATGCCGAGGTCACGCATGAGCTCGTGCTTCGAGTCGGCCAGCATCGGGAAGGGCAGGTCGGTCAGGTCCGGGTGGTCCTTGCGCCAGGCGTGGTGCACGAACTCGGAGTCGCCGGAGAAGCCGAGGACCTGCGCGTCGCGGTCGGCGAACTCGTCGTTCAGCTTGCCGAAGGCGGCGATCTCGGTGGGGCACACGAAGGTGAAGTCCTTCGGCCACGCGAAGATCACTTTCCAACCCTCATACGTCTTGTGGGTGATGGTCTCGAACTCCTCACCCTTCTCCAGGGAGACGCAAGCAGTCAGTTCGAACTCGGGGAACTTGTCACCAACGGTGAGCATGATTCGGGGCACTCCTGTGTTGCTTGGGGTTGGACCTGAGCACAGTCCCACATGCCCCATTGATCACGGAAATCGGCCACGTCGAAGGGATTGATAGAAGTGGGCGATCAGTGGTAAGTCCCGGCGATCCGTCCCGGCGGCTGAGACTCGTGGGAGAGGCCGGCCCGACCGCAGCCGGACGGGGGCTGCTACTCACTTCCCGCCCTCAATCCATACGACCTCGATCAGCGAGCGGTCGAACCTGCGACCACGTCCCGCTGGGTGGACCATTACGGCCCGGATCGACTCACGGAGCCGGACTTTTTTCTGCGAGACCGAGTATCCCTTCCACTCCTCGGGAAGGGACGGGGAGATGTTCTGCCTGCTGACCTTCGCGGCGACCAGCTGCCGGCGCTGTCGGTTCAACTCGTCCCGCTCGCCCTCGAGCTCCTCGATCAGGTCGAGTGCCGTGCTCATGCTGATGCGCTTCGCCCTGCGGCGTTCGCTGACCTCTGCGATCTCCTGGTCGATCCTGGCGAGCCGGACGTCGTGCTGCGTCTCGTTGATCTCCACTTGTCCGGCAGCCGTGCCGAGGCTCCGGCGGACCTCCAGGAGGAAGGCCTCCTCGACCATGTGCTCCATCGGGGGGCCGACTCTGGTGACGCCACCGCACCCGCCGAGCGTGGTGAGGCAGGCGTACCGATAGCCGTACCGCTCGTGGGAGGTGGTCCCCTTCGAATACTGGTTCGACATCAAGGGGAAGCTGCACTTTCCGCAACGAGCGATCCCGGAAAGGAGGTACTTGGCCGAGGTGGTGTGTGCTGCCCGACCCTCGGCCCTGGCCCTCTTCCGCTCCTCGATGGTGGCCACGCACGCTTGCCACTCTTCGGGAGAGACGATGGCTTCCCAGTTACCCATGACGGGCTTGCCGTCCTTGCGCACGACGAAGTCGGGCATCCACGGCCTTGTGGCCTCACGCCGCTCGGCCTGAGGCAGGTAGGTCCTGTAGCCGCAGATGCGGGGGTTGATGAGGCGAGTCTCGACGGTGCTGTGTTGCAGGGTCTGTGTCCCGGGCTTCCTCTTGTTGCGCCTGGGTTCGTATCCGAGATCGATCCACTGCTTGCGGATTTCGCCGACCGTGAGGCCGCCAGGAATCGCGAGGACTGCCTTGCGAAGCTCTTCGGCCTCGGTGTCATGCAGCGTCCGGCGATCTTCGGCCCATCCGAAAGGCCGCGGACCTCCGTGCATGTGTCCGCGCTCGGCCAGGCCCTTGTTCTTCCGGGCGACGCGTCGCCGGGTGCTGTACACCTCCATGCCGCCCATGGTGGCCTGGATGGTGAGCATCGATCGGCCCTCTTGAGTGGACAGATCGGTACCACCCGTGACTGCCCGCCCCACGTACGTGGGATTGAGCTGGAAGAGTCTGTTGATCCGGGCCGCATCGTATTCCTGCCGGACCAGGCGGTCGGAGTGGTAGAAGAGGATGCCCCGGATGGTGCCGTTCTCCAGGTCGACCAGCAGCGCTTCGAAGGCGTTGCGGACGCTGTGCGGGTCGCCGGCCGGGCGGTTGTTGTCGTTGTAACGGCGAGTGATGGTGACGCCCAGCTCGGCTGCCAACTCGTCCATGTCTTTGAACTGCTCGGCAACCTGTTCGCCGATCTCGCGCCAGTCGGCAGCGTTCGCCCTGAGCGCCTTGTCCTCCGATACGCGCGCATAGGCGCCTACGGGAATCACGGCATGTCCTCCCCGGAAGTTAGCTCAAGGGGACGTTAAGGCTGGTAGGGCGTGACCAGCCCTTATATTGGGACATCACACACGAAAGTGTTTTCCGGTGGTAATGGCGCGCACGAAGGCGATCTTCCGTCGGGGGTGAGCTCCCCCATCGTGGCACTGAGTGCATTGATTGTGGATCTGGATACACTCGGCCCGTACGATCGGAGGTGCCTATCAGTGGCGTATGTAAATCAGGCTATTAGGGTCAAGCAGCCCAGCCTCTCGCAGCTGCGCGCCTTCACGGCCGTGGCGGAACATCTGCACTTCCGGGATGCGGCGGCAGCAATCGGGATGAGTCAGCCGGCACTCTCCGGAGCCGTGTCCGCGCTGGAGGTGGCACTGGGTGTCCAGCTCATCGAGCGTACGACCCGCAAGGTGCTGCTCTCGCCCGCGGGAGAGCGCCTCGCGGTGCGGAGCAGGGCCGTACTGGAGGCGCTCGGTGAGCTGATGGAGGAGGCCGAGGCGGTGCGGGCCCCCTTCACCGGCGTGCTCAGGCTCGGGGTGATCCCGACGGTCGCGCCGTATCTGCTGCCGGCCGTGCTCAGGCTCGTCCACGAGCGCTACCCGGACCTGGACCTCCAGGTCCACGAGGAGCAGACCTCCTCACTGCTGGACGGACTCGCGGCCGGCCGGCTGGACCTGCTGCTGCTCGCCGTGCCGCTCGGGGTTCCGGGAGTCACGGAGCTGCCGCTCTTCGACGAGGACTTCGTGCTCGTCATGGCGGAGGAGCACCCTCTCGCGGGGAGCACCGGCCTGCCCCGCGAGACGCTGCGCGATCTGCCGCTGCTGCTGCTCGACGAGGGGCACTGCCTGCGCGACCAGGCACTGGACATCTGCCGGGAGGCGGGCCGGACCCAGGGGACTCCGGTGACGACGACCGCGGCCGGGCTCTCCACCCTGGTGCAGCTCGTCGCGGGCGGACTCGGGGTGACGCTGCTGCCGCGTACGGCGGTGACGGTGGAGACCGGGCGCAACGAGGCACTGTCCACCGGGTACTTCACGGACCCGGCGCCCTCGCGGCGGGTCGCGCTGGCCGTGCGGACGGGCTCGGCCCGCCACGAGGAGTTCGAGGAACTCGCCGCCGCGCTGCGCGGTGCGCTGGGAGCGCTGCCGGTACGGGTGCACGCGCGGGGGTGAGCGCCGACGCGCTCACCCCCGCACGGGTCCTCACTCCGTCCGCAGGCCGTCCGGGCGCATCATGCGCCACAGCAGGGGCAGCGAGAGCAGGGTCACGGCCACGACGAGGGCCCCGCCCGCGCCCGCCAGCGGGAGGAACACCCACCACCGCGTGACCGTCTTGGCCAGCATCCAGGTCATGACGGCCCCGAGCGCGACACCGCCCGCCACCGCGACCAGGAGGCTGACGGCCACCGGGACGGCCGTCTGCCAGAGCACCGACCAGCCGAGGGTGACGCGCCTCGTGCCGAAGGCGACCAGGACCGACAGCAGCCGCCTGCGCTCCCGGAGCTGCTCCAGCTGGGACACCAGCATCGACGCGGCGATCAGCAGCAGTGTCACCAGCGCGCCGAACCGCAGCCCCGTCTGCACACTGGCGTACTGGCGGTCGCGGGTCATCGACGTCAGGGCGGCGACCCGCATGCCCGGGTCGATCCTGGCGGCGGTGTTCCGCACGTACTCGGCGACGTCCTCGACGTCGTCGTCGACCTTGATCTGCGCGATGGTCTGGGCGTCGGGCAGCGTGCGCGGGTCGACGGCACCGACCGTCGCCATGATGCCCCAGTGATCGTCGCCGAGCGCGTCGGGCCTGGACGTGACGGTCCGGGCGTCCGCGGGCAGGGTCCAGAGCAGCCTCTTCCCGCCCGGCGGCAGCTCGGCACCGGAGTCGAGCTCCACTTCCTTGCCCTTGCGTGCCGTCTCGTCGACCCAGTCGCTCATCTCCTTGTCGCCCCTGGGGTGGACGACGAAGGCGTCGCCGTCCGCGCAGGAGCCGATCTCGGCCAGCTCCTTCAGGGTGGCGCAGTCGCCGACGCTGAGGGAGGTGGTCGGGGTGACCTGGTCCTCCTCGTACGTCCCGGGCTTCGTCACGTACGTCTCGACCGTGCCGATGACGGCCTCGACGCCCTTCGTGGACCGGAACTCCTCGATGGTCCTGGTGGCGGCGTCCCCGCTGACCTTCTCCGAGTAGGTGTGGAACTGGGCGCGTGACGGGTCCTGCCCCGTCATGTGCGTGAACTCGTCGCCCATCGCCGCGAACAGCATCTGCAGGGCCACGGCGCCCGCGACCGCGACGGCGATCCCGCTGACCGCGCGGGAGGCCGCGCCACTGTTCAGCTGGAGCCGGCGGACGGCGAGCTGCCAGGACACCGGGCCGCGGCGCAGCGGGCGTACGCACGCCTCGACCAGCCAGGGCAGCAGCAGGGCGAGCCCGACGAGGACCAGGACGGCGCCGGCCGCGATGGGGTACGGGTCGACGAAGTCGCCCTCGCCCACCCTGCCGGTCACTCCCAGGACGGCCAGTCCCAGGGCCGGGACCGGCAGGCGCCACCAGAGGCGGCGCTTGCGGCGGCCCGTGTCGCGTACGACGCCCAGCGGTTCGACGATGACCGCGCGCATCGCGACGAGCGTGACCAGGACGGCGCAGAGCGGCACCGCGACGGCGATGAGTGCCGCCGGCCACGGCGAGGGCGTCAGGTCGGACGGGAAGACGCTGTAGTTCCACACCTCGACGTAGCCGCTGAATCCGCGGCCCACGAGGAAGAAGGCCGCCCCCGCGAGCAGCCCGAGCAGCGAGCCGAACAGGGCTTCGCCCGCCGCGATCCTGCGGGTCGACCGGATGTCCGTACCGACCAGGCGGAGAGCGGCGAGCCGGCGGTCGCGGCGGTCGCCGCCGAACCGCACGGCCGTGGTGATGAAGATGGCGACGGGTGCCAGCAGCACGACGCAGACCATGATGACCAGGACGACGAGGGCGGGCGGGAGCGGCTCGTCCTTGACCCTGTCCCCGTAACCGTCGACCCGATGGCCGCCGGCGGCCGGGGTCAGGGTGTCGCTGCCGGCGTAGAAGTACAGCTCCCCGGGGGAGAGCAGGCCCGCGTCGCCGATCGTCGCGGTGATCCGGTACGGGAGGCGCTCACGCAGGAGGCTGCCCTCGGGCGAGGCCAGCAGCTCCTTCAGTGCGGGGGAGGCCACCATCTCGCCTGGGCCGGGGAGCGCCCCGACTCCGGGCGGGGTCACCGGGTGCGCGCCCTCCGGACGCACCAGGAAGCCGCCGACGACCCGGCCCCTGTACTCGGTCTCCGCGTTGGTCCGCAGCACGGTGGTGTCGGACCTCGCGGCCTTGTCCTCGTACGATGCGGCGCTCTCCTGGCGGGCCAGGTCGCGATGGGCGCGCTCCGCCAGCAGATGGGGGACGGAGGAGGCGATCAGCAGGAGCGCCACGCCGAGACCGACCCCGACGGCGGTGAGCGCGGTCCGCGCCCAGCCCTCGCGGCCGCCCGCCGCGGCGAAGCGTATGCCGAGGCCGAGATCGCGCAGCCAGGTCATACGGCGTACTCCAGGTCGCGGCAGCGGCCGTCGCGGACGACGACCTCGCGGTCCGAGTACGCGGCCACACGTGCCTCGTGCGTCACGAGCACGACGGCCGTGCCGGACGTCCGGGCGGACTCGGTGAGGAGCTCCATGACCCGCTCGCCGTTGAGGGAGTCGAGCGCGCCGGTCGGCTCGTCCGCGAAGACCACCTTGGGGGAGGCGACCAGGGCGCGGGCGACGGCGACGCGCTGGCCCTGGCCGCCGGAGACCTCGCCGGGGCGCTGGGCGGCCAGGTCCTCGACCTCCAGGCGCGCCATCCACTCCAGGGCGGTGCGTTCGGCGGCCTTGCGCCGGACCCCGCTGAGACGGAGCGGCAGGGCGACGTTCTCCACGCAGGTCAGCTCGGGGACCAGCTGGCCGAACTGGAAGACGAAGCCGAAGTCGCCGCGGCGCAGGGCGCTGCGTTCGGCGTCGGACATCGCGGAGAGCTCGCGGCCGGCGTAGGTGACCGTGCCGGAATCGGGTGTGACGATGCCGGCGAGGCAGTGCAGGAGGGTCGACTTGCCTGATCCGGACGGTCCCATGACGGCGACGACCTCGCCGGGGTGCACGGAGAACGAGGCGTCGTCGAGCGCGGGTGTCGAGCCGTAGGCCTTGTGCAGGCCCTGGGCGGTGAGGAGGGAGCCTGCGGGGGTCACGGGGCGACCACCTCGGCGAGGCGGCCGAGCCGTGCGGCGGTCAGTTCCAGCCAGCGGAGGTCGGCTTCGAGGTGGAAGAGCGCGTGGTCGCAGATCAGCTGGTCGGCGAGGTCACCCTTGCGCTTGCGGTCCGTGAGGATGCGCATCAGGCGCAGGTGCTCCGAGCGCTGGGCGTCCAGCAGATCGGCGGCGCTGCGGCCGGTGAGCAGGGCCAGGACGACCTTCGTGTAGAGGGTCGACTGGAGGTAGGGCTCGGGCTTCTCGGGCTGCGCGAGCCAGGTGGCGACATCGGTGATGCCGGCGTCCGTGATGGCGTACCGCTTGCGCTCGGGCCCGCCGTCCGTCTCGACCCCGTCGACCTCGACGAGGCCGTTCTTCAGGAGGCGGGACATGGTCGCGTAGACCTGGCCGTAGTGCAGGGGGCGATCGTGCCCGAACTTCTCGTCGAAGGCCCGCTTGAGGTCGTAGCCGTGGCGGGGGCCGGACTCCAGGAGCCCGAGGAGGGTGTGACCGATTGACATGATCCGCACTGTACACGAGGTGTATACCTCGCGTGTATACGCCACCGGGGCTGCCGGGCCGGGCCTGTTTCCGCAGGTCCGGCCCGGCCCCGGGGTCAGCCTGTGGGCGCGGGTGGCTCGGGCCGATCGGTCGGCGGGGCCTTCGGGGGTCGCCCCCGGCGGGGGATCGGGCCCGCGCCGCCCGGGAGCCGGCCCGCCTCCGCCAGTGCCCGCCGCAGCAGGAACTCGATCTGCGCGTTCGCGCTGCGCAGCTCGTCCGAGGCCCAGCGGGCCAGCGCGTCGTGCACCGCGGGATCCAGCCGCAGCAGCATCTGCTTGCGGGCGGGGCCGCGCCGGGCCGGCCTGCCGGGAGGGGGCGCCGCGTCGTCGGTCACTGGTAGAGCGTGCCCGTGTTCAGGACCGGCTGCGCCGACCGGTCGCCGCACAGCACCACCATCAGGTTGCTGACCATCGCCGCCTTGCGCTCGGAGTCGAGCTCGACGATGTCCTGCTCCGCGATCCGGGTGAGCGCCATCTCGACCATGCCCACCGCGCCCTCCACGATCTGCTGACGAGCCGCGACGACCGCCCCCGCCTGCTGTCGCTGGAGCATCGCCGAGGCGATTTCCGGGGCGTAGGCGAGGTGGCTGAAACGGGACTCGATGATCAGGACGCCGGCGGCCTGGACCCGTGCGGTGAGCTCGACCGCGAGCTTCTCGGTGATCTCCTCGGCGTTGCCGCGCAGGGAGAGGCCGCCCTCGTCGTGGGAGTCGTACGGGTACTCGATGGCGATGTGCCGCACGGCCGCCTCGGTCTGGGTGGCGACGAACTCCAGGAAGTCGTCCACCTCGAAGAGGGCCTGAGCGGTGTCCTCGACCTTCCACACGACGATCGCGGCGAGCTCGATCGGGTTGCCGTAGGCGTCGTTGACCTTCAGGACGGCCGTCTCGTGGTTGCGGACCCGGGTGGAGATCTTGCGGCTGGAGGTCAGCGGGTTCACCCAGCGCAGGCCGTCCGCGCGGATCGTCCCGACGTAGCGGCCGAAGAGCTGGATGACCCGTGCCTCGCCCGGAGCGACCATCTTCACACCGCTCATGCAGAAGAAGGAGGCGAGGGTGAGGAGCAGCCCGAGGATGAGGAGCGGCACACCGGCGGCCTTGCTCCCGTCGGAGCTCAGGATGCCGCCGACGACGGTCAGGGCGACGCCGAGGAGCACTCCCAGGACGGTCAGCAGGAGCCCCAGCCCGCCGGGGATGGAGTGGGCGGTCGTCTCCCTGACCTGCGGAGCGGGCATCTCGGGCGCGTCCGGTGTGAGGTCGGCGCCCGGGCCGCCGGTGCCGGGAAGGTCGTGCGGTGCGGACATGGTTCCCCCGTCTCGTGCGGCGTGGTGCCGCGCTATCAATGTGATTTCACATTAACGCGTTTCGCAACCTTGTGCATCCCTCGCGAGTCGGTTCCTTGAGGACCGGGTGCTGATTCTCACGTCCGGAAAAGGCCGGATCGTCTGCCTTTTGTCCCGGCTTTCAGTGTTAGCTGGCAGGTCTGACCGGAGCGGTACGAGCAGGAGAACAGGAGCACCACAGCGATGGGTCGAGCGGATGAGCGCCGGGCCGCCAGGGGTGGCGGCATACGCCGGCTCTTCACCTGGCGCAGGATTCTTGGCACCTTCTTCGGGCTGTGCCTGCTCGTGATGGGCGCCTTCGCGGCGCTCTACGTGTACGTGGACGTGCCGGAGGCCAACGCCCAGGCCCAGAAGCAGAGCAACGTGTACAAGTACAGCGACGGCAGCGTGATGGCCCGCACCGGCTCCGGGGTCAACCGGGAGATCGTCGACCTGGACGTCGTGCCCAAGAAGGTCCAGCACGCCTTCGTCGCCGCCGAGAACAAGTCCTTCTACCGGGACCAGGGCGTCGACCTCAAGGGCACCACGCGCGGCGTGCTCAACACCCTCGCCGGCAAGGGCAAGCAGGGTGGCTCCACGATCACCCAGCAGTACGTGAAGAACTACTACCTCACGCAGGACCAGACGGTCACCCGCAAGCTCAAGGAGCTGGTGATCTCGCTCAAGGTCGACCAGCGCATGAAGAAGGACGACATCCTTGCGGGATACCTGAACACGGTCTACTACGGGCGCGGCGCGAGCGGCATCCAGGCGGCGGCGCAGGCGTACTACGGCGTCGACGCCAAGGACCTCGACACCGCCCAGGGCGCCTACCTGGCCTCCCTGCTCCAGGCCCCCAGCCAGTACGACTGGGCGTACGCCTCACCGACCGGCAAGAAGCTGGTCAAGCAGCGCTGGGCCTACACGCTGGACAACATGGTCGGTGAGGGCTGGC
Source organism: Streptomyces sp. NPDC102402 (assembly GCF_044765765.1). Lineage (NCBI taxonomy): Bacteria > Bacillati > Actinomycetota > Actinomycetes > Kitasatosporales > Streptomycetaceae > Streptomyces > Streptomyces sp. NPDC102402. Next base: position 736,231 of record NZ_JBIWKR010000002.1, read on the forward strand.
TGAGCAAGGCCGAGCGGGACAAGCTGACCTTCCCCGTGCCCGACTCGCCGAAGGCGGCCGCCGGTCTCGACGGCCAGACCGGCTATCTCGTCGAGGCCGCCAACCAGGAGATGAAGCGCCAGGGCATCACCGAGGAGCAGCGTGAGGCCGGCGGCTGGACGATCACCCTCAACATCGACAAGAAGAAGCAGAAGCAGCTCGAGAAGTCGGTGAACCGTCAGCTGGAGGACCACCTCGACCGGGAGAAGAACAAGGTCGACGCCACGGTCCAGGCGGGCGCCACCTCGGTGGACCCGAAGACCGGCAAGGTCGTCGCGCTGTACGGCGGTGTCGGTGCCACCGAGCACTACATCTCCAACGCCACCCGTCGTGACTACCAGCCCGCCTCGACGTTCAAGCCGCTCGTGCTCGCCTCCGCCCTGGAGAACGAGTCGACCACCCAGGACGATGACCTGATCGGCCTGAACACCGTCTACGACGGCACCAGCAAGCGCCCGGTCGTCGGCAGCGACACCCCGTTCGCCCCGCAGAACGAGGACGACCGCAGCTACGACAGCCCGACCGTCCAGACGGCGATGAACAAGTCGATCAACTCCGTCTTCGCGCAGATGGTCGTCGACGTGGGGCCCGCCGCCGTGAAGAAGACGGCGCTCGACCTGGGCGTGCCGGACGAGAACTTCCCCGAGCGTCCCGCGATCACGCTCGGCACCATGAACGCCTCCACGTGGGACATGGCCGGGGTCTACGCCACCCTCGACAACCACGGCAGGAAGGTCACCCCGACCATCGTCAAGTCCGCCGAGCACCGGGACCGCACCATGGAGCCCGTCGACGGCATCGGCGGCCAGGTGATCAGCAGGGCCTCCGCCGACACGGTGACGAAGGCCATGACCGGTGTCGTCGACTCCGGCTCGGGTTACGAGGCCAACACCTCCGCCTACGACGCCGCGGGCAAGACGGGCACGTCGGAGAACAACAAGGCGGCCCTCTTCACCGGCTACACCCCGGAGCTCGCCACCGCGGTGGCCCTGTACGGCGAGTCGCCCAAGGCGGGCGGCGGCCAGGTCAGCCTCACCGGCACGGCCAGCTCCGGCCGGGCCAACGGTGGCGGGTTCCCCGCGAAGATCTGGGCCGACTACACCCTCGGCGCGCTGGGCGGCGGCTCGGACGCCACCTTCGACCTCCAGGGCGTGGAGCGCGGGGAGACGGCCGTGACCGAGACCCCCTCGGCCACCCCCTCCGAGACGGAGGAGCCGTCCGAGACGCCGTCCGAGACGCCGTCCGAGGAGCCCTCCCAGTCTCCGAGCGAGACACCCGGCGAGGAGTCGCCGCCGGTCGAGACGCCGAGCGAGACCCCGTCGACGACGCCGAGCGGGACTCCCAGCACCACCAAGGACCCCGACGACGGTGACCAGCCGCCGGGTGAGCGGCCGGGCAGCGGGGACCTGTTCGGGCAGTAGCGGAGAATGAGGGGCGGGTGCCGGAAGGCACCCGCCCCTCACACGTGTCCGGCGTCAGCCGCCGTCGGCCTCGCACCCGGCAGCGACCGGCTGAAGGCCTACGGAGTCGCCATCTCGAACCAGACCACCTTGCCCGTGGAGAGCCGGGTCGCCCCCCACCGCCTGGCCAGCCGGTTCACCAGGAACAGCCCGCGCCCGCCCTCGTCCGTCTCCCGGGCACGCCGCTGCCTCGGCAGCTGCGGGGAGTCGTCGCCGACCTCGCAGCGCAGGATGTCCGTGCGCAGCAGCCGCAGGGTCACCGGCCGCTCCGCGTAGCGCACCGCATTGGTCACGACCTCGCTGACCAGCAGCTCCACCTCGTCCGCGAGGTCGTCCAGACCCCACCGGCTCAGCGCCCTGCGGGCCAGCCTGCGGGCCCGGCCCGGCGCCGCGTCCTCCGGTTCCAGGAACCAGTACGCCACGTCACTCGGAGCGATGCCGTCGAAGCGGGCGGCCAGCAGGGCGATGTCGTCGTCCCGGTCGCCGGGCCCGAGCATGTCCAGCACGTCGTCGCAGAGCGCTTCCAGCGGCGGCGAATGGTCCGGCCCGGTCAGCTGGGCGGTGGTGGCGAGCCGCTCCCGCAGGATCTCGATGCCCGTCCAGACGTCCCGCATCCGGGACTCCACCAGGCCGTCCGTGTAGAGCAGCAGCGTGGCCCCGGCCGGCGCGTCCAGCTCGACGGCCTCGAAGTCGACCCCGCCGACCCCGATCGGCGCACCCGGCGGCACCCGGAGCACCTCGGCCCGGCCCCCCAGGTGGAGCAGCACGGGCGGCGGGTGGCCGGCGTTGGCGATGGTGATGCGGTGGGCGACCGGGTCGTACACCGCGTACAGGCAGGTCGCCATGCGGTCGCTGCCCAGGCGCTGCGCCTGCTCGTCCAGATGGTGCAGGACCTCCTGCGGGGGCAGGTCGAGGCCTGCCAGGGTCTGCGCGGTGGTGCGCAGCTGGCCCATGATCGCCGCGGACGTCATGGAGTGCCCCATCACGTCGCCGACGACCAGCGCGACCCTGCTGCCTGGCAGCGGGATCGCGTCGTACCAGTCCCCGCCCACCCGGGCGGTCTCCGCGGCCGGAAGGTAGCGCGAGGCCAGGCGCACGCCCGTGGGCTGGGGCAGCGAGTCGGGCAGCATCGTGCGCTGGAGCTCGTCGGCGATGTACGCCTCGCGGCCGTACAGCACGGCCTTGTCGATGCCGAGCGCGGTGTGCGTGGCCAGCTGGGCCGCGACCAGCAGGTCGTTCGCCTCGAACGGCGGGCGGTCCGTGCCGCGCAGGAAGACGGCGGCGCCGATCACCCGGCGCCGGCCCCGCAGCGGCGCCAGGATGGCGCGGTGCCCCGTCGGCACCGTACGCCCGGCGCCCAGCAGCTCCGGCAGGGCGACGCGGGCCGCGGCGGAGTCACCGAAGACGGGCCGCACCCCGCGCAGCACCTCGGCGAGTGCGCCGCCGGCCCGGATCTCGCACAGGTCGGCGGCGGGCAGGAGACCGGCCTGCGGGTCGGTGACGGGCAGCCGCAGCCGCTCGCCCTCCGGCCCGCTCTCGCCCTCCTCGTCCGCCAGCCGCAGCCTGTCGGTACGCCGCAGCCGCAGCACGAAGGGGTTGACCGGCCGTTCGTCGCCCACCGGGAGCGGGTCGCGGAGGTAGACGAGTATGGCGTCGGAGAACGTGGGCACGCTCGCCCGGCACAGGCCCAGCACGATCTCGTCCAGGTCTATGCCCCGGGCGATCCGGCGGGTCGCCGCGCCGACGAACCGCAGGCGGTCCCCCTCGCGGCGGCTGAGGGTCTGGGTGTCGGCGACGGGCGGGGCCGCCTCCGCACCGGGTGCCGGATTCGGTACGACGTTCGGGACGGGACCCTTCGCCGCGTTCGGCACGGGGGAGGGACCGGGGATCGTCGCGCCGGCAGCGGCACCCGGCGGGGCCTCCTGCTGCCGGGGCCGGGCGCGTTCCTGCGGCCGGGCAGCGAGGGGCTGCCGGCCTTCGTGGGAGGTGGGATGCTCCGTCACGCGTGGGATTCCGTCCGTCCGGGCCGGTTGTATGAGGCAGGCACAGTCACCTCGGGGCGTCGCGTCACTGTGCCCCGGCAAGAGCGGTGAGAACAACGGCTGTCACCGGATGCCCTCGGAAAAGGGGCCGAAACCGTGCGCCCGCGCAAGGGGCCCGGCCGGGGTCTCCCGGTGGCCGGGCAGCGGACAGCGAGCACGTCTCCACCCCCTCGTAGTGGTTCATGCGACCGCATGTCCACCGGCCCGGTAAGCCGTGTGACGCATGCGGTGTGTGCGGTGACTGGTGGTCAGGCCCTTGGCCGGTCACGCCGGTTGTGGCGCGTCGGTCCGGCGGAGCGGTTCATGGAAGGCGATCCTACGTTTGCCCCCCTGGGGTGCATCAAGGGTCTCACGACGGCGTGGGGGCGGGGGTGCGGTCCCAGTCATCGGGCAGCGGGGGGACGGTCCACCGGGGGTCGGGCCGCCAGTGCTCCCAGCCGTCACTGAAGGGGGTGCCCCAGCTCCGGATCACCTCGACCGCCGCCAGCCCCGCCTCGCGCACCCGCCGGGCGGTGGCCTCGTCCATGAGCCCGACCCGTTGCGCCTGGGCGAACTCGTCCTCGTCGAGCCACTCCCAGCTGCGGTCCGGGCGGACGGAGATGTCGAGGAAATGGTCCTGCGAGTCGACCCCGCCGGCCCAGCGTGAGTGGGGCTCCTCGAGGTTGACGTACCAGTTGCGGAAGAGCCAGCCCCGGTCCCAGAAGAGCCAGACCGACCAGGGGTCGCCCGGCCGGGCGAGCTTCAGCACACCCGAGCCGAACCACCGCGAGCGGACCGTGGTGCGCGGGCGCGTGTAGCGGGTGGCCAGCGGCTCGGCGTGCACCTGGGTGCCGTCGGCGAGGACCGGCTTCACACACTCGGTGCCGGACGCCATCCAGACGGCCAGCAGTTCGTCGGTGTCCTGGACGACGGTGACCGGCCGGCAGATGTGGACCTCGCGCCCGCCGTCACCGGCCCTCCCGTTGGCCCGGTAGCGCCAGAGAATCCGGTCCCCCGGCGCCCAGCGCACCCCGTCCCCCGCACCCGCCCCGGTGCCCGTCCCCGTACCCGCGTCCGTCGCTGTCATGAAGAGATCTTAGGGACGTGCGCGCCGGAGCGGTGGGTTACGCGTCATGGCCGGGTCATACGCAACACGTCCAGGGCCTCGTCCAGCTGTTCCGAGGTCAGGTCGCCGCGTTCGACGTAGCCCCCGGCCAGCACGGTCTCCCGGATCGTCGTGCCGTCGGCCAGGGACCTCTTGGCGACCTTCGCCGCCTCCTCGTAGCCGATGTACTTGTTCAGCGGGGTCACGACCGACGGCGAGGACTCCGCGTAACGCCGTGCCCGCTCCACGTCGGCCGTGATGCCGTCGACCGTGCGGTCGGCGAGCAGCCGGGAGGCGTTGGTGAGCAGCCGCACCGATTCGAGCAGGTTCTTGGCCATGACCGGGAGCATCACGTTGAGCTCGAAGTTGCCGGCCGCTCCGGCGGTGGCGACCGTCGCGTCGTTGCCCGTCACCTGGGCGGCGACCATCAGCACGGCCTCGGGGATCACCGGGTTGACCTTGCCCGGCATGATCGACGAACCGGGCTGGAGGTCGGGCAGGCTGATCTCGGCCAGGCCGGTGCGGGGGCCGGAGGCCATCCAGCGCAGGTCGTTGGAGATCTTGGTGAGGGAGACGGCGACGGTACGGAGCTGGCCCGAGGTCTCCACGAGGGCGTCCCTGGCCCCCTGTGCCTCGAAGTGGTTCCGGGCCTCGGTGAGCGGCAGCCCGGTCGTGCGGGCGACCTCCGCGATCACCGCCGCGGAGAAGCCGGGCGGGGTGTTGATCCCGGTGCCCACCGCGGTCCCGCCCAGGGGCAGTTCGGCGAGGCGCGGGAGCGAGGCCCGCAGCCGCTCGACGCCGTGGCGGATCTGTGCCGCGTAGCCCCCGAACTCCTGGCCCAGGGTGACGGGCGTGGCGTCCATCAGGTGCGTACGGCCCGACTTCACGACCTCCGAGAATTCGGCCGATTTCCGCTCCAGGGCGGCGGCCAGATGTGCGAGCGCCGGGATCAGGTCGGCGGTGACGGCGGCGGTCGCGGCGATGTGGATCGACGACGGGAACACGTCGTTCGACGACTGGGAGGCGTTGACGTGGTCGTTGGGGTGGACCTCGCGCCCGAGCCGCTCACCGGCCAGCGTGGCCACGACCTCGTTGGTGTTCATGTTGGACGACGTGCCGGAGCCCGTCTGGAACACGTCGACGGGGAAGTGCTCGTCCCAGCGCCCCGCCGCCACCTCGGCGGCGGCCTCCTGGATGGCGTCCGCGATGTCCGGATCCAGCACCTCCAGCTCGGCGTTGACCTTGGCGGCCGCGGCCTTGATCCGCGCCAGGGCCTCGATGTGGGCCCGCTCCAGGCGCTGCCCGGAGATCGGGAAGTTCTCCACCGCGCGCTGGGTCTGGGCACGCCACTTGGCGTGCGCGGGTACCTTCACCTCGCCCATCGAGTCGTGCTCGACGCGGTATGCCGTTTCCTCGGCCGCTTCGTCCATGGTGTTCAGACCTCCTGATGCAGATGAGCACGTGGGGTGTTCCGCGTATTCCCCGGCGCCGTCCGCCAGAAAGTACCCGGGAAGAGGCCGTCGGCCCGTCATGCGGGGCACGGACGCGGCAAGGGCGCCCCGGCCGGCGGCCGGGGCGCCCCTGGAACGCGGGACCGGGAGGGTCAGCCGAGGCCGGGGCCGCGGACCGGGATGCTCGTGAAGGTCGGTGCCGGGGCGGGCTCGGTGAAGAAGTCGTTGCCCTTGTCGTCGACCACGACGAACGCGGGGAAGTCCTCGACCTCGATCCGCCAGACCGCCTCCATGCCGAGCTCCTCGTACTCGACGACCTCGACCTTCTTGATGCAGTCCTGCGCGAGGCGCGCGGCGGGGCCGCCGATCGAGCCGAGGTAGAAGCCGCCGTGCGCGTCGCACGCGTCCGTGACCTGCTTGGACCGGTTGCCCTTGGCGAGCATCACCTTGGAGCCGCCCGCCGCCTGGAACTGTGCGACGTAGCTGTCCATCCGCCCGGCCGTCGTCGGGCCGAAGGAACCGGAGGCGTATCCCTCGGGGGTCTTCGCCGGGCCCGCGTAGTACACCGGGTGGTCCTTCAGGTACTGCGGCATCTCCTCGCCGGCGTCGAGCCGCTCCTTGATCTTGGCGTGCGCGATGTCGCGCGCCACGACCAGCGGTCCGGTCAGCGAGAGCCGGGTCTTGACCGGGTACTTGGTCAGCTCGGCGAGGATGTCGTCCATCGGCCGGTTGAGGTCGATCCGGACGACGTCGCCGGCCTCGTCCAGGTGCTCGTCGGTGGTGTCGGGGAGGAAGCGCGCCGGGTCCTTCTCCAGCTGCTCCAGGAAGACCCCCTCGGCGGTGATCTTCGCGGTGGCCTGGCGGTCCGCCGAGCAGGAGACGGCGATGGCGACGGGCAGGGACGCGCCGTGCCGGGGGAGGCGGACGACGCGGACGTCGTGGCAGAAGTACTTGCCGCCGAACTGGGCGCCGATGCCGATCTTCTGCGTCAGCTCGAAGACCTTCTGCTCCAGGTCCTTGTCCCGGAAGCCGTGGCCGGTCGGGGAACCCTCGGCGGGCAGCTCGTCCAGGTAGTGCGCGGAGGCGTACTTCGCGGTCTTCAGCGCGAACTCGGCCGACGTGCCGCCGACGACGATCGCGAGGTGGTACGGCGGGCAGGCCGCCGTACCCAGCGAACGGATCTTCTCCTCCAGGAACTTCATCATGGAGGCCTCGTTGAGGACCGCCTTGGTCTCCTGGTAGAGGAACGACTTGTTGGCCGAGCCGCCGCCCTTGGCCATGAAGAGGAACTTGTACGCGCCGCCGTCCGTGGCGTACAGCTCGATCTGGGCCGGGAGGTTCGAGCCGGTGTTCTTCTCGTCCCACATGTTCAGCGGGGCCATCTGCGAGTACCGCAGGTTGAGCTTCGTGTAGGCGTCGAAGATGCCGTGCGACAGGGCCTCCTCGTCACCGCCCTCGGTGAGCACGTTCTGGCCGCGCTTGCCCATCACGATCGCGGTGCCGGTGTCCTGGCACATGGGCAGGACGCCCGCGGCGGCGATGTTCGCGTTCTTCAGGAGGTCCAGCGCGACGAACTTGTCGTTGGAGGAGGCCTCCGGGTCGTCGACGATGCGCCGCAACTGCGCCAGGTGGGCGGGCCGCAGGTAGTGCGAGATGTCGTGCATGGCCTCGGCCGCGAGGGTGCGCAGGGCCTCCGGAGCCACCTTGAGGAACGTACGGCCGTCGGCCTCGAAGGTCGAGACGCCCTCGGCGGTCACCAGCCGGTACGGCGTGGTGTCCTCTCCCAGGGGGAGCAGATCGGAGTACGCAAACTCTGGCATTACGGCCATTCCTCACTCGGCGACAGCGGCTGACCACCCTTGGGCAGCGCACCCACCAGGGTAGAGCGCCGGAGGCACGCCGTTCCTGTGAGGTAAGGCTCACCCGGACCGCCCGGCCCGCGGGGGCTGATCCCGGGAACCGATCCGGGACGGGGCCGGAGAGGCACTGGTCGCGATCTATCGCGTTTGGGTAGGCTGGTTCGGTGGACCTCGAGAAGCAGCCCCACCAGCCCGTCGCTCCGGCCGGTCCCGCGCCCGCCGGAATCCGCGCTTCCGACGCGGACCGCGACCGGATCGCGGACATCTTGCGAGAGGCCGTGGCCGAAGGCCGGCTGACCGCCGAGGAACATGCCGAGCGGGTCGAGCTGGTCTACCGGGCCAAGACCGTCGGTGAACTGGAGCCGCTGGTCCAGGATCTGCCGGCGCCGGACGGCGGTGTCCGTCAGGCCGCCTCGCCCTACGGCTACGGCCCCGCGGAGCCGGCCGGGCCCGCCGAGAACCTGGTGGCGGTCTTCAGCGGCTCCACCCGTCGGGGCCGTTGGCGCGTCGGCGGCCGTACGAACGCGTTCGCGCTCTTCGGCAGCGTCGAGATAGACCTCACCGAGGCGCTGTTCGGCCAGCGTCTGACGGTCATCAACGCGACGTCCATCTTCGGGAGCGTCGAGATCAAGGTCCCCGAGAACATCTCGCTCCGCGGCAGCGGCACAGGTGTTTTCGGCAATTTCGAGGTCGACACACTGGAATCCGCGGACCCGGAGGCACCGGTGGTCGTCGTGAACGGCTATTCCGTCTTCGGGCACGTCGAGGCGAAGCCCAAGCGCGGCAAGCTCATCGCCAACCTCCACAAGCAGTTGCGCAAGCACCTCGGCCACTGACGCCGGACCACCGGCGAATTCAGGCCAGCCGGCGGTCCGGTGCGGCCGCGGGGGCCCGGGGCGACGCCACTCAGTGCATAGGCGTGCGTACAGCGGGTAGGGAGTGCTGCATCGTCTCTCGCTCGCGAAGCCCAAGCCGTCGTCAGGAGTGGACCGTGCTGCACATGCCGCATCAGCCCCTGCAGGTCGCCGCCGTGCCGACCCAGCGCGCACCCGCGCGGGAGGATCAGGCGGGGCCCTGGCACGCGGAGGCGGTGTGCCGCCGTGACGAGGCAGGACTGTTCTTCGCCCCGTCGAAGGAGCCGACTGCCGCCCGGCTGTCCCGCGAGGAGGCGGCGAAGCAGGTCTGCGCGCGATGCCCGGTGATGGTGGAGTGCCAGGAGCACGCGCTCCTGCAGCCCGAGCCGTACGGCGTGTGGGGAGGCCTCACCGCCGCCGAGCGCCGTGTGGTGCTCGCCCGGCGCCGCCGGCGGGACATGGAGCTCAAGGCCGCCGCCTCGACGGAGCGCATAGCCGCGGCGGGCTGAACCCCGCGCACACGGATGTGGGGGCCGCCCGGCCGGGCGGCCCCCACATCCTCACGTGGCGCCTACTTGGCGCGGTCGAAGTCGATCGCGCTGTAGGCGCGCAGCTTCGAGAGCCGGTGCGTCGAGTCGATCGTCCGGATCGTGCCCGACTTGGACCGCATCACCAGGGACTGCGTGGTGGCCGTCTCCGCGCGGTACCGCACACCGCGCAGGAGCTCGCCGTCGGTGATCCCGGTGGCGACGAAGAACACGTTGTCCCCGCTGACGAGGTCGTCGGTCGACAGCACCCGGTCCAGGTCGTGGCCCGCGTCCAGCGCACGCTGCCGCTCCGCCTCGTCCTTGGGCCAGAGCTTGCCCTGGATGACACCGCCGAGGCACTTTATGGCGCAGGCCGAGATGATGCCCTCGGGGGTGCCGCCGATGCCCATGAGCAGGTCGACGCCGGTCCCCTCGCGGGCCGCCATGATCGATCCGGCGACGTCGCCGTCGGAGATGAACTTGATCCGGGCGCCCGTCTCCCGGATCTCCTTGACGATGCCGTCGTGCCGGGGCCGGTCCAGGATGACGACCGTGACGTCCTCGGGGGTCGAGCTCTTGGCGCGCGCGACGCGCCGGATGTTCACGGACACGGGTGCGTTGATGTCGACGAAGTCGGCGGCCTCGGGGCCGGTGACCAGCTTGTCCATGTAGAAGACGGCGGACGGGTCGAACATCGCGCCGCGGTCGGCGGCGGCCAGGACGGCGATCGCGTTGGGCATGCCCTTGGCGTTGAGCGTGGTGCCGTCGATCGGGTCGACGGCGATGTCGACCTCGGCTCCGGTGCCGTCACCGACGCGCTCGCCGTTGAACAGCATGGGCGCTTCGTCCTTCTCGCCCTCACCGATGACGACGATGCCGTTCATCGACACGGTGGAGACGAGCGTGCGCATGGCTTTCACGGCGGCGCCGTCGGCGCCGATCTTGTCGCCGCGGCCGACCCAGCGCCCGGCGGCCATGGCGGCGGCCTCGGTGACCCGGACGAGTTCCATGGCCAGGTTGCGGTCGGGGGCCTCCGGGGAGACCTCGAGCTGGGACGGCAGATGATGCTCGGACATCGGAGCGCACCTTTCTGTACGACGACGACCGGAAAAGAGGGTGCTGTGACTCTATCGGTAGGTCGATAAAATGAGCAGACCGGGTCACGTATGAGCGGGTGCCCGCTGGTGGGGCGCCCGGAGGCCCGTGCCACCATTGAGTCCGTGGCAAGCAAGCGAGGCAAGCAGACCGTCCGGGACATGTTCCTGTCGATGCTCGTGATCACCGCGGTGGCGGGCGTCGTCTACATCTTCATCCCGCACGACGACAAGGCCGACCCGATCAAGGCGGTCGACTACCGGGTCGAGCTCGCGACGGCCCGTCGCGCCGCGCCGTACCCGGTGGCGGCGCCCGCGGGGCTGTCCAAGGACTGGAAGCCGACCTCCGTCTCGTACGAGGGGCAGGCGGGCGCGGGCTGGCACCTGGGCTTCCTCGACCCGGACGGCAACTACGTCGCGGTGGAGCAGTCCACGACCCCCGCCAAGAAGTACGTCCCCGACGTCAGCCAGGACGCGAGGGACACCGGGCACACCGAAGAGGTGGCGGGCCAGGAGTGGCAGCGCTGGGAGGGCCCGAAGTACGACGCCCTCGTGCTGCACGCGGAGGGTGTGACCACGGTGGTCACCGGCTCGGCCCCGACCGGCCGGCTGGCGGAGATGGCCGCGGCGCTGAAGACCGCCCCCGCCGCCTCCTCCTGAGGGCCCCGCCCGTACGACGAGAGGGCCCGCGGCGCGCTTGTGCGCGCCGCGGGCCCTCTCGTCGTACGGGGGATCAGACGGTCGTGACGACCTCGTCGTAGGACAGGCGCGGCAGGCGCGGGAACCAGGCGTCGTCGCCGGGCTTGCCGATGTTGACGGCCATGAGCAGCTTGTGGTCGCCGTCCAGGAACTCCTTCTCGATGCCGGCGGCGTCGAAGCCGGTCATCGGGCCGGCGGCCAGGCCGGCGGCGCGGACGCCGATGATGAAGTAGGCGGCCTGCAGTGCGGCGTTGAGCGCGGCGGACTGCTCGCGGACCGGGCGCTCGGAGAAGAACGCGTCCTTGGCCTGCGGGAAGTGCGGCAGGAGCGCCGGGAGTTCCTCGTGGAACTCGTGGTCCGCGACGAGGAGCGCGACCAGCGGAGCGGCCGTGGTCTTCGGGCGGTTGCCCTCCGCCATGTGCTTGACCAGACGCTCGCGGCCCTCGGCCGAGCGGACCAGGACGACGCGCAGCGGCGACTGGTTGAAGGCCGTGGGGCCGTACTTGACCAGGTCGTAGATCGCCTGGACCTGCTCGTCGGTCACCGGCTCGTCGGTGAACGTGTTGGCAGTGCGGGCCTCGCGGAAGAGGAGGTCCTGGGCGGCGGGGTCAAGAACGAGGGACATCTGGGGCGTTACCTTCCGGACGGCTACGGGGGTCGAGCTCTGCGAGCACCGTAACCGAAGAATAGATTAAAGTTCAACTAAATTGGTGGCGGAGTGACCCACGGCACAGACACGCCCGTAGGCGAGTCCCGCCGATTCGTCAGTCAGTGTTCCCGTCGGCCTCGCCGGCCTCGCCGGCCTCGTCGGACCGCTCCGGGCGTGCCAGCGCCGCGTCCAGCCGCGCCCGGGCGCCCTCCAGCCAGTGCCGGCACACCTTCGCCAGCTCCTCGCCCCGCTCCCACAGGGCCAGCGACTCCTCCAGCGTCGTGCCGCCCGCCTCCAGGCGGCGTACGACCTCGATCAGCTCGTCCCGCGCCTGCTCGTACCCGAGCGTGCCCGTCGCGGCAGCCGTCGTCGTCCCGTCGTCCGTCATGCCGTCCACCCTATGCGCGGGCTCCGACAATCCCGGCGGCTCACTCCGCGACCCGGACCGTGAACTCGCCCTCCGACACCCGCGCCCGCAGCTCCTCGCCCGGCGCCCCGGCGTCCGCGGGGGAGCGCACCACATGACCGTCCGGCCGCTGGAGCACCGCGTACCCCCGCTCCAGCGTCGCCGCGGGCGACAGCGCCACGACCCGGGCCCGGGTGTGCGCGAGCTCGGAGTCGGCGCGGTCCAGCAGATGCCCGAGCACCCTGCGGCTGCGCCCCACCAGGGCGTCGACCTCCGCCTCCCGCTCGTCCACCATCCGCTGCGGACGCTCCATGGAGGACCTGCCCAGCGCGTGCGCCAGGCCCCGTTCCTCCCGGTCGATCAGCCCCCGCACCGTGCGCAGTGCCCGGTCCCGGAGCTGCTGGACGCGGTCGAACTCCTCGCCCACGTCCGGCACGACCTTCTTCGCCGCGTCCGTCGGCGTCGACGCCCGCACATCCGCCACCAGGTCGAGCAGCGGCGAGTCCGGCTCGTGCCCGATGGCGGAGACCACCGGCGTACGGCACGCGGCCACCGCCCGGATCAGCGCCTCGTCGGAGAACGGCAGCAGGTCCTCGACACTGCCGCCCCCGCGGGCCACGACGATCACGTCGACCTCCTCCAGGCCGTCCAGCTCCTGGACCGCCTGGACCACCTGGTTCACGGCGTGCACCCCCTGCACGGCCGTGTTGCGCACCTCGAAGCGGACCGCGGGCCAGCGCCGCCTGGCGTTCTCCAGCACGTCGCGCTCGGCCGCCGAAGCCCGCCCGGAGACCAGGCCGACCAGCTGCGGCAGGAAGGGCAGCGGCTTCTTCCGGTCCAGGGCGAAGAGCCCCTCGGCGGCCAGCGACTTCTTCAGCTGCTCCAGCCGCACCAGCAGCTCGCCGATGCCCACCGGCCGTATCTCCGTGGCCCGCAGGGACAGCTGGCCACGCGGCGCGTACCACTCGGGCTTGGCGAGGACGACGACCCGCGCGCCCTCGGTCACCACGTCGGCGATCCGGTCGAAGACCTGCCGGAAGCAGGTCACGCTCACCGAGATGTCGTGGGAGGGGTCGCGCAGTGTCAGGAAGACCACCCCGGCTCCCGGCCGGCGCGACAGCTGGGTGATCTGCCCCTCGACCCAGACGGCACCGAGCCGGTCGATCCAGCCGCCGATCAGGCGTGACACGTCGCCGACGGGCAGCGGGGCTTCCGGGGACGTAGTGAGAGCCATACGGGCGAGCGTAACGGCCGGGACCGACAATCAGGCGGCCCGCCGCCCCCACTGCAACGCGAGCACCACCAGCCCGATCCCGAGCCAGCACACCCCGACCAGCTGGGCACTGGTCGTGGCCTCCAGGATCACCGCGACCAGGACGGCCGCACCCACCACCGGCATCAGCACATGGCGCCACCAGCTCGGCGGGCCCTCCATCCGGCGCACGGCGAACCAGCCCACCACCGAAGCGTGGAGCAGCACGAACGCCGTGAGCGCGCCGACGTTGACCACCGACACCAGATGGTCCAGCCCGTCGTCGCGCCGGGCCGCCCACACCGCCGCCACCAGCGTCACCACCGCGGCACCCGCGATCGCGATCCGGGGCACCCCGGACCTCCCGTCGACCCGCGAGAGGAACGAGGGGAGCCGGCCGTCCCGTGCCATGGCGAACACCAGCCGCCCGGCCGCCGCCTGCCCGGCCAGCGCCGCGAAGGCCGCCCCGATCGCCTTGCTGACGGCCACCAGGTCGTGCAGCCACGTCCCGACCGAGGCGTCGACCGCGTCGTAGAACGCGGACCCCTGCTTCACCGGATCGGCCGCCAGCTCGGCCGAGCTGACCGGCTCCAGCAGCGCCGCCAGGTAGGACTGGGCCACGAACAGCGCTCCGGCGAGCACCAGGCAGAACAGCACGGCCCGGGCCACCTTCGCCGAGCCGCCCGTCACCTCCTCGGCGAACGAGGCGATGGCGTCGAAGCCCAGGTAGGACAGCACCGCGACGGACACCGCCCCCAGCACCGCCGTCGTGGAGAAGCCGGTGTCCCCGGTGAGCGGCGTCAGCCAGCCGCGCTCCGCCCCGTCCCGGACCAGCACCACCACCGCCGACACGACGAACACCAGCAGCACCACGATCTCCATGGCGAGCACGGCGAACCCCACCCGGGCCGCCGCCCGTACGCCCCAGAGGTTCAGCGCGGTGGTCACCACGACCGCGATCGTCGTCCACACCCACCGTGACACCTCGGGGACCAGCGCGTTCATCGCGATCCCGGAGAAGAGATAGGCGACCGCCGGGATCAGCAGGTAGTCGAGCATCGCCATCCAGCCGGCGATGAACCCGGGCCCCTCCCCGAGCCCTTTGCGGGCGTACGCGAAGACCGATCCGGCGAGCGGCGCGACGCGCACCATCTGGGCATAGCTGAACGCGGTGAAGGCCATCACCACGGTCGCCACGAGATACACCAGCGCCACGGCCCCGTCGGACCTGGCGTCCAGCGTGCCGAACACGCCGACCGGGGCCATGGGCGCGATGAAGAGGAGCCCGTAGACCACCAGGTCCCGGAACCCGAGGGTGCGCCGCAGCTTTCCCTCTTCGGTGGTGCTGCCCGACATGGACCCTCCGTCGCTGGATTGCCTACGCAGTCGCTGGATCGCGTCCGCATCAGTCTCCCGACCCCGCTGAACCGGCGCCTGTTCGGTACGGCCTTACGATGGGACGCATGACTGCAACGCCTGCCCGCCGTGTCCTGCTCGCCGCACCCCGTGGCTACTGCGCGGGCGTGGACCGCGCCGTGATCGCCGTCGAGAAAGCCCTGGAGCAGTACGGCGCCCCGATCTACGTCCGTCACGAGATCGTGCACAACAAGTACGTCGTGCAAACGCTCGAGAAGAAGGGCGCGATCTTCGTCGACGTGACCGCGGAGGTGCCCGAGGGCTCCATCGTGATGTTCTCCGCGCACGGCGTCGCCCCGACCGTCCACGCGGAGGCGGCCGAGCGCAAGCTCGCCACCATCGACGCGACCTGCCCGCTGGTCACGAAGGTCCACAAGGAAGCCGTCCGCTACGCCAAGGAGGACTACGACATCCTCCTGATCGGCCACGAGGGCCACGAGGAAGTCATCGGCACCAGCGGCGAGGCTCCCGACCACATCACGCTGGTCGACGGCCCCGAGGACGTCGCGAACGTCGAGGTCCGCGACGAGTCCAAGGTCGTCTGGCTCTCCCAGACCACGCTCTCCGTCGACGAGACGATGGAGACGGTCGGCGCGCTGAAGAACAAGTTCCCGAACCTCCTCTCCCCGCCGAGCGACGACATCTGCTACGCCACGCAGAACCGCCAGATCGCGGTGAAGAAGCTGGCCGAGGACGCCGAGCTGGTCATCGTCGTCGGCTCGAAGAACTCCTCGAACTCCATCCGCATGGTCGAGGTGGCCCTGGACGCCGGAGCGCTCGCCGCCCACCTGGTGGACTTCGCCGCCGAGATCGACGAGGCATGGCTGGAGGGCGTCAGCACGGTCGGCCTCACCTCGGGCGCCTCGGTGCCCGACGTCCTGGTCGACGGCGTACTGGAATGGCTCGGCGAGCGGGGTTACGCGGACGTGGAGACGGTGAAGACCGCGGACGAGTCGATCACCTTCTCGCTGCCCAAGGAGCTCCGGCGCGACCTGCGCGCCGAGGCCGCCGCGCTCTCCGCCGAGTAGCCGCGCTCTCCGCCGGGCGGCGGGCGGCGCGCGGGCGGCGGTCCGGGCACACGAGTGACCCGGGCGCGCCCGCCGGATCCACCACTCCGGGGAGTGATCCGTGCCACCTGCCCGTACCGTGGATCGCATGGAGATCTTCGGTGTGGACATCGGCGGTTCAGGGATCAAGGGTGCGCCCGTGGACCTGGACCGCGGAGAGCTGGCGCAGGAGCGCCACAAGGTACTGACACCTCACCCGGCCACGCCCGAGAGCGTGGCCGGCGGTGTGGCCGAGGTCGTCGGCCATTTCGACTGGCAGGGGCCGGTCGGCATCACGTTCCCCGGAGTCGTCACCGGTGGCATCACCAGGACCGCGGCCAACGTGGACAAGGGCTGGATCGACACGGACGCGAGGGCGCTGCTCAGCGAGCGCATCGGGCAGTCCGTCACGATCCTCAACGACGCCGACGCGGCCGGAATCGCCGAGATGACCTTCGGCGCGGGGCGCGACCGCAAGGGCACGGTGATCATGCTGACCCTCGGCACGGGCATCGGCAGCGCCCTCTTCACCGACGGGCACCTCGTCCCGAACACCGAGCTCGGCCACCTGGAGCTGCACGGCCACGACGCCGAGAAGCGCGCCTCCACGAAGGCGAAGGAGGACGAGGACCTCAGCTGGCACCACTGGGCGCACCGGGTGCAGAAGTACCTGGTCCACGTGGAGATGCTGTTCTCGCCCGAGCTGTTCATCATCGGCGGGGGCGTGAGCCGCAAGGCGGAGAAGTTCCTGCCGCTCATCGAGCACGTCCGGGCCGAGATCGTCCCGGCCGAGCTGCAGAACAACGCAGGCATCGTCGGTGCCGCCATGGCGGCCGCGGGCAAGTAGCCCTACGCGCGGGGGCGGCGGGCCGCCCGGTCGGCCCTGAGCAGGTGGCGCTGCCGCTCCCGCATCTGCCGGATCTTCCGCACGGTGGCGATGAGACCCGCGACGAGCGTTCCCCCGTACAGCCAGCCGGCGTGGACGGCGAGCGCGGTCACGACGGCCATCGCCTGTCCGCCGAAACCGCCCGTGCCGCCGGCGACGGGGATCACGCCGACCGCGAAGGCGATGGGCACGATGATCGGGGCCGTCACCAGGTCTGCCGGCCGTACCCAGAGCGCGGTCAGGGCGCTGACCGGCAGGAACAGCACCCCGTACACGACCTCCGAGCCCCCGAGGAGCAGCCGGTCGGCGCAGGCCAGCAGGAACATGGTCAGGGCCGCGAAGAGCCCGGCGCCGATGCCGGTCAGCCGCGGGTTGGGGAATCTGCGCAGGGCCAGGACCACGGGCGGGACGCCGCCCCCGCCGGGCCGGGAGCCCGGACCCTGACCCGGTCCCGGACCTGTGCCCGGACCCGTGCCCGTCACCGGGGCCGGGGCGACCGCCACCGTCACCGGATAGGCCGACGCGGCCGTCACCTCGCCGAGGCCGCCGGACGGGGCGGGCTGGGCCTGCGCGGGCTGCCTGCGCTGCGGGGTACGTGTCCTGTGCTGCTCCACCCCGACAACCTAGGTCGCCGGGTGCGCTCTTTCGGGCGTTGGACACGCGCTTTGGCCTACCTTGGCGTTGCGTTCGATCCCACACGGCCGAAACCGCACCGTTCGGCCCCCGACCGGGACCGGCCCCCGCACCCGTGACGGGTCGCCCGGTCCCGCCCGTAAACTGGAGAATCGGTCCACCTCCCGGCCCGCCCGGACAGCCCCTCTCCTCACTCCAGGAAGTCGCCAAAGTGTCGCTCACGATCGGAATCGTCGGTCTGCCGAATGTCGGCAAGTCGACCCTGTTCAACGCCCTGACCAAGAACGACGTGCTGGCGGCCAACTACCCGTTCGCCACCATCGAGCCGAACGTGGGCGTCGTGGGCGTCCCCGACCCCCGTCTGAACAAGCTCGCCGAGATCTTCAGCTCCCAGAAGCTGCTCCCCGCGACGGTCGACTTCGTCGACATCGCCGGCATCGTGCGCGGCGCGAGCGAGGGCGAGGGCCTGGGCAACAAGTTCCTCGCGAACATCCGCGAGTCCGATGCGATCTGCCAGGTCATCCGCGCCTTCAAGGACGAGAACGTCGTCCACGTCGACGGCAAGGTCTCGCCCAAGGACGACATCGAGACGATCAACACCGAGCTGATCCTCGCCGACCTCCAGTCCGTCGAGAAGGCCGTCCCGCGCCTGACGAAGGAGTCCCGCCTCCAGAAGGAGAAGGTCGCCGTCCTCGCCGCCGTCGAGGAGGCCCAGAAGATCCTCGAAGCGGGCGACACCCTCTTCTCCCGGGGCATCACCGCCGGTACCGAGAAGGGCCGCCTCCTCCACGAGCTGCACCTGCTCACGACGAAGCCCTTCCTCTACGTCTTCAACGTCGACGAGGACGAGCTGGTCGACGAGGACTTCAAGAACGACCAGCGCGCCCTGGTCGCCCCGGCGGAGGCCATCTTCCTCAACGCCAAGATCGAGTCCGAGCTGATCGAGCTCGACGACGACGAGGCCCTCGAGCTCCTCCAGTCGATGGGCCAGGAAGAGCCCGGCCTGGCCACCCTCGGCCGCGTCGGCTTCGACACCCTGGGCCTCCAGACCTACCTCACGGCAGGTCCGAAGGAAGCCCGCGCCTGGACGATCAAGAAGGGCGCCACGGCCCCGGAGGCGGCCGGTGTGATCCACACCGACTTCCAGAAGGGGTTCATCAAGGCCGAGATCGTCTCCTTCGGCGACCTCGTCGAGACCGGCTCGGTCGCCGAGGCCCGCGCCAAGGGCAAGGCGCGCATGGAGGGCAAGGACTACGTGATGCAGGACGGAGATGTGGTGGAGTTCCGCTTCAATGTGTAGCCGCTGACACATCACCACGTCGCTGATCTTGCAAACGTGCAGGTCAAATAGGGTCCGACTCTTCGGAGTCGGGCCCTTGGTTTTTTCCCGTGCTGGGACGGTGCTGGGATAGCTGGCCCCTCGTCACCTGTCATCATCTCTGGTCATCCCTACCGTGCTGAGATCGTGCCGGGATGGGATGGGGTGCCCGTGCTGGGATTCGGACGTCGGGCCGCCTGGTGCTGAGGGTAGGCGGGAGAGAAGCCACCCGCACGCCTTCTTCACGACTCTGGGACCCGCGCAGATCCAGTCCGTGGCACTTTTCCTACTCGTTTGACACAATCGGGGTATGGGTGAAGCGGCGTACAGCATCGGGGAAGGTCCGGCGACGCGGGTGAGTCTGTCGCTGCCGGAGGGGACCGCGGAGGCGATCCGGGCGCGGGTGGGTAAGCGGGAGTTCTCCGCGTTCATCGCGGAGGCGGTCGAGCGGGAACTGCGTGGGCAGGTCCTGGACGAGTACCTGGCGGACTACGAGAGCCGCAAGGGGCCGGTCTCCGAGCCGGCTCGCCAGCGGGCGCGGCAGGTCTTCGACGAGGTGTTCGCCGAGGAGGCCGAGTGGCCCGCCGCAGGCTGAGTCACGAGGGGACGCTGGTCCTCGACAGCGAGGGACTCTCGAAGCTGCTCGCCGATGACGAGCAGGTGGTGGCTCTGATCGCTGAGGCGCGCTCGCGCGGCATGGAGGTCGTGATCAGCGCGCTCACCATCATCGAAGCCGTCCACGCCCGTACGAACAAGACCCGCCTGAACTGGGTGCTTTCCGGGCTGCGAGTCGTCCCGGTCGGGGACGAGGAGGCAAGGGCGGCCTCGGAGTTGCTGATGAACGCAGGGTTGCACGGACACAAGTACGCGATTGATGCGGCCGTCGCCGAGGCCGCGCTGCGACAGCACCGCCCCGTGGTCATGCTGACTTCCGATAGTGACGACATGGCCAAGCTGTGCGGCGAGCGGGTGCGGCTCGTGGCGGTGTGAGGCTCAGTAGGAGCGGGGCCCGTAGGGGCTCCAGTGGCCGAGGAAAGGCTTGAGGTCGTCGCCGCTGGGCTTCGGCGGCGTGGGCAGTTTCGGCGCTGAGACCGATTCGGTGAGGTGTTGGAGGTGCGCGTCCGCGAACGCGAGCCACGCCTCGATCTCGGTCCGCTCCTGCCCGGGCGGCAGTGAGGTGGCGTGGTCGCGTACCGCTGCGATGTATTCGGTCAGGCGGCTGGCCTGGTACCAGGCGTCTGCCTGTTCTCCGAGGTGTTTGACGTGGTAGGCGTGGGCGTGGGCAGCGCGGGCTTCTTGCATTGCGACTTCCCAGCGCTCTTGCTGTAGCTCTCTGGCTTGCTGGTCTGCGAGGCGCTCGCGTTCCGCGGCTTCGCCGCGGAGGCCGACCTCTCGCGCGATCTCGGCGAGTTGTTCTTCCAAAGGCCGGTCGGGGAGGTCGGTCCATTCGCCGGCGCGGTGCGGGCTGCCGCCCCGCAGTATGAAACGCAGGCGGACTCGGGTGAGGCCGGCCCCTGTCGCATTTCCGTGCCGACTGTCACCGACTCAGCCACGGCGGGGTGGAGCGAGCTTCTCCAGGTCGAGGTTGATCTCGAAGGGCACCGGACGGTTGAGCGAGCCCCTGAAGATGCCGACGGGTACGTAGGTGGCGGTCGGCTCGCAAGTTCGTAGGCGTGGACGACGGGTGCGCCCTCCTCGTCCTCGATGCGCCAGTAGTGCGGGATGCCGGCCTCTGCGTATTTGTGGAGCTTTACCGTGCGGTCCCGGTGTGCGGACTCGGGGGAGGCCACCTCGACGGCGAGTCGTACTTCATCCGGTGCGAACCAGGTGCGGTCACCGTCGAAGTCGGCCGTCGTCACCAGCAGATCCGGCTCGGGCCGATTGCGTTGATCGAGTTTGATGGTCATCTCCCGTCCGACCCGTACACCGGCCGGCGCCTGCTCCATGAGAGCCACGGTGAGCATCGTGACCAGATGGCCGTGCCACCACCGCTGCGGGGGCATCATGAATACGAGGGCGCCGTCGATCAGCTCGGTGTGGCGCGGTGCTTCCGGGAGGCGGTCCAGGTCCTCCGCGAACCAGCCTTCCGCGCGGGGCGGGCGCATCCAGTCGGGCAGTGCGGTCATGGCTCAACCGTAGCGACTCGGCGAGGTCCGGGCCACGAGGTCGACGTGCTCGTGGTGATACGCGGGCGGCGTCCTGATGCCCCATATGCGGCTGCCGGTCTGCGTGCATCGGGGCCCCGCGGTCGCTCACGGCTGCCCGTGGACTCTCCGCGGACCGGCCGGACGACGAGGAGCGGGCCAGTAGCTTGCTCGCCCAGGGCGGAGCCGTCACCGGGGCCGGACCACGGTCAGGCATGAGTCGACGAAATCCTCGACGACGGCGTTGTCGTCGGCGGTCAGGGGCCGGACCACGCAGACGGTGCAGGGGGCGACGCCCGTGACGGGGCGCTGGGTGATGCCGGGGCGGGGGTAGTACCGGGCCGCCGCCGACGGAGCGAGTGCGACGCCGTAGCCGTTGGCGATGGCGTTGAGCCAGTCGTCCGGGTAGCGCGTCTCGGCGCCGATGCGGGGCGGGTGGCCCTCGCGTGCCTCGGTCGCCAGCCACCAGTCGCGCCATTCGCCGGCCTCTGGCGGGGTGGCTACGAACGGCTCGTCCCAGAGCTCCCGGAAGGCGATCGACTCCCGGCCCGCCAGCCGATGGCCGGATGGCAGCAGCACGCAGCGAGGCTCGGTGAACAGCTCGGTCACCCGCCAGTGTTCCTGGCCGGGGAAGGGCAGGTAGAGCAGCGCGGCATCGACGGCGCCGTCAGCCAGCCCCGCCGTCGGCTCGGACCACACACCCTGCCGCGACTCCACCCGCCAGCCCGGCCTACGGCTGCCGAACGCCGAGATGATCGCGGGGGTCGCCTCGTTGGCCCCGCTGCCCATGATGCCGACCCGCAGAATCCGCTCCGCCCGGCTCGCGGCGGCCTTGGTCTCCCGTACCGCCTCCCCGAGCGCGTCGAGCAGGGCCGGCACGCGACCGGCCAGTGCCCGGCCCGGCCCGGTGAGGGTCATCCCCGTTCGGGAGCGGACGAAGAGCTGCACGCCCAGCCTCGTCTCGAGCTGCTTGATCTGCTTGGTCAGGGAGGGTTGCGCCATGAACAGGCGTTCCGCGGCGCGGGTGATGTTGCCCTCGTCGGCCACGGTGGCGAAGTAGCGCAGCAGGCGGGTGTCCACATCCATGCCATGAGGCTATGGGTGCAGGTATTGGACCGCCATGGCCGGAGCCCGCGAGGGTGGAGGTGATCCGGAAAGGACCGCCATGTATCCCGCGTATCTCGTCCTGACCCTGCTGACCGCCACCGCGACGGCTGTCGCCGCCTGGATGGACTTCGCCCGACATCCCATGATCGTTGCCATTGCCGAGCGGCTCCAGGTGCCGGTGTCCTGGATGTACCCACTGGGCGCCTGTCTGGGCGCGGCCTCGTTGGGCCTGCTGGCCGGTCTGGCCGTACGGCCGTTCGGGGTCGCGGCCGCGGCCGGCCTGGTCCTGTACTTCATCGGCGCAGTGATCACCCACCTGCGGGTGCGCGACCATCAGCTCGGCGGCGCGCTGCTGTTCCTGGGCCTGTCCGCTGCGACGCTCGCCACGGCCGTAGCCGCCTCATGAGCGTGCGTAAGCAGGGGACCGGTTCGTGTCCGGGGATCAGGTCCCGGTCAGGAAGAGGCCCAGCCGTCGGCGAAGTCGCACTGGACATCGGTCCGGCTGCGCTGCGCGGCCGGGGTGTGTCCGGGGGAGCCCTGGAGGTGCGCGAGGGCCTGGACCCAGCGGTCCCAGAGGCCGTCGGGTTCCGCGAACCGGTCGGCGTGGTGGGTGCCGAGGTGGGCGTCGAGGCGGAGGAGTGCACCGAGAGCCGCGGGCTGGTCGTAGCGGAGGTCGGTGCGGGGGAGGTAGCGGTCCAGGTAGGCGGCGAGGATCTCGGCGTCCGCGTGGGTGCCGAAGCGGGCCAGGGCGAAGCAGTAGGCGCTGCCGGAGAAACAGAACTCGCTGGCCAGGAGCAGGTCCCCGATGCGTTCGCGGAACGTGGCGCGTCGGCCTACGCCGATCAGCCAGGCGGCGGTGAGCCGTGAGCGCCACTCGTAGCCGAGGAGGGCTTCCAGCTCGGCATCGGTGATCGTGGCCGAGTCGTCGATGAGGTGATGGGCGAAACGTTCGGCGTGAGGCCACTCGGGCCGCAGGAACCGACCACTCTTCAGGACGAGGTAGCGCGCGTGGCCTGAGTCCTTCCTTGCCGCGTAGCGCTCGATCACGTAGCCGTAGCCGATTTCCTCGGGGTGCTGGAATGGCATCGGTCATCTCTCCGGGTACAGGTCGGTGCGGTCGATCCAGGTGGGGGCGACGAAGACGTCGTCGGCGACGGGGGCTTCGGTGGCTTCCAGGAGGGACCAGGTGCGGGCTTCCCCGACCAGGTGTTTCCAGGGCGCGGTCCAGTCGAGCTGCCGGTCGAGGCCGGCGCCGGAGACGCCGTACGTGTGGCCGGCGTCCACTCGCCGGAACTGGGAGCAGAGGATCAGTCGGGAGTGGTCGGCCATGTCGTCGATGATCTCCGCGAAGTGGGCCGAGGGCCGGCCGGGGCCGGCCGGCATGGCGTCCAGCACGCGGTGCCCGCAGCAGGGACAGGGGTAGCGGTCGCTCCCCCACGCAGTCTCGTTGCAGGTCCGGTTGGTGCGCCATGGATTTCTCTGCCTCGGTCCATCAGACCGGTCCGCGGCCGGTCGGCGGGACGCCCGTGAACGGCCGTCGGGAGTCAGCGCATGCCAACCAGCAAATCCCACCAGCAGATCCCTGGTCAGGGTCCTGGAGGGGGTCCGCCGCAGGTCAGGACCATACGGCAGGCATTCCGCTTCAACGTGTCGGCGGGCGGAAAGCGTCTCTCGGGGCGGCGGCACGGCTTCCCCAGCCGTTCGCTGCCCGCATACCGGCTCCGTGAGCGGTGTGGGGTGGGGTCCGCGCGCACCGGCGTTGCGTACCCTGCGGCGGGCGGCCTCTGCCGGGACGCCGCCGGTACCAGGCACACGCCGGTCGCTGTCGTCGTCGAGGAGGACCGGGTGCGCGTCACCAGTGTGGTAGCCGACATTCACGTGGACGACCTCGGGGCGGCCAGGGCGTTCTACACGGACTATCTGGGCCTGGCCGAGGAGGAGTTCAATCTCGGCTGGGTGGCCCGTTACACCTCGCCGGAGACCGGTGCGCATCTCCAGCTCGTCACCCGGGACGCGACCGCCCCGGTCGACCCGGTCGCGTCGGTCAAGGTCGATGACGTGGAGGCGGCTCTCGCCGAGGCCCAGGAGCGTGGATTCGAGATCGTGCACCCCCTGACGGCTGAGGGCTGGGGTGTCCACCGGTTCTTCGTCCGGGCGCCGGACGGCAACGTCTACAACATCGTCCAGAACCACTGACCGGGATGTCCGGCGATCCGCAACCCTCCGGGTGCGGAGAGCGAGCCGCTCACTCCCCGGCGGCGGAGGCGGCGGCGGAGGCGGCGCCCGCGCGGCGCAGACCGCGGATCGCGGGGGTCGCGAGCAGGGCCACGCAGCCCGCGAGGCAGGCGCCCGCGGACACCAGCAGCAGCCGCCCCGGGGAGGCCAGCGCCCCGGCCGGTCCGGCCAGGATCTGGCCGAGCGCGATACCGGACACCGAGCCGGCCAGCTCATAGGCGCTGACCCGGTTGAGCACCGCCGGCGGGGTGTGGGTCTGCACGCTGGTCGCCCACATCACCGACCAGAAGGCCAGCGCGCCGCCGCCGAGCACGTGTCCTCCCAGCAGCACGGGCAGGCTGCCGCCCAGCGCCGCGCTCAGAGGCAGCGCGGTGTACAGCACCATCCCCACCGCGCCCGCGGCCAGTGGCCTGGACGGGCGCACCCGCAGGGCCAGGAGGCCGCCGAGCACCGTGCCCGCGCCGAGGAACGAGACCGCCAGGCCATAGGCGTTCGGGCCGAAGCGGGCGCCGATCAGTGCCGAACTGAGCGGTACCAGCGGCCCGAAGAGCAGTACGCCGTAGCCCACCCAGATCAGGATGACCGCCCACATCCAGGTGCGCTCGCGGAACTCCTGCCAGCCCTGGCGCAGGTCCCGGCGGAGCGAACTGCCCGTCCGGGCGGGGGAGTCGGCCCGGCCCGGCGCCGACACCGCCGCGGGCGCGAGCCGGATGAGCGCCAGGCACAGGGCGCTGAGCAGGAAGGTGGCGGCGTCGATCGTGTACACGATCCCGGCACTGGTCAGCACGATCAGCATCCCCGCCAGGGCCGGGCCCAGCAGATGGGCGAGCGCGTCGGCGACCTTGAGCGTGGCGTTGGCCCGCTGCGGATCGCGGGCGACCAGCGGGACCATGCCGTTCACCCCCGGCAGGAACATGGCCACGGCGGCACCGGCCAGAGCCGCCGCCGCCACCAGCAGCCAGAACGGCGGCGGCCCGGCGAAGAACGCGGCGGCCAGCACGCCCTGGGTGAGCACCCGGACGAGGTCCGCGCCGATCATCATCCGGCGCGCGCCGAACCGGTCGGCGAACACCCCGCCGAACAGGACCAGGATGACGAAGGTCCCGGTCCAGGTGCCGAGCACGAGGCCGACCCCGGACACCCCGTACAGGGCGCCCACCGCGAGCGCGGTGACGACGGGCATCATCGCGTCGCCGAACATGGAGACCGCGCGGGCGCCGAAGTAGAGCGTGAAGCGCCGGTCCCACAAAGGGGGCCGGGAGGACGGCGGATCGGTCCTGGGCCGGGGGTGCGTCTGCGCGGTGGGCATGCCCCCGATATTGGACCAGACCAATTGACGTGACCCAGTGTCCTGAACGACATGATGAGGTACTTTCGCGCCATGACACCCCGTTCGCTGCCGCGTTCCCCGGCACCGCACAGGGTCGTGGCCCTGCTCCGGCCCCCGCAGTCGCCCTTCCCCCTGGCCTGCGCCACCGAGGTGTTCGGTGACCACGGCCCGGCGGTCCCCGCCCGCTACGCCTTCGAGCTCTGCACCGAGCACCCGGGGCCGGTGCGCACCCGTGCCGGCTACGACATGGTGGTCACGACCGGCCTGGACGCGCTGGAGCGCGCGGACACCGTGCTGGTGCCCGGCTGGCACCAGCCCCCCGGCACCGAGGCGCCGCCCGCCGTGGTGGCGGCGGTCCGCGAGGCGCACCGGCGCGGCGCACGGATCGTCGGCCTCTGCTCGGGCGCCTTCCTGCTCGCCGCCGCGGGCCTGCTGGACGGCCGCCGGGCCGCCACCCACTGGGCCGGGGCCGCCGACCTGGCCACCCGGTTCCCGCAGGTCCGCGTCGATCCCGCGGTGCTCTACGTGGACCACGGTGATGTCGCCACCAGCGGCGGATCGGCGGCCGGTGTGGACCTCTGCCTGCACCTGGTGAGCTCCGACCAGGGTGCGGCGTACGCGCTGCGGGTCGCCCGGCAGCTGGTGATGCCGCCGCACCGCGAGGGCTGCCAGTTGCAGTACGCCGAACTGCCCGTCTCCGGACCGGTCGCCGATTCGCTCGCTCCCCTGCTGGAGTGGCTGTCCGGGCGTCTGGACCAGCCGGTCAGCGTCGCCGAGATGGCGGTACGTTCGCAGGTCTCGGCCCGCACACTGACCCGGCGGTTCGGTGAGCAGCTGGGCATCAGTCCCGGACGCTGGCTGCTGAACCGGCGGATCGCCGCCACCCGGGCCCTCCTGGAGGAGACGGACCTGTCCGTGGAGACCATCGCGAGCCGGGTCGGGCTCTCCTCGGCCGTCAACCTGCGCCGGCGCTTCCACGAGGCGCTGCGTACGACGCCCGCCGCCTACCGGCGCGCCTTCCGGGCGGAACGGGCGGGGTAGGCGAGGTAGGTAAACCCCAGCGGTGCTCCCGGTGCTCCCGGTGCTCCGGGTGCTCCGGGTGCCGCCGATGCCCGGTGCGGCCGGTGCCCGTCGGCCCGCAGCGTGGACGGCCCGCAGCGTGGCCGCGACCGCGGTGAGTGGCGGACCCGTCGTCAGGTGCGGTCGGCCACGCGGGTGGTGAGGAAGCGCAGGAGTGCCTCGTTGAAGGCCTGGGGCTGTTCGGCTCCGGGAAGGTGTCCTGCCCGTTCGATGACGACGAGGTCGGAGGACGGGATCAGGCTGTGCATCGCCTCGGCCTCGCTCACCGGCGTGTAGTCGTCGTCGGCGCCGACCAGGATGAGGACGGGGACAGCGGCGGAGGCGAGCGTGTCACGGTAGTCGGGCCGCTCGGCGCGTCCGCGCAGTGCCGCCGCGGCCCCTTCAGGGGCGGTGCCGCGCATCATGGCCAGGACGTGTCCGGCCACGTCGGGGAGGGCCTTGACGTTGTACGGGGCGATCATCCTGCCGATCACCTCGTCCGCGTAGTCGCTCATGCCCTCCGCGAGCAGCCGGTCGGCCTGCGCGGCGCGGACCGCCTTGCCCTCCTCGGTCTCGGCGGCCGGGGAGGTGTCGGAGAGGACGAGCCCGCGCACCCGTCCCGGGTGGCTGCGCTGGAACTCCATGGTGATCTGGCCGCCCATGGAGACCCCGCCGATGACGACGCGCTCCAGGCCGATGGTGTCGAGGAGCGCGGCGATGTCGTCGGCGAAGCCGGAGAGCAGGCAGGTGCCCGGCACGACCTCACTGCGGCCGTAGCCGCGCAGGTCGGGCGTCACCACCCGGTACCCGGCCGCCGTGAGTGCCGCGACCTGGGGGGCCCACAAGGTGTGGTCGAACGGATGGCCGTGGACGAGCACGACGGGTATGCCGTCGGACGGCCCCCGGTCCTCGTAGTGGAGGGACACGCCGTTGACCATCGTCTCGACCATGGCTGGCACTCTAATGCCGTCGCCCCGCGACCGGACTGACTTCCGGTCATGATCCGGGCCGGTGCCCGCGATGCCCCGTCCGGGCGGGGTCCGGGCCGCTCGGCGCGTCCGCGTGCCCACCCGACCCGTACGGCAGCCGACCGTCGAGAGGAACCGCACATGGCTCACGAGACCGGGCGCCGCCCGCAGGCCCTCGCGCCCGCCCTCGGGTCGATGACCCTGCTGGCCGCCGCCGTCATCGTCCACGACGAGGCCACCCACCGCGTCGTCCTGCTCCGGCGCGGGGAGAACGCGAAGTTCGCCCCCGGCCTGTGGGATCTCCCCGTCGGCAAGAGCGAGCCGGGCGAGCCGGTCACCCTGACCGCGGTCCGGGAGCTCTACGAGGAGACGGGCATCAGGGTCGAGCCCCGGTCCCTCGAGGTCGCCCACGTCATCCACGGGGCGTGGGGCGTCGAGTCCCCCAACGGCTTCCTCACCGTCGTCTTCGTCACCCGTGAGTGGTCCGGTGAACCCGAGAACCGTGAACCCGGCAAGCACGCCGAGGTCCGCTGGACCGGCGTGGACGCCCTTCCCGGAGCCTTCGTGGACGCCACCGCCGACGCCCTTCGCGGCTACCTGGGCGGCGGGCACCGGGTCTCCCTCACCGGGTGGGGCCCGGACGCGGCGCTCCCCGCGACCTGACGGGCCGCGTACGGACCGCGCGGGCCGGCGCGTCCAGGAGCCCTGGAGGTCTTCGCCGGCGGTGCCGTCGCGGGTGACGCCCCTACTCGTGCGGCCACGGTGAGGGAGCCGGGCCACCGCCAGGTCAGGTGACGGTGCCCACCGTCAGTTCGGCCACTCCCGCCGGCTTCTCCGGGTCCGCGGACCGCACCGTCACCCGCACCTTGCGTGCTGTGTCACCGGCCCGGAAGGGCCGCCAGGTGCGACCGTCCGCTGTGGTCTCCAGGGTGTGGGACGCCGGAGGGACGTCCGCCCAGCGGGGCGTGAGCGAGGCGATCCGGGTGACGCGGCGCAGGGCGACCGTCAGCGTGCCCGTCGCGCCGTCCGGCGACCAGGACGTCGACGGACTGCCGTCCACCGCCGCTTCGGCGTACAGGCCGGGGGCCTCGGACGTGGCCGTCACGGGCCGGCAGCGGGCCGCGTCCGCTGTCGGGGCGAGGTCGGGCCGGCGGGTGGGGAGGACGAGCGTGCCGGAAAGGCGGCGCGGGCCCGCCGGGGTGTGGACCGTGAAGGGCTCGCCGTCCGTCAGCCGGACCGTCGTCGTGCGGGGACCGATGGCGACGTCGTAGGTGCGGCCCCGGTAGCGCAGACCCGTCAGCTCCACGCCCTCACGGAGCTGCGGCGGAAGCAGCGGGTCGAGGCGTACGCCGTCCTCCCGCAGCCGAAGCCCCGTCAGGCCGTGCGTGAAGACCTGGAGGAAGCCGCCCTTGCCGGTGAGGAAGTCCTCGGCGGGGAAGCCGGAGAGCGGGTCCTCGGCGCCGGACTTCTCACCACGCGCCTCGGAGAACAGGCTGTACGGACCGCGGACGAACGGGCGTACCGCACGCTGGAGATACGTGTACGTGGCGCAGCCGGGCTCCCCGATCGCGGCGGCGTCGACGGCGTGCACCGAGTCGGTCATCGCCGGGCCGTCGGGGTCGGTGCGCGCCGCGTAGTAGTCGAGTGTCGCGGCGGCGGCGCCCTCCGGCATCGGCCACTCCAGCGGGTGGATGAGCAGCACGGTGTCCGCCTGCTTGATGGTCGAGCCGTTGTAGCCGGCGTACTGGAGGAAGATCTTCCGCTCGGCGTCGTACGGGATGCGCAGCCCGTCGGCGACCCTGGTCCAGCCGGCGGGTGCGGGGTGGCCGAGGAGGCCCGCCGCCCGGGTGGCGTGGCGCAGGGCGGTGGCGGCGACGGCGTTGGTGAAGACGCCGTCCGTGACACCGTTGCTGTACTCGTCGGGGCCCGCGACGTTCTTCACCGACCAGCTGCCGTCGGCGTTCGCCGTGGCGCGGGACTGCCAGAAGTCGGCGATGCCCTTCAGGAGCGGCCAGCCCCGTCCGGCCAGCCATCCCCGGTCGCCGGTGGCCAGGTAGTACTGCCAGACGGCCAGCGCGACATCGCCCTGGAGGTGGTTCTGGGTGAGGCAGTGGGGCGGGTCCCAGCTCTGGCACTCGGCGTCCAGATCCCCCTTGCTCGCGCTGGTCCAGGGGTAGAACAGACCGTCGTGGCCCAGCTTCCTCGCGTTCGCGCGGGCGGCGTCCCGGGTGCGGTAGCGGTACTCGACGACGGAGCGGGCCAGCTCGGGACGCGTGGCGAGCAGTCCGGGGTACATCCAGGTCTCGGCGTCCCAGAACACCATGCCGGCGTAGTTGTCGCTGGTGAGCCCGGCCGGGGCGACACTGTCCGAGGAGCCGGGCCGGGTGCCGGCGAGCAGCCCGTACTGAGCGGACCGGAGCCAGGCCTGCAGGTCCGGGCTGCCCGGCACCCTGATGTCGGACGCCCAGACCCCGCGCCAGGCCGCCGCGCTGTCCGCGAGGACCCCGGACCAGCCGCGCCGGGCCGCGCGCCCGGCGGCGGCCTCCGCGGAGGCGCGCGGGGTGCGGGAGGTGAGGGACGTGTCGACGCCCACGAACTTCTCGAAGGTGTACGAGCGGCCCGGCCGGACGCGGACCGTGCGGGCGCCGTGGGCGCCCCGCTGGGCGACCGCCCCCTCCGTGCCCGTGCCGAGCGTGGTGAACGCGCCGTCCCCGGTCATGGTGACCCGGCGCGCTCCCCGGGCGTCCAGCCGGCCGGTGACCGTCGCCGTGCCGGCCCAGTGCGGGGTCATCCGCAGGCGTACGGCGCCGGTGTGCACGTCGGACCGGTCGGCCAGCACCTCGTAGGTCAGGTCGGTCGCGCGGCCGTCGGCCGTCGTCCACCGCAGGGAGGTGACCACGACGCCGCAGCGCAGGTGGAGGGTCTGGCGGTAGTGCGAGATCCGCCCGGCGGGGGTGGCGGAACCGTACGTCTCGGAACCCACGCGCACGTCGAGCGTGGTCCAGGAGGGCAGCGCGGCGATCACCTCGCGGCCGCCGGCGAGGGCCGGGTCGCGGGCGTACAGCCCGGAGACGAAGGCCCCGTCGTACCGTGGGGTGTAGAGGGGCCAGCCCGTGCTCCCGCCCGTGGCGGCGTATCCGGCGCCGGTGGCGGGCACGCGGTGACCCAGGTAGCCGTTGCCGACATAGGGGTCGTATCCTCCGGCCTCGCCGAATGTGGTGGACGTCGGTGCCCACGAGGCGTCGGAGGGGGTGTCCGCCGCGCCGCACACGGGTCCGGGGGCGGGCCCGGCGGCGTGCGAGAGCGGCGGCAGGGGGCAGACCAGGGCGCCCGCGATCAGGGGCACCAGGACGGAGAGGCGCTTGAGGCTCACCCGACGAAGGTAGGCAAGGGCCCGCCGCCGGTGCGGTACCGGCGCGCGGGACGAGCGGACCGGTCCAGGACCGGAGGCAGGGAGAACGGCATGTCATATCCGGACCCGGTCTACACGGACGGCGCGGGCGAGATCAGCGCGCGGTACCGCCCGACGGAAACCACCCCGAATCTGCTCACACGCGGCGGCGGCAGCACCGACTACCTGGCCACCGCCGAATCGACGCACGGTGAGTTCGGGCTCTACCGGATCACCATGGGACCCAGGGCGGGCGGCCCGGCCGAGCACTTCCACCGGTCGATCTCCGAGTCGTTCTTCATCCTCGACGGGACCGTGCGGATCTACGACGGCGAGCGGTGGGTGGACACCGGGCCGGGCGACTTCCTGTACGTGCCCCAGGGTGGCCTGCACGCCTTCCGCAACGACTCCGCGGAACCCGCCTCGATGCTGCTGCTCTTCACGCCGGGGGCGCCCCGCGAGGAGTACTTCGAGAAGGTGGGGCAGGTCTCGGACTGGCCGGAGAAGGAACGGGCGGAGTTCTTCTTCAAGCACGACACGTACTGGACGGACCCGGACCGCCGCAGCCCCTGACCTGCGGGTACGACGCTTTCCGGGCGGCCGGGCGCAGACTGGGCACGACGCCTTCCGGGCGGCCGGGCGCAGACCGGGTACGACGCCTTCCGGGCGGCCGGGCGCAGACCGGGGACGCGCCGCCGCGACGTGGGGCGGAGGGTCACGGGGGGCCGTCAGGAGCCGCCCACGCTCAGCTGCGAGCCCGTGAGCCGCACCCGGATGCCGTCCTCACCGACGCGGACGTCCCGCAGCCGGACGTCTCCGTGCGGCGGCTCCGGCAGCTCGAAGGCAAGGGACAGCTTGTCGGCGAGGACCGGGCGGGTGAGCCGGGACAGGGCGTCGAGGAGATCGGGGGAAAGACCCAGCGCGCTCAGCGCCTCGGGGTTGTCCTCGGCCAGGTCGATGAGGTCGAGACTCCGGGCCTGGCGGGCGAAGTCCGGGGAACCGGTCAGCTCGGTCAGCTTCCCGTCGTCGCTCAGACCCTCGCGGGCCACCGCGTCCGGCACGCCCAGCCGCTGCGCGACCGCCGGGACCGACAGCAGCGCCCTCGCCCGGCGGGTCTCCCGGGCGAGATCCGCGGACGCCTTCCGGGTCAGGTGGAGGCCCTCCGAGGCACGGGTGCCGGGGCGGTAGGTCGCCAGATCACCGATGTCCAGGCGCATGGAGCCGATGTCCGTGGCGATGCCCCGCTCGGCCTGCTGCCGGATCGTGGCCTCGGCGTGCACCCGCAGGTCGTGTCCCGCGACCGGGAGGGTGCCGGTCGCCCGTACACGGTCACTGCCCTCACCGCTGAAGGTGACCTGTGAGGCGCCGAGTTCGCGGTTGAGGTCGGCGAAGGACAGCAGGACGTCGCCGTCGACCTCGGGGATGTCGGCGCCGCGTACGGAGGTGAGGCCGTCGGCGTTCAGCCGGATGTCGTGCGCCGTGGCGGACACCTTCGCCAGCGAGACCCGGTCGGCCGCCACATCGGGCACGGTCACCCGCACCGAGTCCAGCTTCTTGTCGGCGAGTTGGGTGACGAAGGGGAAGCCTCCGATCTCCACCTCGGGCGCCGTGGCCAGGTCCAGCCGACTCTGCAGGGTGTCGGCCGCCTTCCCCTCGGCGTACAGCACGGCCCAGCGGTCGGCGAGGGCCATGAAGGCGGTGAGGACGACCAGAGCCACCACGGCCTTCGCCGCGAGCGGCAGCCCGGCGAAGCGGCGCCGGCGCCGTCCGCCGCGGCGGTCCGCGCGGGGGGAGCGCCCCTGCTTCCGTCCGGACCACCGGTGGCCCGGTTCCCCGCCGGGGAACTCCTCCCGTGGGGAGTCGGCCAGGGCCCCGAGCTCCTCGTAGGGGTTGTGCGGAGCCGTGGAGCGGCCGTGGGGGTGGTCATGCGGATCGATGCGGTGCGGGGTGTGCATCACCTCATCCGAACATGACGACCCGCCCCGCTCACAACCCGGACCGGCGGTAAGCGACTCAACTCACGATCACCGCGCCGTCCATCCGTCCCGCTCGTGGCCCGGCCCGTCGTCCCGACGCGGGAGCCACGGGCCGCCGGATCCTGCTGTGCCGCGTGGATCTGGTCCCCCGTCACCGTGAGGAGGATGCCGCCCGGTTCCCGGAGAGCGGGCCAGGGCGCCTCGGCAGACACCTGGTCCGTCCAGTACCGGTGGGGACCGCGTGGAGCCCACGGGGTCCCCACCGGGATCCGCGGGGAGCCCACGGTCCCCACCGGGATCAGTGCCGGAGCGGGCTCCTGGAGTCAGCGCCGCCCCAGCCCCCGGCCGACCGCGGCCATCAGCTCGCCGTCGTCCGTGTCGCCGTCCAGCGACCAGAACATCGCCCCGCCGAGGCCCCGTTCCCGGATGTACGAGGTCTTGGCGCGCAGGACCTGCGGATCGTCGTACGTCCACAGGGTGGTCCCGTTGAACAGCCAGGCGTGGCCGTTACGGGCGTCGCGGTGCACGGTGTACTGCCCCGAATCGGCCAGTTTCTTGAGCGCCTTGTAGTCCTCGTAGCCGGCGGCGTACGTGGCCGGCGCGGGGGCCGCCGCGGGCTGTCCGAGCCCGTCGCCCCCGCCGGTGACCCCGGTCCAGCCCTGGCCGTAGAAGGGCATGCCCATCACCAGCTTGCGGGCCGGCGCCCCGCGCCTGATCCAGTCGCGGACCGTCTGGTCGACGCTGAAGTCGCCCTTGGCGTGGAGCGCGGACTGCTGGGCGGTCGTCGTCTCGCCGGAGACGTGGAAGTCGTATCCCTGGAGGTTGACGAAGTCGAAGTCCCGCATGATGCGCGGCACGTCGAAGCCCGCGTCGATCTTCGCGGGTGCGGTGGGGACGAAGGCGGACAGCTCGTAGTGCTTGGCCTTGGCCTTCCCCTTGCGGCTGCTCTTGGCGTAGGCGTCGAGCTGGGTGCGGAACTCGTGGACCAGGGCCGTGAAGTTCCGCTTGTCCTCGGGGCGGTACACCGTGTCCGTGTCGCCGGCCGAGCCGGGCCACTCCCAGTCGAGGTCGATGCCGTCGAAGAGGCCGGCGGCAGCCCCGTCGCCGCCGCGCGCGCCGTCCACCGGCAGGTTGCCCTTGATGTACAGGTCGATGCAGGACGAGACGAGCGCCTTGCGGGAGGCGGCCGTACGGGCGGCGTCCGAGAAGTGGGTGGACCAGCTCCAGCCGCCGAGGGAGATCATCACCTTGAGCCCGGGGTGCTCGGCCTTCAGCTCGCGCAGTTGGTTGAAGTTGCCCGCGAGGGGCTGTGTCGCGGTGTCGGCGACGCCGTCGACCGATCCCGCGGCGTCCAGCGGGCGTGCGTAGTCGGCCCAGGCGTCGGCCTCACCGGGCACGTTGCCCGTGAAGCACCGGCCCTCCGCGCTGACGTTGCCGAAGGCGTAGTTGATGTGGCTGAGCCTGCCCGCGGCCCCGCTGGTGTCCAGGTCCTTGACCTGGAAGTCGCGCCCGTAGACGCCCCACTGGGTGAAGTAGCCGACGGTTCGGTACGCGCGGTCGTGGTGGCCCGGGCCGCGGTCGTGTCCCGCCGGACCGGCCGAGGCGGCGGGCGCGAGGCCGGCCAGCAGGGCGAGGGCGCAGGCGGCGGTGGTCAGTCCGGTCAGGGTTCTTCGGCGCATGGGGCTCGTTCCTGTGCGTGGTCCGGGACGGATTCCGGACGGTGGCCGGGGTGTGTCCGGTGCTGGAAGGCAGCGGGAGCCGTGCTGTGCACAGGAAGGTATTGGTCTGGACCAAAAATGGTCAAGGGGTCCGCGCATGCCGGGCTCGCGTCTGGGTCAGGTATGCGCAGGTGGGCCGTGAATCATCACTTCGGGTGAAACTCTGGCCCGCGCTTGCGGTACTGAACCCACGGTTGCGACGCTGTTGCTGTCTGTCAACCTGTTGGGAGTGGCCTGTGCCTTTCGGTGAGCAGCCCGCCTATCTGCGCGTGGCGAGCGATCTCAGGGAGAAGATCGTCAATGGCGCGCTGCCGCCCCATACCCGCCTGCCCTCGCAGGCCCGCATCCGCGAGGAGTACGGGGTCTCGGACACCGTCGCGCTGGAGGCGCGCAAGGTGCTGATGGCCGAAGGGCTCGTCGAGGGGAGGTCGGGCTCCGGCACGTATGTGCGCGCCCGCCCGGTCCCGCGCCGCATCGCCCGCTCCGGATACCGCCCGGGGGCGGGGGCCAGTCCCTTCCGCCAGGAGCAGACGGCGGAAGGGGTGCGGGGGACCTGGGAGTCCCGCAGTGAGCAGGAGGGGGCGAGCGCCGAGGTCGCCGAGCGTCTGGGGATCGAGCCTGGCGACCGGGTGATGCGCACGCGGTACGTGTTCCGGGAGGCGGGCGAGCCGGTGATGCTCTCCACGTCCTGGGAGCCCCTGGCCGTCACGGGGCGCACGCCGGTGATGCTTCCCGAGGAGGGGCCCCTGGGCGGCTGCGGAGTGGTCGACCGCATGGCGGCGATCGGCATCGTCGTGGACAACGTCGCGGAGGAGGTCGGTGCGCGCCCGGGGCTGGCGGAGGAGCTCCTGGCGCTCGGCGGCGTGCCGGGGCACGTCGTGATGGTGATCGGGCGGACGTTCTACGCCTCGGGGCGCGCGGTGGAGACGGCCGATGTGGTCGTCCCCGCCGACCGGTACCGGATTGCCTACCATCTGCCGGTCAAGTGACGGCCGGTGGGGCTGTGGTGACAGGTGGGGCGGCCGGGGTGACCGCTGGGAGCGACGGCCTGTCCGCCGTCGGTGATCCGGAGTTAACAGCCGCGCTCCGCACGTAACCGGCGGGCAACCGCCCGCCGTCACGAATTGTCATGTCCAAGTCCTAACTTCCCGTGGGTCACCGCACACCGGACCGACGAACGGGAAGTCACCGATGACGGACATCGCAACGCCCACGACGGGCGAGGCGCCGCAGCAGGAGCCGCACGACGGCGCCGGGGCGCCCCGGCGCAGCTACGCCAAGCTCGCGGCGGACGAGAGCCGCGAGGACTACTCGCTCCGTTACGCGCCGCACTCCTTCCGGCGCTGGTCGCCCTCGATGGTGGCGGGGACGGCACTCGGCGGGATCGCCTATCTGGCCGACTTCGCGATCGGCGCGTCGATCGTCTTCACCTACGGCTTCACCAGCGGCTTCGCCTCGATCCTGGCCGCGGCGGCGATCATCTTCCTCACCGGCATCCCGATCGCCCGCGCCTGCGCGAAATACGGCCTGGACATGGACCTGGTCACCCGGGGGGCGGGCTTCGGGTACTTCGGGTCGACGCTGACCTCGCTGATCTACGCGTCCTTCACCTTCATCTTCTTCGCGCTCGAAGGCTCGATCATGGCGCAGGCCATGCACCAGGCCGTCGGTCTGCCCGTCGAGATCGGTTATCTGGTCACGACTCTGATCGTCATCCCGATCGTCTTCCGGGGGATGGGCGCGCTGGCCAAGGTGCAGGCGTGGACGCAGCCGGTCTGGATCATCGGCATGGTGCTGCCCTTCGTGGTGCTCGCCTTCGAGGCGCCGGACTCCTGGGGTGCGTTCGGCTCCTTCACGGGCACCGAGGGTGCGAGCCCGGGCTTCTCCTGGGTCGCCTTCGGGCTGGGCACGGGTGTCGCGCTGTCGCTCATCGCCCAGATCGGTGAACAGGCCGACTACCTGCGCTTCATGCCCGCCAAGACCGAGGCCAACAAGCGGCGTTGGAATCTCGCCGTCCTCGCCGCCGGACCCGGCTGGGTCATCATCGGGGCCGCGAAGCAGATCGGCGGAGCCTTCCTCGCCTTCGTCGCGCTGGAGGCGGTCGGCAAGACACACGCCCTGGAGCCGATCGCGCCGCAGATCGAGGCCCTGAAGCCGTGGCTCGGCTCGCTCGCGCTCCCGGCCGCGGCCGTCTTCGTGATCGTCTCCCAGATCAAGATCAATGTGACCAACGCCTACAGCGGCTCGCTGTCCTGGTCGAACTTCTTCTCCCGGCTCACGCACAAGCACCCGGGCCGGGTCTGGTACATCTTCCTCAACCTCGCCATCGCGCTGACGCTGATGGAGATGAACATGTTCGCGGCCCTCAACAAGCTGCTGGGCTTCTACTCCAACGTGGGCATCGCCTGGATCGCGGCCGTCGCCGCCGACCTGGTCATCAACAAGCGGATCGGTCTGAGTCCCCGCTACATCGAGTTCAAGCGCGCCTACCTGTACGCGGTCAACCCCGCGGGCTTCGGGGCGATGGTGATCGCGTCGACCGTGTCCATCCTCGCCTTCTTCGGGCTGTTCGGTACCTACGCGGAGGCCTTCTCCACCTTCATCGCCGCCGGACTGTCACTGGTCCTCTGTCCGTTGATCGCCTGGCTGACGAAGGGGAAGTACTACCTGGCCCGCCCGAACCCGGTCAACGGACCGGACGTCGAGATCGCCGACATCACCGCCACCCACGACTGCACGGTGTGCGAAACCGCCTACGAGCTGCCGGACATCGCCGACTGCCCGGTCCGGTCGGGGCCCATCTGCTCCCTCTGCTGCTCGCTGGACGCGGAGTGCGGGGACGTCTGCCGCAAGGCGCCCGCGGCGGGCCCGGTGCTCATGCCGCTGCCGACCGTGCGGACACCGGCCGGCTGACGGGGGGAGGGGCGCGTCCGGGCGGGCGCGCCCCTGCCGGTGTGGCCGGATGCGTGTCTCTTTGTGTAAACACGCATCCGCTGAGTGAAGGTCAGGCGTACGCTCGGGCATATGCGTACTGCGGTTTCCTGGGGATCCTTAGAGACGTGCACGCCGGTGGGGAGAGGGGCGAGATGCTGGGGAGAGACGTCATGACCGACAGCGGCGCCGTGCTCCCCTGGCTGGTGATCAGGCAGGACGACAACGGCAACAGGTACCGCGTCGGACGTTATGCGACGCAGGACGAGGCACAGAAGATCGCGGACGGCCTGGACCGTCATGGGCACAAACAGCTCTACTGGGTGGAGCGGACGAGCCGGAGCGCGCGCCCGTAGCGGTCCACGGGCACCGGTACGCTCCGGCACATGAGTGATTCCGTGGTGGTGGCCGGAGCCGTCTGCGACGGCGGGCGGCTCCTGGCCGCCCGCCGCAGCGCCCCGCCGGCGCTGGCCGGGCGCTGGGAACTGCCGGGCGGCAAACTGGAGCCCGGCGAGAGCGGCGAGCAGGCGCTCGTGCGGGAGCTCCGGGAGGAGCTCGGCGTGGAGGCGGAGCCTCTGGAGCGCATCCCGGGGGAGTGGCCCCTGAAGCCCGGCTGCGTGCTCCGGGTCTGGACGGTCCGTCTGCTCTCGGGTGAGCCCGCGCCTCTGGAGGACCACGACGAGCTGCGCTGGCTCACCCCGGACGAGACGGGGACCGTCGACTGGCTGGACCAGGACCGTCCCGCCGTGGCCGAAGTCGTACGCCGTCTGCGGGGAGCCCCGCAGGGCTGAGCGGCTCGGGCCCGCCCGACCCGCGGCGAGACGGAATCATTCCGGTTCCCTCACACCCTCCGCCCGGTGTGCACCCTTACGCACTATCGGTCACTGTCTGCGATAGGTTGCGCTTCATATCGGGTATGTGCCGATGAGGCCCTTTGAACAGGGTGCGCCCCCGCTGCCGGCCCTGGGAAGTGATCGGCGTGACCGATACCGACGGCGATCGTGCCGAGTGGAGCTTTCCGGCCGTGCCGGGCTCCGTCCGCGGCGCCAGGCACGCGGTCCGTGACGCATTGCACCACTGGGGGTTCGACGCGGCGGTGGGTGATCTCGCCGTACTCCTCGTCAGCGAGCTGGTGACCAATTCCCTGCGCTACGCCTCCGGCCCCATCGGCGTACGGCTGGTGCGGCCGCATCCCGGCGGTGACGCCTCCGGCCCGGGGCCGGACAGGAGCGGACTCCTGGTGGAAGTCTCCGATCCGGTTCCGGATCCGCCCACCACGCGCACGGCCGGACCTGAGGACGAGGGCGGCCGCGGACTACAGCTCGTGGCCTGTTCCGCACGCCGCTGGGGGACCCGGCGCGGAAAGAGTGGCAAGACCGTGTGGTTCGAGCTCCCTCTGCCTGGTTAGGAGTGGGAGGGGACGCACAGCGATCACCGGAGGTCGGGCAGAACCTGGCTGAAAGGGACTGAGACCGTGCTGTGATCGTGAACGCCGTGCCGGTGAGGCCCGTAGTGCTGAATACTGCGGGCAGGACCGGTCCGGTGTGTGAGCTGGAGGGGACGGTCGCGTGAGCGAGATACGTGGGACGGCGGGCGACGTCGTGTGGCAGAGCAGCCCGCCTGGCTCGATCTATGACTACATCAGGGTCGCCTCTTTCTCGATCGGGCCCGACGGGCTGATCGAGCAGTGGAGCCGGAGGGCCACCGGTCTGTTCGGCATGTCCTCCGACGAGGTGGTGGGGAGAGACCCGGTCGAGGCCTTCATGCCCGCCGAGCTGCGCCCCGATGCCCACAGGCGGGTGGGCGAGATACTCGACGGCAGGGAGTGGACGGGCCTCGTCCCGTTCCGGATACCGGGCGAGGACGGGGTCCGCGGTCTCGCCGAGATCTATCTCATGCCGAGCGAGACGGGGGCCGGCGAACGGGCCGCCCTCTGCCTGGTCGTCGATGTCAGAGCGCTGCGGCTCATCGAGACGGACCTCGCCGCCTCGCAGGCCATTTTCGGCCAATCTCCCTTCGGTTTCGTCCTCTTCGGTACCGACTTCACCGTCGTGCGCGCCAACAAGCGGTTCGCCACCGTCTTCGGGGGCGAGGCCGACGACCACCGCGGCCGCACGGTGGAGGACTACCTGCCCACCCCCGAGGCCGGACGCCTCTCCGCCACGCTCCGGCGCGTCCTGGAGACCGGCGACGCCGTCACCGACCTCCAGCTCGTCGGTACCCCGCCCGGCGCCCCGGGCCGGCGCCACTGGTCGATGAACCTCTACCGGGTGCACAGCGGATCCGGACGCCCCATCGGCATCGCCGGACTCGCCACCGACGTCACCCAACGGCACATCGCCGCCCGCGAGGCCGCCAGCGCCCGCCGCAATCTGGCCCTGCTCAACGAGGCCAGCGCGCGCATCGGGAACTCCCTCGACCTGGAGACCACCGCCCGGGAGCTGCTCGACGTCGCCGTGCCCGGCTTCTGCGACCTGGCATCCGTCGACCTGTACCAGGGTCTCCTCACCGGTGAGGAGGCCTCACCCGCGAGCTGGGGCAGGAACCATCCGGAGTCCGGAACCGGCTCGGCGGAGCTGCGCAGAGTGGCCCAGGCCAGCGCCGTGTCCGACGCCCTTCCCGGAGTCCTCCCCGGCGCGGGGGCGGTCGGTGGCACGGAGGCCGACGGGGGCGCGGGGCCGCCCGCGCTCGGCTCGGTCCACCGCTACCCGTTCCACTCGCCCTGCGCCGTCGCCCTGCGCACCGGGCGCGTCGAGGACGTGCCCGGGGACGAGCGCGGCTTCGTCCACTCCACCCTCGCCGTGCCGATGGTGGCGCACGACATCGTCGTCGGACTCGTCCAGTTCTCCCGTGCCAAGGGCAGCGAGCCCTTCGGCGAGCGGGACCGGGCCCTGGCCACCGAGCTCGCGGCCCGCGCCGCCGTCTGCATCG
This sequence comes from Streptomyces sp. NPDC102402, assembly GCF_044765765.1. Lineage (NCBI taxonomy): Bacteria > Bacillati > Actinomycetota > Actinomycetes > Kitasatosporales > Streptomycetaceae > Streptomyces > Streptomyces sp. NPDC102402. The sequence goes on from NZ_JBIWKR010000002.1 coordinate 776,736, forward strand.
ACAACGCCCGCCTCTACCGCAGGGAGCACGAGCGGGCGCTGATCCTCCAGCGGAGTCTGCTCCCGCCGGGCGACCCGGAGGCGGCGGGCCTCGACATCGCCTGCCGCTACCTCCCGGGCAACACGGCCACCGAGGTCGGCGGCGACTGGTTCGACGTGATCGAGCTCCCCGGCCACCGCACGGCCCTGGTCGTCGGCGACGTGATGGGCCGCGGACTGCGGGCGGCCGTGGCGATGGGCGAACTGCGCACCGCCGTGCGCACGCTGGCGCTCCTGGACCTGGAACCCGCCGAGGTGCTCTCCGCCCTGGACGAGGTGGCGCGCGGACTCGGCACCCCGGGCGGCGGGGAGCGGAGCGACGGCTTCGGCGCGGGCGGCGGCGCCCAGTGGCCCTCGCGGGCCGCCCACAAGTCCCGCGAGGCCGACCTCTCCGAGGTCTATCTGGCGACCTGCGTGTACGCGGTGTACGACCCGGTCACCCGGCGGTGCACCTTCGCCAACGCCGGCCACCTCCCTCCCGTGGTCGCCGAGCCGGGCGAGCCCGCCCTGCTCCTGGACGTACCGCCGGGCATGCCGCTCGGCGTCGGCGGTGAACCCTTCGAGGAGGTCGAGGTGGAACTCAAGGAGGGCTCCCTCCTCGCCCTGTACACCGACGGCCTCGTCGAGTCCCGCGACCATCCGCTGGACGAGGGCCTCGACGCCTTCCGGCGGGCGCTCACCGAGCCCTCGCAGCCGCTGGAGGACGTCTGCGACCACGTGCTCACGACACTCGACACCCGCCACGGCGAGGACGACATAGCCCTGCTGATGGCCCGTATCCAGGGTCTGGCACCGGACGCGGTGGGGGACTGGCGGCTCCCGCGTGAGCTGCGCTCGGTCGCCCTGGCCCGGGAGCTCGCCCGCACGCAGCTCACCGCCTGGGACCTGGACGACCTGGTGGACACCACCGAGCTGCTCGTCAGCGAACTCGTCACCAACGCCCTGCGCTACGGCGAGGGAGAGATCCGGCTCAGGCTGCTCCGCGACCGCACACTCGTCTGCGAGGTGTGGGACGCGGGCCTCGTCCAGCCGCGCCGCCGTCGCGCGCGCGACACGGACGAGGGCGGGCGCGGGCTGCAGCTGGTCGGGCTGCTCAGCGCGGCCTGGGGCTCGCGGCGCACCCCGCGCGGCAAGACCGTGTGGTTCGAGCTGGCCCTGCCCGACGGAGAGCCCTCACCGGAGCTCTCCGTGGAGCAGCTGATGAGCATGTACTGACGGGCAGGGCCCGTCCCGCCGCCGGGTCCCGTCACGAGGCGGACTTCAGGGCGGCGAGCCGGGCCTCGATCTCCGCGCTGTCCCCCAGGCTGTCCAGTTGCTCGAACTGGGCGTCCAGTGACGAGGCCGCGAGTTCCTGCTTGCCCACCGCCCTGGCCTCCTCGCGGCGCACCTTGTCCTCGAAGCGGCCGAGCTCGCTCGTCGGGTCCATGACGTCGATGCTCTTCACCGCGTCCATCATCCGGTTCTGCGCCTGCGCGGACGCGGCACGGGCGACGAGTTCGTCGCGCTTGGACTTCAGCTGGGTCAGCTTGTTCTTCATCTGGTCCAGACCCGACTTCAGCTTGTCCACCACCACGGTCTGAGAGGCGATCGTCGGCTCCGCCGTCTTCGCCTCCTGCTCCGACTGGAGCTGGCGCCCCAGTGCGACCTTGGCGAGGTTGTCGAACGTGTCGGCCTCCGCGCCCGCCGCCGCGGCCCGCAGCTCGTCGGCCTTCCTGCTGGCGGCGAGGGCCTTCCGGCCCCACTCCCTGGCCGAGTCGACGTCCTCCCGGTGGTCCTCCTCCATCAGCCGCAGGTTGCCGATGGTGGCGGCCACCGCCTGCTCGGCCTCCGCGATGTTGTCCGTGTAGTCGCGGATCAGCTGGTCCAGCATCTTCTGCGGATCCTCCGCCTGGTCGATCAGCGCGTTGATGTTGGCCCGCGCCAGCTGGGTGACGCGGCCGAGGACGGTCTGCTTGCTCATGGCACCTCTCCTTGTGCGAGATCTCGTCGTACGAAAGCCGGTGACCGGCGGGCGGGGCGAGGCGCGCGGACCACCGTCAGAAACGGCCGCCACCGCCGCGCCGGCCGCGGGTCCCCCCGCCGCCGAAGCTGCCCGGACCGCCGCCGAAGCCGCCCCTGGAACCGCCGAATCCGCCACCGAATCCGCCCCCGAACCCTCCGCCGCGTCCGCCCCCGCCCAGCAGGCCGCCGAGGATGATTCCGCCCAGTACGGCGCCGCCCGCCCCGCCCCCGGCGCGCGGGCCGCCGTAGCCGCTCCGGTCCTGGTAGTCCCTCACGTCCTGCTCGGCCAGGCTGCGCGCCTGCGCGGCCAGCGCGTCGGCCTGCTGCGCCTCGGCCAGGGCGCCCCGGGGGTCGCCGCCCTCCGACAGCTGCCGGGCCCTCTCCCACCGCCGCTGGGCCTCCGCGAGCCGGGTGCGCGCCTGGCTGCCGACCGCTCCCCGGTTGGTGGCGATGAAGTCGGCGGCGGCGCCGATCGCCGCCCGCGCGGTGAGCACGGACTGATCGAGGAGCGAGCGGGCCCGCTGATCCCCGTGCTCCTGCTCGCGCGCTCCGGCCAGGGCCTCGTCCAGCGCCGCATCCGTCTCCTCCACCCTGCGCAGGGCGTCGACCGGGTCGTACGCGCCGGAGGCCGTCTCGGCCCTCACACCGGCGATCACCGCCTCCGCCCGGGCCACCCTGCCCCGCAGGTCCGCGGTCGGCACGCCCTCGGGAGTGCCGCCGAGCAGCCCCCTGGCGTCGGCCAGGTCCGTCTCCGTCTCGGTGAGCGCCCCGGGCAGCTTCTCCGCCGCGCCGGCCAGTTCCCCGGCCCGCCGGTCGACGGCGTCCACCAGGGTGGTGGTCTGCCGGATCGCCCCTTCGGCGGCGCGGACGTACACCGCGGCCTCGGAGTTGTTCCCGCTGTCCACGGCCTGGCGCGCCTGGTTGAGGCTGGAGGTGGTGAAGAGCAGCCGGTCCTTGGCCTGTTCGATCTCCCCGGCCGCCGGAGCCGTGGCCGAGTCCGCGTACCGTTCGCGCATCGCGGCGAGCGACGTCTCCGTGGCGGAGACGCGGGCGATCAGCTCGCGGAACGTGGTCTCGGCGGTGCTCACGGCCTGGGGCGCGGTCTGTTCGAGCGCCCGCAGGCGGTCGAAGTCCTCGGACACGGCGTCCAGACGCCCGTTGGCGTCCGCGCACCGGCTGATGATCTCGTCGAGCATGCGGCGCCGTGTCGCGTCGTCCTCGGGGAAGGCGTCGTCGAGCTGCTGCCGCAGCCGGAAGGCCTCCGTCAGCCCGGCCTTGGCGTGGGCGACCGCCGCCGCGAAGGGGGCGGCGGCCTCCTCGCCGAACTGCGCCGTCGCGAACCCGAGTTCCTCCTCGCTGGTGCGCACGGAGTCGTCCGTGTCGACCAGGTCGGCCTTCGCCCGGGCATCCAGTTCGGGCAGCGGATCCGGCTCCGCCGCGCCCTCACCGCCCCAGCCGCCGGCGGCGGGGGTCGTCCTGGTCGTCGTACGCCGTCGGCGGCGGACGAGGGCGAAGGCGGCGACCGCGACCACGACGACGGCCACAGCGAGGGGCACGACCAGGTTCACCGAGGCGCCGCTGTCGCTCCCGCCGGGATCCGCGGCGCCCGGGGTGATGGCCGGCGCCGGCACGGGGTCGCCGGCGAGGACCGCGGCGTAGCCGTCGGCGGCGCCGATCGCGGCTCCCGCCCAGTCGTTCTGCCGCAGCGCCGGCTCGATCGCCGTGTTCGCCACGTCCTGGAGCTGGGCGTCGGTGAGCCGTGACCCCTGGTCGACGGAGTAGGCGTACTGCCGGTCGTGCGTGGCGACGGCCAGCAGCACGTCCTCCTGGCCGAGGCCGTTGCGGTTCGCGGTCTCGTCGGTCCAGGTCTGGGCGTCGCGGCCGGAGAAGTCACGGACGTACGCGACGAACAGCTGCACCCGCCGCTCCTCGAACAGACGGTCGAGGGAGGCTTCGACCTGGGACTCGCGGTCCCCGAGTGCCCTCACCTTGTCGGTGACCTGCCCCTCGCGCGACAGGGTGACGGGGTCCTCGGCCCGGGCGCCCGGGCCGCCCGGCAGGGCGATCCAGAGCACCGCTGTCAGCGCGGCGACGAGGACCCTGCCGGGTATCGACGAAAGCCGGGGCATCCCGGTGCGGCTCGCAGGCGGTGTCACACCTGGGACATTATGTCCGCCTTTCGCCTCCCGCGACCCGGCGTTCGTTCCGGCCCGCCCGCCGTCGCCGTGCGGCCTGCGGCCCGCCGCCGGGAGCCGGTCCCGCTCCGGGATCCATCGGTCTTTTGCGTAATGATGGACAGGCTGCCTTGCAAGATGTCCTGTCCATCTTTATCGTGGTGAACATGTCCGAAACGTCCGAGAGTCCCCAGTCGCCGCAGCCCGGTCCCCCGAGCCCGGAGCGCGTGGCCGCGGACCTGTCGGCCGTGGTCGGCCGGCTGCTCAGGCGACTGCGGAGCTCCTCGGCCGAAAGCCTGCTCACCCCCTCCCAGCGCTCCGTCCTCGCCCGGCTCGAGGACGGCGGTCCCGCCACCACGGCGGCGCTGGCCCGGGCCGAGCTCGTGCGGCCCCAGTCGATGAGACTGACCCTCGGCGCTCTGGAGAGCCAGGGATTCGTCACCCGCGCCCCCGACCCGCGCGACGGCCGCAAGTCGGTCGTGTCGGCCACCGAGGCGGGAAGCGCCACACTGGCGGCGGTGCGGGCGGCCAAGCGGAGCTGGCTCGCGGAGGCGATCGCCGCCGAACTGGACGGGGCCGAGCGCCGCACGCTCGACGAGGCCGTCGAGCTCATCGGCCGTCTGGTCGACCGGTGACGCGGTACGACACGGACCTGACCCCCGCGGCGCCGGTGGAGGAGACGCTCCCCGCCGGAGCCGCCGGAGCACCCGGAGCCGCCGGAGCCGCCGGGCAGGGGCCGGGGTTCGGTGCGCGGCTCACCGCACCGCTCCTGATGGGCTCCCTGCTCAACCCGCTCAACACCACGATGATCTCCACCGCCCTGGTGGCCATCGGGCACTCCTTCGGCATCGGTGCGGCCGACACCGCCTGGCTCATCTCCGTCCTCTACCTCGCCAGCGCCGTGGCGCAGCCGGTCCTCGGCAAGCTCGCCGACACGCTCGGCCCCCGCCGGGTCTTCCTGGCCGGCCTCGTCGTCGTGATCGCGTCAGGGCTGGTCGGTGCGCTGGCTCCCGGCTTCGGCGCCCTGATCCTTTCCCGCCTGCTCCTCGGCATCGGCACGTCCGCCGCTTATCCGGCCGCCATGGCCGTCCTGCGCGACGAGTCGCGGCGGCTCGGCCGCCCCACCCCGCGCCCCGTACTCGCCAGGCTCTCCTTCGCCGGTCTGGGCAGCGCCGCCGTCGGCCCCGCGCTCGGCGGGCTGCTGGTGTCGGTCTTCGGCTGGCGCGCGATCTTCGCCGTGAACGTGCCGGTCGCACTGCTCGCCCTCGCCGCCGCGCTTCTCTGGGTCCCGGCGGACCCGCCGCGCGAGCGGTCTGCCGACGGGAGCACGCCGAAGCTCTCCCTGGACCCGCTGGGCATCGGCCTGTTCACCACCGCGCTGACGGTGCTGGCCTTCTTCCTGCTCGACCTCGCGGACCCGCGGTGGTGGCTGCTCGCCCCCTTCGCAGTCCCGACGGCCGTCCTGGTCCGGTGGCAGCTGCGCGCCCCGCGGCCGTTCATAGACATCCGGATGCTGGCGGGCAACGGGCCCCTGCTGCGTACGTACGCACGCCACGGGCTCGGCTATCTCCTCATCTACTGCGTGATGTACGGCTTCACGCAGTGGCTGGAGGAGGCCCGCGGCTTCTCCTCGGGCCACACGGGGCTGCTCATGCTGCCGATGTCCGTCACCGCGCTCGTCTGCTCGCTGCTCGGGGCCCGCACGAAGAGCCTGCGCGGCCCGCTGACCGTGGCCTGTCTCCTGCTCACGGTCGGCGCGGGAATCCTGCTGTTCCTCACCGGCGACACCCCACTGGCCGTCCTGCTGCTCGCCGGAGCGTGCTTCGGCGCCCCGCAGGGGCTCATCGGCACGAGCAACCAGGCGGCCGTCCAGGCGTACGCGCCCCCGGAGAACATCGGTGCGGCCGCCGGACTGCAGCGCACCGCCCAGTACATCGGGGCCATCACGGCGTCCAGCCTGATCGCCCTCGCCTACGCCGACGCGGCGAGCGACGCCGGACTGCACCTCATGGCGGCCGTCTCGGTGGTCCTCGCCGTCCTGCTGACCGTCCTGACCCTGACCGACCGCGCCCTGCGCGCACGTACCTGAACGCCCCCGGACCAACCCCTCGCGCGCCCTCGCGCGCACGCACCTGATCATCAGCACCCCAAGGAGTACGCACATGACCGCCACCGTCCTGGACCCCCGGACCGCCCTCGTCGTCGTCGACCTGCAGAAGGGCATCGTCGCCCTCCCGACGGCCCACCCGGCCGGCGAGGCCGTCGCCCACTCGGTGACCCTCGCCGACGCCTTCCGCGCCAAGGGCCTCCCGGTCTTCCTGGTGCGCGTCACCGGCGGTGCCCCCGGCCGCAACGAGTCCACCGCCCCGGCCGGCGAGCCCGCGGCGGACTGGGCCGACATCGTGCCCGAGGTCGGCCCGCGCGACGGCGACATCGTCGTCACCAAGCAGCAGTGGGGCGCCTTCCACGGCACGGCGCTCGACCTCGAACTGCGCCGCCGCGGCATCACCCAGGTCGTGCTGACCGGCATCGCGACCAGCATCGGCGTCGAGTCCACCGCCCGCGCCGCCCACGAGCACGGCTACCACGTCACCGTCGCCACCGACGCGGTCACCGACATGGACGCCGACGCGCACCGCAACAGCCTCGAGAAGATCTTCCCGAGGCTCGGCGAGACCGACACCACCGCCGCGATCGTCAAGCTGCTGGGCTGACCGCCGCCGGGCAGGTGCCGGAACCGGGGCCGCACGGGTGACTTCCGCGGCCCCACCGGCCGTGTCTGCCTCCCCGCGTGCGCACAGGTGCGTTCAGTGGATCAGCGAATCAGTGTGATCAACTGCAAATGCCACCAGAACGCATCATCCGGTCCATTCCGGTACGGGGTGGACCGGGCCGGCCCCGGAGGTATCAGCCATGGCCCACGTCGGCGTCCCGCGCGGGACGGCCCGAAAGCGCCGCTCGGTCGCACTCCTGACGACAGGTGTGCTCACCATCCCGGTACTGGCGGGCTGCACCTCGGACAGCGAGGGCCCCACCCCGGTGGCCGTCCGGCAGGACATCGCCCCCGCCTCCCGGGACCGGGTCGCCGAGGGCTCCACCCTCACCTGGGCGATCGACGGGGTCCCCGCCACCCTCAACGCCTTCCAGGCCGACGCCGACAGCGCGACCACACGGATCACCGGCGCCCTCCTGCCCTCCCTCTTCCCGATGGACGCGCGGGGGGAGCCCCGGCTCAACCCCGACTACCTGGAGTCGGCGAAGGTCATCGAGCAGGAGCCCAAGCAGGTCGTCCTCTACAAGCTCAACCAGCAGGCCGTGTGGAGTGACGGCCGGGAGATCGGCGCCCCCGACTTCGTCGCCCAGTGGCGCGCCCTGAGCGGCAAGGACTCGGCCTTCTGGACCGCGCGCAACGCGGGATACGAGCGGATCGAGAAGATCGAGCGCGGCAAGGACGACCTCCAGGTCAGGGTCACGTTCTCGAAGCCGTACGCCGACTGGCGCTCGCTCTTCTCCCCGCTGTACCCGAAGGAGGTGACCGGTTCCCCCGGCACCTTCAACGACGGCGCCAGGACCACCCTCAAGAACACCGCCGGCCCCTTCCGGCTGCGCAGCGTGAGCAAGGCCAAGGGCACGGTCGTGCTCGACCGGAATCCGCGCTGGTGGGGCGACGAGGCCAAGCTCGAGTCCCTGGTCTTCCGGGCGGTCGAGCCCGAGGACCGCACCGAGGCCCTGACCAAGGGCACGGTGCACGTCGCCGACATCGACCCGGCCGCGGCGAACGGCATCGCCCTCGCGGCCCGCTACCGCGGCGGGAACGGGCAGCAGCCCGCCCACGGCCCCGGAGCCGACACCACCCCGGCCTCCGCGCTGCGGTCCTGGGCGCTGGCGCACGGGTCGGACGAGGAGGCCGCCGAGACGGCGCAGGCCGCCCGGGACAAGAGCCGGGAAGCCATTGCCGTGTACGCGGCCGAGCAGAAGGCGCTCAGCGGTTTCGCCGTACGCAAGTCCCTGGAGCCCGCCTACACGCAGCTCGCGCTGAACGGTGAGAGCGGGCCCCTCTCCGACGACCGGGTGCGCCGCGCCATCGCCCGCACCCTGGACCGGCAGGAACTCGCCGACACCGTCCTGAAGCCGCTCGGTCTGCCCGCGAAGCCTCCGGGCAGCCACCTCGCCCTGGCCGGGCAGCCCGGGTACAAGGACGGCAGCGGCGCGCTCGGCGACCGGGACACCAAGGAGGCGCAGGCGCTGCTGGCCGACGCGGGATGGACTCCCGGCGGGGCGGTCCGCAGGACCGAGGACACCAAGGCGGGCAGCGAGGCCGAGAAGAAGGCCGAGGAGAAGGCGACCGACAAGGACGACGAGGCCGTCACCGGGAAGGACGAGAAGACCGGGAAGACGGAGAAGGACGAGAAGGCCTCGCGCGACGAGGGGACGTACGTCGTCGGCGACGACAAGCCGGGAGACCGCCGGGCCGGCGACGCCGGGGTCACCGCCCAGGACAAGCAGCCCGGCGGGGCCGCGGGCGCCTACGCCCCCGCGGGGACCCCCGCACCGGCCCCCGCCTCGGTCAAGGACCGTCTCGGCAAGGGCGGCAAGCCGCTGAGCCTCCGCTTCGTCCTCCCCTCGGGCCCGGGTTCGCAGTCGTTGCGTGCCGTCGGGGAGAAGATCGTCGCGATGCTGGACTCGATCGGCATCAGCACGCAGGTCACCAAGGTCGACGACGGCAGCTACTTCAAGGACCACATCGCCTCCGGTGCCTACGACATGGCGCTGTACTCCTGGCCCGCCACCGCCTACCCGGCGACCGACGGCCGTCCGATCTTCGCCAAGCCGGAGCCCGCCACCGACGGCTCGCTGCTCGTCGAGCAGAACTACACGCGGGTCGGTTCGGACCACATCGACCAGCTCTTCGACCGGGCGGTCTCCGAGCTCGACCCCAACGCGTCGAGGGACCTCCTGAAGCAGGCCGACGCCCGGATCTGGGCCGCCGCAGGATCGATTCCGCTGTATCAGAGGCCACAGCTGGTCGCCGTCGACAAGAAGCTGGCGAACATCGGCGCCTTCGGCTTCGCCGCACCGCGCTACGAGGACATCGGCTTCACCGGCCGTGAAGCGGCAGGTTCCCCCGCGAATCGTAAGAAGTAGCAGGTCAAAGCCATATTCAAAGCTCAGATGCAGCTCAATTCCCTTGCCCGCCGGAGTCCCCGGCGGGCAAGGTGGTGTCCGCCCTGACCCGGGCCCCCCGCCCTCTCACACCCCTTGCCGTCCGGCCTCCCAGCGGCTGGACGATGGCGTAATACCGGCTGAATATCGGCTGAATTATGGCTGCGGTCCGGTCCTGAGGATCGGGCCGGGAAGCCCCGGACCCATCGGGCCCGTACCATTGGACTAGCCGTGGCGTGCCGCCCGGCGGGCGTACGAGGACTCGAGACCGACTGAGACGCCTGATCCCACGATCCGAGAGAAGCGCAAGCCACCCATGCCCACGCGCCACGACATCCGTAACGTAGCCATTGTCGCCCACGTCGACCACGGCAAGACCACGCTGGTCGACGCCATGCTCAAGCAGGCGGGCGCCTTCGCCGCCCATGCCGCCGAGAACCTCGACGAACGCATGATGGACTCGAACGACCTGGAGCGTGAGAAGGGCATCACGATCCTCGCCAAGAACACGGCGGTGAAGTATCACCCCAAGGACGGCGGGGACCCGATCACGATCAACATCATCGACACCCCCGGCCACGCCGACTTCGGCGGCGAGGTCGAGCGCGGTCTGTCGATGGTGGACGCGGTCGTCCTGCTGGTCGACGCCTCCGAGGGCCCGCTGCCCCAGACCCGCTTCGTCCTGCGCAAGGCCCTGACCGCCAAGCTGCCGGTCATCCTCTGCATCAACAAGACGGACCGGCCGGACTCCCGGATCGCCGAGGTCATCGACGAGACCTACGACCTCTTCCTGGACCTGGACGCCGACGAGGACCAGATCGAGTTCCCGATCGTCTACGCCTGCGCCCGTGACGGCGTCGCCTCGCTGACCAAGCCGGAGGACGGCAGCGTCCCCGCGGACAGCGACAGCCTGGAGCCGTTCTTCTCGACGATCCTCTCCACGGTCCCGGCCCCCGAGTACGACGACGCCGCGCCGCTCCAGGCTCACGTCACCAACCTGGACGCCGACAACTTCCTCGGCCGTATCGCGCTCTGCCGCGTCGAGCAGGGTGAGCTGCGCAAGGGTCAGACCGTCGCCTGGATCAAGCGTGACGGCACGATCTCCAACGTGCGCATCACCGAGCTCCTGATGACCGAGGCGCTCACCCGCAAGCCCGCCGAGAAGGCCGGCCCGGGTGACATCTGCGCGATCGCCGGTATCCCGGACATCATGATCGGCGAGACCCTGGCCGACCCCGAGAACCCGATCGCACTGCCGCTGATCACGGTCGACGAGCCGGCCATCTCGATGACCATCGGCGCGAACACCTCGCCGCTGGTCGGCAAGGGCGGCAAGGGCCACAAGGTCACCGCGCGCCAGATCAAGGACCGCCTCGACCGCGAGCTGGTCGGTAACGTCTCGCTCCGCGTCCTGGACACCGAGCGCCCCGACGCGTGGGAGGTCCAGGGCCGCGGTGAGCTCGCCCTGGCGATCCTGGTCGAGCAGATGCGCCGCGAGGGCTTCGAGCTGACCGTCGGCAAGCCGGAGGTCGTCACCAAGCAGGTCGACGGCAAGACGCACGAGCCGATCGAGCGCATGACGATCGACTCGCCCGAGGAGCACCTCGGTGCCATCACCCAGCTCATGGCGACCCGCAAGGGCCGCATGGAGACGATGACGAACCACGGTTCGGGCTGGGTCCGCATGGAGTGGATCGTGCCGTCCCGCGGCCTCATCGGCTTCCGTACGGAGTTCCTGACCCAGACCCGTGGCACGGGCATCGCGCACTCCCTCTTCGAGGGCCACGAGCCGTGGTTCGGTGACCTGCGCACCCGTCACAACGGCTCGCTGGTGGCCGACCGGTCGGGCGTCGTGACGCCGTTCGCGATGGTCAACCTCCAGGAGCGCGGTGTCATCTTCACCGAGGCCGGCACCGAGGTCTACGAGGGCATGATCATCGGCGAGAACTCGCGCGCCGACGACATGGACGTGAACATCACCAAGGAGAAGAAGCTCACCAACATGCGTGCGGCCTCCGCGGACACCACGGAGAACGTGGTTCCCGCCCGCAAGCTGTCGCTGGAGCAGTCGCTGGAGTTCTGCCGCGACGACGAGTGCATCGAGGTCACCCCGGAGACCGTGCGCATCCGCAAGGTCGTCCTCGACCAGAAGCAGCGCGGCCGCTCGGCCTCGCGTGCGAAGAACGGCTGACCTGACCGAAGTCGTCCGGTACGGCCGACGAACCGTCAGTACGAGCCATTGACATGAGGCCTGGGCACCCGCAGAGACTGTGGGTGCCCAGGCCTTTCGTCAACCCGTTTTCCTGACCGAGGTGTCCGCATATCGTGCGTCGCTCTCCGGAACATGTGTTAACAGTCCGTTTCGGGGGTGTCTGTCTGGGATCGCTTTGTCCGGATTTCGGGCAACAGCACCTTCTCGATGTTGTCAAACCGAGACCCTTTAAGTGTGGTTTACAGCCCGGCGTTCCTTAATAGTTGGCTCCATTGAGCTCGGGTCAATGGGTCGTCGCACTGTGGGGAGTGCGGACTCACGAGCACACTCGGGGCACTGAAAACGATCGCCGTCAGGGGTGTCGGTGGATCTCTCCAGTGCCCTTCTTGAAGTCAAAAGTGGACTCATGAGGAGGAAACCCATGCGCGGTGCCAAGAGCGCCAAGTGGGTCGCGGGAGCGGCAATCATCGCCCTGGCCGCGACTGCCTGTGGTGGCGGCAACGACGACAGCAGCGACTCGGCCTCGAAGGAGAAGGGCAAGCCTGCGGGCTACGTCTCCGTCGACGTCGGTGAGCCGCAGAAGCCGCTGATCCCGGCCGACACGAACGAGCAGCTCGGCAGCTACGTCATCCAGTCGCTGTTCACCCAGCTCCTGGAGTTCGACGGCGAGGGCAAGATCGTCTACACGAACGCGGAGTCCGTGAAGTCGGACGACAACAAGACCTGGACGGTCAAGCTCAAGCCCGGCTGGAAGTTCCACGACGGCACCCCGGTGACCGCTGAGTCCTACGTCAAGGCGTGGAACTGGTACGCCAACATCAAGAACAACCAGCAGAACGCCTTCTGGTTCGAGGACATCAAGGGCTACGCGGACGTCCACCCGGAGAAGGGTGACCCCAAGTCGCAGGAGATGTCCGGTCTGAAGGCGGTCGACGACACCACCTTCACGATCGAGCTCGACAAGCCGGTCCCGTACTTCGAGTACAAGCTCGGCTACTACACCTTCGCCCCGCTGCCCGAGGTCTTCTACAAGGACACCAAGGCGTTCGGTCAGGCGCCGGTCGGCAACGGTCCCTACATCTTCGAGAAGTGGGACCACAAGAAGCTCATCCGCGTCAAGGCCAACCCTGACTACCAGGGTCCGAACAAGGCCAAGAACAAGGGCATCCTGTTCAAGAACTACGCGACCGTCGAGGCCGCGTACCAGGACCTGGTCTCGGGCAACCTGGACATGATCCGCCAGGTCGGTCCGAAGGACCTCCCGAAGTACAAGTCGGACCTCGGCGAGCGCGTCGTCGACGAGCCGTACGCGGCCGTCCAGTCGCTGGTCCCGACCTTCTACTCGAAGACCTTCAAGGACATCGACCCGAAGGTCATCCAGGGTCTGTCGATGGGCATCGACCGCGCCACGATCACCAAGACGGTGCTCAACGGCACGCGTGAGCCCGCCACCAGCTTCACGCCTCCGGGCGTCGCCGGTAACCAGCACCTGGACACCGACGTGTTCAAGTTCGACCCGGCCAAGGCGAAGCAGCTCATCAAGGAAGGCGGCGGCGTTCCGGAGAACAAGCTCTGGATCCAGTACAACGCCGACGGCGGGCACAAGGAGTGGGTGACCGCTGTCTGCGAGTCGATCCGCAACTCGACCGGGGTCGACTGTGTCCCGGACGCCAAGCCGGACTTCCAGACCGACCTGGAAGCGCGTGACAACGACCAGGTCAAGTCGATGTACCGTGGTGGCTGGGTCGCCGACTACCCGCTGAACGTCAACTTCATGCGGGAGCTGTACGGCACCACCGCCGAGGCGAACAACGGCCGGTTCTCCGACAAGGAGGTCGACGCCGAGTTCAAGAAGGGCGACAACGCGGCTTCCCTGGAAGAGTCGATCAAGCTCTACCAGGAGGCCGAGAAGCTCGTCCTCCAGAAGATGCCGGCGATCCCGCTCTGGAACTACAAGATCAACGGTGGCTACTCCAAGTCCGTCGACAACGTCGCGATCGACTTCCGCGGTGACTACGTCATGACCGACGTGACCGTGAAGTAACCACGCCTGAGGGCCCCACTCGGCCATCAGCCGCCCACACAGGCAGTAGGTCCCGGGGGCCGCGCTCCGCTATCCGGAGCGCGGTCCCTGGGCTGCATTACCCCTAATCGGAGGCAAACATGGGGCGTTACGTCGCGCGGCGACTGCTCCAGATGATCCCGGTCTTTCTCGGGTCGACCGCGCTGGTCTTCGCCATGATGTATCTGCTGCCCGGAGACCCCGTGCGCGCACTCGCTGGCGAACAGACCGTCGACCCCGCGCAGATCGCGGCAATGAAGAAGAACCTCGGTCTCGATCTGCCGTTCTGGCACCAGTACTGGAACTACCTCGTAGGCCTTTTCCAGGGAGACTTCGGCACGCAGATCGCCAGTGGGCGACCGGTGGCCGACATCATCTCGGAATCGTTCCCGATCACGATCCGGCTGGCCCTGTTTGCCTTCCTGTTCACGGTCTTCGTCGGTATCTCCATGGGCGTCTTCGCCGGCCTGAAGGCCGACACCCTGCGCGACCGCGGACTGCTCATCCTGACGCTGCTGCTCATCTCGGTGCCCTCCTTCGTGCTGGGCTTCCTCGGGCAGTACCTCTTCGCCTTCCAGCTCGGCTGGGTGGAGCCCAACGTCAGTCTGGAGGCCAGTTCGAGCGAGCTGATCCTGCCGGCTGTCGTGCTCGGGTCCCTGTCGCTCGCCTACGTGGCGCGGCTGACCCGTACGTCGGTGGCGGAGAACCTCCGCTCGGACTACATGCGCACCGCCGTGGCCAAGGGCCTGCCCCGCCGCCGCATCATCGGTGTCCACCTGATGCGCAACTCGATGATCCCCGTGGTCACCTTCCTGGGTACCGACCTCGGTGCCCTGCTCGGCGGCGCCGTCGTGACCGAGGGCATCTTCAACGTCAAGGGTGTCGGCTCCGCCGTCTTCGACGCGCTCCGGCACCGTGAGGGTGCCACGGTCGTCGGCATCGTGACGCTGATCGTCCTCGTGTACCTCGCCGCCAGCCTGATTGTCGACCTGCTCTACGCGGTCCTGGACCCGAGGATCCGGTATGCCTGAGACGCTCAAGGAAAACTCCGCGGACGCCTCCGCCCCGATCGCCGCCGTGCCGGCTCCCGCCGTCGAGGTCGGCAAGGCCCGCAGCCTGTGGTCGGACGCCTGGCACGACCTGCGGCGCAGCCCGCTGTTCGTCGTCTCGGCGATCCTGATCGTCTTCCTGCTGACGATGGCGGTGTTCCCCGGCCTCTTCACCGGCGCCGACCCGCGCTACGCGGACCTGGCCCACCACTACCTGCAGAAGCCCAAGTGGGGGAACTTCTTCCAGGAGGACTGGTTCGGGTACGACATCCAGGGACGCTCGATCTACGCGCGTGTCATCTACGGTGCCCGCGCCTCGATCACCGTCGCCGTCGTCGTCACGGCCCTCGTGACGATCCTCGGCACCGTGGTCGGCATGCTCGCCGGTTACTTCGGCGGCTGGATCGACACGATCCTGTCCCGGGTCACCGACATCTTCTTCGGCGTGCCGTTCATCCTCGGCGCGATGGTCGTCCTGACCTCGTTCGAGGAGCGTCACATCTGGGTCGTCATCCTGGCCCTGGCCTTCCTCGGCTGGACCCAGATCGCCCGTGTCGCACGCGGTTCCGTCCTGACGATCAAGCAGGCCGACTACGTGATGGCGGCCAAGGCGCTCGGCGCCTCGACCAGCCGCATCCTGCTCCGGCACATCCTGCCCAACGCGATCGCCCCGGTGATCGTCGTCGCGACCATCGCGCTCGGCGGCTACATCTCGGCGGAGGCCACCCTGTCCTTCCTGGGCATCGGCCTCGCCGAGCCGACCGTGTCGTGGGGTGTCGACATCTCCTCCGGCCAGGAGCAGCTGCGCAACGCCGCGTTCGTGCTGATCATCCCGTCGGTCATGGTGTCCATCACCGTCCTGGCGTTCATCATGCTCGGCGATGCGGTACGCAACGCCCTCGACCCCAAGCTGCGCTGAGGGAGGCGTACATGACCATCATCGACAAGACGGCGGATGTTCCCGCTCCGCGGGGTTCCGACGACGCGAGCGGCCCGCTGCTCGAGGTCCGCGACCTCCACGTGGAGTTCCACACCCGCGACGGCGTGGCCAAGGCCGTCAACGGAGTCAACTACAGCGTCAGCGCGGGCGAGACCCTCGCCGTGCTCGGCGAGTCCGGTTCCGGCAAGTCCGTGACCGCGCAGGCGATCATGGGCATCCTGGACATGCCCCCGGGGCGCATCCCCAAGGGCGAGATCTTCTTCCGCGGCCAGGACATGCTCAAGATGGGCAACGAGGAGCGCCGGCAGATCCGCGGCCAGAAGATCGCGATGATCTTCCAGGACGCGCTCTCCTCGCTGAACCCGGTCCTCTCTGTGGGCTACCAGCTCGCCGAGATGTTCCGCGTGCACCAGGGCCTCTCCAAGAAGGACGCCAAGGCCAAGGCCATCGCGCTGATGGACCGGGTGCGCATCCCGGCGGCCAAGGAGCGGGTCAACGACTACCCGCACCAGTTCTCCGGCGGTATGCGCCAGCGCATCATGATCGCGATGGCGCTCGCCCTGGAGCCGGACCTGATCATCGCGGACGAGCCCACCACCGCCCTCGACGTGACCGTCCAGGCACAGGTCATGGACCTGCTCGCGGAGCTCCAGCGCGACTTCAACATGGGTCTGATCCTGATCACGCACGACCTCGGTGTGGTCGCCGACGTCGCCGACAAGATCGCCGTGATGTACGCGGGCCGGATCGTCGAGACCGCTCCGGTCCACGAGATCTACAAGCGCCCCGCGCACCCGTACACCAAGGGTCTGCTGGAGTCGATCCCGCGCCTGGACCAGAAGGGCCAGGAGCTCTACGCGATCAAGGGCCTGCCGCCCAACCTGCTGCACGTGCCGTCCGGCTGCGCCTTCAACCCGCGCTGCACGATGGCGCAGGACATCTGCCGTACGGACATCCCGGCGCTGCGCCCGGTGACCGAGCAGGACGGCACCGAGCTGGTCGGCCGCGGCAGCGCCTGCCACTTCTGGAAGGAGACGATCCATGGCTGAGCTCGACAAGAAGTCCGTGGACGCCACCCCGAACGTCACCGAAGTGGCGACGGTCAACGCGGCCACCGAGACGGAGTCCGTGGCCGCCCTCGACGCCCCGGTGTCGCAGGGGGAGCCGATCCTCCAGGTGCGCAACCTGGTCAAGCACTTCCCGCTGACCCAGGGAATCCTGTTCAAGAAGCAGGTCGGCGCGGTCAAGGCCGTGGACGGGATCTCGTTCGACCTCTACCAGGGCGAGACCCTCGGCATCGTCGGTGAGTCCGGCTGCGGCAAGTCCACGGTCGCCAAGCTCCTGATGACCCTGGAGCGGGCCACCGCGGGGGAGGTCTTCTACAAGGGCCAGGACATCACCAAGCTGTCCGGCCGCGCGCTGAAGGCCGTGCGCCGCAACATCCAGATGGTGTTCCAGGACCCGTACACCTCGCTCAACCCGCGCATGACGGTCGGCGACATCATCGGGGAGACCTTCGAGATCCACCCCGAGGTGGCCCCGAAGGGCGAGCGGCGCCGCAAGGTGCAGGACCTGCTCGACGTCGTCGGCCTGAACCCGGAGTACATCAACCGGTACCCGCACCAGTTCTCGGGCGGCCAGCGCCAGCGCATCGGGATCGCCCGGGGCCTCGCGCTCAACCCGGAGATCATCATCTGCGACGAGCCGGTCTCCGCGCTCGACGTGTCGGTGCAGGCGCAGGTCATCAACCTGATGGAGAAGCTCCAGGACGAGTTCAACCTCTCCTACCTCTTCATCGCGCACGACCTGTCGATCGTCCGGCACATCTCCGACCGGGTCGGCGTCATGTACCTCGGCAAGATGGCCGAGATCGGTACGGACACGCAGATCTACGACCACCCGACGCACCCCTACACCCAGGCGCTGCTGTCGGCGGTCCCGGTCCCGGACCCGAGCGCCCGTGAGGGACGCGAGCGGATCATCCTCTCCGGCGACGTCCCGTCGCCGGCAAACCCGCCGTCGGGCTGCCGCTTCCGCACCCGGTGCTGGAAGGCCCAGGACAAGTGCGCCACCGAGGTGCCGCTGCTGGCGATCCCCGAGCGCTTCAAGGCGTCGGAGACCCCGGCCGCGCACGAGTCGGCCTGCCACTTCGCCGAGGAGAAGGACGTCGTGCACGCGGCGTAGCACCTGTTCGGTCCAACGAGGACGCCCGGCCCCCGCGAGGGGGCCGGGCGTCCTCGCGTTCCGGCGGCCCCGTACGGCGGAAGAAGACATGCGACGCAGTGTCATATGAGGTGATATGAGGCATTAAGCCACTCAAGGGAACCCTAGGAGGCACTCCATGCGCGGAGCCACACAGGCCAGGTGGGCCGCATGCGCCGTCGCCGTCGCCCTGACGGCCACGGCCTGCGGCGGCGGGGACAGCGGTGGAGGCAGTGGCGCCGACGGGATCGTGAGCTCGTCCTGGGGGGACCCGCAGAACCCGCTGGAGCCCGCCAACACCAACGAGGTGCAGGGTGGCAAGGTCCTCGACATGGTCTTCCGCGGGCTCGTGCGCTACGACCCGAAGACGGGCGAGGCCCAGAACGAGATCGCCGAGAAGATCGAGTCGACGGACTCGCAGAACTTCACGGTCACGATCAAGGACAACTGGACCTTCAGCAACGGCGAGAAGATCACCGCCAAGTCGTTCGTGGACGCCTGGAACTACGGCGCCGCCCTCAAGAACAACCAGAAGAACGCGTACTTCTTCCAGTACATCGACGGTTACGACAAGGTCCACCCCGAGTCGGGCTCGGCGAGCGCCGACACCCTCTCGGGCCTCAAGGTCGTCAACGGCACGACCTTCACGGTCAAGCTGTCGCAGAAGTTCTCCCTCTGGCCCGACACCCTCGGCTACGCCGCCTTCGTGCCGCTGCCCAAGGTCTTCTACACCGACCACGACTCCTGGCTCTCCAAGCCGGTCGGCAACGGCCCGTACACCATCGACGACTACGCCAAGGGGTCGTCGATGAACCTGCGGAGGTGGGACGACTACCCCGGTGCGGACAAGGCGCAGAACGGCGGCATCGACCTCAAGGTCTACACCGACAACAACACCGCCTACACGGACCTGACGGCGGGCAACCTCGACCTGGTCGACGACGTGCCCGCCTCGCAGCTCAAGAACGTCGCGGCGGACCTGGGCGACCGGTACATCAACACACCCGCCGGCATCATCCAGACCCTCGCCTTCCCGTTCTACGAGAAGGCGTGGGACACCCCCGATGCGATCAAGGTCCGCCAGGGCCTGTCGATGGCGATCAACCGTGACCAGATCACCGACCAGATCTTCCAGAAGACGCGCACCCCGGCCTCCGACTGGACCTCACCGGTCCTCGGCGAGGAGGGCGGTTTCAAGAAGGGCCTCTGCGGCCCCGCCTGTGAGTACGACAAGGCGGAGGCCAAGAAGCTGATCGAGGAGGGCGGCGGCATCCCCGGCGGCCAGCTCAAGATCTCGTACAACGCCGACACCGGCTCCCACAAGGAGTGGGTCGACGCGGTCTGCAACAGCATCAACAACGTCATGGGGAACAACAAGGCGTGCGTCGGCGGGCCCGTCGGCACCTTCGCCGACTTCCGCAGCCAGGTCTCCACCCAGAAGCTGACCGGTGCCTGGCGCGCGGGCTGGCAGATGGACTACCCGCTGATCCAGAACTTCCTCCAGCCGCTCTACTACACCAACGCCCCGTCCAACGACGGCAAGTGGAGCGACGAGAAGTTCGACGACCTGGTCGACAAGGCCAACGCGGAGAGCGACAAGGCGAAGGCCGTCAGCACCTTCCAGGACGCGGAGAAGGTCCTCGTCGAGCAGATGCCCGTCATCCCGCTCTGGTACCAGAACGGCAGCGCCGGCTACTCGGACCGGGTGGAGAACGTCTCGCTGAACCCCTTCAGCGTCCCGGTGTACGACCAGATCAAGGTCAAGTGACCCGCTGAAGCCGGGTGGCCGGCGCGGTACGCCGCGCCGGCCACCCGGCATTCCGGTCCTCCGCCCGTTCGCCTGAGAGGTGGTCCCGCCGGCCGTGCCGGAAGGACACCCCTAGACCCCCGGAGCCCTCATGGGACGTTATGTGATCCGGCGGCTGCTGCAGATGATCCCCGTCTTCTTCGGCACCACGCTGCTGATCTTCCTCATGGTGAACGTGATGGGCGACCCCATCGCGGGCCTCTGCGGCGACCGCCAGTGCGACCCCGCGACCGCCGCCCAGCTGCGCACCGAGTTCGGCCTCGACAAGCCCGTGTGGCAGCAGTACCTGACCTACATGGGCAACATCTTCACCGGTGACTTCGGCACGGCCTTCAACGGCCAGAAGGTCACCGAGCTGATGGCCACCGCCTTCCCCATCACCATCCGGCTCACCGTCGTCGCGATCGTCTTCGAGATCGTCATCGGCATCAGCCTCGGCGTCGTCACCGGCCTGCGCCGCGGGCGGCCCGTCGACACCGTGGTGCTCATCCTGACCCTGGTCGTCATCGCCGTACCGACGTTCGTCACCGGCCTGCTGCTCCAGCTCCTCCTCGGCGTGGAGTGGGGCATCATCAAGCCCTCCGTCTCCTCGGAGGCCCCCGTCGACGAACTCATCGTGCCCGGACTCGTGCTGGCCTCCGTCTCCCTGGCCTACGTCACCCGGCTCACCCGGACCTCGATCGCGGAGAACGCCCGAGCCGACTACGTCCGCACCGCCGTGGCCAAGGGCCTTCCCCGGCGCAGGGTGGTCGTGCGCCACCTGCTGCGGAACTCCCTCATCCCCGTCGTCACCTTCATCGGCACGGACGTGGGGGCCCTGATGGGCGGGGCGATCGTCACCGAGCGCATCTTCAACATCCACGGGGTCGGCTACCAGCTCTACCAGGGCATCCTGCGCCAGAACTCCCAGACGGTCGTCGGCTTCGTCACCGTCCTCGTCCTCGTCTTCCTGGCCGCGAACCTGATCGTCGACCTCCTGTACGCCGTACTCGACCCGAGGATCCGCTATGCCTGAGCAGAAGCCGTGGGACGACGCGACGGGCAGCGGGGCCATCTCGGGGGCCGGTGCCGGCGGTGCGATGGACCTCGCGATGGACGAGGGCACCACCCTGGAGAAGACGCCCGGCGGCCCCGAGGGCACCGGGCCCGCCGGCAAACCGCGCAGCCTCTGGTCCGACGCCTGGCGCGACCTGCGCCGCAACCCGGTCTTCATCATCTCCGGCCTGGTCATCCTGTTCCTGGTGATCATCTCGATCTGGCCGTCCCTGATCGCGGACCAGGACCCGCTCGACTGCGACCTCGCCAAGGCCCAGGAGGGATCCCAGCCGGGCCATCCCTTCGGCTTCGACGGGCAGGGCTGCGACGTCTACACGCGCACCGTCTACGGCGCGCGGACCTCCGTCGCCGTCGGTGTCCTGTCCACGCTCGGCGTCTCACTGCTCGGCGGCGTCCTCGGCGGCCTCGCCGGCTTCTTCGGGGGCAAGTGGGACGCCGTGCTGTCGCGCATCACGGACGTCTTCTTCGGCATCCCGGTGGTCCTCGGCGGGCTGGTCTTCCTGTCGGTCGTCACCAGCTCCACCATCTGGCCCGTCATCGGCTTCATCGTGCTGCTGGGCTGGCCCCAGATCGCACGCATCGCGCGCGGCTCCGTCATCACCGCCAAACAGAACGACTACGTCCAGGCCGCCAGGGCGCTGGGAGCCTCCAACCCGCGGATGATGCTGCGCCACATCATGCCCAACGCCATCGCACCGGTGATCGTCGTCGCCACCATCGCCCTGGGGACGTACATCTCGCTGGAGGCGACCCTCTCGTACCTGGGCGTCGGCCTGAAGCCGCCGGCCGTCTCCTGGGGCATCGACATCTCCGCCGCCTCCCAGTACGTCCGCAACGCGCCGCACATGCTGCTGTGGCCCGCGGGGGCGCTGGCCGTCACCGTGCTCGCCTTCATCATGCTCGGCGACGCCGTGCGCGACGCCCTCGACCCCAAGCTGCGCTGAGGAGCCCGCTGCCATGCTGCTCGAAGTACGCGATCTGCACGTGGAGTTCCACACCCGGGACGGCGTTGCCAAGGCCGTCAACGGGGTCAACTACTCGGTGGCCGAGGGCGAGACGCTCGCCGTGCTCGGCGAATCCGGCTCCGGCAAGTCCGTCACGGCCCAGGCGATCATGGGAATCCTGGACATGCCGCCGGGAAGGATCAGCGGGGGCGAGATCCTCTTCAAGGACCAGGACCTGCTGAAGCTGAAGCCCGAGGCGCGCCGCCGGATCAGGGGCCAGGAGATGGCCATGATCTTCCAGGACGCGCTGTCCTCGCTGAACCCCGTGCTGAGCGTCGGCGAACAGCTCGGCGAGATGTACGTCGTGCACCGCGGGATGTCCCGGGGGGACGCCAAGGCCAAGGCCATCGAGCTGATGGACCGGGTGCGCATCCCGGCCGCCCGGGAGCGCGTCGGCAACTTCCCCCACCAGTTCTCCGGCGGCATGCGCCAGCGCATCATGATCGCGATGGCGCTCGCCCTGGAGCCGGACCTGATCATCGCGGACGAGCCCACCACCGCCCTCGACGTGACCGTCCAGGCCCAGGTGATGGAGCTGCTCGCGGAGCTGCAGCGCGAGCTCAACATGGGGCTCATCCTCATCACCCACGACCTCGGCGTGGTCGCCGACGTCGCCGACAAGATCGCCGTGATGTACGCCGGCCGGATCGTCGAGACCTCGCCGGTCCACGACATCTACAAGGCGCCCGCCCACCCGTACACCAAGGGGCTTCTGCGCTCGATCCCGAGACTGGACCAGAAGGGCCAGGAGCTGTACGCGATCAAGGGGCTGCCGCCCAACCTGCTGCACATCCCGCCCGGCTGCGCCTTCCACCCGCGCTGCCCGATGGCCCAGGCCGTGTGCCGTACGGACGTGCCCCCGCTCTACACCGTGGACGAGGAGCGCCGGAGCGCCTGCCACTTCTGGAAGGAGACGCTCGATGCACGCGGATGAAGCGGGACGCGGGAACGGCTCAGGAGGCTCCACGCTCCTCTCCGAGGCGCGCGAGGCAGGCGTGTCACGCCCGTACGCCGAGGGCGACCCCATCCTGGAGGTGCGCGGACTGGTCAAGCACTACCCGCTGACCCGGGGCATCCTCTTCAAGAAGCAGATCGGCGCCGTCAAGGCCGTCGACGGCGTGGACTTCGACCTGGCCGCGGGGGAGACCCTCGGGATCGTGGGGGAGTCCGGCTGCGGCAAGTCGACCGTCGCCAAGATGCTGGTGCACCTCGAGCCGCCGACCGGGGGCGTGATCCGCTACAAGGGCGAGGACGTCACCAAGCTGTCCGGCCGTGCGCTGAAGGCCGTGCGCCGCAACATCCAGATGGTGTTCCAGGACCCGTACACCTCGCTCAACCCGCGCATGACGGTCGGCGACATCATCGGGGAGCCCTACGAGATCCACCCCGAGGTGGCGCCCAAGGGGAGCCGGCGGCAGAAGGTGCAGGACCTGCTCGACGTCGTCGGTCTGAACCCGGAGTACATCAACCGCTATCCGCACCAGTTCTCGGGCGGTCAGCGCCAGCGCATCGGGATCGCCCGGGGCCTCGCGCTCAACCCCGAGATCATCGTCGCCGACGAGCCGGTCTCCGCGCTCGACGTGTCGGTGCAGGCCCAGGTGGTCAACCTGCTGGACCGGCTGCAGGCCGAATTCGACCTGGCCTTCCTGTTCATCGCGCACGACCTGTCGATCGTCCGGCACATCTCCGACCGGGTCGGCGTCATGTACCTCGGCCGGATCGTGGAGATCGGCACGGACGAGCAGATCTACGACCACCCCACGCACCCCTACACCCAGGCGCTGCTGTCGGCCGTCCCGGTCCCCGACCCGACCGCCCGCGAGCACCGGGAGCGGATCATCCTGCACGGCGACGTGCCCTCCCCGGCGAACATCCCGTCCGGCTGCCGCTTCCGTACCCGCTGCTGGAAGGCGCAGGAGCGATGCGAACTCGAGGTGCCGCTGCTGGCGGTACCGGCCGTCTTCCGCGATTCGGGCACTCCCGCCCGGCACGACTCGGCGTGCCACTTCGCCGAGGAGAAGCAGGTGGTGCCCCGGGAGGCGCCCGGCTCCCCGGACGTTCCGCCACCGGCCCCCGGGGGTCCCGGTCCGGATTCCCAGGAGCAGGATCCCGGGTGACAAAGAATGATAAATGAGCCTCATGTTCGTTAACACAGAGGCAACTTGACCGTCGCCGTACCGATATACGGACGTCCCACCATAGAGAGCGTACGGCCGTGCGGGTGCCGTGAACCGGCCGGGGCGTTCATCACGTCGCCCCGGCCGGTTACCTGTGTCCACCCCTTCCCACAGGTCCCCTTGTCCATCGGCGGACCGCGGTGGAGTATCGCTGGGGTGATACTCACACGGGGAGCCAGAATCACCGGAGCGGTGCTGTCGGCCGTGCTCGCTGCCATGGTCCTGGGCTGGATCGTGCGGGACGTCCGCGCGGCCGGTGAGCCGCAGGACCTGCTGCGCTACTGGGCCGGTTACACGGGCGCCCGGCCCGAGGGGCAGCCCGCCACCCTCCAGGCCGACGCCGTGCTCCTCGTGGCCTACGTCTGCGCCTTCCTCGCCGCGCTGCGCTCCTCCGTCGCCGCGTCCACGCTGGTCGCCACAGGAGTCGTCACCTTCGCTCTCCGCCTGCCCGGTGTCTGGATCATCGGCGCGTCCTGGACGGACGGGAGGTACGGCGACGAGCTGCGCACCCGGGCGCTCATCGGGACCTTCGTCGCGCTGGGCGCCGGCCTCGCGCTGATCGTCACCGGAGCGGCCGGACGCAGGCAGCCGGCCGACTCCTACGAACCACTTCCCACCAGACCGGGCCGAGGGGCCGGGGTCACCGCGTTCCTGGTGTTCGGCGTGTCGGGGGCCGTCCTGATCGCCTGGGAGATCCGGCAGTTCTTCACCCTGCCCTCCGAGCTCTATCCGGACTGGTACATCGGCGGACGGGTCATCCTGACGGGGCTGACCGCCGCCCCGCCCGGCTGGAGCAGCGCGGCACTCGCGGTGATCTGCCTGGTGGTGGCGTGGACCGGGCTCTTCCGCGCCGTGCACGCGCGGCCGCTCGGCATGATCGCCGCCGGCCTCCTCCTGGTCGCGGGCGCCTGCGGGATCGCCCGGGCCTTCCACCACGGGATGGTGGACCACTTCGGGGACCTGGGGGCCGAGGAGCAGCTCACGGTGCTCACCTCGGTCCTCTTCGCCCTCGCGGGCGCCACGGGCCTGCTGGTCCTGGCCCGCAGGGGCTTCGAGGACGCGGACGGCCGGGACCAGGGGTACGCCGGATACGGCTACCCGCAGACCGGTGCGCAGGGGTACGGCTATCCGCAGTCCGGCGGTCCCGGTCACGGCTATCCGCAGACCGGTGCGCAGGGGTACGGCTATCCGCAGTCCGGCGGTCCCGGTCACGGCTATCCGCAACAGGGCGGCCCCGGCTACGGATACCCGCCGGGCGGCGGCGCCGGGTCCCCTCCGCCGCCCTCGTCGCCGCCGCCCGGCTGGTGACCGCTACGCCGTGGGCAGCCCCAGGGACCGCTTGAGGAAGTCCACCTGGAGCAGGAGCAGATTCTCGGCGACCTGCTCCTGCGGAGTCATGTGCGTCACTCCGCTCAGCGGCAGCACCTCGTGCGGGCGTCCGGCGGACAGGAGCGCGGAGGAGAGCCGCAGCGCGTGGGCGACCACCACGTTGTCGTCGGCCAGGCCGTGGACGATCATCATCGGCCGCACCCCCTCGGCCGGCCCGGAGAGTCCCGCGTCGGTCACCAGGGAGTTGCGGGCGTACACCTCGGGCCGGGTCGCCGGGTCGCCGAGGTAGCGCTCGGTGTAGTGGGTGTCGTAGAGCCGCCAGTCCGTCACCGGTGCGCCGACGACCGCCGCGTGGAAGACGTCGGGGCGCCGCAGGACGGCGAGCGCCGAGAGGTAGCCGCCGAAGGACCAGCCGCGCATCGCCACCTTCGAGAGGTCCAGCGGGAAGCGCCCGGCCAGGGAGTGCAGGGCCTCGACCTGGTCGTCGAGGGTGAGGGCGAGGTCGTCCCTCACCGCCTTCTCCCAGCCGGGCGAACGGCCCGGTGCGCCCCGGCCGTCCGCGACGACCACGGCGAATCCGTGGTCCGCGAACCACTGGGACGTGAGATGCGGATTGTGCGCGGCGACCACCCGGCGGCCGTGCGGGCCGCCGTAGGGATCCATCAGGACCGGAAGAGGACCGTCTGATTCCTTGTAGCCGGTGGGGAGCAGCACGGCGCACGGGATCCGCCGTGCGCCCCCCTCCGTCAGTGTCACCCTCGCGGTGAGGACCGGCTCCTGGGCGAGACTGGCCACCGAGGCGATCCGCTTGCCGTCCCGCAGCACCTGTACGGCCGTCCCGGGGTGCTCCGGGGACGCCGACACCAGTACCGTCACCCCGCCCCCTCGCACGGCGGAGTGGACCCCCGCCCCCTCGCTGACACGCTCCACACCCAGCTCGTTCACCCGGTACACGTGGCTCTGCCCCGTCTCGGGGTCCGCGGCGTCCTCACCCGCGGTGGCCTGCACCAGGATGTCCGACTCCCCGATGTCCAGCACCGCCTGGACGTGCAGCCGGGCGCCCGTCAGCGGCCGGTCGCCGACCGAGAGGACCCGCGCGCCCCCCTCGTCCACGACGCGGACCAGCCGCCCGTCCGGCGCCCATGCGGGTACCCCGGCGAAAAGATCAAGCCATACATCGTCCTCGTCCACATGCACGGTGCGGGTCGATCCGCTCTCCGTGTCGACGGCCAGATGCAGCTGGCTGCGCTGGTCGCGGGCCTGCACCAGAAGCAGCGGGGCGCCGTGCGAGGACCAGTGCACCCGCGCGAGGTAGGGGAAGCGGGCCCGGTCCCAGACGATCTCCGTGCGGGTGCCGTCCAGGCCCATCACGAAGAGCCGCACCTCGGCGTTGGCCGTCCCCGCCGCCGGATAGCCGACCTCGGCGGGCTTGCTCCCGGGATGCGCCGGATCGGCGATCCACCACCGCTGTACGGCGCTGTCGTCGGCCCGCGCGACCAGCAGGCGGTCCGATTCCGGCGACCACCAGAAACCGCGGTAACGGCCCATCTCCTCGGCCGCGACGAACTCCGCCAGGCCGTAGGAGGTGTGGGCGTCCTCCGGTTCGGCGACCGGCCGGTCGCCGTCGCCCTCCGCCCCCACGACGCGCAGCGCGCCCCGTGCCACGTAGGCGATGTGCCGGCCGTCGGGGGAGGGGCGCGGGTCGATCACCGGGCCGGGCACCGGCAGGGCGCGCGCCGTGCCCGCCCTCAACTCGGCCACGTACGCCTTGCCGGAGAGAGCGAAGGCGGCCAACTCGGCGGCGTCGTCCACCGCGTAGCCCACGATGCCGGCGGAGCCCTCCCTCGTCCGCTCACGGCGTGCCCGCTCCTGGGGTGACAGCTTCTCCGCCGAACCGCCCAGCAGGACTTCGGGGTCCGCGGCGATCCGCTCCTCGCCCGTCACCGTGTCCAGGACCAGGAGCCGGTTCACCCGGTCGGTGCCGGACGTCGACCGGAGGAAGAGCACCCGCGTCCCATCCGGTGAGACGGAGAAGGCCCGAGGTGCGCCGAGAGTGAACCGCTGGGTCCTGGCGTGCTGGCGGGGAAAAGAGAGCTTCTGCGAGGTCATGGCACCGAACCTAGTCCGCGGGGCCCGGTTCGTGCGCCCCTCGTGCTGCTGTGCCCCGATCAATGCGTCGGCACGGATAGTTATGATCCGTAGCGCTCGGTGGGTATGAACCTGCTGGCTCCATGTGTGCTGCCCGTCCCGACCGTACTGATGGAGGTGAACCGCCGTGGCACTCTCGATTTCGGCGGTGGTGCTGCTGGCGATCGTCGTCTTCCTGCTGATCCGGAAATCCGGACTGAAGGGCGGACACGCGGTGGTCTGCATGTTGCTCGGGTTCTACCTCGCGAGCTCGTCGATCGCACCGACGATCTCGGAGGTGACGTCGAACGTGGCAGGCATGATCGGGGGGATCAAGTTCTGACAGGGGGCCGCCGGGTGCCCCGGTGACCGTGGGGCGTTCGGCCGGTGGGGCCGCCTGCTCGTAGGGTGGCCCCATGAAGGACCTTCCCGCCCGCCGTCTGCTCCTGGTGCACGCGCACCCCGACGACGAGTCGATCAACAACGGCGCGACCATGGCCAGGTACGCCGCCGAGGGCGCCCACGTCGCCCTGGTGACGTGCACCCTCGGCGAGGAGGGCGAGGTCATCCCGCCGGCCCTCGGACACCTCGCGGCGGACCGTGAGGGCGGCCTGGGCGACCACCGCGTCGGCGAACTCGCCGCGGCGATGCGGGAGCTCGGGGTCACCGACCACCGGTTCCTGGGTGGCCCTGGCCGCTACCGCGACTCCGGGATGATGGGCACCGAGCAGAACCACCGGCCCGGTGCCTTCTGGGACGCCGACCTCGACGACGCGGCCGGTCACCTCGTCCCGGTGATCCGCTCCCTGCGCCCCCAGGTCATGATCACGTACGACCCCGACGGCGGTTACGGCCACCCCGACCACATCCAGGCGCACCGTGTCGCGATGCGCGCGGCCGACCTGGCCGCCGATCCCGCGCACGACGACGGCGCCGGAGCCCCGCACACGGTCGCCAAGATCTACTGGAACCGGGTTCCCCGTCCGGTGGCCGAGGAGGCGTTCGCGAGGCTGCGGGACGCCGCCCCCGCCGCCTTCCCGGAGATCGCCGCGATCGACGACGTGCCCGGGGTCGTGGACGAGACGGAGATCACGGCCGAGATCGACGGATCGGCCCACGCGGCGGCGAAGACCGCCGCCATGCGGGCGCACGCCACCCAGATCGCCGTCGAGGGGCCGTTCTTCGCTCTTTCGAACGACCTGGGACAGCCCGTCTTCACCACCGAGTACTACCAGTTGGCCCGGGGCGCTTCCGGCGGCGGCGACGGGGGCCTGGAGCACGACCTCTTCGCGGGCCTGCCGGACGCGGCCCCGGCACCGGGAGCACAGGCATGAGCAGCAGGCAGAGGCCGCGTGCCTCCTCGGAGTCCCCGCGCACCAACGCCCCGCCCCGGAGTGCCGGGCTCGCGGCGCCCCCGAACCCCCGGCGGATCCCGCTCTACACGGGTCTCGCGGTGCTGGGCGCGGCCGTCGGGCTGGCCGGGACCCTGGTCCAGGCGGCCCTGTTCCCGGGCGGGTTGCTGCTCGCCCTCGCCGCGTCGGCGGGCCTGTTCTACGGCGGCCGGGTGCTGACCGGGACACAGCTCGGCGCGCTGGTACCGGCGGTGGGCTGGTTCATCGCCGTCATCGTCCTCCTCGGCGGCCGGCCGGAGGGTGACTACGTCTTCGGCCAGGAGGTCGGCCTGGCCCTCTTCATGCTCGGAGGGATGGCCGTCGCTGTGATGTGTGCCACGATGTCGCGGCTGCCCTATCCGGCCAACGACACCGGCCGACCTGGCGCGTGATGTGGTATGTCCGCTCCCGGATTGCCCCTCCGCGCAAGGGTGGGTGCATCCTTGTTTCCCCCCGGCGCGGAGAGTCGTACGGTGGCGGCCAGTATGGTGGTGCGCGCGCCGAGCCGTCCCCTGGCCTGCGGCATGGGGGAAGTACGGGCGGCGGAGCCAATCGGGAGAACCTGCTTTGAGTCGTGAAACTGACAGTTCGTCCTCCGGGCCCCAGGGGCGCGGCGGAGCCGCGTACCCATCGGGTACGCCGCCGTACGGATCACGCCAGTATCCGTCGCTGCACCCGTCTCAGGACGGGGCGGAGGAGACTCCGGAGTCCGCGGAGCCGCCTCAGCCCGAGGAGCCCAGAACAGAGACGACGCTGACGACGCGTATCCGGATCAACATCCCGGGCTCGCGTCCGATCCCGCCTGTCGTCATGCGTACGCCGATGAGTGACACCGACCCGTCCGGCGGCCGTCCCGCCTCGGAGCGCACGGGCAGCACACCGAGGCCGGGCGCACCCGCGCCGTCCTCCGGCGGGGCACCCGGCTCCGGCCCGGACGCGCGCGACGGCGCCCCGGCCGCCGAGGCCCCGGCCGAGAAGCCGGCCAGGGAGAAGAGCGGCAGCGACTGGTTCGCCCCGCGCAAGGCCCCGGCCCCGGTCCCCGGTGCGGGCGCGGCTCCCGCGGCTTCGGCTCCGGGAACGCCCGGCCCCGGCCAGGGCCCCGGCCCCGGTGGCGGACCGTCCGGCGGCGGGCGTGACTCCGGGCCCACGCCGCCCCGTACGGACTCGCCGTACTTCTCCGACGGACCGCAGCAGCCCGGCGCCCCCCGCCCGGGGCGGAGCGCACTCGACGACCTCGACGGGGGCGGCCCCACGGGGCAGCGGCCCACGCCGGGCCCCGGCATGCGGCCGCCGGGCGGTCAGGGTCCCTCCGGGCCCACCACCGGCCCGGTCACCGGGAGTTCGTCGCTGACGCCGGACCTCGACCGTCTTCCCGGAGCGGGCGGCCCGGCAGGTCCCGGCGGACCGTCAGGCCCCCGGCCGGGCGGCCCCGGCGGCGTACCGCCCCGGATGTCGGACGACACCGCGATCCTGACGCCGCAGGCCCCCGCCCCGGACCCCGGTGCGCACGGCCCCGGCGGCAACGTCTCCGGCGACACGCTCACCAGCGGCATCCCCGTCATCCCCGCGGAGCCCCGCTCGGCGTTCCCGGGCGGGCCCGGTGCCGTCCGGCCGCCCGAAGGCCCCATGGGCGGAGGACCGGCCGGCCCGGGTGCCCCGGCACCCGCTCCCCGGCCCGCTCCGAAGCCCGCGCCGGCCAAGAAGGGCCGCTCCAAGCTGGTCCTCCTGGGTGTGGCCGTGTTCGTGCTGTTCGGCGTGGCCTACGGCGCCGGGCTGCTGATGAACCACTCCGAGGTCCCCAAGGGCACCACCGTGCTCGGCGTCGACATCGGCGGCGGCACGAAGGAGGAGGCGGTCACCAAGCTCGAGGCCGCCCTCGGCAAGCGCGCCCAGACGCCTCTGAAGCTGTCCGTGGACGGCAAGGAGGAGAAGCTCGCCCCGGAGAAGGCCGGGCTCACCCTGGACAGCCAGGAGACCGTCAGGGGCGCCGCGGGCAGCGACTACAACCCGGTCTCGGTGATCGGCTCCCTGTTCGGCGGGGCACGCCCCGCCGACCCGGTGATCCCGGTCGACGAGGAGAAGCTCGGGGTCGCGCTCACCGACCTGGCCGGCGCCTCCGGCTCGTCCAACGACGGCACGATCACCTTCGAGCCGAACAAGGCCGTGGCCGTCCCGGGCAAGGCGGGGACGTCGCTGGACGTCAACCGGTCGATGATCTCCGTGCGCGACGCCTACCGCGCGCAGGTCCAGACCGGCGAGGCGTCCGTCGTCGAACTGCCCGTGTCCGCGCACGAACCCACCATCACCAAGGCCGAACTGGACCGGGCGATGAAGGAGTTCGCCGAGCCGGCGATGTCCGGTCTGGTGACCATCAAGGCCGGGCCCAAGCAGATCGACTTCGGGCCCGCGAGGTCGCTGCCGCAGATCCTGTCCATGAAGCCGGTCGACGGCAAGCTGGTGCCGGTCTACGACACCAAGGCGATCGACACCTTGCTGGACGGTGTCTTCGACGGCATCATGATCACCAAGGGTGACGGGAAGCAGCACGAGGTCGCGCCCAGGGACGTGGCCCAGGCCATGCAGGGCGCCCTGCTCGGCAAGACCCCCGCGGAGCGCACCGTCGAGATCGACCTGAGCGGTGAGGGCTGACCCGCCCTGCCGACACCCGTACGACCGCCCCCGCCCGGATCTCCGGCGGGGGCGGTGTCGTAGCGGCACCGGTGCGACCCGGTGCCGCTCGGAGACGCGAGGAGGCGGATCCATGTCCACCACGTGGAGTCTGACGATCGACTGCGCACATCCGAACGCCCTGGCGGGCTTCTGGGCACTGGCCCTGGGGTACGTCGAGAAGCCGCCGCCCACCGGGTTCGGCAGCTGGGAGGAGTGGTTCGCCCACCACGACGTCCCTGAGGAGGAGTGGGACGACGGCGCCTATCTGTCCGACCCGGACGGCGTGGGGCCCGACCTGTCGTTCCTGAAGGTCCCTGAGCCGAGGGTCGGGAAGAACCGCCTGCACCTCGACGTGCGTGCGGGGGGCGGCCGCGAGACCCCGTGGGACATCCGGTGGCCGCGCGTGACCGAGGCGGTGGAGCGGCTGACGGCCGCGGGCGGCACGGTCATCCAGGTGCACGAACTGCAGGGGCGGCCCGATCATGTGGAGATGGCCGACCCGGAGGGCCATGTGTTCTGTGTGGTCTGACACCGCCCCCGGTGCGGACGAGGCAGGGGCCCGGCCGCGGTCGGTAAGCGGCCGGGCCCCTGCCTCCCCCCGGACTACGGGAACGAGACCACCTGGGACGGCACGGTGGTGTCACCGGACGTGGGGGATCCGGTGTCGTTGATGACGTGTTCGTACTGGCCCTTGCCACCGAGCGAGACCACGAGCAGGTCGTGGAACTTCACCCCGGGCTTCACCGGGGCCTGGAATCCGTGCTGCTGGCGGATGGTCGGGTCGACGTTGAAGTAGCAGTAGCTGCCCATGCCCCAGCCCTCGTGGGTGGTGACGGAGTCGTCCACCTTGTAGGCGGCGTAGCCCTTGGTGTCGCCGTTCTGGATGGCGGCCTGGTTCGGGGCGTCGTACGCCTTCTCGTTCTGGAAGAAGATCGTCTTCCCGTTCTCGCCGGACCACTGGACGTCGTACTTGTTGAAGTGCTCGACGAACAGACCCGTGGCCAGCACGTCGTCACCCTTGACGTGCACGCCGTAGTCGGCCCGGTTGGTCTCCCAGCCGACGCCCTCGCCGTGGTCGGCGCGCCAGACCCAGGTGTGGTCGATGATCGTGTCGTCGCTGTTGACGACGATGCTGGTCGTGGCCTTGCCGGGGCCGGCGCCGCCGATCCGCACGAACACGTCCTGCAGTGAGGTCGGGTTGGCGGAGTGATCGCCCGAGGCGCCGTCGGGGCCGACCTCGACGAGTGTCTCGGAGTTGACCGGGCCCGCGTCGACGAGGAGTCCGGCGAGCTTGACGCCGTCGACGTCGCCGACCTTGATCGCGGTCACACCGTTGTCCGGGATGATCGTGGCGAGGCCGAGCCCGAGGGCGACCGTGTTCGCACGGTCGATCTCGATGGGCTGGTCGACGTGGTAGACGCCCGGGGTGAAGAGCAGGTGCAGCCCCTGGTCCACCGCCGCGTTGATGGTCTCAGCGGTCGCGCCGGGCTTGACCACGTAGAACTGGTCGAGGGGGATCGACTCGCCCTGCGGGTTGCCGTTGGCCCAGGTCGTGCCGCGCGCGTTGGTGCGCTTGGCCGGGACGAACACCTTGTAGGCGTCGCCGTCGAGGTAGAGGAAGGGCTTCTCGCGGGAGACCGGGGTGGTCTCCAGGGTGGTGTACGGCGGCTCCGGGAAGCTCTGGGCGGGGGCGCCCTCGACGCCGGAGAACGTCATGTTCCAGACGCCGTTGCCCCAGCTGCCGACGGAGCTGTCGCGGGTGTACCACTGCTGCTGCGAGTAGGGCCCGACCTGGCCGTCGATCTTGCTGTCGGCGATGTAGCCGCCGCTGGCCCAGCCGTAGCCGTCGGGTGCGAGGTTGAGGCCGCCCTTGACGTGCATGCGGCGGAAGGGGGCGGCCTGGGAGACGGCCCAGCGGTTGGTGCCGCTGACCGGGTTCAGGGCCAGGTTCTCGGCCGAGCGCCAGAAGTTCTGGGTGGCGTTGCCGTCGAACCAGCCGGCGTCGACGGTGACATCACCGTTGAAGGTGGTGTCGTCGGGGTTCAGGCCGAGGCCGGCGATGGAGGTGTAGAAGCCGATCTGGGCGTTGATGTCGCTGTAGGTGCCCGGCTTGAACATCAGCGCGTAGCGGTCGGTGCCGAACTGGTTCGACTCCTGCTTCCTGAAGACCTCGTCGACCTTGCCCTGGATGTCCGGCGTCGAGGGGTCGAAGACCATCACGTTGGGGCCGAGGTCACCGCCGCCGGGAAGTTCCGCGGCCTCCTCGCCGAACGCGGACTGGGCCGTGGGGAAGGCCATGAGCAGCGAGACGGCGAGCGCGGCGAAGCCGAGCGCCTTGGACCTGCGGTGCCTGTGGGGGGAGGCGGGGGGTGCCGAGTTCGTGGGGGGAACGTGCATGGATGGCGTCTCCTGAGTCGTGGTACGGGTGCACGACGGAACCTTGAACGAGAGAGCGCTCTCTCGTGACGCCGATGTAACCGCTGTTGCCCTGGACACGTCAAGAGGTGTGCATCGGCGGTCTCGAATGGCGGCCGTGTGGGCAACATGTGGGTCCGCCCGTGCGGCGATTGGGATGTTCTGTGCCGAGATCGCGCCGGCTCCGGCTTCAGAAGGTGACCGTGCCGGCTCCGGGGCGAGCCGGCCCGATCCGGCGAAGGACCCTAGTTCAGCAGCGCCCTGGCGGCCTGGGCGCGGTGGCGGATGGCCTCGGCCGCCGTCGGCTCGATGCCGTCGACGATCTCCGCGTACTCGTCCAT
Organism: Streptomyces sp. NPDC102402; assembly: GCF_044765765.1. NCBI lineage: Bacteria > Bacillati > Actinomycetota > Actinomycetes > Kitasatosporales > Streptomycetaceae > Streptomyces > Streptomyces sp. NPDC102402. The sequence continues at coordinate 810,894 of NZ_JBIWKR010000002.1, forward strand.
CTCCGCGGCCCCGCGCAGGAACTCCCCTCGCTGCACGAGGAGCTGGGCCCGCTCGTAGCGGAGCCTGGCGGGGTGGGAGGGCAGCAGCAGGGAGAGTTCGAGGGCCCACAGCGCCACGTCCGTACGCTCCGGACGCGCCGCCGCCCAGGCCCGGATGTTGTTCAGGATCCGCAGGACGGTCTCCAGCGGCCTGGCGGGCACCAGCATCGACGCCTCCAGCGGCGCTCCGGTCGCCCCGGTCACCATCAGCTCCGCGTCCTCGCCGCTCAGCGGGGCGCCGCCCGCGAACGGGTCGGCCAGCACCCGCTCGGCGGGGTCGCCGAAACCGACCACGTAGTGGCCCGGGAGCGACACCCCGTACACGGGCGCCCCCGCCCGCCGGGCGACCTCGACCCAGACGACGGACAGCAGGATCGGCAGCCCCCTGCGCCGCCGGAGCACCTGCTGGAGCACCGACGAGTCCAGCCGCTGGTAGTCCTGGGACGAGCCCGCGAAACCGCAGCGCCCGCCGAGCAGTTCGGCGAGGGCGGACGCCCACGCACGGGAGCCGCGGGCGCCGTAGGGGAGGAGGCCTGCCAGTCGGTCCAGTTCGATCTGCGCCGCGTCGAGGCCGTACGGATCGGCGTCCCCGGCCGGGGGCGGTGAGGCCTCCGCGCCCAGCAGCAGGCAGAGGAGCGCGAGGTCCGGCCGTTCGGCGCGCGCCTCCTCGGCGAACCGCCGGCGTCGCTCGTCCCTGCCCGGATCGTCGGCACTCATGTGTGTCACGTGTCCCCGCTGCTGTCTCCGCTACGCGGACCGGAAGTGGTGGTAGCGGTGGTGGGTGGCGAAGCCCATGCCGTCGTACAGCGCACGGGCACCTTCATTGTCCGCCTCCATCTGAAGCCATGCGGCCGAGGCGCCCTCGTCCAGCGCGGTGCGGGCCATCGCGGCCATGACCGCCGTCGCGAGACCGCGGCGGCGGTGTTCCGGGCCCACCTCGACGGCCATGAACCCGGCCCAGCGGCCGTCCACGACACAGCGCCCGATCGCGGCGGGCACCCCCGCCGGATCGTCGCCCGGCACCGAGGCGAACCACACCGAGGGGCCGGAGCCCAGCACCTGGAGCACCTCGGGCCCGGGGGCCTCGAAACGCTGGTAGCGGGAGAGCCACGCCTCGTCCGTCCGCCGCGACATCCGCACGGCGGAGACGTCCACGTCGAGGTCGCCGACGGGGGCCAGGGCGGCGACGCGGACCTCGGCCGTCACCTCGCGCCGCCACCCGCGCTCCTCCAGGTCCGCACAGAGCCGCTCCTGCGTGCCCTCGGCGCCGGTGGCGGTCTGGATGTAGGCGGGCAGACCCCGCTCGCCGTACCAGCGGCGGACCCGCCCGAGTGCCTCGTCGAGCGGGAGCCCCGGATCGCCCAGCGGGAGCACGGAGTTGGCGCGGCGGGTGAACCCGCCCGCCGCGCGCAGCCGCCAGTCGCCCAGGGGTTCGCTCTCCACGGGCTGCCACGCGCGCGCCGTGGCCAGGGCGAGTTCGCCGAAGGAGGCGGCGGGGCCGCGGCGGCGCGCCGGGGCCGCGGGGACCACTTTCCCCGCCACCAGCGAGGATTCCGCGATACGGACGGTCTCGCCGCTCCGCGTCGTGACGGACAGCACACCGTCGTCCCACGATGTGAGAACCCCGACCGTGTCGGTGAACTTCGCGCCCGCGTCGGCCGTACCGACGACGCGCCGCACCGAGACGCGTTTGCCCACGTCAGCGATAGTCAAGCGAACCTCGAGCCGTCCGCCGATAGTGAATTCCACAGCTCTCTCCGCCCCTCCTGTTCGGATCGTGCCCCGGAACGGAGATACTAGGGGCGGGCATCGACGACGCCGCGCTCCCGCGCGAGAGCCAACGCCCTACCGAGGAGGAACGACAGCGTGACCTACGTCATCGCGCAGCCTTGTGTCGACGTGAAGGACAAGGCCTGCATCGAAGAGTGCCCCGTCGACTGCATCTACGAGGGCTCCAGGTCCTTGTACATCCATCCGGACGAGTGCGTCGACTGCGGAGCCTGTGAGCCGGTGTGCCCGGTCGAGGCCATCTTCTACGAGGACGACACCCCGGAGGAGTGGAAGGACTACTACAAGGCGAACGTCGAGTTCTTCGACGACCTGGGCTCCCCGGGGGGCGCCTCCAAGCTGGGTCTCATCGAGCGCGACCACGCGTTCATCGCCGCACTGCCGCCGCAGAACCAGTAAGCGGCCGCGTCAGCGCCGCCCGGTCCCGTACGGCTCGTCACCGTGCGGGGCCGAGGTGTTTCCCGGCCCCCACACCCCGTACGAGAAAGCAGAGCTCCGTGTCCGCAGCAGTTCCCGTCTCCTCCCGTCTCCCGGCCTTCCCGTGGGACAGGCTCGCGCCCTACAAGGCGACGGCCGTGGCCCACCCGGACGGCATCGTGGACCTGTCGGTCGGCACGCCCGTCGACCCGGTGCCCGAGCTGATCCAGCGGGCGCTGGTCGCCGCCGCGGACAGTCCCGGCTATCCGACGGTGTGGGGGACCGAGGCGCTGCGTGACGCCCTGACCGGCTGGACGGAGCGCAGGCTCGGCGCGGTCGGGACGACGCACGGGAACGTGCTGCCCGTCGTCGGCTCCAAGGAACTGGTCGCCTGGCTGCCGACCCAGCTCGGACTCGGCGCCGGCGACAAGGTCGCCTACCCGCGGCTCGCCTACCCGACGTACGAGGTCGGCGCGCGGCTCTGCGGCGCGGAACCGGTCGTGTACGACGACCCGACGGAGCTGGACCCGGAGGGGCTGAAGCTGCTCTGGCTCAACTCCCCGTCCAACCCGACGGGCCGCGTCCTGCCGAAGGACGAGCTGATCCGGATCGTGGCCTGGGCGCGCGAGCACGGTGTGCTGGTCTTCAGCGACGAGTGCTACCTGGAGCTCGGCTGGGAGGCCGAGCCCGTCTCCGTGCTCCACGCCGACGTCTGCGGCGGTACGTACGAGGGCGTCGTCGCCGTCCACTCGCTCTCCAAGCGCTCCAACCTCGCCGGATACCGCGCCGCCTTCATCGCGGGCGACGCCGCGGTCCTGGGCGAGCTGCTCCAGATCCGCAAGCACGGCGGGATGATGACCGCGGCCCCCGTCCAGGCGGCGACGGTCGCCGCGCTCGGCGACGACACGCACGTGGCGGAGCAGCGGGAGCGTTACGCGCGCCGGCGCACGGCCCTGAGGGCGGCGCTGGAGGCCCACGGCTTCCGGATCGAGCACAGCGAGGCGAGTCTGTACCTCTGGGCCACGCGTGACGAGCCCTGCTGGGAGACCGTGGCGCATCTCGCGGAGCTCGGCATCCTCGTGGCGCCCGGCGACTTCTACGGGCCGGCCGGGGACCGCTTCGTACGGGTGGCGCTCACGGCCTCGGACGAGCGTGTGGACGCGGCGGTCGAGCGGCTTTCCTGAGCGGCGTCCGCGAGGCGGACCACGAACGGCCGAGGGGCCTCGGGAGTGCGCACTCCCGAGGCCCCTTCGCGGTGTCCGTGCGGCACGGATGCCGGTGGCTCAGCCGATCGGCAGGCCCTTGGTGGGCAGGCCCTTGGTCGGCAGGGTGTCGGTCGACAGCTCGCCGCCCGCGGCGTCGCCGGCCTTCTCCAGGGTCTTGCCGGCGGCGGGCAGGGTCGTGCCGACGACCTTGCCACCGGTCTCGTCGGCGACCGCGGAGCCCTGCTTGGCGGTGGAGTCCAGCGTGCTGCTGACGCCGGCACCGTCGAGCGAGGTGAGGCCGCCGAGCGCGGGGGTCTGCGGAAGCCCCGCGGCACCCGCGGCACCGGCCGCGCCGACCACGGGGGCCGCGCCTGCGGCGATCAGCAGCGCGGCACGGGCGATCCGACGGGTCAGGGGGAGGGACATGATGCTCCTTCGGCGGGACGTCAACGGTTCGCGGCGGATGCGGAATCCGCCTGTCCGGTGATCGGACGCACTGAACAACCGGTCCGGGGGCGGGGAAGGTTGCGGGGCACCGAGGTAAAGAGTGGGTAATGCGTCAGATAATCCGCAACGGAGGAACCCGGGCGAACGGTGCACGCGGCATACGCCTGATGAAGCGTCACTTCCCGTGCGCGTAAGGGAAATACGCGATTCCCCGGTGTGCTCGACAGGGCTGCGCGGGCGGAGGTCCGGCGAAGGCCGAACGGCCCGTACAGGTGACAGGGCGTACTACTGAGCGAGCCCCATCCGGACGGTGCCGGCGGTCGATTTCTCGCGTTCCACGCGTTCCGTCCGCCAGCCGGTGCCGGCGGTCCACACCTTGCCCGCGTACGAGACCTCGTCGATCCGCAGGGTGCCGGCGCGCGCGACCGCCCAGTGGGCGAGCTCCCAGCCGCGCCGGTCCGTCGCGTCACCGGCGTCCCGCACGGGCACCGACACCGTGTTCGCGGCGGCCGCGCCCGCCGACCCGGCGGACGGCAGGACGTCCTTCCCGAAGGCGCGCGCCAGATCGGACCGCACCTCGGCCGCGTCTCCAGGACCCGTCGCCGTCGTCGCCGGCAGCGAACAGGTCAGCGAGGCCGGGGCGCGCCCGGTCAGCGCGGCCGACAGGAGCTCCGCGTCCGGCTCGTGCTTCGCGTACGCCTGGGGGAAGCCGCTCTTCTGCACGCGCTGGGCCGCGACCGTCAACGGCAGGCGCGAGTAGCCGGGGACCTCGGCGAGGTGCTCGTAGAACTTCCCGGACGCGTAGACGGGGTCCATGATCTCCTCCGGGGTCCCCCACCCCTGCGAGGGGCGCTGCTGGAAGAGCCCGAGCGAGTCCCGGTCGCCGTGGTCGATGTTGCGCAACGCGGATTCCTGCAGCGCGGTCGCCAGCGCGATGGTCACCGCACGCTCCGGCAGCCCGCGCGTGGTGCCCACGGCCGAGATCGTCGCCGCGTTGGCGGCCTGGTCGGGGCTCAGCTCGTAGGTACGCCCCTCACCCCCGTCCGAGGCGCCCGCGACGCATCGGGGCGCGCCCCTGTTGCCGGAGAGGTACTGCACGGCCAGATAGCCGCCCAGAGCCACGAGCACGGTGAAGGCGGCCGCGAAACGGAAGAGGCGGCTGCGGCGGGAGGTGGAGCTGGTCCGGGGCACGGGCCCACCGTACTGGAGGGTACGACCGGGGCCGAGAGGGAAGTCGCTTAGGCTCGTGACCATGGATGGACACACGCTCGACCTCGCCCTGGACGGCCCCGAGCTCACCGCCCGGCTGGTCGACTTCCCGTCGGTCAGCGGGCAGGAGAAGGACCTCGCCGACGCCATCGAGGCCGCCCTGCGCCCTCTGCCGCATCTGACCGTCGAGCGCCACGGCAACAACATCGTGGCCAGGACGCGGCTGGGACGTGCCGAGCGTGTCGTCCTGGCGGGGCACATCGACACCGTCCCGATCGCGGACAACGTCCCCTCCAGGCTCGACGGGAACGGCGTGCTGTGGGGATGCGGTACCTCCGACATGAAGTCGGGCGTCGCCGTCCAGCTCCGGATCGCGGCGACGGTTCCGGACCCCAACCGCGATCTCACGTTCATCTTCTACGACAACGAAGAGGTCGCCGCCCACCTCAACGGCCTCGGACATGTGGCCGCCGCGCACCCCGAGTGGCTCGACGCGGACTTCGCCGTCCTCCTGGAGCCCTCCGACGCACAGGTCGAGGGCGGCTGCCAGGGCACGATCCGGGTGCACCTGCGGATGACGGGGGAGCGGGCCCACTCCGCGCGCAGCTGGATGGGGTCCAACGCGATCCACGCCGCCGCGCCGGTCCTGGCCCGGCTCGCCGCCTACGAACCGCGCCGTCCCGTCATCGACGGCCTGGAGTACCGCGAGGGGCTCAACGCCGTCGGCATCGAGGGCGGCGTCGCCACCAACGTCATCCCGGACTCCTGCACCGTGGTGATCAACTACCGGTACGCACCCGACCTCACCGCCGAGGCGGCCGAGGCGCACGTCCGGGAGGTCTTCGCGGACTGCGGCGTCGCCGAATTCATCCTCGACGACCACTCCGGCGCCGCGATGCCCGGACTCTCCCATCCCGCCGCCAAGGCGTTCATGGAGGCGGTCGGCGGCACCGCCCAGCCCAAGTTCGGCTGGACGGACGTGTCCCGCTTCGGTGCGCTCGGTGTCCCCGCGGTGAACTACGGCCCCGGGGACGCGCTGTTCGCGCACAAGCGGGACGAGCACGTCTCGGTGGACCGGATCACCCACTGCGAGGAGCGCCTGCGCTCCTGGCTCACCAGCTGACTCACGGCATTCCCCTGCGCGTAACCTCCGCCGATCTACGCTGAAGCGACACACGCACATCGCAGGTCGGCGGAGGGAGCAGGTCATGGGCAACCCGGAGGACGCACGGATCCCCGAGGGCGCGCAGATTCCCGAGGGTGCGGTGAAGCCCGACGAACAGCGGATGGGCCCGGTGCTGCGCCGCAGGGACCAGGTACAGCCCGGCACGACCGATCAGCGGCTGCTGGATTCCGAAGGGGACTCCGAGTGGGTCCACACGGACCCGTGGCGGGTCATGCGGATCCAGTCGGAGTTCGTGGAGGGCTTCGGCGCGCTGGCGGAGCTGCCCAGCGCCATCAGCGTCTTCGGCTCCGCGCGGACCCCGGCCGGCGGGGCGGACTACGAGGCCGGCGTCCGGATCGGCAGGGCGCTCGTCGAGGCGGGGTTCGCCGTCATCACCGGCGGAGGCCCCGGGGCGATGGAGGCGGCGAACAAGGGAGCGCGCGACGCCAAGGGCGTCTCCGTCGGACTCGGCATCGAGCTGCCCTTCGAGTCCGGGCTGAACCCGCACGTGGACATCGGCGTGAACTTCCGCTACTTCTTCGTCAGAAAGACGATGTTCGTCAAGTACGCCCAGGGCTTCGTCGTCCTGCCCGGCGGCCTGGGCACGCTGGACGAGCTCTTCGAGGCCCTGACCCTGGTGCAGACGGGCAAGGTCACGCGCTTCCCGATCGTCCTGTTCGGGACGGCGTACTGGGGCGGCCTGGTGGACTGGCTGCGGGACACGGTGGTCGCGGGGGGAAAGGCCTCCGAGCGCGACCTGATGCTCTTCCACGTCACGGACGACGTGGACGAGGCCGTCCGGCTGGTGACGAAGGAGGTCGGCCGGTAGGCGCGCGGGCGGGCCTCCGGGCCCGCCCGCTCCCGTCCGGGGGGATGCGCGGGGCGCCGGACCTACGCCAGACCCCGCCGGGCGACCGCCGGTGGCCGGTGCCCCGCGATCGACGCCACCATGTCCAGGACCTGCCGGGTCTCGGCCACCTCGTGCACCCGGTAGACCTGCGCACCCAGCCAGGCGGACACGGCCGTCGTCGCGAGGGTTCCGATCACGCGCTCCTTCACCGGCTTGTCGAGCGTCTCCCCGACGAAGTCCTTGTTGGAGAGGGAGACCAGCACCGGCCAGCCCGTGGCCGTCATCTCGTCCAGCCGGCGCGTCGCCTCCAGCGAGTGCCGGGTGTTCTTGCCGAAGTCGTGACCCGGGTCGATCATGATCCCGTCCGGCCTGACCCCGAGCTCCACGGCACGCTCGGCCAGCCCCAGGGTCACCCGCAGGATGTCCGCCATCACGTCGTCGTAGGCGATCCTGTGCGGCCGCGTACGGGGCTCCGCGCCGCCCGCGTGCGTGCACACGAGCCCCGCGCCGTACCGCGCCGCGACCTCGGCCAGTTTCGGGTCCACGCCGCCCCAGGCGTCGTTCAGCAGGTCCGCCCCGGCCTCGCAGACGGCCTCGCCCACGTCGTGGCGCCAGGTGTCCACGCTGATCACGACGTCCGGGTGGCGACGGCGGACCTCGGCGACGAATCCCACCGTGCGGCGCGCCTCCTCCTGGGCCGTGACCTCCTCACCGGGGCCGGCCTTCACCCCGCCGATGTCGATGATCGCCGCGCCCTCGGCGACGGCCTGCTCGACCCGGGAGAGCGCGGGTTCGTCGCGGAACGTCGCGCCCTGGTCGTAGAAGGAATCGGGGGTCCGGTTCACGATCGCCATGATCACCGGCTCGTCCGGTCCGAATTCCCGCCGCCCCAGCCTGAGCGCCGCGCTTCGCATCCCTGGTTCCTCCTGATAGCTCGCCTGCGCCTGAGACCCTAACTGTCGGTGGCGCATGGCACGATCTGACCTGGACAGGTATTCCGCTCCCGGGGAGATGCACGTGTTCTGGTTCTTGCTGCTCACGATGGTCGTGGTCGTGGCCGCGGTCACCCTGGCGGTGGTCGGAGGAGGCGGAAGCGCGGTGCTGCGGGACGTCGAGCCCGAGCGGCTCACGGACCCGCTGCCCACGAACCGTCCCGTCGGCCGCGCCGATGTCGAGGCCATGCGGCTGCCGATGGCCGTGCGCGGCTACCGCATGACGGACGTGGACGAGGCCCTCGGCAGGCTGGGTGCCGAACTGGCCGAGCGGGACGCCCACATCGCCGAGCTGGAGTCGGCGCTCGCCGGCGCCCAGGCGACCGCTGTCAACGGGCCCGACCTGTTCAAGCGCCCCGGCGGGACGGCCGCCCCCGAAGACGGGCCGCGGGACGGGGAGAGCGAGCGGTGAGCGGCGCGGAACCGGCGGCTGACGGACGCCTTCGCTGCCCGTGGGGGCTGTCAACCGAGGACTACCTCGCCTATCACGACACCGAGTGGGGCCGCCCCGTCCACGGCGACGACGCCCTCTTCGAGAGGCTCTGCCTGGAGGCGTTCCAGTCGGGGCTGTCGTGGCTGACGATCCTGCGCCGCCGCGAGGGCTTCCGTGAAGCCTTCGCCGGATTCAGGGTCTCCGCCGTGGCGGAGTTCACCGACGCCGACAAGGAGCGGCTCCTCGCCGACGCCGGGATCATCCGCAACCGCGCCAAGATCGACGCCACGCTCGCCAACGCCAAGGTGCTGGCCGGCTGGGGCGAGGGCGAGCTGGACGCGCTCATCTGGTCGTACGCCCCGGACCCGGCCACGCGGCCGGCGCCGCGGGGCCTCGGCGACGTCCCGGCGGTCACCCCGGAGTCCACCGCGCTGGCCAAGGAGCTGAAGAAGCGGTCCATCCGCTTCGTCGGCCCGACGACCGCCTACGCCCTGATGCAGGCCTGCGGTCTGGTCGACGACCATCTGGCCGACTGCGTGGCCCGGGGCGGCGGCCGGTAGCCCTACCTCCCGAGGTACTTCGGCCGCTGCTTGGCGAGGAAGGCCTCGACGGCGATGGTGTGGTCCTGCGACGCGCCCGCCTTCGTCTGGAGTTCGTCCTCCTTCTCCAGCGTCTCGGAGAGCGAGTGCCCGGCGCCGTACGCCACGGACGCCTTCAGGGCCGCGTAGGCCACGGTGGGCCCGTCCGCGAGGGCGCGTGCCACCGCGTGCGCCTCCTTCGCCAGGTCGGCCGCGGGCACCACCTTGTTCGCGATCCCCAGCTCGTACGCGTCCTGTGCGGAGATCGAGCGCGGGAAGAACAGCAGGTCGGCGGCGCGGCTCGCGCCGATCAGCCGTGGCAGGGTCCAGGAGACGCCCGAGTCCGCGGTCAGCGCCACGCCCGCGAAGGACGTGTTGAAGGACGCCGTGTCGGCGACCACGCGGTAGTCGGCGGCGAGCGCGAATCCGAAGCCCGCCCCGGCCGCGACCCCGTTGACCCCCGCGACCACGGGCTTCTCCATCTCGGTGAGGGTCCGGACGATCGGGTTGTAGTGCTCCCGCACGGTGCTCAGCGCGTTGCCCTCGTCCTCCTCGCGCGCCTCGGAGAGCTTGGCGACGTGCTCCTTGAGGTCCTGGCCGACACAGAAGGCGCGCCCGGTGGCGGTGAGCAGAACCGCCCGCACCCCGGGGTCGTCGGCGACCGCCCGAAGGGCGTCGCGGAGCGCGACCTTGGCAGCGGTGTTCATGGCGTTCATCGCATCGGGCCGGTTGATCGTGATCGTCGCGAGCCCGTCGCTCACGTCCGTGAGTACGGTGTCAGCCATGGTGTCGGCCATTCCTCAGTCCCCTTACGGCTCCGGCGTCGTGCCTGTCCAGGCAAGCATGGCGGACTTCCGGCGGGCCGGACATGTGACCTGCGTCTAACGATTGGACCTCGGCTGGGGGCCGACGGTGGCGCAGTATCGCAGCCGGATCGCCGAATTGGGTGGTTTTGAGAGAGCGCGTTGCGTAAGCGATGCAGACCGATGTTGGTCATCGGGGTCTCTGATGCGGGATAATGCGTAGGAAGCATTGTGTTCGACGCCGGTGAGGCAGCGCCTGTCATGGGGCCGCCGGCTGCGATGAGCTGGTTTCAGGAAGGGGAACGAGCATGGCGGCCATGAAGCCGCGGACGGGCGACGGCCCGCTCGAGGTGACAAAGGAGGGGCGGGGCATCGTCATGCGCGTTCCGCTCGAAGGCGGCGGTCGGCTTGTCGTCGAGCTGACTCCGGACGAGGCCGATGCACTCGGTGACGCGCTGAAGAAGGTCGTCGGCTGAGGCGGAAGTGCCCACACTTCACCGCTGCCCCGGTACGGATTCCGTACCGGGGCAGCGGTGCGTCGCGGCTCGGTACGGCCGGACCGCGGGCGGGTGCGGGCCCTGACCGGGAGGACGGACGCCGGGCAGCTCCGGGGGCGGGTGCCGGTGGGGCGGGGAAGGCGGGGGCGCGCGAGGCGGTCAGCCGCGCCGCACCGCGCACAGCAGTCCGTCGCCGACCGGCAGCAGCGTCGCCATGAGCTCCTGGCTCTCGCGCACGGCCCGGAGCAGTTCCCTCAGCCGCAGCACCTCGGCCGGCTGCGCGGCGGAGTCGATCGTGCGGCCGTCCGCGAAGACGCCCTCGAAACAGACCAGGCCGCCAGGTCTCAGCAGGCGCAACGATTCAGCGAGGCAGTCCAGGCTCTCGAGCCGGTCGCCGTCGCAGAAGACGAGGTCGTATCCGCCGTCCGCCAGTCGCGGCAGCACGTCGAGGGCGCGCCCCGGGATGAAGCGGGCGCGGTTCGTGGCGAAGCCCGCCGCCCGGAAGGCCTCACGGGCGAACTGCTGGCGCTCGGGCTCCGGGTCGACGGTGGTCAGAACGCCGTCCGGGCGCATGCCCTGCAGCAGATAGATACCGGACACGCCCGTTCCGGTGCCGATCTCGGCGACCGCCTTGGCGTCCGCGGTGGCAGCGAGCAGGCGCAGTGCCGCGCCGGTGCCCGACGACACCGGGCGGAGCCCTGTCTCCTCGGCCCGGTCCCGGGCCCAGAGCAGAGCTTCTTCCTCGGCGACAAAGGCGTCGGCGAATGCCCAGCTCGTCTGCCGGTTGGCGGTAATGACCCTCTCCTGTCCCCGTAGTTGGCGCAACGGTGACTGTATCCGCTGGACCCGGGAACCCGCAGATGGGACCGGGCGTTAGGGAGGGGCAGAGGGGAACACGCGGACCGGGCCCTGCGGCCGGGCCCGGAATGTGCCTCTTGCTCCCGGGACACCGGGACACCAGCAGGTAAAAAGGCTTATCCGGAGCTAACGGGCGAGGTGGCTATGGTAGGGGCTCCACTGGACACCACCAGAGCCGATAGGGGAGGTGCGGCTGCGCCTGCGGACCGGAGGGGTGCGCTGCGGCGTTTCCTCAGGTCGGCTGGTGAGCCGAAATCCGTGACCGACATTGCTGACCGTTCTTCCAGCGCTTCCGCACCGACCGCGACCTTCGCCTCAGATGCGGATTCCCAGGCGTGGACCCCGCCCTCATGGGAAGAGATCGTCAGCACGCACAGCGCCCGTGTGTACCGCCTCGCCTACCGGCTGACGGGTAACCAGCACGACGCCGAGGACCTCACCCAGGAGGTCTTCGTCCGCGTCTTCCGGTCGCTGTCGACCTACACGCCCGGCACTTTCGAGGGCTGGCTGCACAGGATCACGACGAATCTCTTCCTGGACATGGTCCGCCGCAAGCAGCGGATCCGCTTCGACTCCCTCGGCGACGACGCGGCCGAACGGCTGCCGAGCCGTGAGCCGTCCCCGCAGCAGGTCTTCAACGACACGCACTTCGACGCGGACGTGCAGCAGGCGCTGGACACCCTCGCGCCCGAATTCCGCGCGGCGGTCGTCCTCTGCGACATCGAGGGCCTCTCGTACGAGGAGATCGCCGCCACGCTCGGCGTCAAACTCGGGACGGTGCGCAGCCGCATCCACCGCGGCCGGTCCCACCTGCGCAAGGCGCTCCAGCACCGTTCGCCCGAGGCCCGTGCCGAGCAGCGCTCCCTGGCGGACGCGGTTCTGGCGGGGGAGGGCGGAACGGCGTGAGCGGCACAGGTCCGACCCCCGCGGAGCAGCATCTGGGGGACCGGCTCGCCGCGCTTGTCGACGGCGAGCTCAAACACGATGCCCGGGAGCGTGTCCTGGCCCATCTGGCGACCTGTGCCAGGTGCAAGGCCGAGGCCGACTCCCAGAGGCGGCTGAAGAGCGCCTTCGCGACCTCCGCCGCCCCTTCGCCCTCCGAGGGGTTCCTCGCCCGCCTGCAGGGTCTCCCCGGGGGCCCCAGCAGCGGTGACGACGGTTCCGGCGGCGGCTTCGGCGGCGGCAGGCGCTTCGGGGACGGGATCTTCCCCGTACGGCAGCCCGGCGGGCCCACGGATTCCGGACGCTCGCCGCTGGACGACTTCGGCTACCTGCCCACCGCCCACGGCTCGACCGCCGTGCTGCCGGGCGGCCCCTCCTCTTCCGGCTTCCGCATCCACGACGTGGGCCGGGACGCCGAACGGTCGCCCTGGCGCGCGCGGCGCTTCGCGTTCGTGGCCGCCAGCGCGGTCTCGCTCGCGGCCATCGCGCTGGGAGGCTCCCTCCCCCTCGACTACGGCCCGGAGCCGCCGCTCAGCGCCGAGGGCGCGGGCAGCAGCACGACCGCGCTCAACGCCGACGACCGGACGGGCAGCGCCGAGGTGGCCAGCCGGAGCGGTGGAGGCGCCCTCGCCTTCGGGGACGACCGCGGTGCCCTGCCCGGCGTCGCCCCCTCGTCCTCCGCCAGGCCCGCGGCCTCCTCCGCGCCGCCCTCGCTGCTGAGCACCTCGACGCTCACCGGGGGCACCTTCGCCTACCCGGTGCTGAACGTCGCCGTGCCGCCGCTGATACGTCCGACCGGCGCCGGTCCGCTGTACTCCGCCGTGCTCGGCGAGGAAGCGGAGCCGACACCGTCCGCGACGGCCTCCGCCCCTCCGCCGCAGGACCGCGCGATGCCGCTTTCCCCGCTGCGCTGACCAGGACCCTGCGCGCCGATTCGCAAACCTGGTTGAATTCCGGCAGGGACGCCTCCGTGGGGCGTTCGAGGCCAGTTGCGGGGAGAGCATGGACAACGGGAAGCCCAGCGGGCCGAAGACGAAGTGGTGGAGCCGTCCCTCGACGGACGCGGACGGTCCGGCCGGGCAGGACGACGCCTCGCCCGTGGCCGACGCCTACGCCGCGGAGGGAGGGGCCGCCGTTCCCGCGGCCGGGCAGCCGCCGGTCCCCATGACGTCGGACGGGGACTTCACACCCGCTCCGCCGGCCACCGACTTCATCCCCGCGCCCCCGGCTCCCCGGCCGACCGCGCCCGCCGCTGCCGCACCGGCTCCCGCCGAGGCCCCCGACGCACCTGTCGGCGAGCCCCGTGCGCAGCCGCTGCACGCGCCCGACGAGTACAGCACCCCGCCCTACGGCGGCCCGGGGCCATGGGCGCCCGCGCCGCCCGTGCAGCGCCCGGTGCAGACCCCGGCCCACGGCACCACCGTGCCGCCGCCGTACGCGGGGACGAACGGCCACGGCCTGCCCGGCCCCCTCCCCGCCGCTCCGGCCCCGGCACAGGCCGGCGGCCGGCCGGCCGAGGGCTACGCGCCCCCGTCCCCGCCGCACCCGGTGCCGCAGCAGCCCGCGGGGCCCCAGCCGCCCTCCCCGCACTCCCCCGTCCCGTCCCAGCAGGGACCGCAGCAGGTCTCGCAGTGGCTGCGCTACGACCCCTGGGGCGCCCCTCAGCAGCCGCTGAGCCACCCCGGCCCCGGACAGGGCGCGGCGGACGACAGGCCGCGCAAGGGCCGCCGGGGCACGGTCCTCGTCGGGGCGGCGCTGCTCGCCCTCGTCGCGGGCGGGATCGGCGGCGGAATCGGCTCGTACGTCGAGCGCAACGGCGGCCTGACCACGGTCGAGCTGCCGCAGTCCGGCCGCGACGACGGCGGCCGGGCACCTGACAGCGTCGCCGGAATCGCCTCCAGCGCACTGCCCAGCGTGGTCACCCTGCACGTCAGCGGCTCGGCCGAGTCCGGCACGGGCACCGGCTTCGTCCTCGACGGCAAGGGGCACATCCTCACCAACAACCACGTGGTCGCCCCCGCGGGTTCCACCGGCGACATCACCGTCACGTTCAGCGGCGGGGAGAGCGCGCCCGCGGAGATCGTCGGCAAGGACAGCGGCTACGACCTCGCCGTCGTCAAGGTGACAGGTGTCTCGGGCCTCAAGCCGCTGCCCCTCGGGAACTCCGACAACGTGCAGGTGGGTGACCCGGTGGTGGCCATCGGCGCACCGTTCGACCTGTCCAACACGGTCACGTCCGGGATCATCAGCGCCAAGCAGCGGCCCATCACCGCGGGTGGCGAGAAGGGCGACGGCACCGACGTCAGCTACGTCGACGCGCTGCAGACCGACGCGCCGATCAACCCGGGCAACTCCGGCGGCCCCCTGGTGGACGCAGAGGCCCGGGTCATCGGCATCAACAGCGCCATCCGCGCCGCCGACAGCGGATCCGCCCTCGACGGCGGCCAGTCCGGCTCCATCGGCCTCGGCTTCGCGATACCGATCAACCAGGGCAAGCGGGTCGCCGAGGAGCTGATCAACACCGGCAAGGCCACCCATCCGGTGATCGGCGTCACGCTGGACATGGAGTTCACCGGCGACGGTGCCAAGGTCGGCGGGAAGGCGGCAGGCGGCGGAGCCGCGGTGACCGAGGGGGGCCCGGCCGACGACGCGGGCATCCGGGCGGGCGACGTCATCACCGAGGTGGAGGGCCGGCGTGTGCACAGCGGTGAGGAACTGATCGTCAAGATCCGCGCCCACCGCCCGGGTGACCGGCTCGCGCTCGTCCTGACCCGCGGTGGCAAAGACCTGTCCATGACTTTGACGCTGGGTTCGGCCGACGGCACCTGACGGCCACCGGCAGGTACCGCACGGACAGCTTCGCCGGGTACCGTGGAGCGGTCCGGGCCCCCTGACGACCTGGCGGCGGAGACCACGCGGAGAACACGAGGAGCAGCAAGGTGTTCAATGACATAGGCGCACTCGAGTTGCTGACGCTCGTGGTTCTCGCCGTGCTCGTATTCGGCCCGGAGAAGCTGCCGAAGGTCATCCAGGACGTCACGCGCACGATCCGCAAGATCCGCGAGTTCTCGGACAGTGCCAAGGAAGACATCCGCTCGGAGCTCGGGCCGCAGTTCAAGGACTTCGAGTTCGAGGACCTCAACCCCAAGACGTTCGTCCGTAAGCAGCTCATGGACGGGGACGACGACCTGGGGCTCAAGGAGATCCGGGAGAGCTTCGACCTGCGCAAGGAGATGGCCGAGGTCACCGACGCGGTGAACGGCCGCGAGAGCGCCTCGCCCGCCGCCGCGGCCGCGCCCGACCTCCTGAAGAAGCCCGCGCAGCCCGCCAAGGACGAGCGTCCGCCCTTCGACGCAGACGCCACCTGAGACCCGTCAATCCCGACTCGTCCGGACGGTATGGCTATTCTCCATCTGTCCGGTTGCGAGGTTGCCCATGCCCACGGGGGGAGGGCCGCTCCGGATCAGCGCAAGATCGAGGAGGCGGCCGGGCAGTGGAGACGACGAGTCGGGCAGGGGCGGACGGTGCGCCCAGCGCAGTCACCGCAGAGGGGGTGCCGGCGACGCGGCGTACTGTCGACGGCTATCTCAAGGCGCCGTTCCCCTGGTACGGGCTGGACGGGGCCTTCACCGGGCCCCGCTGGCTGATGCACGTCACCGCCGCGGCGGACGACACGGTGCAGCACGGTTCCACCGGCCATGGCGAGGAGCCCGTCGTACGGGCGGACGCCGGGGCGGAGAAGGCGCGTTTCGCGGTGGTCGTGACCGTGGGCAGCAGCCCCGTACGGCACAGCGACGACGGTACGGGCGTGCTGGACGCGACCACGGTCTCGTCGGCGGCGTGGCTCGCGGGCTCCGGCCTTCTGGACTGCACGTGGCCCCCGCAGATGGACCACACCCTGCGTGGCGAATGGCTGAACCAGCAGACCGAGACCGCGTTCGAGCTCGCGGACGATCTCGGCCGGGAGCCCTGGTCGACGCTGTCCCTTCCGGTGGACGGCGTCCCGGTGGACTTCCACTACCGCGAGTCCGAGTTCGGCTGGGTGCTCGCGGGCTCCGCCCCCGACGGGGTGCACATCGGCGCGTACGGGCGCGGCATGAGCGCCTACGGGCTGGCATTCGCGGTGATCGGCGACATCGCCTCGTACGAGAACTGAGCGGACACGCGAAACGGGTGGGGGCGGCCCCGCGAAGAGGCCGCCCCCACCCGTTCGGAACCGTTCAGAACTTGTTGCGAGGGGTGAGTCCCAGCGACATGCCGGACAGGCCGCGCTGACGGCCGCTCAGCTTGTCGGCGATGGAGCGCAGCGCGGAGCCCGCGGGGGAGTCGGGGTCGGACAGGACGACGGGCTTGCCCTCGTCGCCGCCCTCGCGCAGCCGTACGTCGATCGGGATGGAGCCGAGCACCGGCACCTCGGCGCCGACCGTCCTGGTCAGCCCGTCGGCGACCCGCTGCCCGCCGCCCGAGCCGAACACGTCGACCATCTCGTCGCAGTGCGGGCAGGGCATGCCCGACATGTTCTCGACGACGCCGACGATCTTCTGATGGGTCTGTACGGCGATGGAGCCGGCCCGCTCGGCCACCTCGGCGGCGGCCTGCTGCGGGGTCGTGACGACCAGGATCTCCGCGTTCGGGACGAGCTGCGCCACGGAGATCGCGATGTCACCGGTGCCCGGGGGCAGGTCGAGCAGCAGGACGTCCAGGTCGCCCCAGTACACATCCGCGAGGAACTGCTGCAGCGCGCGGTGCAGCATGGGCCCGCGCCACACCACCGGGGCGTTGCCCGGGGTGAACATGCCGATGGAGATCACCTTCACGCCGTGCGAGGAGGGCGGCATGATCATGTTCTCGACCTGGGTGGGCTTGCCGTCCGCGCCGAGCATCCGGGGCACGCTGTGCCCGTAGATGTCCGCGTCGACCACGCCGACCTTGAGACCGTCGGCCGCCATCGCCGCCGCGAGGTTCACCGTCACCGACGACTTGCCGACGCCGCCCTTGCCCGACGCGACCGCGTAGACACGGGTCAGCGAGCCGGGCTTGGCGAACGGCACCTCTCGCTCCGCCGTGCCGCCGCGCAGCGAGGAGGCGAGTTCCTTGCGCTGTTCGTCACTCATCACGTCGAGGGTGACCTCGACCCGCGACACACCCTCGACGCGGGCCACCGCGTCGGTCACGTTCCTGGTGATCGTCTCGCGCATCGGGCAGCCGGAGACCGTGAGATAGACGGTGACAGCGACTACACCGTCAGGATCGATCTCGACCGACTTCACCATGCCCAGTTCGGTGATCGGTCGGTGGATCTCCGGGTCGTTCACTGTCGCCAGTGCTTCACGCACCGCGTCTTCCGTAGCCATAGGACGATGGTACGGCGCCGGTGCCTACGGGCGGGTAGCCCCCGGGCGGTCTGCTTCGTCACTCTCCACGGGCAGGACCACCCGGCGCTCCTCCATGTCCTTCACCATCGCCTCCAGCTCGGAACGGATCCAGTCCCGGGTGGCGACCTCCCCGAGGCCCATCCGGAGCGCGGCGATCTCCCGGCTGAGGAACTCGGTGTCCGCGATCGAGCGCTCGTTCTGCTTCCGGTCCTGCTCGTGAGTGACCCGGTCGCGGTCGTCCTGGCGGTTCTGCGCGAGCAGGATCAGCGGGGCGGCGTAGGACGCCTGGAGGGAGAGCATCAGGGTCAGGAAGATGAACGGGTACTCGTCGAACCGCAGACTCTCCGGCGCGAAGATGTTCCACACCACCCACAGGATGATGATGAGCGTCATCCAGACGATGAACCGTCCGGTGCCCAGGAAGCGGGCGATCCGCTCGGAGAACCGGCCGAACGCCTCGGGGTCGTACTCGGGCAGCAGCCGGCGCCGTGGTGCCTTCGGCTGGTCGAGCCGGAAGCGCGGCGGGCGCACGATGCCCGAGGCGCCGGTCGGCACGGCCCTCGCACGGTCCTCAGCGGCCACCGGTGATCTCCTCCTCGCCCAGGAAGTCGGTCTCGCGCCAGTCCTCGGGGAGCAGGTGGTCCAGCACGTCGTCGACGGTCACGGCGCCGAGCAGCGAGCCGCTCTCGTCCACCACGGGCACGGAGACCATGTTGTACGCGGCCAGGTAACTGGTCACGGCGGTCAGCGGGGTCTCCGGGGACAGGGGGACGAGGTCGCTGTCGACGATCGAACTGACCAGGGTGTACGGCGGATCCCGCAGCAGCCGCTGGAAGTGCACGGTGCCCAGGTACCTGCCGGTGGGGGTCTCGTCGGGCGACCTGCAGACGTACACCTGGGCGGCCAGCGCGGGGGACAGGTCCTGCTGACGGACCCGGGCCAGCGCGTCCGCGACCGTCGCGTCGGGCCGCAGGATGATCGGCTCGGTCGTCATCAGCCCGCCCGCGGTCCGCTCCTCGTACGACAGCAGCCGCCGTACGTCGGCGGCGTCGTCCGGCCGCATCAGCGCCAGCAGCCGTTCCTTGTCCGCCTCCGGAAGTTCCGAGAGCAGGTCGGCCGCGTCGTCCGGGTCCATCGCCTCCAGGACGTCCGCGGCGCGGTCCTCCTCCAGCTTTCCGAGGATCTCCACCTGGTCGTCCCCGGGAAGCTCCTCCAGGACGTCCGCGAGCCGGTCGTCGTCCAGTGCCGCGGCCACCTCGGCCCGGCGCTTGGGCGTCAGATGGTGCAGGGCGTTGGCGACGTCGGTGGGGCGCAGCCGCTCGAAGGTCGCCACCAGGCTCTCGGCGCCCTGCCCGTGCTCCTCCAGGGAGAAGCCGCTGACCGCCGACCACTCCACGGTCAGGGTCTCGCCCTTGCGGCGCAGGGCCCCGCCACGCCCCTTGCGTACGAAGAACTTGTCGATCTCCCAGTCGCGGCGCGCCGGGAGCTGCTGGATGGCGACGTCGAGGACGGTCACCTCCTCGTCCGTCTCCACGAGGCGCACCCGCCGGTCAAGGAACTCACCGAGGACGAGTCGCTCGGTCGGGCGCTGCTCGAAGCGCCGCATGTTGACCACGCCGGTGGTGATGACCTGGCCGGACTCGACACCCGTCACCCGTGTCATCGGCAGGAAGATGCGCCGCCGGCTCACGACCTCGACGACCATGCCGAGCAGCCGCGGCGGCTTGCCGCCGACGCGGAGCATGGCCACCAGATCGCGGACCCGGCCGACCTGGTCGCCGTTCGGGTCGAACACCGGTACCCCGGAGAGGTGCGAGACGAAAACTCTGGGAGTGCCTGCCGCCATCCTGTGCGCCTCCCTTGGTGCTCACGTCCTCCTCCGCCGTGATCAGGCTAGCCCGTACCCGTTCGGGCCGCCTTGGCGGACCGTCCGTCCGGCGCTCTGCCGAATGGCGTACGCGGCACGGGTACGCTGCCGTCTGCCAACCCCCACACACAGATGAGAGGCAGTGCGCCCGTGACCTCTTCCGCCCCGGCCGTCCGGGCCCACCGCCGGAACGCCTTC
Organism: Streptomyces sp. NPDC102402; assembly: GCF_044765765.1. Classification (NCBI taxonomy): domain Bacteria; kingdom Bacillati; phylum Actinomycetota; class Actinomycetes; order Kitasatosporales; family Streptomycetaceae; genus Streptomyces; species Streptomyces sp. NPDC102402. The sequence goes on from NZ_JBIWKR010000002.1 coordinate 830,557, forward strand.
GCCGTGGTCCTCTGCGCGGGGCTGACCGTCGCGCTCACGGCCTGCGCCGGAGAGGACCCGGACAAGGGGACCAACGGCGTGGGCAAGCTGACAGCGGCGCAGATCGACAAGAAGGCGCGGGCCGCCGCCGACGCCGCGGACACGGTGCGGCTGACGGGCAAGCTGGTCAGCAAAGGCGGTACGTACAGCCTCAACATGCGGCTCAGCGGCAAGGGCGGCACGGGGTCGGTCACGTCGAAGCAGAACACCTTCGCGCTGCTGCGCGTCGGCGACGAGCTCTTCCTCAAGGCCGACGCCGGCTTCTGGAAGAGCGAGCAGGCCGACGACGAGAGCGACCAGGCCGCGGACAAGCTCGAAGACAAGTACGTGAAGGTCCCCCAGGACGATCCGGCCTACCAGCAGCTGCGCGGTTTCACGGAGAAGAAGACGCTTCTCGACGGGATGCTCGCACTGCACGGAACGGTCAACAAGGGCGAACGGGACACCTTCGGCGGGGTGCGCACCGTGCAGATCATGGGTGGAAAGGGTGAGGGGGGCGCCCTGGACGTCTCCCTGGAGGGCACCCCGTACCCCCTGCGTGTGGCCCGCGGCGGGGGCGGCGGCAGCGTCACCCTCGCCGACTGGGGCGAGGCGTTCCCCCTGGAGGCACCCGGCGAGGACGACACCGTCGACTACGGCGGCGAACTGCCCAGGTCGTCCGGCTGACGGACCCTCAGCGCCTGCCGCGGCGCTTCAGGAGCAGCCGGGGGAGCGCCTCGGGCGCCGTTTCCCTGGTGGTCGCCGCGGTGGGCAGCGGCGGCGCCGCGAGCGAGCCGTCCGGCAGGTCGGTGCTCGACGCGCCGGGGACCAGCCGTACGACGCGGCATTCGCGCGCCCAGCGCTCCGTCAGCCGGTCCGCGTCCGGGGCGTTCAGCCGCTTGCCCTTGAGCTCGCCGACCGCCGCCTCCCATTCCCCGGAGTGCGGCTCCAGCACCGTGACGGCGGCGGTCCAGGCCACGAGCCTGCCGCCCTTGTCCTTGCTGCGTACGGTCACCTCGGCGGTGGCACCGGAGTCCAGCCCGGCGGGGAGCGGCTGCTCCCCGGGGCCGTCCCCGACGAGCACGGCCGCGCCCTCGTGCCACACGTGCCACAGAGCCCGGGAGGGGCCGGTGCCCCGCACCCAGACGAGGCCGGACTTCTTGGTGGCCTCCTCGACGAGAGCCCGGGCAAGCAACACGTCAGCAGCAGTCATGCCCGCACTCTATTAGAGCCAGCCGTTGCGCTTGAGGGTGCGGTGGATGGAGAAACAGACGACACCGATGAGCGCCAGCACCATCGGATAGCCGTACGTCCACCGCAGTTCGGGCATGTGCTCGAAGTTCATGCCGTAGACCCCGCAGATCATCGTCGGGACGGCGATGATCGCCGCCCAGGACGTGATCTTGCGCATGTCCTCGTTCTGCGTGACGGTGGCCTGCGCCAGATTGGCCTGGAGGATGGAGTTGAGCAGTTCGTCGAAGCCGATGACCTCTTCGTGCACCCGGGCCAGGTGGTCGGCCACGTCACGGAAGTACTTCTGGATGTCGGGGTCGATCAGCCGCATGGGGCGCTCGCTCAGCAGCTGCATCGGCCGCAGGAGCGGGGACACGGCGCGCTTGAACTCCAGGACCTCGCGCTTCAGCTGGTAGATCCGGCCCGCGTCCGACCCTCGCGGGCTGCCCTTCGCCGGGGTGGAGAACACGTCGATCTCCACCTCGTCGATGTCGTCCTGCACCGATGCCGCCACCGCGATGTAGCCGTCGACGACGTGGTCGGCGATGGAGTGCAGCACGGCTGAGGGCCCTTTGGACAGCAGCTCCGGATCCTCCTGGAGGCGGTGGCGCAGGGCACGCAGCGACCCCTGTCCGCCGTGCCGGACGGTGACGACGAAGTCCCGCCCGGTGAAGCACATCACCTCACCGGTCTCGACGACCTCGCTGGTCGCGGTCAGCTCGGCGTGCTCGACGTAGTGGATCGTCTTGAAGACGGTGAACAGGGTGTCGTCGTACCGCTCCAGCTTGGGCCGCTGGTGGGCGTGGACGGCGTCCTCGACGGCCAGCGGGTGGAGACCGAACTCGCGGGCGATACCGGCGAACTCCTCCTCGGTCGGCTCGTGCAGACCGATCCAGGCGAAACCGCCCTCCTCCCGCACCTGCAGCATCGCCTCACGCGGTGTCAGGCAGGACGCCTCGGTGATCCGGCGTCCGTCCCGGTAGACCGCGCAGTCGACGACGGCGCTGGAGACGGACGGGTCACGGGTGGCGTCGTAGCTGTTGTACGGGGTGTTGCTCTTGCGGTGGGACGGGCGCACCGCGGCGCGCAGGTCACGGATCATCGACATGGCTGGCTCCTCTTCACGGAGGGCCGTCGGCGGGCACGTGGAACAGCCCGGAACGAGGACGTGCGCACACGTCCGCAAAGCGGGCGGCACCGCGCGGGCACGATGACGGCGTTCGCTACAGACAGGCAAAAACGAGGTGCACTTCCGGTGCGCGAACTGCCGTGGTGACGTCGGGGAAGGGCGTCAGATCACAGAAGGAAGGCGTCGAGCGGAAGGGCGGTCGGTACTGCACGGTCGACTTGGATCCACCGCAGCCCCACCTCCTCCGGCCGGTCCCCCGTGGGGGATCACGTGTTGTCGGGACTGAGAGCGACGCTTCTGCGTGCTGTCCCGACCGACGCCTCAGGCTATCAGCCAGGTGAGGAGCCAATCCCTTCCTTTGCCCGTTCCCTACGCGTTCTATGCTCGCGGCATGGGAGAAATTCTTGATCTGGTCGAGGCCCGGCTCCGTACGGCGCTGGGGGAGCCGGACGCGCGCGCCGATGTGACGTTCCTCGGCACGGACCGCATCGAGGTGCTCCGCTTCATCGACGGCGACATCGTGCGCTACGCCACGCTCGGCATGTCCGCCCAGCCGATGGCCGACCCGACCGCGCCCCTCGCCGACCCGGTGAAGGGCCCGCGCGCCGAACTGGTCCTGTCCGTACGGGTCGGGCTCGCCGACACCGACCAGGTGCTCCGGCCCCTCGCGGTGCTCGCGGCCTCCCCGCAGGTCGAGGGGCTGATCGTGGCCCCCGGCGCGTCGCTGGACCTGGGGCAGCCGCTGTGGACCGGGGCGCCCTTCAGCTCCGTCCTGGTCGCCGAGCCCGGAGGTCTGGTCGAGGATCTGGAGCTGGACGACCCGATGGAGCCGGTGCGCTTCCTGCCGCTGCTGCCGATGACGCACAACGAGGCCGCCTGGAAGCGGGTCAGGGGTGCGCAGGAGCTCCAGGAGCGCTGGCTCTCCCAGGGCACCGACCTGCGGGACCCGCTGCGCGCGTCCGTACCGCTGGACTGACGCCGGCCGGGCGCGGGGAGGCCCCGCCCGCGGCCGGGAGGGAACCGCGAGCGGGGCGGGGAGGCCGGGAGGGCCGACGGCGGGTCAGTCGGCGAAGGCGCTGACGCCGTCCTCCGCGGCGTGGCGCGGCTCCAGCTCCCGAGCCTCGTGGGTCAGCGCGTTGCGCCGGACCGCGATGACCACGGCTCCGACGAGGGCGGCGCCCGCGGCCACCACGAAGGGGGTGTGGATGTCGCTCCACTCCTCGATCTTCGGCGCGAGGTAGGGCGCGGCGGCCGCGGCGAACCAGCGGACGAAGTTGTATCCGGCGCTCGCCACCGGGCGCGGTGCGTCCGACACGCCGAGGGCCAGTTCGGTGTAGACGGTGTTGTTCATACCGATGAAGGCGCCCGACACGATGGTGCAGACGATGGCCGTCGTGTGGTCGCCGTAGCCGAGGACGACCAGGTCGGCGGCGAGCAGCACCAGGGAACCGCCGACCACCTTCAGCGAGCCGAAGCGGCGCTGCAGACGCGGGGCGACGAGCACCGAGAAGACGGCGAGCAGCAGGCCCCAGGCGAAGAACACCGCACCGGACCTGTACGGCGACATGTCGAGCACGAACGGCGTGAAGGCCAGGATCGTGAAGAACGCGTAGTTGTAGAAGAACGCCGACCCGGCGACGGACGCCAGTCCGCCGTGGCCGAGCGCCTTGACGGGGTCCAGCAGCGAGGTCTTCCGCGCCGGCCTGGGCTGCTCCTTCAGGAACGCGGTGATGCAGAGGAATCCGATCGCCATCAGGACCGCGGTCCCGAAGAACGGGTAGCGCCAGCTGGCGTCGCCGAGCAGGGCGCCGACCAGGGGGCCGCAGGCCATGCCGAGCCCGAGCGCCGATTCGTACAGCAGGATCGCCGCGGCACTGCCGCCGGCGGCGGCGCCGACGATCACAGCGAGGGCGGTGGACACGAACAGCGCGTTGCCCAGGCCCCAGCCCGCCCGGAAGCCGACCAGTTCGGCGACGGAGGAGGACGTTCCGGAGAGCGCGGCGAAGACGACGACCAGCGCGAGGCCGGCCAGCAGGGTCTTGCGTCCGCCGATGCGGCTGGAGACGAAGCCGGTGACCAGCATCGCGACCGCGGTGATCAGGAAGTACGAGGTGAACAGCAGGGAAACCTGGCTGGGCGTGGCCTCCAGCCCCTTGGCGATGGAGGGCAGGATCGGGTCCACCAGGCCGATCCCCATGAAGGCCACGACCGAGGCGCCCGCCGTGGCCCAGACGGCCTTCGGCTGCCGCAGGATGCTGGCCGGCCTCTCGTCGAACGGATCCTCTCCCCGCATGACTTCTCTCGCTCTCACTAGATCGTTGCGTTATACACAGAATAAGTTAGCGATCCTAATAAGTGCAAGCTACATTTATCTGTGCGGGCGGGAGCCGCGCTGCGGTCGGGTGATCGTCCTTGACGCGGCGACGACCGGAGAGGACCGTTGGGCGCTATGAGGGGCGAACCCAGTTGCCCGAAGTGCGGTGGCCGGGTCAGGGCGCCCGGCCTCTTCGCCGATGCCTGGCAGTGCTCCACGCACGGCCAGGTGCACCCGATGCAGCCGGTGGTCCCGCCCAGCGTGGAAGCGCTGGGCGTGGTGGTGCACCGCGCGCAGGTGCCGGTGTGGATGCCCTGGCCGCTCCCGGTGGGCTGGCTGTTCACAGGCGCGGCGTACGCGGGCGACGACCGCAGTGGCGGCAGGGCGAGTGCGGTCGCCTGCTCGGGTCCCGGCCCGCTCGGAGGCATGGGTGAGCTGCTGCTCGTCGCCGAGGAGCTCGGTGTCGGGCTCGGCGCGCGCTACGCGGGCATCGACGGCCCCGACCCCGGCTCCGGTCTGCGGGTCGACACGGCTCCCGACGCCAAGGTGCTCGCGGCGGGACGGCCCACCGCGCTCTGGCACGTCAAGGACGCGCCCCCCGACCGGGCGGTCTTCGCGGGCGAGGCGCGCGGACTGTGGCTGTGGGCGATCGTCTGGCCCGAACAGTCCGGGCTCCTCATGTACGACGAACTGGTGCTGACCGACCTGCGCGACGCCGGAGGGGAAGTGGACCTCCTGCCGTGCGGAGCGCTCACACCCAGGCTGCTCAGCAGGCCCTGAGGGCGGCCGGACGGGTGACGGCCGGCGGTTATCCTTGACCGTCCCCTGTCCGTCCGCCAGCACTGGAGTACGCGTCGTGCGCATCGATCTGCACACCCACTCCACGGCCTCCGACGGCACGGACACCCCCGCCGAGCTGGTCGCCAACGCCGCGGCCGCCGGCCTCGACGTCGTCGCGCTGACCGACCACGACACCGTCGGTGGTCACGAGGAGGCGGTGGCCGCCCTCCCCGAAGGCCTCACCCTCGTCACCGGTGCCGAGCTCTCCTGCCGTGTCGACGGCGTCGGCCTGCACATGCTGGCCTACCTCTTCGACCCGTCCGAACCCGAACTCGCACGTGAGCGCGAACTCGTCCGGGACGACCGGGTGCCGCGGGCGCAGGCCATGGTGCGAAAGCTCCAGGAGCTGGGCGTCCCGGTCACCTGGGAGCAGGTCGCGCGGATCGCCGGGAACGGCTCGGTCGGCCGCCCGCACGTGGCGAGCGCCCTCGTGGAACTCGGCGTCGTCGGCTCGGTCTCCGACGCCTTCGTCCCGGCCTGGCTCGCGGACGGCGGACGCGCCTACGCCGGCAAGCACGAACTCGACCCGCTCGACGCGATCCGGCTGGTCAAGGCCGCCGGCGGCGTCACCGTCCTCGCCCACCCGCTCGCGGTCAAGCGCGGCCAGGTGGTGCCCGAAGCGGTGATCGCGCGGCTCGCCGCCGCCGGTCTCGACGGCGTCGAGGTCGACCACATGGACCACGACGAGCCCACCAGGGCCCGGCTGAGAGGGCTCGCCGGAGAGCTGGGGCTGCTGCCCACCGGGTCCAGCGACTACCACGGCAGCCGCAAGACCGTCCGGCTCGGGGAGTACACCACCGACCCCGAGATCTACGGCGAGATCACCCGGCGTGCCACGGGGGCCTTCCCCGTGCCGGGCGCCGGCGGACCGCTCCCTGCGTAACGGGGTCCCTCTCCTCCCTCCCGAGCTTCCCCCTGTCGCGTACCCGTGCGCCCGGACGCCCTCCGGCGTGCCGGCGCGCGCGTATCCCCCTGTCCGGCCCGCTCATCTCTCGCAAGGCTCACCGTGTTCGACATCGCTGTCTTCGGCTCCCTCTTCCTCACCCTGTTCGTGATCATGGACCCGCCCGGAATCACCCCGATCTTCCTGGCGCTCACCGCGGGCCGCCCCGCCAAGGTGCAGCGCAGGATGGCCCTGCAGGCGGTCGCCGTCGCCTTCGGCGTCATCGCCGTCTTCGGCCTGCTCGGCCAGCAGATCCTCGACTACCTGCATGTCTCCGTACCCGCGCTGATGATCGCGGGCGGGCTCCTCCTGCTGCTCATCGCGCTGGACCTGCTGACGGGCAAGACGGACGAGCCGACGCAGACCAAGGACGTCAACGTCGCCCTCGTGCCGCTCGGCATGCCGCTGCTCGCCGGACCCGGTGCGATCGTCTCGGTGATCCTCGCGGTGCAGAACGCCGACGGGACCAGTGGCCAGATCTCGGTCTGGGCGGCCATCGTCGCGATGCATCTCGTGCTCTGGGTGACCATGCGGTACTCACTGCTGATCATCCGTGTGATCAAGGACGGAGGCGTCGTGCTGGTGACCCGGCTGGCCGGAATGATGCTCTCGGCCATCGCCGTGCAGCAGATCATCAACGGTGTCACCCAGGTCGTCCAGAACTCCTGAGGCTCCGGGCCCGGACACCACAGCGCCCCCGCACGGGCCTTCCGTGCGGGGGCGCTTCGTCTTCAGCTCGTCATGCGCCCGAAGTCGGCGACGCGAAGCGATGCAAGGTGTTACGAAGCCGACGTGTCGGCCGGCCGGATGTAGATGCGCTGGCCCATTGCCGCGGCCTGCTGCACGATCCGGTTGACGGAGGCGGCGTCCACGACGGTGCTGTCCACGGCGGTACCGTCGACATCGTCGAGTCGCATGATCTCGAAGCGCATATGGCTTCCCTTCGTCTGATCCTCCTGCTGGAGAACTACTGGGAGGACGGGCTGGCCGTCCGCAAGGATGGGGAGCGCAAGGCGTCTGCGCCTCGCGCTCCACAGGGGGTACAACGACTTGCTTACTGCAAACATTCCCTACGCTAAGGAAATTTTTTGGATGTCTAAGTACCCGTCGGTAATCAGCCATGCGCGGACAATGAGGTCCGCATGAGACACGGGGACCCGCGGACGGACGAGGAGACGGACGTCCGCGAACAGCTGGACCGCACCAACGAGCTGCTCCAGCGCGTACTCGCCGAGGTGTCGAAGACCCCGTCCACCCACGCGATCTTCGTGGACGCCGGATACGTCTACGCGGCGGCCGGTCTCCTCGTCACGGGCACCGAGGACCGCCGGTCCTTCGATCTGGACGCGGAAGGGCTGATCGAGGCCTTCATCGACAAGGCCCGTACGATCTTCGCCGACAGCCGGCTGCTGCGCGTGTACTGGTACGACGGCGCCCGGCGCCGGATCCACACCGTCGAGCAGCAGTCCATCGCCGAACTCCCCGACGTCAAGGTCAGGCTGGGCAATCTCAACGCCAACAACCAGCAGAAGGGCGTCGACTCACTCATCCGCACCGACCTCGAGTCGCTCGCCCGGCACCGCGCCATCAGCGACGCGGCACTCGTCGGCGGCGACGAGGACCTGGTCTCGGCCGTGGAGGCGGCCCAGGGGTACGGAGCCCGCGTCCACCTCTGGGGCATCGAGGCCGGTGAGGGGCGCAACCAGGCGGAGCCGCTGCTCTGGGAGGTCGACAGCCAGCGCACCTTCGACCTCGACTTCTGCCGCCCCTACGTGACCCGCCGCTCCGTCACCATGTACGAGGACGACGGCCCCGCGCCCGCGCGCGAGGACGTGCGCTTCGTCGGCGCCCAGATCGCCGCCGGCTGGCTCTCCACGCGCGGCCGTGACGCCCTCGCCGACCTGCTGCCCGGCCATCCCTACCTGCCGGGATCCGTCGACCAGGACCTGCTCGTCGAGGCCGAGCGGCTCCTGTCGCACTCGCTGCGCGGCCACGCCCATCTGCGCCGGGCGCTCCGCGACGGCTTCTGGCAGCACCTGCAGGCGCAGTACTGACGCCGGCCGCCCGGCCGCACGGGTGAGCGTCAGACGCCGTTCCAGAACGAGGCGAGTGCGGCGGCGGTCTCCGCCGGGCGAGCGGTGTTGGGGGAGTGCTCCGCGCCCCCGATCACCGTCCGGCGGGCGCCCAGCCGTTCGGCCATCGTGTCGAGCAGCGGTACCGGCCAGACGTCGTCGCGCTCGCCCGAGATCACATGCACGGGAAGGGGGAGCGCGGCGAGCTCGGCCACCCGGTCCGGTTCGCACGACAGCTGCGCGCCCGTGGCGATCAGCTGGGCCGGATCGTGGCGGAGCCAGCGGCGGCGCAGGTCCTCGCCGTCACCCGTGTCCGCGTCCTCGGGCGGGTCCATCGCCCGCATCAGCTGCCAGACCTCGTCCATGGTCCAGCGCCCCACCGCGTCGCCGAGCAGTCGCGCCTTCTTCTGCTGGGCGGGGTCGATCTCGGCCGGACCGGACGACATCAGGGTCAGCGAACGGAAGGGGGCCGCATCCATGAGCACCGCCGCACGCGCGATCTGGCCGCCCAGGGAGTGCCCGAGCAGATGGATGCCGCCGGACATCGGGCCATCGCTCGCGGCAGCGGCCTGGGCCAGCACGTCCCTCGCCAACTCCACCTGAGCGTAAGACTCCTGACGGTTCGTCCCCTCGGTCTCGTACTGCCCCCGGCCGTCGACGGACAGCACGCGGAAGCCGGCTTCGGCGAGGGGTTCGAGCAGCACGATGAAGTCCTCCTTGCTGCCGGTGTACCCGGGCAGCAGGAGCGCGGTGGAGTGGGCGCCGGCAGACGGCGCGGCGTCCAGCACGGCGAAGTCCCCGCGCTCGGTGCGCAGTACGCGGGAACGGGCGCAGGGGGGTGGGGTGAAGGTGGGCGGCCGGCTCATGGGGCCGAGCGTATCGCCGGGGGCCCGGGCGCGCCCGGGCAGACGTACGGCCCCGGCCCCCGCGAGGCGGGAACCGGGGCCGTACGGACGTGACCGCGGCCGGTGATCAGCCCTCGGCCGACTCGGCGGCCGCCGCCGCGCGGGAACGGCGCCTGCGCGGCTTCGCGGGTGCGGCCTCGCCGTCCGTCACGGCCTCGGACACGGCGGTGATCTCCGCCGCCTTGTCCGCTGCCGCGGCGCGCGGCCGACGGCGGCGCGGCTTGGTCTCCGCCGCGTCCTCGGTGGTGACCGCCGTGGCAGCGGTGGCGACCGCCTCGGCCTTCGGCTTCGCGGCGGCACGGGGGCGGCGGCGCTGCTTGGTCTCGGTCACGGGCTCGGAGGCCGGAGCGATCTGGAAGTCGACCTCGTCGGCCGGCTTCACGACCCGGGTGCGGCGGCGCGGCTTGGTGGCCACGGGCTCCGCGGCGGACGGGGCGATCCCGACGGTCTGGAAGTCGACCACGGGCTCGGCGACCGGCACGGACGCGACGGCAGGCTTCGTCGCCGTCGCCCGCGCGCGGCGGCGGCGCGGCTTCGGCTCCTCGGCCGGCGCGGCCTCGGCCTCGGGCGCGGGTGCCGCGGCGGCCGGGGTCTCGACGACGGCGACGACGGCCTCCGCGACGCCCTCGGTGACGACGGCGCGGGTGCGGCGCCGGCGGCGCGGGGTGCGCGGCTCCGAGGAGTCCTCACCGGCCGGCTCGGCCGTCGGCGCGGGCACGGTGACGGCCGCCTCGTCGACGGAGCCGCCGCGTGTGCGACGACGCTGACGCGGTGTGCGCGGTCCCCGTTCCTCGCGGGGAGCGGGGGTGGAGGGGGCGGACTTGCGGCCGCGGCCGCCGGTCTCGCCGAGGTCCTCGACCTCCTCCGCGCGCAGACCCGCACGGGTCCGCTCGGTGCGCGGCAGGACACCCTTGGTGCCGGCCGGGATGTTGAGCTCCTCGTACAGGTGCGGGGACGTGGAGTACGTCTCCGGCGGGTCCGGGAACTTCAGGTCCAGGGCCTTGTTGATCAGCTGCCAGCGCGGGATGTCGTCCCAGTCGACCAGCGTGATCGCGATGCCCTTGGCACCCGCGCGGCCGGTACGGCCGATGCGGTGGAGGTACGTCTTCTCGTCCTCCGGCGACTGGTAGTTGATGACATGGGTCACACCCTCGACGTCGATGCCGCGCGCGGCGACGTCGGTGCAGACGAGGACGTCCACCTTGCCGTTGCGGAAGGCGCGCAGCGCCTGCTCACGGGCGCCCTGGCCGAGGTCGCCGTGGACCGCGCCTGACGCGAAGCCGCGCTTCTCCAGCTGCTCCGCGATGTCGGCGGCCGTGCGCTTGGTGCGGCAGAAGATCATCGCCAGCCCGCGGCCCTCGGCCTGCAGGATGCGGGAGACCATCTCCGGCTTGTCCATGTTGTGCGCGCGGTAGACGTGCTGGACCGTGTTCTTCACGGTCGTGCCCTCGTCGTCGGGCGACGTGGCGTTGATGTGTGTGGGCTGCGACATGTAGCGGCGGGCGAGGCTGATGACGGCACCGGGCATGGTGGCCGAGAACAGCATCGTCTGGCGCTTCGGCGGCAGCATGGTGATGATGCGCTCGACGTCGGGCAGGAAGCCCAGGTCGAGCATCTCGTCGGCCTCGTCCAGGACGAGGACACGGATGTGCGAGAGGTCGAGCTTGCGCTGGCCCGCCAGGTCGAGCAGCCGGCCCGGGGTGCCGACGACCACGTCGACGCCCTTCTTCAGGGCCTCGACCTGGGGCTCGTACGCCCGGCCGCCGTAGATCGCGAGAACGCGGACGTTACGGGCCTTGCCGGCGGTCAGGAGGTCGTTGGTGACCTGCTGGCAGAGCTCACGGGTGGGGACGACGATCAGGGCCTGCGGCGCGTCCGTCAGCTTCTCGGGCGCGGCGCGGCCGGCCTCGACGTCGGCGGGGACGGTCACGCGCTCCAGCAACGGAAGACCGAAGCCGAGCGTCTTGCCGGTGCCGGTCTTGGCCTGGCCGATGACGTCGGAGCCGGAGAGCGCTACGGGGAGCGTCATCTCCTGGATGGGGAAGGGGGACGTGATGCCGACCGCCTCGAGGGCTTCGGCCGTCTCGGGAAGGATTCCGAGGTCGCGGAACGTAGTCAGGGTGCTGCCTCTTCTGTGAGACGCGGCCCGAGGCGAACGCTGGGGGTCGTACCGTGCCGGGGTTGGTCATCCGGCCGTGGATGGGCCGGGTGGCGCGGGACCACTGCCGTCGCTCGAGCGCTCGTGCCGCTGAGGGGGCCCCTCATCTGCGGTCGTACGTGGAGTACGCCCCGCGTGGAGGGCTGTCGGGTCGGAGCCGATCGGGCCACCGACCGGGCATCCTCATTCAATGTCGCGCTCCTGGCACAGCAAATGCTCAGTAAGCGCAATACCACTGTACCCCGGATTCGCGCATGCGTGTTGGGCGAATTCATCGGAACGGTGTGATGTCTCCTACCGGCCGGGCCCGTCCGTCCCTGGCGGGGCGGGCTATTCTGCGCTCCATGGAGACGCCTGACAACGCCACTGAAGTATCCGACGAAGCCCCCGCACCGACCGGGATCGCGGCCCAGGACTGGGCCACCGCCTCCGCCGACCCGCAGTACCGCGCCGCGGTCGTGGATCTGCTCGGGGCGCTCGCCTACGGGGAACTCGCGGCCTTCGAGCGGCTCGCGGAGGACGCGAAACTCGCGCCGACACTCGGTGACAAGGCGGCCCTGGCGAAGATGGCGTCCGCCGAATTCCACCATTTCGAGCAGCTCACCGACCGGCTCACGGCCGTCGACGAGGCACCGACCGCGGCCATGGAGCCGTTCGCCAAGGCCCTGGACGACTTCCACCGGCAGACGGCCCCGTCGGACTGGCTCGAGGGCCTGGTCAAGGCGTACGTCGGCGACTCGATCGCCAGTGACTTCTACCGTGAGATCGCCGCCCGCCTCGACACGGACACCCGCTCCCTGGTCCTCTCCGTGCTCGACGACACCGGCCACGGGAACTTCGCCGTCGAGAAGGTGCGGGCCGCCATCGAGGCGGAGCCCCGCGTCGGAGGCAGGCTCGCCCTGTGGGCGCGCCGGCTGATGGGCGAGGCGCTCTCGCAGGCGCAGAGGGTGGTCGCGGACCGCGACGCCCTGTCCACCATGCTCGTCGGCGGCGTGGCGGACGGCTTCGACCTCGCGGAGGTCGGCAGGATGTTCTCCCGGATCACCGAGGCGCACACCAAGCGGATGGCCGCGCTCGGTCTCGCGGCCTGAGCGGAGCGCCGCGGGCGGCGGGCCCTACTGGGCCGCCGCCGATCGCGGCACCGGCCGGCGGCCGCGCGGGCGGATCAGCAGGGAGAGCGTCACCGCCCCGACGAGCACGGCGCCCGTGGGCGTCGCCAGGAGATGGCCGGAGCCCAGCGTCGAATGGGTCAGATACGCGCCGAACAGGGCGCCCAGGCCACCCGTGGCGAACACCACGCGGGACGACGGGAGCCGGCCGGGCAGAGAGTGGAGCGCGACCCAGGAGAGGGCGAGTCCGAGCACGACGGAGCTGATGGATTCCCAGAGCACAGAAGGGTCACCTCGCTTGATTGCGTGGCGGTCGGTCGGTCGTAGGCCGTCTTACCCGGGGCCTGCGGAATACAACCCTCCTGGGCCTCTGTGAACCCCACCGAGGGAAGCATCGGGAGCAGGTCCGAAGGAGGAGAGGTGGGGGGGGGGGGGGGGGGGGGGGGGGGGGGCGGCCGCCGGCGCCCCCCCCCGGGGGGGGGGGGCGCCCCCCCCCCCCCCCCCCCCCCGGGGGGGGGCGCGGGGGG